>URAV01000001.1 GCA_900545915.1 uncultured Porphyromonadaceae bacterium
TGCTGTAAAAAAAATATCCCCAATAAGATCGTTATCAAAATTTCCTTTTTCATAAACATATAATTTGAAAATAAATCAAGGAACAAGCGGCTGCTCTTTTCCATTCCAAATATTTCTGTTTCCAGTGAAATCAAGAATCATATAATCCTGTGGCTGATACTTGGTCTCTTTTATTTTTTTTATATACCCTGTTTCATCAACCTGATAACGAGTATCGATACGCTGTGCATTCATTCTAGCCAAAGGAGCTGTATCTTCAAATTTTATGGAAACAGTCGAGGTCGGCTTTATCTGATAAACCGTAACCCCCATATCCGCATCAATTTTCCACTGTTTTATAAGCGCTCCCACTCCGGTATTTGTAGATCCCAATACCGAAACTTCAAGACAATCTATAAATTCCCCCTCTGGAGTAGCCGTAATCAGATACTTTCGAATATAATCCATGATTCCCAAATCTATAACTCCAATAAGATATTGACCGTTAGTCGGGGAAAATCGGCGGAATATAGAACAATCTCCATCTTCTGCCAATGGTACAGAAATAGTCAATCCATAATCAATCCAATATGACATGTCCAGTTTGTTTCCCCATGTCTTATATGGGAAATATATCGATGCATATGGCTTAATCAACGTTTCACTCATAATTCCTTCATATGGCAACTGAGTAATTGGAGTTAGTGAAAAAGCTTCCTTTGCAGTGGTTATCTGAGCTCCGGTACGCTGTAAAAAAAATATCCCCAATAAGATCGTTATCAAAATTTCCTTTCTCATAAAAATATAGTTTGAAAATAAATCAAGGAACAAGCGGTTGCTCTTTACCATCCCAAATATTTCTCTTTAAAGTAAAATCAAGAATCATATAATCCTGTGGCTGATATTTTATCTCTTTTATTTTTGAGATATGCCCCAAATTATCAATTTGATACTGTGTATCAATCCGCTGAGCATTTATTCTAGATAGGGGAGATGTATCTTCAAATTTTATAGGTGTAGTCGATGTCGGCTTCACCTGATAAACCGTAACTCTCATATCCGCATCAATTCTCCATTGTTTTATGGTAATCCCTATCCCGGTTCTTGTATATCCAAATACAGAAACTTCGAGACAATCTATAAATTCCCCCTCAGGGGTAGCCGTAATTAAACGCTTTGTGGCATAATCTACCAATCCTAAATTTATAACTCCTACAAAATATTGTCCGTTTGTCGGAACAAATCGACGAAATATACTACAATCACCATCATCTATCGGAATCGAAACGGTCAATCCATAATCTATCCAAAAAGATGTATCAATTTTATTACCCCATACCTTATATGGAAAAAATACTGAAGCACGCGGGGGTATTAAAGATTCTCCAACAATCCCTTCATAAGGAAGTTTTGTGGATGGAACTGTCTGAAAAGCCTCCTTTGTAGTGGTTATCTGAGCTCCAGTCTGCTGTAAAAAAAATATCCCCAATAAGATCGTTATCAAAATTTCCTTTTTCATAATCGTACTTATTTTAACATAAAACACAAATTTCTATTTTCTAAAAGTAATAAATTTATTCTTGCGGAACCGTATTTTCATTATTCCCGTCATTGGGTCTTACCTGAGCCACATCATACCTTTTTTCATCCACAAATCCGATCTCATCATACAGAGTAGGAATAGAAGGGTCATAATAAAACCGATTATTCGTTTCACTACACCCTTTAAAAGAATGGGACGTTCCCACCTCATAATATGTATAATAGTTCATCCCTTTGGCAGAATCGTATCCCCGTCCGGCAATAACGACAAAATGATCCGTCGTTCCTTCATTTATATTTCTTCCAAAAGTATGATTTACTCCTACCATTATTGGCCGACCCGCATCCAAATGCCGGTCGATACAATCAACGGCATTCCGATAATTGCCGGCGGGATCATTGCCGTAATTCACTAATTGTTTATTCACCTCTATTTTCAACTTAAACACATAATCCGAACTCCCGGGATAATCGATACCGTGTTTTTTCAATATCTCCACACACGCCGTATGGCAATTTTCGAACTGACCATATCCGACAAATTTATCTACATCCATTAAAGAAACCGGAGTTTTGGGTGAATACGGATCTGTTTCCGGCTCAGGATCGGTCGGAGTTGTACCACCACCTCCCGTCCCATGTCCCGGACACTCGCTGAAAGGTTTCATACATATAAGGCACCAATCGGCACAAATGCATGGATTTCGCGAACATATAATGCAAGTCTGAGAGGCAAAACAATCACAAGGATAGTTATGACAGACAGGACAACAATAACAAATATTCAACCCATGACATTTCGGACACGCAGTTACTCCCGGAGCCGGTTTGTCGCAATCTTCATCCAATCCATGATATTTATTGCACCAACTGCAAAAATACGAATTATTGTTTCCTCCCGATTCACCTGCTCGTGTCATCACTTTTGCAAACCGGAGAAATTGAATGTTCCCTAAAATATGATTACAATATTCAACCCGCATTGCAGGAGACAGACGAGGATCATTCATATTTATATTTTTTATAACCTTCCCATCCCGATATTCTATAACTTGGTGAATGCGCCCTGTCAAAAGTTTCAATATAACCAATCCCGAATACTTGACATTCTCATTTAAATAAGAGTATGCAATCGGGTTTCTATTTTTAAAGACAAAATTACTTGTAGGAATCAATGTTGCAATAAAACCTGCCATTTCTTCGGTATCATTGCTTTTTACCACAATCATTCTTTGGGACATTTCAATCAATTCACCATCCTCCGGCTTTTCTCTATTCGGAATATAAGCATAATATTGATATGCCGAAACTATAGGTGCATCAACTGCCGAAACATAATTATTAGATTCCTGCAAAGAGTTTTGCCATTGCGGAGTAAAATCTCCGGTAAACAAAACCGACTGATTTTCATCATCTACTCCAAAGTTAGCCTGTGCCATATATAATCGGGTGAACCTATCCTCAAAAAAGGCCCGAGCCTCACCTACCGATAATTTTCGGCATTCATCGGCCGGCTCAGTAACTTCGATCTCATTTATACAGGAACAAACAATCAAAGGAATAATAAAAATAATTATACTTCTCATCGGTATCAGATTTAATATTATTGCAACAATGTTTCATCAATATAATAAATATATTTTATACACCTCTCAAATTAGGTAAAATTTATCATTAAAGAAACTATTTTTAACATAAAACATATAATTATTCAATCCCCTCCAACAACTTTCACCTCTGCTCAAGGAAAGCGAAATAAAATTTGCAGCGACATTTTTGATAAAATTTAATTGCCATACCGTAAATTCTGAAAAGTTTGTCGTATTGCAGTTATCGATTCTTACAAAAAAATAAAAAAACAGATCGTCTTATAAAATAAGATAAAGGTATGTTTATATACTTAATGGATAAAATTTAAACAAAACTCTAAGAGCCTGTCGTCTAAATCTTACTCGAGTCAAGTTTGAGAGTTTCTTACGAAGATGTTTTTCTGTTTTTATGAGGAGGATAGCAGGCTATCTGACGAGAAAAAACGAGAAAACAGACCGAAAAAAACACAAAGATGACCTAATAATATTTTTTTGTCGGAAAATTTAGACGGGTTCTTAAACCGATCGACAAAATCGTACAAAATATCGACACAAAAGGTGTCAATAATATGTATATAGGCGAATTGAAAAATAAAGAAATGCAGACATATCGAAAACGAGGAAAGATAGAGTCATTGAGAGCTGCAAAAGAAAAAGCAGCCTATCTCGAATCTCTCGGTAAACAATTAAGCGATGTCATACGCATTGTAGAACCGCAAGAAAGTATAAACTACTATACTCTTTCTGCACAAAGCAATATGAATTTCATCTCAAGCCCAATCCTTCGACTCGTTTTGCACCATCAAACTACGCTATTCGATGATCGTCCGGTTCGATATTAAATAAATGTTTTAAAAAAAAACAGAACCGCCATTAAAAATGATATGCCACTGCCAGTCCGAAATTCCAAAAACCGGGAGTAAAGAATCCTTCGCTATATCCTCCGATAACCGTACCAATAACCGGACGATAATCGACTTCGAGAGAAATGGGTACTTTTTTAAATTGGCAACCGAAAGCACAAGAACCGGCTACTCCGAACAAAAGTCCCGAATCATCAAAATCATAAAATCCTAATGCTCCACCGACTCCGGCATTTAAATACCAACCACAAGTTTGGGGTGTCCAGTCCCACTGACAGCATCGCCAATTATATATACCGGTCAACGACAAACCTTCGTAATTGGGAATAGCCAATGTAAACTGAAGAAAATTTTTAGTACTCATATCTCTCTGATAAAGAAACTCAGCTCCTCCTCCCAAACGCAGTCCCACAGCATTTTTTTGCGCTTCCACAAAGCTTAAAGATGTGATACACAAAAGAACGACAAAAATCAATTTCTTCATAATCATAGCATTTTAAATTTACAATTTACCGACATTAACAAAAGTTGTAAACAAGTTCAAATTTACAAAACTATTTTTCAAATTTACGCATGACCACCATGGAGAACTCCCCCGATCACACCACCCTCTTACATAGTGAATACAAATCCTTTATCGAGCATCGATTCATACCGTTGACGATTAAACACATAATAATAAGCTCCACGTTTAGAGTTTTTTTTATCTTTTTCATCAAGCCGTTCAAGAATATCCATCCCTAAAATTTTTTTACGGAAGTTACGTTTATCCATCGTTTCACCATAAATCGATTCATAAAGCGACTGCAATTGCGTCAATGTAAACTTCTCAGGCAATAGATTAAATCCTATCGGGTGCAGCGCTGCATGACGCCGCAATAGCAATATAGCATCATCAAGCATCTGTTCATGGTCGAAAATAAGTTCTCTTTTCCTGTCCAACGAAATCCATTCCAAATCACTTTCCGGCAACAGACTATTAGCATAATCAGTCACATTAATCAGAGCATAATAGGTCACGGATATCACTCGTTCTCCGGGATCACGATCTACATTTCCGTAAGCTTTTACTTGCTGCATATAAATATTGTCAAGGCCTGTCAGTGTCTTCAATACCCGACTCGCTGCCTGATCGATATTTTCATTTTCATTCATAAAACCGCCTAATAAAGAAAGTCCGCCTTTTTTAGGTTCGATTTTTCTTCGAAACGTCAGCAACTTGATTTCATTGTCGATAAATCCGAGTATCGTACAATCCACCGCTATCAGGAAACGTGCCTGAACTCCATAAAAACTGTCTTCATGCATAAGTTAAAAATAAAATGCGGGTATCCGAAATGATGTTACGTTTGATTCCGGATACCCGCCATATCAGAATTATGTATTATAATTTACGTGATCCTGCTCCGATCTTCACCGGATATACCTTGGGTTCTTTTCCGAACTTTTGAGTAAATCCTTTAACAGCAGTCGTGATAAAATTATCATATTTATCCTCAGGCACGAGATTTATCGTACACCCGCCGAAACCGCCTCCCATTACTCGAGAACCGGTAACTCCGCATTCACGAGCGACATCATTCAGGTAATCGAGCTCTTCACAACTTACCTCATAAAGTTTACTCATGCCGTGATGAGTCCCATACATTTTCTCTCCTACTGTTTTATAATCGCCTTTTTCAAGAGCATCACAAGCATCGAGCAACCGTTGTATTTCCTCAATTACATATTCCGCGCGACGATAGTCCTCTGCCGATACCTCATTCTTCACCTCATCAAGCATTTTCATATCGGCATCACGTAATAACTCCACTTCAGGATGTCTCTTCTTAATCGCCGCAACAACAGCCTCGCAAGACTCACGTCGTTTATTATAAGCCGACGAAGCCAACTCATGCTTTACCACCGAGTCTATCAACACGACCTTATACCCTTTCGGATCAAAAGGAACATATTCATACTCCAAAGAACGACAATCTAAACGGATCAAGTGACCTTCCTTGCCGAATACCGAAGCAAATTGATCCATAATACCGCATTTCACACCGCAATAATTATGTTCGGTAGCCTGTCCTATTTTCGCCAGCTCGAATTTATCGATACCCAGATTAAATATCTCATTCAAAGCAAAAGCAAACGTACTTTCCAGAGCTGCAGAAGAAGACAGACCTGCACCCAAAGGAACATCTCCTGAAAATGCGGTATCAAAACCTTCCACTTTTCCTCCGCGTTTAGTTATTTCGCGCACGACACCGAAGATATAACGAGCCCAGCTTTCTTTCGGAGCGTCCTCTTCGTTCATACCGAATTCCGAATATTCATTAAGATCGACCGCAAAAGCCCGTATTATATTCTTCCCATTCGGTTTTATCTCAGCCAACATACCTTTATCGATAGCTCCCGGTAAAACGAAACCGCCATTATAATCGGTATGTTCTCCAATCAAATTTACCCGACCCGGTGAAAAATAAAGATCTCCGGCTGTTCCAAATAATTCTGCAAATTTTTCTCTGACTATTTTATTATCCATGATTATTGTCTTTTTTAAATATAATCCCAAATCGAATAATTCGGGGAAAAAATGAAAATATTTATTCTACAGGAATATCGGTATTTACGTTTTTACTACCGATCAAAGCATAATACAGCATATAGCAAACAGCTGCGAATACTACCCAGAAGCTGACAATATAGTTGCTGAAGATATCGGCTACACCGCCTTGCAACAACGGCAAAATACCTCCACCGCAAACCATTACCATAAATATACCCGATCCCATAGCAGTATATTTACCTAATCCTTCGACCGCAAGGTTAAAGATTCCGCCCCACATAATCGACGTACAGAGTCCGCAAAGAACAAAGAACATTACTCCTACGGGAACTGTCGTCATACCGAAACTGATATCCGATTTGAATACCGGCATGGATATTTGGCTGGTTGTCGGGGCAAATATTCCGATCAACAAAAATATCAATGCCAATGTACACACAAAAATCATCTGAGTTCTACTTGAATATTTACCGCCGAGAATACCTCCGAATAAACGTCCGACCATCATCAAAAACCAATAAGTACCGCAAATAGATCCTGCCATAGCTGCATCGATTCCCATACCGGTAGCTCCGGAAGCATCGGGTGCTGTTGTCAAAAATAAATTCAAGAAATTCGGAATTCCCACTTCAACTCCCACATATAAGAAAATCGCTACAGCCCCCAATATAAAATGACGGAAAGAAAGCGCGCTGTGCGTATCTTTTTCAGTCTTAGCCTTAGCAGGCTCCATGTGAGGTTCCGGAATGCTCATTATCGACAACACGATAAAGGCTACGGCAAAGATACCCATAGCAATAAACAATGCCGGAGAAGCGTCACTGATCTTTGCATTAGCTGCGTTACCGATCAAGTAACCTACAAGAATAGGAACGATCGTTGCTGAAATAGAATTCAAAGAACCTCCGAACTGAATCAGCTGATTTCCTCTTTTTCCTCCACCGCCCAATGTATTCAACATCGGGTTTACGACTGTATTCAGCATACACATAGAAAAACCGGAAACAAACGCACCTGCAAGATAAACTCCAAAACTACTGGAGTTATCAAGCTGTCCCGAAAAAAACTGAATACCTACACCGATAAAACCAACGGCAATAGCGGCAAGAGCCGTTTTTTTATATCCGATTTTTTTAAGCATCATACCCGCCGGAATACCCATAAAAGCATAAGCAATAAAATTGGCGGCATTACCCAACTGAGTCATCCAGTTCGGGACATCGAACTGATTCTTTACAATTACACCCAGCGGATTGGTAAGTCCCGTTACAAACGAAATCATTGCAAACAGGGCGAACATCATTGCAATAGGCAATGCATAATTCTTCTTGTTAGTTGTGTCACTCATAGTTTTTTACTGTTGATAAATTATTTAGTTATTTTGATTTTTTCGTACAGATTAAAATGCATAATACCTATGTAATCGAATATTCGCAAAATTTTTCTGTGCTGTTTCTCTTCATCATTTTTCTATGCCGAACGTATATATACAAGTTTGAGTATATATTTCACCGGGACGCAACACCGTTGATGGGAAATGCGGTTTATTCGGGCTGTCGGGGAAATGCTGAGTTTCAAAACAAATTGCCGTACGTTCAGAATAACTGCGACCTTTCTTCCCGATAAAACCGTTTAGCCAATTTCCGGTATAAAGCTGTACTCCCGGCTCGGTCGTATGCACCTCCATAGAGATTCCTGTTTTAGGAGAGACAGCTTTAGCCGCTAAAGTCATTTCTCCGGGATAATTCTTATTCAACACATAATTATGATCATACCCTTTTCCGAAAATAAGTTGTTCATAATTATTATCGATCCGTTCTCCCACTTCGTGAGGTTCAGTAAAATCCATAGGAGAATCTTTCACCGGACGTATTTCTCCTGTCGGTACAGATTTATCATCCATTGGTGTAAAATAATCGGCATTGATCATCACTTTATGGTTGGTAACCTCTCCACCTCCGTCTCCATTCAAATTAAAAAACGAATGATGAGTAAGATTTACTACGGTCGGTTTATCGGTAAATGCTTCATAATCGATTTTCATCGCATTATTATCAGTAAGCCGATAAATCACTTTCACGAAGAGATTGCCCGGAAAGCCCTCTTCCCCATCTTTCGAAAGGTAAGTCAGCTCTAAAGTTTGCTCATCCAATTGACGGGCATCCCACACGACATTATTATAGCCCACTATACCGCCATGCAATACACAGTCAGGATTATTGGAACGAATATTATAACGTATTCCATCCAAAACAAAAGTACCTTTTTTTATACGATTTCCGTACCGACCAATCAAAGCTCCGAGAAATTTCTCCGGAGTATTCAGATAATCCTCTATCGATTCATGTCCTAAAACCACATCGGTCATTTTCCCAAATGCATCGGGTATCATAAGAGAAACCACAATACCTCCGAAATTTGTAATGCAAATCTCTGCTCCGTTTTTATTGGTAAGAGTGTAAAGTGCTACCGGTTTTCCGGCTATCTGAGTATCAAACTTCTCTTTGAGAAGTCCGGAAAGAGTTTTTCCTTTTTGAGAATCGGTGTCTGCCATGATAATTATTTTTATATTGTATATTTGGTGTAAAAATAACGCTTATTCACTAATGTTGTCATTCAAAAACGCATGTTTTATAACATAAAAATCCATTTCCCGTTTCAGATTGCAAATCTACTTTGATTCTATACAAATGATCTTTTCTAAATAACAGGTATCAAATAATCTTTCATTAAATAAGAAAAAGAGATACGTTAATAATATTACTTTGCATAAATTATTTTTTTAGCTATATTTGGATATACCAAACCATCTGTATATGAAACCACCAAACATCAGGTTGATCATCTCTTTCTTTATTTTTTTATCCATCTTTTACTGTTGCGTACAAAAAGGGACTCCGTTTTCGTTCACTACACCCGAAGGGGAAGAGATCAGTCTCGTAATTCCTCCGGGATTTGAAGACCAGCGCACCGCAAACCCATGGAAGAAATTGGATAAAGATCTTAAAAACTATTTTTCAGCATACGTTTGCAATCCTGATAATCCCAAGGAAATTATGGAATTGTATTTCAACTTAAGAGAATATTCCGACATTAACACAAAAAAATGGCAGAGAAAACCGGAGAATCGGGAGCTGTATGACTATATAGAGTATCCCGACAGTAATTTTATTTGCGTATTACAAGTTGAATATATATCCGACCCGTATATACTTTCTTTAGGGATAAATAACGGTGTAGATATTCATTATGCCGATCTGTATCTTCAGAAAAATATTTTGGATATTCTACTTTACTTTCCTCATGACAGCCTTATGACCGAACGGGCTAAAACAGTAATGGACGACATTGTAAAAAGCATCAGAATCAAATAACCGATTCATTTTTTATATTTATCGCATCATATCATAAGACAGCGTATTTACATTTGCTTTCATAATTCACTTAACTAAAAAATCTTTCCAGCCACCGATCACACCCGGGTCCGTTCTTCCGTATCCGTTTAACCGGATAATGCAAAATGCGGGAAAAAGAATACCCCAAAAGAATCCGACAAAACAAACGCAAACACAATCCGGCAAATTCAACTTGCCGATAACCACCCCGAACGCTCCGCGCGACAGCATTTCCGACCCCGATTTCCTTCGCATTATCGAACCGTACATGACTCCAAACCCGACAGGATTAAGTGCGGATACTCTACGATCGATATCCCGGTCAGATAAAGATATAGAATACGGAACTGTTGTCCGACAATACAATACATCCGACAACGACCCTTCATTCGAATTGAAAGCCGATCCGATCACGAAAGGACAAGCTCCATACGTAAAAAACGGATTCCTTTATCATCCGTGGAACGGTGACATGGATAACCTACCGGATACGGAAACAACGGGCTTTATCCATACGCATCCCGGTCCCCGTCCATCCTCTCCTTCTCCGGGAGATATGTGGGTATTCGCAGAGTCCCAAAAAGACCGCAAGAATACCAACAATTCATTGATGGTCACCTTTACTCCCAATACCGAATATTACATAACGATAGAAGATCAGGAGAAAATGATTCAAGCTATAAATAAAGGAAGTTTAAAAAACGCAAACAGAGACTTTCATATAGACCAAAAGAAACACAAACCTCAAGAACAGAATTTTATACAACGCTATTTAAAAAATGAAGGCTTAAAAGGAGTTTTCGGAATATATCGTCGTTGTTACCGAAACGGAAAACTTGACGGATTTGAAAAAGCAGTGCTGGACGAGAATGGAGAGTATCGTTGGAAGCCGATAAAAGGACAATACAATATTGTTCCTAAAACATCATTTGAATAAGAGCCCGTTTAAATTTTCCGATAAGAAAGTATTATCGGGTCAGATTTTTAGAATCTGTCGTCTAAATTTTCCAACAAAAAAATATCCTCGAAAGAATTTCTCAAACCTGACCCGAGTAAAATTTAGACGACAGGCTCTAACATGATGGACAATCAATCCCGATTAGAAAAATATTTCATAAATTGCACTCGTTCATAATACGATTGGTCGGGAATGTTTTTAAAATTAAGCAATCCTTTAAATTCCCCGATAGACTTAAATCCCTGACTTTGCATCCACTCTTCGAGAATAGTAATCATTTGCATAATGATACCGTTTCCGTGTTGATATAACACCGAGCAAAGCTCTACGGCCGAAGCCCCCGCCAACAAAGCCTTAATTACCGATTCCGGCTCATGTATTCCTGTTGATGCCGCTAACGACAAATTAGGAACTTGCCCCGACACGATTCCGATCCATCGCATCGTATTGCTAAAATCTGAAGAACTGCTGAAGACCGTACCGGACGTAAACTGCATTTTGTGGATATCAATATCAGGCTGATAAAAACGGTTGAACAATACCACACCATCTGCATTATTTGCTTTCAGTTGATTGACGACCGCCACAATATTGCTGAAACGTTGTCCCATTTTTACCGTAACCGGAATTTTCACCGCATTTTTAATAGCTTTCAAAATGTCGATATGCAGCTTTTCATATTCACCGGGATTCTCCTCCAATACCGTTGCTATTTTCAAAATATTAATCTCTATCGCATCAGCTCCGGCAGCCTCCATATCACGTGCAAAAGATACCCAGCTCCCATTATCATAACAATTAATACTGGCAATAATCGGTATCGAACACGAAGCTTTGGCTTCACGTATCAATGTCAGATACTCTCCTATTTTATGTGACCGCACATAATTTTGCACATAATCATACGCTTCGGGATAATCCGCCGAATGATACAAAACATGATCTGCCTGATCAAGTATCTGTTCTTCAAAAAGAGACTTTAAAACAACAGCTCCAGCTCCGGCTTTTTCAAGATCTTTAATCTTATCTATATTATTTGTCAGTCCCGAACTTGCGACAATGATAGGATTACGTAGTGTAAGCCCGGCATACGCAGTCTGTAGTGTTTCCATAACGGTAAGTTTAGATTCTTTAATATACTCTTTCCCCGAAAATACGGCTTCCCACACGTACCAGCGTACTTCCGGCTTTTACTGCCAAAAGATAGTCATCGGACATTCCCATAGAAATTTCACAAAACGATCTATCTTCGGGAAAATAGTCTTTCTTTATTTCATCAAAAAAATTACGGAGTGATAGAAACTCCGATTCTATTTGTTCACAATCATTTGTAAATGTAGCCATTCCCATTACTCCGCAAAATCGCACACAACAAAGATCTCTCCATGCTCCCGACCGGAGATAGTCACGGCACTCCTCAAAAGAAAAGCCGAATTTACTTTCTTCCCGGGCAATGTGTATTTGCAACAGGCATGAAACCACGCGCCCGACCTTCTCCGCTGCCTTATTTATCTCTTGCAGCAATTTAGGACTATCGGCACTTTGTATCATAGAAACAAACGGGACGATCTGCTTCACCTTATTCGTTTGCAAATGACCGATAAAATGCCACTCTATATCCTCCGGCAGAACAGACTTTTTAGAAAGTAATTCTTGCACTTTACTCTCTCCGAAAAGTCGTTGTCCGCTATCATAAGCCTCCCGTATCATCTCTACCGGATGAAATTTGGAGACAGCAACCAACCTCACCCTCGAAGGAAGAGTTTGCTTTACCCGCTCTATATTTTCTGCAATAATATTCATATCTAAGATTCTGCAACAGGAGGAAGATCTTCATCTTCGACTGCATAGGGATATATGTCCATAATAGGCGTTTCGTTAATAGCAGCTATTTCAAAATCAGCCATAGTCCCTTTCATTCCCTCCAACAGGTTTCCCAAAGCTTTCTGCAAGTCCTGCGCCTGCACGAGCATATAACTCGCCGTACGCTTCTCCGCTCCGCTCTTTTCGTCGAGCGTAATAAAATTGACTTTGCATTTAAACCACTTATCGCCCGTCTCATCAAAAAACAACTCGCTGATATTGGCTCTTTTAATATTAGCGACAGAAAAATCCCCCGAAATAAAAGGTGTCATTTCCTTTATAATACGAGCTTCGGCTTCGGTAAAAGAAAGAGCATCGACCATATAAGGTTCGGTAACTTTCTTCTGCATGCCGTTCTCCATCATTTTATCATATTTTACTTTACATTCAAACCAAGTGCTCATTTCATTTACCTCGTTCATTAATTATTATCTGCAAATACAAGAAAATATCAAAATCTTCTGTATCGTATAGCAAAGATACGATTTTCGATTGAATTTACAGACAGATACAAAAATTAAAGTATCAAGTAAGATTTTTTAATACAGAATCTCTTATATTTGTAAATGTACCTTAATCTCGACTACATGGATTTATTAATAGAACATAACGCATTCCAATGTATTGATAAATGTCTTAATGGAAAAGCCCGAAACAATGACGACATTGATGACTTTCTTCAAATTTGCATACAGCAAATTTTTTGTGATCAATTGCAATTATCAAATTTTGTTCCAGACTATGTCAAAGACAACAGTATACACATCATTGACAAAATAGCAAGATATGGTTTCGATAACATTTCCGTTCTCAACGACAACTCTTCTCGTTTCTATAACAATGTTTGCAATGAAGTTTCAAAAGACCTACTAAATAATATCAGTTGGACTCTTGAAAGCTGCAAGATGACACAAAATCCTCTACAATATCTGCCTCATTTGTCAGATAATATTTTGTCCGTAGTGACAACCATAACTAATGCCATTAAAGACAACAATATAGATTTATTAACAGGCGAACTATTGGAAATTTCCCTTAACGATAAAATGGATGGAGCATTTGTCGACATCATAACCCGAAATAAAACGTTACTTCAAAAAATTTTGGAATTCCAAAAAGAAAACGAATGGAACGAAAATCTTACTTTAAAACTGATCAGCGACTCTCGTGTTTTGCAAAATAGCATAACTGCCCAAAACAAAGATCTACTCTATTCAGCATCAATAAAACGAGCAAGAGAAGAGGCATTCATTAACCAAAAGATTTATAAAGCGATCAATCAAGTTATCGAAAAATCCAACAAATTGCATATCAATCAAGGACCGGCAATCAAATTACCATCAATATGTGAATACCTTGTATATAAAAGCAAAGGTAACCCTCAAAGATTACTCGATGAAACAATGCTATTAAGGGAGTTATTCAAACCCGTACGCGAATACATAAAAAATAACAGCCAAAAACTTTCTTTCAGTACAGGACAGTGCGATGAAATAGCAATGGAAAGTCTTATCGAAATATCAAATGACTTGTACGCTTCAAATTGTCAACACAACACCTCCTGCACATCTACAATTGTCATAGAAACAGATAATATCTTTACCGCACCTATTACCGATCTCAGCAAAGTCAGAGATGCAGTCCTTAATAAAACGATAAAACCCCAATTGCGTTGCTTTACAGAAATATCCCGATTAATGAGAAATTCAAAACAACAAAGTAGATACGAAGAGATATTCCGCTACAACTGTTCGCACCATTGATCAAGTAGTTTCATTTATCTATTTTAAATTCAATGAGTCTTCTTTCATTTGCATATCAATAATCGAAGGTTTTATCTCCAGATTATCATTATCTTTCAAACTCTTGATTTTAGTATTTTTCTCAATTTCTTCCAAAATATTTTTAACACTTTGAAATTGGTAAGGTTCAATAGATGTCTTCATCCATAAATTGGAACATAAGGTAGCAATCAAAGCGACAAAAGATATAAACAATGCAATATAAGATATATTTAACGATCGCTTAGTTTTCTCTAACTGTTCCTCTGCATTTTTCATCGCGGATCGGTGTTGTTTGGCTGACTCCTCGAACTGAACTTTAAATCGCAACTCCTCCTCCGTCATATTACCTCGTTCTACAAAAGCGTACAATTCTGCCGTAGGGTATATTACTCCAAACAATAGATTCAATACCAAATCATAGTATTTTCCGTTAAACCGAAAAGACTTGTATTCCGGAACACCCTCTCTATTATAAATATAAAGCAAATCCCTAATATTAAAATAATGCCCCTTACCATCCAAAACACATTTTCCATCATAATCAGAATCTACCTGCCTGAATGTATCATGCAAAAGGAAAAACGA
This sequence comes from uncultured Porphyromonadaceae bacterium, assembly GCA_900545915.1. Lineage (GTDB taxonomy): Bacteria > Bacteroidota > Bacteroidia > Bacteroidales > Coprobacteraceae > Coprobacter. The sequence continues at coordinate 15,113 of URAV01000001.1, forward strand.
CGGTAAATTTGAATATGGCAAAACATTCACCAAATTATTATCACTCAAATAAAGAAGTAAATTTACCAGCTCCAAAAACTCTCCGATGCAAACCTTCACACGCTTTTGATCTTCAAAATTCCGAATAAATAAATAAAAAACTTTTTCTGAACGATCAACGACCAAAGCCGCTCCATTTTCCTCATTAAAAAACATCTTATTTAACTCTACAGAAAAACTGCTCACATTCGTAAAATCCTTGCTGACAAGAATCTTTATTACATCCTTTTCTCTTTTATTAAAATGCCTCATCTACATTTTCCATCATAATTAATTATAGAAATAAAAAAAAGTGGAATCATAATTTAACTATTCCACTTCTTCACAATATTTTAATTCAATATTCTATTTTATCCGCTTTGGTATCCCACATTTCAAAAGCCTTTATCGCCTCATTCCTCAACAAAGTTTCAGAAGGAAGCTTACGATCTGCAGGTTTTAATTCAAGCTCATCATAAATAAACGAATCATCAAAACCTATATCCTTAGCATCGGTCTTAGTATTGGCATAATACATTTTATCGAGTCGAGCCCAATAAATCGCACCCAGACACATAGGACAAGGTTCGCACGACGTGTATATTTCACAGCCGCTCAAATTGAACCGACCCAATTTTCCGGCAGCTTCACGTATCGCACTCACCTCAGCATGAGCGGTAGGATCGTTGGATGCCGTTACTCGATTTACCCCTCTTGCAATAATTTTTCCGTCTTTTACAATCACCGCACCGAAAGGACCTCCTCCATTTTTCACATTCTCAATAGAAAGCGCTATCGCTTCCCTCATAAAATCATCTTTTGTCGCCATATTATGATCTTTGTTATTTTGTTTACAACCTGATAAAAAAAGCCCGCAGATCACAAGCAGTGAACAAAGGGCTTTTACAAATATATCATTTCTTTTCATGACAATATATTATTTAACGTAATTTAGAAGCAGTTTAAGAGTCTGCAGACAACACCTTAACTGTTCTCCAGCGAATCATTTATACTCCCGATATAATCGAGTAATTCCGTTCTTCCTTGCTTTTTCTCCGAAGAAGTATAAAATACCGGAGGAAGTTCTTCCCAATCTTCAAGCAAACGTTTCTTATAAGCCTCGACATTCTCCTTAAAGCGTACAGGTCCTAATTTATCGGCTTTGGTAAATACTATGCAAAAGGGTATTTCGTTCTCTCCGAGCCATTCTAAAAACTCGACATCGATTTTCTGCGGTTCATGTCGGCAGTCTATCAAAACAAACAGACAAGTCATCTCATAACGGTTCAAGATATAACTCTCTATAATGCTGCGTATTTTTTCTCTCCCTTCTTTACCGCGTTGTGCATATCCGTATCCCGGAAGATCGACCAGATACCAAGCATCATTGATCAGAAAATGGTTGATAAGCTGCGTTTTACCGGGCATAGAGGAAGTCATCGCCAGCCCCTTTTTATTGGTAAGCATGTTGATCAACGATGATTTTCCTACATTAGAACGACCGATAAAGGCATATTCCGGTAAATTTCCCGAAGGACACTTCGTTACATCAGTATTACTTATTATAAAACGTGCACTTTTTATCTCCATAATCATTTTTGTTAATCGACAGTTATTATGACAAATATAGCTATTATCTGCCGATAATCTTGCCCGGATCTAAAAAAAAGGCTATTTTTGAATTACTAAACCTATTACTTTACATGGAAAATTATGATTCTATGAACAATATATCTGTAGAGACCGCATTGCAAGACCTGCGATATTTACAACTGCTTTCAAAACAATTCCCGACCATATCGGACGCATGTACCGAGATCATCAATCTGGAAGCGATTCTGAATTTACCAAAAGGAACAGAGCATTTCTTGACAGACATACACGGAGAATATGAAGCTTTTCAACATGTTCTGAAAAATGCATCAGGAACAGTACGTCGTAAAGTCGACGAAATTTTCGGGCAAACTCTTCGAGAGAGCGAAAAAAAAGAGTTATGTACACTCATCTATTACCCCGATCATAAGTTGGAGCTGATAAAATCCCATGAACCGGATATGGAAGATTGGTACAAAATCACGCTTCATCAACTTATCAGAGTATGTCAAAATGTTTCTTCGAAATATACTCGATCGAAAGTAAGGAAGGCTCTCCCTACAGAATTTTCCTATATTTTACAGGAATTGCTGCATGAATCGCAGATAGACCCGAACAAACAGGCTTATGTGAACGGTATCATCTCGTCTATCATATCGACAGGGCGAGCTGATTGTTTTATCATCGCCATGTGCAACCTTATACAACGACTCACGATAGACACATTGCATATCGTAGGCGACATATATGATCGAGGACCGGGGGCTCATATTATCATGGATACATTATGTAATTATCATAATTTCGATATACAATGGGGTAATCACGACATATTATGGATGGGGGCTGCATCGGGTAACATGTGCTGTATCGCCAACGTCGTAAGAATGGCAATGCGTTATGGAAACCTGACTACGATCGAAGACGGGTACGGAATAAATCTGCTGCCATTGGCAACATTCGCCATAGAACGTTATAAAGATGACCCTTGCTCGCTTTTCATGCCTAAAGTAGGAACAGATAACGTACATAGCGAAAAGACCCAAAAACTGATCGCTCAGATGCATAAAGCAATCACGATCATACAGTTTAAACTGGAGGCTCAGCTTATCAAAGCTCATCCTGAATATAATATGGATAATCGACTGTTGCTCGACAAGATCGACTATAAACAGGGGAAATTGATTCTGAATGGAAAAGAATATCCTTTAACGGACACTTATTTCCCGACTATCGATCCTAAAAATCCTTATAAACTTACCGATGAAGAGCAAGAACTGATGCGTCGATTACGTTACTCTTTTGTCAACAGCGAAAAACTGAGAAAACACATGCGATGTCTGTTTTCTTACGGAAGCATATATCTGGTACGCAACTCTAATCTGCTGTATCATGCCTCTATACCGTTGAATGCCGATGGATCTTTTAAAGAGATAACAATACGAGACAAAAAATATAAAGGAAAGGCATTGCTCGACCGGATAGACCAGATAATACGAGTCGCCTATTTTGATGAAGAGGGTTCTGAAGAGAAAAAATTTGCACGGGATTATATGTGGTATCTCTGGTGCGGAGAAGATGCGCCTCCATTCGACAAAGACAAAATGGCGACGTTCGAACGCTACTTCACCAATGATAAAGAGCTTTGGAAAGAGAAAAAGGGATATTATTATACATTAAGGAATGAAGAGCGTGTCTGCGACATGATACTGAAAGAATTCGGAATAAATGACATTCATTCCCATATTATCAACGGACATGTTCCGGTAAAAACGATCAAAGGAGAAAAACCGGTAAAAGCCGGTGGAAAACTACTGGTAATCGACGGTGGATTTTCAAAAGCTTACCAACCGGAAACCGGAATCGCAGGCTATACGTTGATTTTTCACTCGCGAGGATTACAACTGACACAACACGAGCCTTTTCAGTCGGCACAAAAAGCAATAGAAGAAGGTATCGATATTATTTCAACCAGTTTTATCCTCGAACTGAGTTCCCAACGAATGATGGTACGTGATACCGATATAGGAAGAGAGCTCGAAACCCAAATAAAAGATCTGAAAAAATTATTGATCGCTTACCGTAACGGCTTTATCAAAGAAAAATCTTAATTTCGTAACAAAAAATATTTTTAGTATCGAGTTTCTTTTAAGTCTGTTTTTACTGCAGTTATCACAAAAACAGCATTATTCATAGAGAATCCGACAAACACAAAAATAGCATTCAGATGAATCAACCTTACTCTTCCGCATTACTTGAAAATGCGGTAAATGAGTTTGCCAAATTACCGGGTATCGGACGAAAAACCGCTTTGCGGTTAGTGTTACATCTTCTCCGACAAGAAGAACCTTTAGTGGAAAATTTCGGAAATACCATTATAAAGCTCCGCAAAGAGATCAAGTATTGTCACGTATGTCATAACATTTCCGACTCAGATACCTGCTCTTTATGTTCCGATCCTAACCGGGACGATTCTATCATTTGTGTCGTAGAAAACATCAAAGAAGTGATGGTAATCGAAAATACTCGTCAATTTAAGGGTCGGTATCACGTTTTAGGCGGAGTCATTTCCCCTATGGACGGGATCGGTCCTTCCGATCTGGAAATAGACAGTCTGGTAAAACGGGCATCGCAAGGTGATATACAAGAGATCATTCTTGCCCTCAGCGCTACAATGGAAGGAGATACGACTAATTTTTATATTTTCAGAAAACTTGCTCCTTACAATATAAAAATCTCTATTTTAGCACGGGGTGTATCGGTTGGCGACGAGCTGGAATATACCGACGAAATCACTCTCGGCAGATCTATTATTAACAGAATGCCGTTCAATGAAACATTCAAACCATAAAAAAACCGTATATAAATATACGAAATGTTGATAATGCTCCGTTTATATATATTGAATTTATCGCTAAATTAAGGTCCATGAAATTAACATTCTTAGTTCCGCCTGTATTAGACCACAATAAACCAGCTGAACGAACTGCGGGATGTACCCGTATCGTATATGCCGCACCGAATATATACGAATTGACCGTTGTCGCAGTATTGGAAGAAGAAGGATATACTCCTATATATAAGGATTTTGTTTATTATAGAACTTCACGAAAAAAATTCGAAAAGTTTCTTAAAGAAGACGACAGCGATATTTATTATATCTGGACTGTAAATCTGTCAATAGAAAACGATTTGATCGCACTATCCCTGATCCGGAAATATCGACCGAACGCATTTGTCGTGTTTATGGGTCCTGGACCTACTTATTTTACAGATCGCTTTTTTACCGATGAAAAAGTCGTTATCGTCAGAGGTGAACCGGAAGTTATCGTAAAAGAGTGGACGAATGCTTTACGAGACAAAACCGACTGGAAACAAACCGAAGGCATTTCATACATGGAAAACGGGAAAATCATACATAACAAATTTCACCTGTTATTAAAAGATTTGGATTCCTTGCCTTTTCCGGCACGTCATCATATTGCAGACCGGGATTATCATAATCCCAAATTAAAAATATCGCCTTATACTACTGCCATTACCTCACGTAATTGTCCTTATCAGTGTATTTATTGTGTTCCGAGTTCATTAACTTTCGCTCGGGAAATAGAGAACCGCCGGGAATTTAAAAAGAAACCTTTCATCTCTTTCCGATCAATAGAGAGTATCGAAAAAGAGATGAAGATATTGCACGAACAAGGATATACTGCCATCGGCTTCATGGATGACAATTTCATCTGGAATGAAGAAAGGACACTGGCAATCTGCAATATCATGCGTAAATATGGCTTCTCATGGGGATGTCAGGCCCGCGTAGATGCAATTACCGACACAATAGCCCGAGCCTTAGGTATGTCGGGATGCAAATATGTCGATTTAGGTGTAGAATCATTCAACGAAGATATTCTCAAATTCATTAAAAAAGGAATTACACAAAAACAGATATATGACGCAATCGGGTATCTAAAAAAATATAACGTTCCCGTAAAACTGAATATTCTAATCGGAACAAGTCCGTTAGAAACTAAAGAAACCCTTCAAGATACTTTACGGCGGGCAAAAAAGCTAAAAGTCGATCAGATCATGTTCAATATCGTATCTCCTTTCCCCGGCACAGAATTTTATGCCATGGCAAAAGAAAACGGGTGGATCAAGGGTGGGGAATATATCCCTACCGATGTTCAACGAGAGTCAATATTGAATTATCCTCACCTCTCATCGCATGAAATGGAAAAGATATTGTTCCGGAGCAATTTGAAATATTTCTTTTCATACTATTTTATTTCGACGCAACTCAAGCGTTTCACGTCGGTCAAAGAATTTTCATACGCTCTAAAAGCATTAAAAATAAAGTTATTCGGGTAATAATATATCTATGCAGTTATCGATAATCCTCATATCTTGGAATTCTTTGGTATATCTTAAAGAGTGCCTTTCATCTCTTTCATATACACTGCAGAAAGAAGATATCGAGATTATCTGGGTAGATAACGGATCAACAGACGGCGCATCACAATATGTTGAGGAAAACTATCCTCAAATACAGACTGTCATACTTCCCTATAACCGAGGTATAGCATACGCCCGTAACCGAGGAATAGAAAAGGCATTGGGCAAATATATTTTGCTCCTCGACGATGACACTATCGTTAACGAGAATGCAATATACGGTATGGTTGCTTATATGGACTTTCATCCCGAAACGGGAATCTGCGGCTGTAAACTGACGAATACTCAAAAAGAAATTCAAAAAAGCGACAAGGAATATCCGGGACTCGGCATAAAATTCAAAAATATTCTTCACTCTTTTATACGAAAAAAAAATAAAGAGACTTTTCACACATCGGAATATGAGCCGGAATATTTAATTGGAGCTTGTCAAATGATCCGTCGTGAAGCACTCGATATGACAGGTTTCTTAGATGAAAATATTTTTTACGGACCAGAAGATGCAGATTTCTGTATACGAGTACGAAATAATGGTTTCAAAATCATTTATCTACCTCAGTTTTCAATTGTTCATCATTGGAAACGGGTAACCAACCGAAAAATTTTTTCAAAATTAGCATGCCGACATATTCGAGCGCTTTTCTATTTTTATAAAAAACATCATCGTTACTTTTAACCTGAAAGATTATGTCATACCTATCCGGAATAAATATTTATTTACGAGCTATCGAACCCGAAGATCTCGACATTTTATATCAATGGGAAAACGACTCTTCTCTATGGGTGCATGGATGTACATTAGCTCCATTCTCAAAATTTACTCTTCGTGAATATATTCAAAACAGTTGTTACGATATTTATCAGACCCGACAACTACGAATGATGATTACTTTGAAAAAAACGAACGAAACGATCGGAATGGTAGATTTGTTCGAGCTCGACCCACATCACGAAAGAGGTGCGGTAGGTATTCTCATAGCACCGGATCATCAAGGGAAAGGTTTCGGTAGAGAAGCTTTGCAACTAATGTGTTCATACGCTTTCGGTTTTTTGCATCTGCACCAACTTTATGCCCATATTCTTCAAGATAATGAGAACTGTCTGAAACTCTTTTCAGCAAACGGATTTAAATCTTGTGGACTTTTCAATGAATGGATAAAAACAAACAACGGATATAAAAACGTAGTAGTCATGCAACGAATCAATTGAGAATAGGCAAACGAGGATATTTGAGCCATGATTTATAATCTTCCCCTAAATCTACGACAGCTTTACGCCAACTCTGTTCTCCATCACCGCAAATACAAAATAAGGGCGATACTTTTTCGGATACGATCCAAAAAATATTGGCAATTTCATCTTTCAATTGTCCGGCCTCCCAACCGCTATACCCTAAAAAGAATTTTATATGTCCTTCTACGGTATTTCCACTTCTTATATAAGACAATATCACATCTATATCACCTCCGATATATAAACCTTCAGCTATTTCTATCGATCCGGGTACTAATCGTCCCAACGTATGTATATAAAACAAATGATCGCTTTCCATAGGCCCTCCGCAAAAGACAGGAATCTCCGGAACATTTTCCAAACCTTCGATTACGGTATTTAACATTAGATTGGATGACTTGTTAAGAACCAATCCCATGCTTCCGATCAACGGGTCATGATCAACCAAGAGAATAACCGACCGTTGGAAATATACCTCATTTAGGCAAGGTTCTGAAACCAATAAACAACCGGTATAAGGATCTTTCAAACTACGGTTCACCTGAAATATTTCCGTTCCTAATCTCATCCGTATTATCAATTAATAATCTAAAGTAAAAAAACTATTTGATATATCCAAATACTTCTGAAACAAATATTTTCAAATCTGTTATTCTAAACTTCAAAACAGGGAAAAGCAAATAAAAAGGAATAAAAATAAAACCGAAATCATGAACAAATCATAATCCGACTTTAAGAGCTTGTCTAAATTTTCCAATAAAAAAGCACTATCAGGTCATCTTTGCGTTTTCTTCCGGTCTTTTTCCCTGTTTTCACTCGTCTGATAGCCCGCTATCTTTCTCGTAAAAAGGACAAAACATCTCCGAAAAAACTCTCAAATTTCGCTGTTAAAGTTAAAACTTTACAATTATTCACATACTCACCAAAGTTTATTTATCTTAAAAATAAGGCAAAAAAAATCAGTTATGAATCAAAATCTCGTGTAAATCAGAAATTAATTTTATAATTTTGTGAATATGATTTCCCACATTTATTTTTTATATGCATAAAAGATAACAAATTGCTAATATTTATTACCATAAAGTAGAATTATCACTAAAAATACAATGCTTTATTCAAGTATATTTTTAGTTAAAACAAGATTTAAAAAGAGGAGATCACATTAATAAGTATTGATGATTTTTATAATTCATCGGGCATCACATAGGATTTAAAAGTTTGTTTTTATGAAGATAGAAAAATTTTCAGGAACCGATCCCCAATTGTATAAGCTTGTCGCCCCTCTGGTTATGAGTCCGGGAATCTTGAGACAAAACAACAATTATCCTTTTAAAACTTCAATACACCACATCTGGTTTGTCACGACCGAAAATAACACCGTTCAAGGATTTATTCCAGTCGAAATTAAAGCTCGCAACGTCACGATAGACAACTACTATATTTCGGGAGATAATGCAAAATTGCTTTCCCAAATGATAGACAAAGTCGTAGCTACCTTCGGAGAAGATTATCCGATATATTCCGTTACGCATACCCGACACGTAAATATATTTCAGGAGAAAGGTTTTTCTCCTGTCAAAGAATGGAAACTTTATGTAAAAATGGAATGGAAAGGAGATGAGAACAATCCGAAAGAATGTATATGATATGACCCAAGAACGACTGGAAAAAATCTTTTCCGGATTCGATAATGTCTATGTTTCCTTTTCTGGAGGGAAAGATAGCGGGGTATTGTTAAATCTCTGCATCGACTACATCCGGAAACACAAGCTCGATCGGAAACTGACGGTCTTTCATATGGACTATGAGGTACAATATCAGGAAACAATAGAGTACGTAGAACGAGTATTCAAATCTAATGCGGATATTCTAGATATTTACCGGGTCTGCGTACCGTTCAAAGTTATAACCTGCACCTCTATGTACCAACAATTCTGGCGACCGTGGGACGATGCATGCCAAGACATCTGGGTACGTGAGATGCCTGAAGGTTGTTACCGAAAAGAAGATTTTCCATTTTACACAGAAGACATGTGGGACTATGAGTTCCAATACAAATTCGCCCACTGGTTGCACATCCAAAAAAAAGCGCAACGTACTTGCTGTCTTGTCGGAATACGAACTCAAGAAAGCTATAACCGTTGGCGAACAATATACAGCTCAAAAAATTATCAAAAATATAGAGGTCTGAAATGGACAAGACGGTGTGGAGAATACATCTACAACGCATATCCGATCTATGATTGGCAGACAACAGATGTATGGACTGCAAACGGAAAATTCAAATGGGATTATAACCATCTCTATGATTTGTATTACCAAGCCGGCGTCTCTTTGGAGAAACAACGTGTAGCCAGTCCTTTTCTTTCTCAAGCAATCGGGAGCTTAAAATTATATCGAGCCATCGATCCTGACATGTGGGGACGTATGATAAACCGAGTAAACGGAGTCGGATTTGCGGGGATATATGGCGGTACAACGGCTTTAGGATGGCAGTCTATAAAATTGCCTAAGAATATGACATGGGCAGATTATATGAAATTTTTACTAAGTACACTTCCCGAAGAGACAAGAAACAATTATCTTGAAAAACTATCGGTAAGCGTAGCTTTTTGGAAAAATAAAGGCGGCTGTCTTGCTAATGAAACAATAAAGAAGTTGGAAGATGCCGGCATCTCGATCACTGTCGGAGAAAAAAGCAACTACAAAACTTCGAAAAAACCCGTGAGAATGGATTATCTCGATGACATCGATATTCCTGAATTTAAAGAGATTCCGACTTTCAAGCGCATTTGTGTTTGCATTTTGAAAAACGACCATTGTTGCAAGTACATGGGCTTCTCCCCAAATAAACACGAAAAAGAATTAAGGGAAAGTGTCATGAAAAAATACCAATCCTTATTTTAATTATGGAAAAATATCAAAGTCCCGTATATAAAGTTTTGTCCGTTCCGATCGAAAAGATCGTAGCCAATAGCTACAATCCGAATATCGTCGCTCCTCCAGAAATGAAACTTCTGGAAGTTTCAATCTGGGAAGACGGGTACACAATGCCCTGTGTATGTTATTATATCCCCGAACAGGACATTTATGAATTGGTAGATGGATATCACCGATATCAGGTAATGAAAACCTCGAAACGAATTTATGAACGAGAAGAAGGGAAATTACCGGTTGTCGTAATAGAAAAAGATCTATCTAACCGAATGGCTTCTACAATACGCCATAACCGAGCAAGAGGAACTCACAATATTGAGCTAATGAGTAATATTGTATCGGAACTTGTAAAGGCCGGTATGTCAGATAGTTGGATACAAAAAAACATAGGAATGGACAAAGATGAGTTACTGCGTTTAAAGCAAATTTCGGGATTGGCAGAACTATTCGCCGATAAAGAATTCAGTCTGGCAAAAGATTAAAAATAGCTAACCCTTTAACCATCAAGTTTTTAATCAGATAAAAAATACAAAAAACGGCTATCCGTAAATACGGATAGCCGTTTTTTTGGCTGAAGCAATTCCTTACTTTCTAATGCCAAGCTCTTTAATAATGGCACGATACCGTTCGATATCGACTTTTACTAAATAGTCAAGTAAACGACGACGTTTACCAACCAACATTCTAAGAGCTCTTTCAGTACTATAATCTTTGTGATTTGACTTTAAATGTTCAGTCAAATGAGCAATACGGTATGAAAATAATGCTATCTGCGCTTCAGGTGAGCCAGTATCAGTATTAGACTTTCCGTATTTCTCAAAGATTTCTCTTTTTTTCTCAGAAGTTAAATACATTTTTCTGCGATTTTGTTGTTAATAAATTCTTTGAGGGGGCAAAGGTATAAATTCATTTTTGATTTACCATACTTTTGTAAGCTTTTTTAAATATACGAATGCTTTTTATTCTGAAAAGATTCTGGTATCTCCCATTTTAGTTTTGTTTAACTCTTTGCCGCATATTCTTCTATAATTCCCGCAAAATTCAGATAGGCTCTAAAAACATGAAAAAATCTTTTCATGAAAAGGATCAGAATATTAAATATTAATGACAAAGGAAGAAAACTTAAATTAAAGAGAAACATCATAAAAATTTTTGTCGTACCTTTGCGCCACTCAAAATAGATTATATGCAAAAAATCAGAAACATTGCTATCATTGCACATGTTGACCACGGGAAAACAACTCTGGTCGACAAAATGCTTTTGGCCGGACAACTATTTCGCGAGAATCAAAACTCCGGCGAGTTAATACTCGACAATAACGATCTGGAACGTGAACGAGGAATTACGATCCTTTCCAAGAACGTATCGATACGATATAAAGATTATAAGATAAATATTATAGATACTCCGGGACATGCCGATTTCGGAGGAGAAGTCGAACGGGTATTGAATATGGCCGACGGCTGTCTATTGCTCGTAGATGCTTTTGAAGGCCCGATGCCTCAAACCCGCTTCGTATTGCAGAAAGCAATACAAATGGGCTTGAAACCTATCGTAGTAATCAATAAGGTGGATAAACCGAACTGCCGTCCTGATGAAGTGCAGGAAATGGTATTCGACCTGATGTTCAGTCTCGATGCTACAGAAGAACAGCTCGATTTCCCGACAATTTACGGATCTGCAAAACAAAATTGGATGTCAACTGATTGGAAAAACCGGACAGAAGACATCACTCCCTTATTAGATGCCATTATCGAGAATATTCCCGAACCAGCTTATTTAGAAGGAACACCCCAACTTCTGATAACATCTTTAGACTACTCGTCCTATGTAGGTCGTATTGCTATAGGACGAGTGCATCGAGGAGAGGTACGCGAAGGACAAGATGTTGCTTTATGTAAAAAAGACGGTTCTATTTCAAAGCAACGAATTAAGGAATTACATATTTTCGAAGGATTGGGACGTACCAAAGTTCAATCTGCCCAATCAGGTGAAATTTGCGCTCTGATCGGTATCGAAGGGTTCGAGATCGGAGATACGATCGCCGATATTCAAAATCCGGAACCATTGAAACGAATCGCCATCGACGAACCGACCATGTCGATGACATTTACCAATAACGACTCTCCGTTCTTCGGTAAAGACGGTAAATTCGTCACATCCAGACATATTGCCGAACGACTTGAAAAAGAGCTGGACAGGAATCTTGCTTTACGTGTAGAAAAAGCTCCTGAGGATGGAGTATGGACTGTTTATGGACGTGGAGTTCTCCATTTATCTATTTTAATCGAAACCATGCGTCGTGAAGGTTACGAACTGCAAGTAGGTCAACCACAAGTAATCATCCGCGAAATCGACGGTGTAAAATGCGAACCGGTAGAACAATTAACCGTTAATGTACCTGAAGAGTATTCCAGTAAGATCATAGATATGGTAACACGTCGCAAAGGAGATCTTCTAAGCATGGATAATCAAGGAGACCGCATACACATGGAATTTTCAATCCCGTCTCGCGGTATCATCGGCCTTCGGAACAATGTGTTGACCGCTTCGGCCGGTGAAGCGATCATGGCTCATCGTTTTCTTGAATATCAACCATGGAAAGGCGATATTGACCGCCGTACAAACGGATCGCTGATTGCTATGGAATCAGGAACTGCTTATGCTTACGCAATAGATAAACTGCAAGATCGAGGCAAATTTTTCATCTTTCCGCAAGAAGAAGTATATGCAGGGCAGGTTGTGGGTGAGAATGCCAAAGAGGGTGACATCGTAGTGAACGTAACTAAATCGAAAAAGCTCACCAATATGCGTGCTTCAGGAGCTGATGATAAAGCAAAAATTATTCCTCCTGTCGTATTTAGCCTCGAAGAAGCTCTCGAATACATCAAAGAAGATGAATATGTAGAGGTTACTCCGCACCACATTCGTCTCCGAAAAATTATTTTAGATGAGACGGAACGTAAACGAAGCAATAAATAACGTATTTAATAAAAAGAGTCTGTCCAAAAAGTCAAAACTGAATTGGTAAAAGTTACAGATTGTAACAAAATAAATAAAGAATGCCACTTTACACCTAATTTTCATAGGTGAAAGTGGTATTCTTTTTATAATCGAAGTCTATCAGTTTTTAAATTGAAAGTTTAAATTTGAACTTTCCAACTTTTTGGACAGCCCCTTTTTATATTTGCCCCATCGCATCTGCAATCTTCATAAATATCGAAACATTATAAAGCCTGACTAAACTTTGCACAAACCTTTTTTTAAGATTTTTTCGAAAATGTTTTTCTTTTCCGATGAGTGACGTAACAGGGCAGGAACGGAAAACAGATCAAAAAAAAAGATCAAGTTAGGAATAATTTTTAATTGCAAATAATTTGCAATTAAAAATTATTTGCATTATTTTTGTCGCAAAATAAAAACGAAATGAACACTACGGATAAAATACGAGAAGCAGGGTTAAAATCGACCCCTCAGCGCAAAACGGTATATGAGTCCATGATAGAGTTACAACACGCTCCTATCGAGGTGATTATTTCTCATGTGCAGTCGAAAGACAAAGAAATCACACTTTCTACAGTATATCGTATTCTAGACTCTTTTTGTAAAGCCAATCTGCTGTCTCTAGTATGCCATCCCGAAACGGGTAAATGCTATTACGACATTACGGTTCACGAACACCATCACATATTCGAAGGCGAACAGATCATGGACTACGAAGACCAAGAATTGACACACCTGATACAGCAATACTTAGAAGCACATAATATAGCTTCAACTGACATAGATAAAATACAAGTACAGATTACACTCAATAAATGTTTAACAACTAAAAATGAATTGAAATGAGAAGCATCACAACATTCGATTTGCAGTATGCACACAGATTCTACGGTTTCCAAGGCGAAGCTCAGTACCTTCACGGCCACACCGGCGTTTTGACTATCGAGGTAGAAGATACCGTAAATGAAGGAGTAAACATGGTTTACCCTTGTAACGAAATCCAGAAAGTAGCTTGGGACATGCTGAAAAACTTCGACCATGCTCTTGTTCTCCGCGAAGACGACCCGTTATTGCCGGCTATTCTCAACGTGTATGAGAAACAAGGTATAAAAAACGGCCATCCACAAAACAAAATGAAAGGTGAAGCCTTCAAGACCGCACTCGCTACAGCCTATCCCAACTGTCGTCTGGTAGTGACTAAGGAAACAATGACCGTAGAAGGCATGATCAAGATCGTGTACGATCTGCTCAAGGATAAACTCAACATCGCCAAAATTACCTTTACTAGTGGTGTGAACGCAGCTTCGGCCGAGTTTGAAACCAAAAACGACATTGACCGTTGCCCATTATGTGGTATTTCACTCAATGAAAAGGGCGTATGTCCCAAGTGCGGATATAAGAAACCGTAAACGTTTCGAAGGAGTACCTCACAACAAGAAGGAGATACCGTTTTCAAGTATCTCCTTGTTAAAAAACAAATCCGAAAGACCAATACGAATTATCCCATTGCAAGAAATTAATTCAAACAGACTCTTAAGCCTCATATACTCAAACTACTATTTTATATGAATATGAACATACACCTTTTACGTACAGGAATACTGACAGCTACCCTTACAATATTGGTTTCCTGCAAACAAAAAAATAATACAGTAGCCGAAAACGCGACAGATAAAATTCAAGTGGAAAATACGCCCGAAATCGTATTAAAAGATTATGGAAAAGCACCGATTGTGTTAGATATCGAAGCCTATACCGAAGGTAACGACAACTTCCGTACAGCCCTATGGACAGGCTCAAACTTGCAAGTAACTTTGATGAGCATTCCCGTCGGCGGAGATATTGGTCTCGAGCTACATTCCGATATTGACCAATTCCTCCGTATCGAGCAAGGAGAGGGACGAGTAATGATGGGTAACACGCAGGACAAACTTGATTTTGTACAAGAGGTGAAAGCTGATCACGCAATATTCATACCTGCCGGCAAATGGCATAATCTGGTCAATACCGGTAACACAGCTATCAAACTTTATTCGATCTACGCTCCTATCGAGCATCCGCACGGTACAGTTCACAAAACACAGACCGAAGCGATAGAGGCAGAACATCACCACTGATACAGTATAGTCCAATTGTATATAACGACAAAGAGATATTATCTTTATAAGAGATTATCTTAAATTAGATTTTTGAGTCTAGTCTCTTTACTTTGTCCACGAAAAAAACAGAGCAAATCTTGACTTCCTTTAGTCACAGGTTTACTCATGTCTTTAAATTTTCACATTTTTCAAACCTGTCTAAATTTTCCGGTCAGTAATAATATAAAACAAATATTTCTCATCAGAAAATTTAGATAGGTTCTTAAACTATTCTCTTCCGATCATCTCCAATAATCGAGAAACAGCTTTTGCAGGAGACTCCTGTGCAAGCAACTTAACAAACTGACTACCGATAATCGCACCGGAAGCATTCCGACAAGCTGAATCAAATGTTTCCCGGTTAGATATACCGAATCCTATCAGGCGAGGATTACGAAGATTCATCGCAGCTATACGACGGAAATATTCCTGCTTAGCTTCATCGAACGACTGCTGCGCACCGGTCGTCGCCGCAGAAGATACCATATAGATAAATCCTTCTGTATTCCGGTCGATAAATCGGATACGTTCTTCGGAAGTTTCAGGGGTAATAAGCATTATTACATTCAGATCATAACGATCTGCTACAGGTTTATACTCTTCAAGATAATCTTTGAACGGCAAGTCCGGGATTATTACTCCATCTACTCCTACTTCATGACAACTTCGACAAAAGTTCTCAAAACCATATTGCATTATAGGATTAAGATACCCCATCAAGATTAACGGAATATCGACTTCGGAACGGATATTTCGAAGCTGTCCGAAGAGTTTACTCAATGACATACCGTTCTGCAAAGCCTTTGCAGCCGCATTCTGAATCACTACTCCATCGGCCATAGGATCAGAAAAAGGAATCCCTATTTCTACCATATCGACTTCCTGACGTTGTAGTTCCTCTATAATTTCACAAGTAGTTTCAAGAGTCGGATATCCGGCTGTAAAATAAACCGAAAGAATATTTTCTTCTTTACGGCCAAACAATTGTTGTATTCGATTCATCTCTTTAATTTTGTTATAATTCGGTCTAATTTTTCTATATCTTTTATTCCGGGAGAAACCTCAAAACGGCTGTTCAAATCTACCCCTGCAAATTGCGGATGCCTGAAATCTAAAACTCTCTCTGCATCATTCTCTCCTATACCTCCAGCTATAAAAAAAGGTACGTTTCCTGTATAATGTTTCAATATCCCCCAATCGAACGAACATCCCGAACCGCCATAACCGGACGTAGAAGTATCGAACAAGAAAAAATCACAACACCCGTCATATCTCCCGGTAACCATCAAATCTTCTGGAACAGATACGGAAAAGGCTTTAATCACTTGCATTCTTCGTCGTCTTAATACCTCACACGCAGAGGGAGTTTCACACCCATGCAATTGTACATGTGTAAGTCCATATCGGATTATCGTATCTTCGATCACACGCAATTCTTCATTTACAAAAACCCCTACTCGTCCTGTAGATCGTGGCAGGTACTCAGGTAAAGAATTTACATAACGAGGAGAACGGGAATAAAAAATAAACCCCATGAGATCGACCGACAGATTCTCCACCAACCGAATATTTTCTCCATCACGCATACCGCATACTTTAACCAACATCTTCTTCACCGTTTAATTGCTTCACAAACCGACTCAAGGCTGCACCGGGTCGAACCTCCTTCATAAAATTCTCTCCCATTAAAAATCCTCTGAACCCCACCCGACGCAAAGCTCTAACCGTATCGGGGGAGGAAATCCCGCTTTCCGATATGCAGATTTTATCCGAAGGCAAATGCCTAACCATATCGAATGAGTGTTCCACCCGAGTTTCAAAGGTCGTCAAATCACGATTGTTAACTCCTATCATATCAGCTCCAGTATCTAAATAGTCGAGCTCTTTTTTTTCATGCAACTCGAGCAATACTTCCATTCCGAGACTGTGAGCCAAATCGGTAAAACGACGACAAGTCTTCCGATCGAGTACTGCAGCGATGAGCAACACGGCATCCGCACCTATCGCTTTTGCTTGATAGATCTGGTATTCATCGATTACAAACTCTTTACGCAAAAGAGGTATATCAATGCTTTTCCGGACTTTACACAAATCGGCAACCGTTCCGCCAAAATAAGAGTAATCTGTCAATATAGAAGATGCAGATGCTCCACCCTGTTGATAATCAAGCACAACACTTTCGACATCAACATCACGATGTATCCAACCTTTTGAGGGAGAACGACGTTTAAACTCGGCTATTATTCCCGAAGAAGATTCCAATAATGCACGGCTCAGGGAAACAGTACTGCGCATCATTCGTTCGCTTTCCAAAAGCATATCCACAGTATAGACTTCTTTATGTCGCTGCACTTCAATTCGTTTGTCTGCAACTATTTTATCCAGAATATTCATCTTCGAATCAAGAATTAAGTTCAACAAACATTTTCAATGTCTTTAATGCTCTTCCGTTTTCCATAGATTCACGAGCTAAGGCAATACAGTCTGTCAGCGATTTTTCCGGCTCAATTACCCGAATAGCAAATGCCGCATTAGCAATCACACAATCGGTTTGCGCTGGAGTAGCTTCACCTTGCAATACACGATCAAATATACGAGCAGCTTCCTCGGGAGATTTCCCCCCATCGAGATCTTGCTCACAATAACGGTTAAAACCTATACTTTCAGGAGTATAGATCATTTCGGTAGTAGAAGTCGCAACCTTAAACTCTCCCGTTAATGAAATTTCATCGTATCCATCGAGACCATGCACTACGGCAAAACGAGTATCGCTCTCCTGAAAGACATAACTGTAAAGACGCAACAACGGCAAATTATAAACTCCGAGCAACTGATATTTCGGCAAGACCGGGTTAACCAGCGGGCCGAGCATATTGAAAAACGTGCGTACGCCCAAAGCTTTACGAATAGGAGCAACTGCTTTCATGGCAGAATTGAAAAGAGGAGCATGCAGATAGGCAATATTACACATATCCATGCTTTTCCGAAGTCGAGTTATATCAGAAGTAAATTTCACACCGTGCTGCTCCATAACATTACTTGCCCCGCTTACCGAAGTAGCTCCGTAATTTCCATGTTTCACAACGGGATAACCAGCCCCCGCTACGACAAAACATGCCGCAGTAGAAATATTGAACGTGTTTTTTCCGTCACCTCCGGTACCGACTATATCGATAGGAGCATATTCGGAAAGATCGACCGGAATACGCATTTCGAGTAAAGCATCCCGAAATCCTGTCAGTTCCTCGACTGAGATGTTCCGCATTAGGAATACAGTAATCAAAGAAGCTATCTGTGCATCATTGTATTTACCCTGCGCAATATTTTGAAGTATATCCCGAGCTTCGGTTCTCCCAAGATACCGATGTTCGAACAACTTATATAGAATCTGCTTCATTTCCGTTTTTATTTTAATGATAAAGAAAATTGCGAATAATCGTATGCCCTTCAGGTGTCAACACCGATTCGGGATGAAATTGTATGCCACGTACATCATATTTTCTGTGTCGAAGTGCCATGATCTGTCCGGAAGCATCTCTGGCAGTGATCTCAAGTTCTGCCGGAAATCCGTCAGGACTGACTACCCAAGAATGATAACGACCTACTTGTATTTCTCGGGGCAATCCCGTAAAAAGCGAGTCGTCCGTAATAATTCCCACAGAAGTCTGCACTCCATGATACACCTCTTTCAGATTTTCCAATACCGCTCCGAAAGCTTCACCGATAGCCTGATGACCGAGACAAACCCCTAAAATGCTTTTAGAAGAAGCATAACGCCGTATCAATGGCAACAGCAACCCCGCTTCTTCCGGAATACCGGGACCGGGCGAAAGTATAATTTTATCGAAACGTCCTATTTCGTCAAGTGTAATTTTATCATTTCGACACACCTCGACATCAGTTTCTCCTAACTCGCGTACCAGATGCAACAAATTATAAGTAAACGAGTCATAATTGTCAAATATCAATATTTTTTTCATATCTTCTAATTTTTCAAGGTTACCGCCATATCGATGGCTTTTTTCAAAGCTCCCAATTTATTATTCACTTCTTGCAATTCATTCTCTTCTTTACTATGTGCTACAATTCCGCCTCCTGCCTGATACCATAATTCATGATTACGGCTCACAAAAGTACGTATCGTTATCGCTTGATTAAGATCTCCGTTGAATCCGATAAACCCGATACAGCCGCCATAAGCCCCCCGATTATGAGGCTCTATCTCAGAAATCAGTTGCATAGCCCGTACTTTAGGAGCTCCGGAAAGAGTTCCCGCCGGGAAAGTATCAATAAACGTTCCGACCGGATTAGCATCCGAATCAAGCTGTCCGCACACTCTGGAAACGAGATGTATCACATGGCTATAATACTGAGGTTCTTTATAAAACAGAACATTCACATCATGACAATTCCGACTGAGATCATTTCTTGCCAGATCGACCAGCATCACATGTTCGGCATTCTCTTTCGGATCTGCAAGAAGCGTTTCGGTAAGCTCCCTGTCTTTGCAAATATCTCCCGTACGTCGAGTCGTCCCGGCAATAGGATCTATGTACGCCTTACCGTTTTCTATCTTGCAGTGCGTTTCGGGTGAAGACCCGAATATACGATACCCTCCGAAATCGAAATAAAACAAATAAGGAGACGGATTGATAGAACGCAACGCTCTATACACCTTAAAGTCATCACCCGAAAAAGGCTGGATAAAACGACGGGAAAGAACAATTTGAAAAACATCGCCACGCAGACAATGCTCTATGCCTTTACGCACGTTAGCCTTGTGTTGTTCATCGGTAACAGTGCTATATACGGGCGAGGTAAGGAAAAAATTATATGAAGCGAAATTTCTATTTTCGATAACCGACTCCAGTTCGTTAAGAGTAGTGTCCTCTCCTTCAGAAAGCATCTCAACCAAAGTCAATTCATTTTTAAAATGGTTAAATACAATCACCTGTTTATAAAGAATATAAAGCAGATCCGGAGCATCATTGCATTCATCATGGCTCTCTTTTACGGGAATATTCTCGAAATATTTCACAGCGTTGAATGTCGTGTAACCATATAACCCACATACCCGGCTCTCGTCACCGGATACTCTGAATCGGGAGATAAAACCGTTTATAGCCTTTTCTACGGTAAATGATTCATCGATCATCCTCTTTTCTCTGCATCCATCGGGAAATGTCATTGTACAAACTCCGCTGTTTACCCCGATACTCGCCAACGGACAGAGAGCTATAAACGAAAGGCTGTTTTCCCCTGCATGATAGTCGGAACTTTCCATAAGTGCCGACTGAGGATAAATATCACGAACTTTAAGATAGATACTTACAGGCGTATGCAGATCACCTAATACTTTTTTACTTCGTGTTGTATAATCGAATATTTTCATCTGACTTTTCATTTATTTTTCATTTCACGAATATAAGTTTCCATATCTTTATCCCCTCTGCCCGAAACGGTAAGTACGACCACATCCTCAGGACGGAAACGAAGTTTTCCGAGAGCTCCCAAAGCATGTGCCGATTCAAGTGCCGGAATAATGCCTTCAAGTCTTGTCAACTCAAATGCGGCGTTTAATGCCTCATCATCATTTATAGCCAAAACCGTTGCACGTTTATTTGTCGCCAAATTTGCATGTATAGGTCCGATACCGGGATAATCGAGTCCGGCAGAAATAGAATAGGGTTCTTCTATCTGCCCGTCTTTGCTTTGCATAACGAGAGTTTTACTGCCATGAATAATTCCGATTCTGCCGAGTTGTATAGTAGCTGCAGACATACCGGTATCGATACCCTTTCCTCCGGCCTCTGCGAGAACGATTTTTACCCGATCGTCATTAACATAATGATAAATCGTTCCGGCAGCATTACTGCCGCCACCGACACAAGCAATAAGATAATCAGGATAATCTCGTCCTTCTTGCAAAGAGAGTTGTTTCCGTATCTCTTCGCTAATTACCGATTGCAAACAGGCTACCATATCGGGATAAGGATGCGGTCCTACTGTAGATCCGATTATATAATAGGTATCCGAAGGATGACAGCACCAGTCTCGTATCGCCTCATTCGTAGCATCTTTTAGCGTCATATTTCCTGATGTTACCGGGCAAACCGTAGCACCGAGCATTTCCATTTTCTGAACATTAATATGCTGCCGCTCGACATCGGTCTTTCCCATATAAACAACACACTCCATATTCATAAGAGCGCAAACCGTAGCCGTCGCGACACCGTGTTGTCCCGCTCCGGTCTCGGCAATAATACGTCTCTTACCCATTCGTTTGGCAATCAAGATCTGTCCTATAGTATTATTGATCTTATGTGCTCCGGTATGGTTAAGATCTTCTCGTTTAAGATAGATGCGACAACCATACCGCCCAGATAGCCGAGGGGCAAGATAAAGAGGTGAGGGACGACCGACATAGTCACGCAACAAACCGTCAAACTCGTTTTTGAATGACTCGCTTTGAATAATGGAAAGATAGTTCTTCCTCAACTCCTCTACACATCCATAAAGAATCTCAGGAACATACGCCCCACCAAATTCTCCGTAATAACCATCGTCATTTACTTGATAATTTTTCATATTGTCTTATTTTTTCGTTTTCACTATCTGTCTTCGGGGTATAAAAAAAGAGGTTTGCCGTGTTGGCAAACCTCTCTATACGGTATATCTTTAATTACATAAGGCTGCTTCTCACGACTACGGGAGTTGTAAGAATTGCCACCAATATGTATTTACTAAAATCGTATTCATCTTTACATTTTACTCTGTTTGTTGGGTGCAAATGTATAGAATGAATTTGAAAAAACAAATATTCGAGGAAAATTTTTAAATAATTTGTTTTTTCAAAATAAAGACTGTACTTTTTCATTCGATCTGTAAGCTAATACATCTTTATGAAGAAAATAGTCATAGCATCCGACTCTTTCAAAGGTTCGGTATCTTCTGCCGAAGTCGCACAAAGCGCAAGAGAGGGAATACTCCGTGTATTTCCGGAATGTGAAGTTATCTGCCTGACCGTTTCTGACGGTGGAGAGGGATTGTCCGAAACATTACTACAACAATTAAAAGGAAAACAAATAATATGTTCCGTACATAATTCCCAAATGGAAATGATCAATGCCGGCTACATCTTATCGGGAGATGGGAAAACAGCCGTTATAGAAACGGCGGCAGCCAACGGTCTTGCACTGATACCTAAAGAAAAACGTAACCCGATGGAGGCAACGACATTCGGAACAGGAGAACTGATCAAAAATGCTATCCGGCACGGATGTCGGAATATCCTGCTCGGCATAGGCGGCAGTGCGACCAATGATGCCGGCACAGGAATGTTGCAAGCTCTCGGAATTCGGTTCAGAGACGAAAACGGCACAATCTTAGAATATGGAGGGAAAATATTAACCCGGATCGCCTCCATCGATGAGTCTGGAGTATTACCGGAACTGAAAGATTGCCGGTTCACAATAATATGCGATGTAAACAATCCGCTTTTCGGCCCTAACGGTGCGGCCTACGTATATGCTCCTCAAAAAGGAGCCGACCATGAACAAGTACGTTTGCTTGATAAAGGGTTAAGAAATTTCTCCCATATAATCGAACAAGAGAAAGGCATAAATATCAGTAAAGTTTCGGGGGCAGGAGCTGCAGGAGGAATGGGAGCAGCATGCCTTGCATTTTTTCACGCCCAGTTAAAAGCGGGAATAGAAACGGTACTCGAAATAATTGGTTTTGACAAACTCATTGCCGGATCAGATTTGATCATTACCGGAGAAGGAAAGCTCGACCGGCAAACCATTATGGGAAAAACAGCTTCGGGAATCCTCGCTGCCGCCCGAAAACACCACATTCCCGTCATCGCTTTAGGCGGCTGCGTGGAAAATATGAAAGAACTCATAGATGCCGGATTTCTTGCGGCATTCTCTATACTCCCATATCCCGTCACTTTGAAACAAGCCATGCAGAAAGATTTTACACTTTGCAATATTGCCAATACAACAGAACAGGTAATGCGAATTATTAAAATCAAACTCGATAAAACCAATTATATACCAATAAAATATCCCATAAAATTAAAATAAAATGACCATATTATAGCACAAAAAAAGAAAGTATCCGAAATGAGAACACTTTCTTTTCTATTATAATATTTCTTTTATTTTATTCGTTAATCAGCAACCAAGCATCCGAGAAACGATCAGGATACTTCGCTTTCACGCTTTCACGCAACTCGGTAGCAGAAGGTCTGTCATCGAAACTGCCAACTATAACACGATACATACCTTTTGCATTCTGAGCTAAAAAAGCATTATATCCGTCTGCGACTAAGGACTCCTGCAAATTAGAAGCATTGGTTTTGATAGTAAAACTTCCGACAACGACATTGAACATTTTCAGTTTCGAAGCATCTCCGGCATTTACCGTTGTTATTTTTTCTGTACTTACTCTTACCGGAGAAGAACTTGTATCTGAAGACGAGGCCGGCTTGGTTACGACAGGTTCCGGAGCCAAAGTCTGCTCTGCAACAGGCTTTTCCTGCGCTTTTTCGTATGCCGCTTTATATGAACTTTCTTTAGCTTTACAAGAAACAAAGCCTATGGCTACAGCTACGGCCACAACTAACACCCAGTTTTTTTTCATATCTTTTTTATTTATATGTTACTTAATACCTTTTCTTTGAACGATTTGGCTTATATTGAAAGACAAATGTACAAAATAAATCAGAGATATATACAGCTTTATAAAAAAACTGTACATTTTAGAGTCTGTATAAATTTTGTACGGACATTTTTCGAGAATTATTTTTGAAGTATTTTTCTATCCTGACGAAGAAGATAACGAGCTATGTGATATGAAAAATAGGAAAACAGATTCAAAAATCAGAGCATATTTATCGGAAAATTCAGAGAGGTTTTAAGATGCTATTTTTTTTGCTGCTCTTTATCTCTGTACTGTAACATCGCTTTTGCAAACGAATTCTCGGCACGACGATACAAAAAAAGTTTTCTTGGAGAGAGAATCCCCCTGAAACGAATAAAATACTCGCGTTCTATCTGAGCTTCTTTAAGCGGTAATAAAGAGAGAGCCTCTGCCGATGCTGCATATTCTTTTTCCGAAACAGGAGTTTTCGAATGTGCAATACGCCTCGCCTCGCCGCGCACTTGGCGATTCAACCGATATTTTTTCAACTGCATTTCATCATACAACGGGAAAAAATGCGCAGCCTCTTTATCTGTAAGACCGATTTGCTTTTTCAGATACTCTTTCTTATAAGTTTGAAAACTTTTATAACGATCTTCCGGAGAAGTGCCTTGCGCTTTGCATACAGACAAAATCAAAACGAAAAATAAAAATGCAGTAATTATTCTTTTCATCTCTTTTATATACAATAAGTATCAGATTTCTTATTCTCCTAACGCCAAATACTCATATACCGAATATTCATCTACATTGCTGTAAAATAAATAGTCTTCTACATTCTCATTTGTTATTGAAACTTCCGTTTCCGCCACAACAGAAGAAGATCTTTTTTCCGGAACAAACAAACGCACCATTAAAGCTATTCCAGCAAACATCGCTGCCATATACAACCATGGTCTAACACGTTGCCATACAGTCGGCTTCTCGGTTTCCGCAACCTCAAAATATTCCAACTGACTCACGATCCGAGACGTAAAGCTTTCAAAATAACCATCAGGAACTCTCATGCCCGTATCACGCCCCACCTGCTTTAATATGTCTTTATCTTTTTCCATAATATCTTTGTCCTTTAGACTATAACCGGACAATAAGGTTTAATCATCTGATGTTAAATATTCCTCGACTTTACGAACCGCATGATGATATGAAGCTTTCAATGCACCTACCGATGTACCCAGAATATGAGACATATCTTCGTATTTCATATCATCAAAATAACGCATATTAAAAACAAGCCGCTGTTTCTCAGGAAGTCTTAATACAGCTTCTTGCAGACGCTTTTGCAACTTATCTCCATCAAACCATTCATCGGCTTCCAGTTTATCAAGCAAGAATAAATCTTCACCTTCTAACGGAATATGATTCTGTTGACGTTGTTTATTTAAAAACGTAATCGTCTCATTGACCGCTATACGATACAACCATGTAGATAAACGAGCCTCGGCTCGAAAATAGGCAATACTGTTCCATGCTTTAAGAAATGTATTTTGCAACAGGTCATCAGCATCGTCATGAGAAAATACCATTTTACGGATCTGCCAATATAACGGCTCACTATAATGAGCGACAACCTGCGCAAATGCCTCTCTACATTTGAGAGGATCTTGCAATTGCTCTACGATGGTGTCTTCATTGTATTGTTGCATAATATATGATCGGCAAATTAGCAAACAGGCGGATAAACAATTTCAACTACTATAAATATGATGAAAAACAAAAAATCTTTCCGATTCGGTAAAATTACACAAAATACAGAATCCGACAATTTTTTATTTCTTAAAAATCACTACATATAGTGATTGTCTCCTCCACCATTATGGCTTTAATTTGTATGTTCAAAAAATAAGGTAAAAAGGATGAAAAAATTACTACTGCTTTTATTAATCGCAACCGAGGTACTTCCGGTTCTTGCCAGGACAGACAAAGAACAATCCGACCGGGATAGTACGATTTACAAAAACGTGAATCTGAATGAAATAGAGGTGATCTCATCTCCCAAATCAGAAACTCGATTCTTTGAATTTCCCGGTTCTATATCGATTATCGGAGAAAAAAAACTGGAACGACAGCATATCATGTCATTAAAAGGTCTTTCGTCAATAGCCCCTAATCTGTATATCCCGGATTACGGCTCTAAACTGATTTCATCGATATATATACGAGGAATCGGTTCACGAATCAATTCTCCGGCAGTAGGATTAAATGTCGATAATGTTCCGTATCTGGACAAAAGTTCGTTCGATTTCGATTTCATGGATATTGAAAAAATAGAGATTTTGCGCGGTCCGCAAGGTACTTTATACGGACGAAATACTATGGCAGGATTAATCAATATATATACGAAATCTCCTTTTGATTATCAAGGAACGAAGATAAAAGCCGGATACGGTAACCATAATACATGGAATACGGCACTCTCCCATAGTCATAAAATAAATGAATATGTAGCGTTCTCCGTCAGCGGAAAATACCGGAAAAACGATGGATATTTTAAAAATATCGCAACGGGAAAAAATTCAGGATCGACAGAGGTTGCAGGAGGACGAGCTCAAATCTATATAAAGATCAATCCCCGTCTGAAAATAAATCTTACTTCCGATTTTGAATATAACGATCAGGATGGTTATCCTTACCAACTGTTCGACAAAAAAAACGATATTCGATATCCGATCAATTATAACGACCGCTCTTCCTATGACCGGAAATTATCGACCAGCAGCATTTTATTGCAATATGTACACGATCGGTATATCATGAATTCGATTACCGGATATCAATTCCTGAAAGATAATATGCACATGGATCAGGATTTCACTCCTTTATCTGTTTTCACCTTACAACAAAAACAAAAACAGAATGCCATTACCCAGGAAATAACTTTTAAATCGACAACCGACAAAAATTTGCAATGGGTTGCCGGTGTTTTCGGATTTTATTCTCATCTGCAAACCGATGGACCTGTCAATTTCAAAGAAGACGGATTAAAATACTTGATCGAAGACAATGTAAACTCGATATTTGAAAATATAAACGGACTTCCCGTTCAATTAGGACTAAAAGTACAAAGTCCCGACTTATATATAAACGGAATATATAAAACTCCGACATTCGGACTTGCCGTTTTTAAACAGATGACATACAACAATCTGTTTATAAAGAACCTTTCCGGAACAATCGGGTTAAGGCTCGATTATGAACACACAAAAATAAACCACCATACATTTATCGATGAACCGTTCATGTCGGACTTCAATATTATTCTTCCCCCGTCAATGGGAGGAAGAGCAATTTCGATTCCCGTATCCGTACCTTTGTCTATTGACGGAAAGAACGAAATGAACACATGGGAACTTTTACCGAAATTTGAATTAAAATATAAATTCAATTCCCGATATTTTATATATGCTTCCGTCGCTCGAGGATACCGCTCGGGAGGGTACAACTTTCAAATGTTCTCTAATATCATTCAGGAGCAACTCCGAAGTAAAATGATTACAGAGATTCTCAACAAAGTTCCACAGAAATTTAAACCGATGTTGCCCGACTTAAGTCATCTGACTCATAATCAAACCGATGTCAATAATTCAATCCGTTATAAACCCGAACACAGCTGGAATTATGAGATCGGAGGCCGTGCCGATTTATGGGACAGAAGATTGGGTATCGATTTTTCTGTATTTTATATAAACTGTCGGAATCAACAAATTTCTATCGTAGATGGATTCGGTCGTACGACAAAAAACTCCGGACATTCTGCCAGCAAAGGCTCTGAAGTTTCCGTCCGCCTGTCACCTGTAAATAATCTTCAACTTACTGCAGCTTACGGATATACTCATGCGACATTTATTTCAAATGAAGACGGTAACAAGGGAAATTACGTTCCGTTCGCCCCTAAACATACTTTAGCCCTTACGGGCAATTATACAATAGAAATAAAGAAAAGCTGGCTTGACTACATTTTTATCAATGCCGAATATGTAGGACGTGGAAAAACTTTTTGGACAGAATCTAATGATGTAGCACAAAATTTCTACGGATTATTAAACGGAGATTTGACATTCAAAAAAAATAATATCGATCTAAGTATATGGGGAAAAAACCTTTTGAATAAGCGCTATCAGGCTTTTTATTTCGAAACAATGAATGCAGAAAACCTGAAAGAGAACAATGGATTTATGCAATTGGGGCATCCGCTTACCTTTGGATTCGATGTAACATTACGATTTTAGTTTCCACCATAATAAACAAAAAAGGAAAAGTGAACGGAACTTTTCCTTTTTTGTTATCGCTTTAAAGAGTTACGGGTTATCCATAACAAATATCTCCGTTCTCATTCCTATATTCATCAAAACTTTTATTGTATTGAGTCATTGCACGCAAACTCATTCCCATACTGGAGAATCCTCCGTCATGATACAAATTTTGCATAGTCACCTTACGAGTAAGATCCGAGAACATCACGATACAATAATCGGCACATTCTTCCGCACTTGCATTACCCAGAGGCGACATGCGATTAGCAAAATCCATCAGAGACTCCATCCCTTTCACACCGCTCCCGGCAGTAGTCATAGTCGGTGATTGAGAAATCGTATTGATACGCACACCTTTTTCACGTCCGTAAATATAACCAAAGCTACGAGCTATCGATTCGAGCAAAGCTTTGGCATCAGCCATATCGTTGTAACCGAAAAGCGTACGCTGTGCAGCAACATAACTCAACGCTAATATAGAACCATTCTCTGCAATAGCATCCATCTTTTTAGCCACCTGTATCATTTTATGAAACGAGATAGCCGAGATATCGAGAGTTTTGTTTAAAAGATCATAATCAAGATCATCATAAGGACGTTTTTTCCGAACATTAGGCGACATACCGATCGAATGTAAAACAAAATCGATCTTCCCTCCTAAAATTTCCATCGATTTGGCAAACACCATTTCGAGATCTTCAACATTGGTAGCATCTGCCGGAATAATCTCGGCATTAAGTTTCTCCCCTAATTCAGAAACTTGTCCCATACGCACCGCAACCGGAGTATTGGTCAACGTAATAACCGCACCTTCTTCAACAGCCCTTTCGGCAACTTTCCATGCAATAGACATTTCATTCAAAGCACCAAAGATGATACCTCTTTTTCCTTTCAATAAATTATTACTCATAATTTGTTCTCATTAATTGAATTTCGAAAATGCACATTTCACCTGTTTTTGTGCCATTTTCGGGGAGCAAAGATACTATATTTTTTTGATCTGTCAATCTTTAACCTCAAAATTGCTATCTCTGCATAGCAATTTAATCATTTTATAATTATAATCAGATTATCATTTTTTTGAAACATCGACAAAGGATAAAGAAAATTTCACTCTTTTTTGACGCATTTTTATCGGTAAAAAAAGGAAAATAAAAAGTTTCGATTACCTTTGTGGAATAATCATATAACATTTAACACACAATATGACCATGAGTAAACCCTATGTAGTCGGTATTGACATTGGTGGAACCAACACCGTATTCGGCATCGTAGATGCCCGCGGAACCATTATTGCTAGCGGTTCTATTAAAACAAATAAATTTAATGAGGTAGAAGATTACGTTAACGAACTTCATACTGAGCTTCTCCGTTTGTTGGAACAAAACAATGCAACGGACAAGATCATGGGAATCGGAGTCGGTGCTCCGAACGGTAACTATTTTAACGGAACAATCGAATTTGCTCCGAACCTGCCTTGGAGAGGAGTTATTCCTTTAGCCCAAATGTTGACAGATCGTTTCGGTATTCCGGTTTCTTTGACAAATGACGCTAATGCGGCAGCTATCGGAGAAATGACTTACGGAGCAGCCCGAGGTTTGAAAGATTTTATCATGATTACCTTAGGTACAGGCGTAGGTAGCGGTATCGTTATTAACGGACAATTGGTATATGGACATGACGGATTCGCCGGAGAATTAGGCCACGTAATCGTCCGTCCGAATAACGGAAGACTCTGTGGTTGCGGCCGTACGGGCTGTCTTGAAGCTTATACCTCAGCTACCGGTGTTGCGCGCACAGCAAGAGAATTTCTCGAAGTCCGTAACGAACCAAGCAGCTTGCGACAAATTCCTATTCAGGACATTACCTCCAAAGACGTGTATGACGCTGCCATTACCGGAGACAAACTGGCTTTGGAAATCTTCGATTACACAGGCAAAATATTAGGAGAAGCTTTTGCTAACTTCATTGCATTCTCAAGTCCGAAAGCAATCATATTGTTCGGAGGTTTGGCTAAAGCCGGCGATCTCATTCTGAAACCGATCAAAGAAGCTATGGACCGTAATACTTTGAATATCTACAAAGGTAAAGTAAAAGTCATGTTCTCCGAATTGAAAGAAAGTGACGCAGCCGTATTAGGAGCAAGCGCTTTAGGCTGGGAAGCTAAATAAACAATATTTTTTAGTTTTAAAAAAGAACGTATGAACATACGTTCTTTTTTTTATTCATATTCCATATCAACTATTTACCGCATTATTACTTATTTTTGCACTGAAAATAACCAAAAGAGCTAACAGTTATTATTCCGAAAATAGAGACTTCTAAAAAACGGAAAAGACTATTTATCAATTAAATAAAATTCTAAATAACTTCAGAATATAATATTCTAAAAATTGAAATATTGTATTTATGTATTACCAATGTTAAAATAGTACCACAATCGGTGTAATAATTGGTAGATTTATTATATTGCCTCTGTTAATTTTGCAATTGATAGAATTCATTCTATTTATAATCATCACATAACCAAGGATCACTTTTTTTACATCCGATAATAGCATTATAAACATTATTAATATATAATATTTAGAAACCGATGAAAAACAAGATTTTATGCAGCTTTGCATACCTATTTCTACTGCCAAGTTTTCTATTCGCCCAAGCGAATATCCTTATCTGTAAAGAAGGAAAAGCGACCTCCTCTATTGTATATCCAAATAAAGCAAGTTCTATTGAGAAACTTGCGGCCAAAGAAATTGCCAAATATTTAAAAGATCTTACGACTTCAGAATACGAAATAACCAATATTAAACAGAGCAAACGACTTAAAGCACCTTCTGCTTTTATCATCCTATCTACAACAGAACATATAGGTGAATGGGAGAAAAACATTTCTCTACCCGATACACTTAAAGATACAGGATATATAATCCGCTCAGTCATGAACGAGAAAAAACCGGCAATCCTCATTATCGGAAAAACTCCAAAAGGGGTTCTGAACGGAGCCTACGGCTTTATCGAAGAAATTTTAAGAAAAGAATCCGGAAAAAAATTCGTCGATATCGATTTTACATTAGAAAACAAAATATCAACACTATCTATCCCTCCATTAGACATAATAGACAACCCGTATAGCTCGGTAATGGGAATGGAACTCGACGGATTCGGATTGGACAATAAATCCTTACTCAACCCTGCTACAAGCGAATATATGGTAAACTGCTGGAAAAATCTCGTTGATTGGTGTCGTCGACACAAAGTCAACTTCATTACCAATTGGCCTTATGGAGGAGAAAGTATGAACGATTTTCCCAATATCGTTATTTTAGACCGTAAAAAATATCCCAAAGCCGTGTCTCCATTTACGGATGAAGAGATACGAAGAGCCGCAAAAATCAGACGAGAATGTTTACAATATGCATCGGACAATGGAGTTGATCCTTATTTAATGACTTACGTACCAGGATGGTACACATCAACAATCAAAAAAAATTATCCAGCATATTGCGGAGTAGGATCTCATGGCGATTCTGACGGATTCGGTTCAAGAGCTTTTGATTGGGGAAATAATGATTTTCATACCTTTCTCGCCGATATCACTAAAGCGGTAACCCAACAGTACCCGGAAGCTAAAGGATTACATTTCAGAGTATGGGGAGGAGAATCTGCTCCTGATGTCGCCAATAAACATAGAAAGGCCGAACTGATACAAAAAATGATAAAAGGGATGGTCGCTTCTGCCGTAAGTGTGCGCAAGGAGATGAAATTCGTCATTTCTGAATACACTGAATTCGGAGATAAAGATCTTACATATCTGCCACAACTTAAAGCATTATCATCCAATATCATTATTCACCGAAAATGGGATGAAGATTGGGGAGTTAGTAATGATCCACGTATTCCGAATGCTCCGGCATGGCTCAATACAAACGATGGTGTAAAACGAGGTGTCAGCATGAGTATTCCAAATGAAGAAGCCATCCCAATGTGGTTTCCTACTGTAAAATTTTATCAGGAAGGAATGCTTAAATATTTAAAACCGGGACAAGAAACAATTAACGGATGGCCGGTCAACTACCGGGATTGGCATACAGACAATTGCGATAATACATTGAATTTGGCCGCAGTAATGAAACTATCATGGAGTCCTTTCGACTTCGACTACAAACGTTATTATGAAGATAGTTTTTATTTCTTGTTCGGAAAAGAAGCCGGACCATCAGCCGCCCGTGCAGCAAATCTCAGCAGCGAAGCTTTATGTGACTTCTTATACGATTATGGTGGTATCGTAGACGGTATGGATTCAAAAAATTATCTAAATATTACAAAAGCTCTTATCGGGAAACCCGGAAACAGTCGATACGGAAAATATGTCGGACATATCCTTGAAAAAGAAAATCGCCCCGAAGATTTATTAAATATCAAAATACGTATTAGCCGCATTCTCCCCTTACAACAAGAGGCCGCAAGATTATTAAAATCAATAGACGATAAAGTAGCGAATAACCGTGAAATCTTTGAAAATATGTTGAATGTCAATGAAGCTTGGGTATATCTTTTGCAATCCCGCATAGCGGCAATAGACTTCATATTGAATAAAAATAATCTTTCAGAACGCCAAAAATACTTACAAAAGTTCCTACTCTTCGGAGATAAATTGTCAGAAAAAGTAAATTTATTGACTAACACGTCTGCACAATCGATGTTTGACAACACCGAAGAAATAAAAAAAGGCTTTATCCGACAAATACAGCAAGAACAAGAATACATGCGTAAGACATATATAAAATGAAAAAAACAGTTGTCTTAATTTTTTTCCTGTTTTTTATATCGACCTTTCAACTCTTTTCTCTAAATATTCTCTTATTGGGAGCCAAAGGCGATGGGAAAACAGATAACACACAAATCATACAGCAAGCCATAGACAGAGCCTCTTTTCGGCAGGAACAGGTTATTATTCCTGCCGGAGTCTTTGTCTCCGGTCCTCTATTCTTAAAATCCAATACATCTTTATATCTCGAAAAAGGTGCTGTATTACAAGCTATTCCGGATATTCGGATATATAACCGAACATCTGACACTAAAGAAATACCCGCATTCATTTCGGCATTCAATGCCAATAATATATCGATAGACGGATACGGTATTATAGACGGACAAGGACAGCATCCCACATTCCAACACGGAAATGATGCCGACGGGGGACCTTTGCGTCCAAGATTATTATACATAAAATCATCTCGGAATATAAAAGTCAGCAATATATCTTTTCGAAATCCGGCATATTGGACACAATTTTATCAAGATTGCGACAGTGTCATCATCCGGAATATAAAAGTATATGCCCACTCCAACTGGAACAATGACGGAATCGATATAGACAGCCGGAACGTATTTATCTCGGACTGCGACATCGACTGTGATGATGATGCACTCTGTTTTAAAAGTGAAAGTACCAAAATATGCGGTAATATCACTGTTCGGAATTGCACATTACGTAGCAACTGTAATGCAATAAAATTCGGAACAGCTTCACAAGGAGGATTTAAGAATATTAAAGTTTCGGATTGCCGCATATTACCCGCTTCTGAAGACAATATCCGAAAATGGCACAAACACTATCCATGGATAGGCGTAAATGAAAAATCCGGATTAGCAGGAATCGCTATAGAATCAGTAGACGGTGGCATAATTGATAATCTATCCATATCTCGAATCAAAATGGATGGCATTCAAACCCCCATTTTTATCAGGTTAGGTGATCGAAAAAGAAACGAATTTGAAAAAATCAGTACTCTCAAAAACATATCGATCAGCCATATTAAAGCTAAAGCAATAGGACGATTATCCTGTTCTATCACAGGTATGCCTGAACAGCCTATAGAACAGATACACATCAGCCATATCTTTTTCAATTTACAAGGAGGAGCATCGCAAGCCGACTACTCTCAACAAGTAAAAGAAGCCAGAAATGCTTACCCCGAGAACAGAATGTTTGACAATATATTACCAGCTCACGGATTCTATATTCGCCACGTACGGAATATTTCTTGCAATAAAATATCCGTTAAAACAAGAAATAAAGATATTCGACCGTGCTTTTGGTTAGAAAATGTAAAAGAATTTTCCTTCAATTCCTGTTTGTCTAATGGAGAAAAAATTAACATAAAGAATGAGAAGAACTTTCATATTTCGGAAATATCCGATTAATGCAAAAAACTTTTTACAATCTATAAGTCTTAATATCAAACACCATGAAACAGAAAAATGTGCTAAGCGAAATCACTCCTTTAACCTCTGAGAACTGTTTCATACTCATGAACCGGACAAAGGAAAAATTCAATTATCCTTCTCATATTCATAAAGAATATGAACTCAACCTTGTTATCGGAGCTAAAGGTGCTCAACGTATTGTAGGAGACTCAATAGAAGAGATTGAGGACTTAGATCTTACTCTTATAGCAAATCCATATCTGGAACATACATGGGTCAACCATCGCTGTGAATCCAAATCAATTCATGAAATCACCATCCAATTCCATCCTACGTTATTTAGTGAAGACCTTCTTAAACGAACCCAATTCAAAACAATATTCCAATTACTAAGGTCCGCTCAAAAAGGGGTTTCTTTTTCTCATTCCACTATAGAACAGATATTACCTCAGATAAATACATTATGTGAAACAAAAGGGTTCTATGCAGTATTAGGTCTTTTTTCTATTTTATACGAATTATCGTTAGCAACAAACATAAAAATACTATCCAGCATATCATGTACACAAAATAAAGACAACGATGATAGTCTACGTATCAATAAAGTTACTGAATATCTATATCAAAATTATGACAAAGATATTTCTCTAAAAGATGTCGCCGGCCTAGTCAATTTATGCGAAAATGCTTTTTGCCGCTATTTCCGAAAAAGGACTGGGTACAGTTTTGTAGAATATCTAACAAATATACGAATCGGAATGGCAACTAAATTACTGATAGACACGAACAAACCGATTATAGAAATATGTTATCAATGCGGATTTAATAATCTATCAAACTTTAACAGGAGCTTTCGTAAAAAAAAACAATGTTCTCCTACAGAGTTCCGACAACATTTTGCCAAAGCTCGTCAAATCATCTAAATAGACTTCTCCCATAACTGCATTCTTGGAATGCGATCATATCAAATTAAAAACAAATATTCATCGAAAAATATAGACATAAACCTAATTACTTACATTAAAAACAAAAAATAAATATCATCACATTTTCAATAGATTAAAATATTAAAAAATCAAACAAAAACAACTTTACATTAAAATAGACTTGAAATCGGTCAATATAATATCATTATCAGTTTAATATTTGGTAGTATAAAGGAATCAAGCTTTTTAATTTTGTTATAACTTAAAAAAACAAGAATCATAAATATCGAAAAACACTTGTATGAAAAAATTTTCCATAACATTATTCATCATAACTTTGTCAAGTTCTTTTCTCATTCCATATACCATGTATGGAAAAAAATTAATCGACAAAAAGGCAACAAAAGAAAGTAGAACGCTATACAAGAATTTAGCAAAAAGCTCAACCAAACAAATTCTTTTCGGACATCAGGACGATCTCGCTTACGGTTTCGGATGGAAATATATTCCGGGAGAATCCGATGTAAAAAGAGTATCCGGTTATTATCCTGCTGTCATAGGACATGATATAGGTCATATCGGAAATAAAGTTAATATAGACACGGTTTCTTTCGATTTAATTCGTAAATCTATTATCGAAACTTATTGCCGCGGAGGTGTAAACACTGTTAGCTGGCATGCTCAAGATCCGGTACTTGGGGGCGATTCTTGGAGTAACAGAGATAGCTGCGTATCGACAGTTGCCGATATACTGCCAGGAGCTCCCCATCATGCAGAATGGTGTAGAAAACTAGACCTCGCAGCGGAATTTTTCAAAAGTCTCAAAGCGCCGGACGGTACAATCGTCCCTATACTATTCCGTCCCTTTCATGAAATGAACGGAGACTGGTTTTGGTGGGGACGTAAACACTGCTCTCCTGAAGAATACAAACAACTATTTCGCTTCACAGTCAACTATTTGATAAAAAATAAAAAAGTACATAATCTCATTATTACATACTCACCTAACGGTGTAAGTTCTGAAGAGGAATTCATGGAACGTTATCCCGGTAATGAATATGTCGATATCATCGGCTTTGATTTTTATCAAATCGGTAAAGAAGGACTAAAGCGGTATCGTAAAGAAATGAACAGGAATCTTAAGATTCTTACCGATGTTGCAAAAAAAACAGGAAAAATAGCAGCTCTGACAGAAACCGGATTCGAGCAGATTCCTATTCCCGCATGGTGGACACAAGTTTTGTATCCTTTAATAGAGCCCTACCCCATAGCTTACGTCTTACTTTGGAGAAATGGTCGCCCCGATCACTATTACGTGCCATTTCCGGGACAGATAAGTTCTCCTGATTTTATCAAATTTTGCAAACTCCCACGTATAAAATTACAAACAAATGACTTGAACTTATACCAATAAATATTACAATATGAAACATAAACACTTTCCAATAATAATTTTAGCCATATTACTACACAGTTTTTCTCAAGTTTACGGAGAAGAAAACGAAGTAAATTTTATCGAAGTTTCATGCAACAGACTTAGTGACGGAGGAAATACATTTTACATTAACGGTGCAAATTGTACTTATGACGGTAGGCTGAATCGATGGAATAATAATTTGATTGAAGAATGGTTCAAATTAGCAGCAGAAAACGGTATGAACTGTGTACGGATTTTCGCTTGTGGCGAAAGTACAAGTAAAAACGATACTATCAAAGAAAATGGACGTGTTTATCAAACCGGTCCGGGAGAATGGTATGAACCGGCATTCAAATCGACCGATTATGCGCTTTACTGTGCACGAAAATACAATGTCCGTATTGTATTTTCTTTGCTCACCCATACCCAAAGTAGCCAACGATATTCTACATGGGCGGGATTAAATGATGAAGGAGATTTCTGGAATAACGAAACTTGCAAAACTTATTATAAAAATTATGTCCGTTACTTAATAAACCGAGTAAATACATACACAGGAATAGCCTATAAGGATGATCCTTATATTTTAGCATGGGAACCAGGAAATGAAATCGATATTTCTACCAAAAAAAATGGCTCGGCCGTTGATCGCACAATTTTAGACAACTGGATATGGGAGATGGCCGGATACATTAAATCTATAGCTCCGAATCATCTGATATGTTCCGGAACACAAGGAGGATACGAATTAAGGACCAATGGAGAAAAATGGAGAAAAACTCATTCGGACGACCGTATCGATATATGCAGTTTCCACAATTATCCTCTCGAATCACAGCCAAACCAAACACGAGACATCACCGAACCTGTAATTCTACGAGCCATAAGTATTGCGAAAAGTTTAGGTAAGCCCGTATTTATGGGAGAATATGGTATAAGTGACAAAAAATCATCCTCTTTAGGAAACTGTTCTACAGAGGAGAAAGAAGTATGGTTTCGCTGGTTCGGAGAATATGCAACAAAATTTGATCTGGACGGACAAATGTTCTGGTGTTGGTATAGACCAGACAGGCCAGATATACAAGGTAACGGAGGTGGAAGCGGCATAAATCCTGTAGCAAGCGAGCACCAAGAGTTAAGAAACATCATAAAAAATGTTTCAGAAAGTCTTGCTGCCAAAAGTGGTGCACCAATCATCTCCAACATCATACCCAAAGAATTCTCTAATTTCAAAGTTACAGCTAACGGGAATAACACAAAAATACAATGGGAAACTCCTACTTACAATACAGGTGGATCGGTATCCCAACAACGAGCACCTTTACAGTTCGAATTAAGATACGATAACACCGGGGAATCTTGCACATGGGGAGAAATGCGATACATTAAATATTTTACCATTGATGATGTTTCTAAAACAGAAATCGCGTTTAACGACATCGAATCCGACGGAGTAACTCCAAATCACTATTATTTACGTTTCAGAGACAATAGGGAAAATGTATGGTCATCTCTTTCTAATCGTGTAATCTGTACCAGTCCCCAATATACGGGAATAGAAAGCACAAACATCAAGGAGCTGTATCAAGTTAATCTACACAACAGCACTTTAAGGATAAATGCCGGTAAAAAAAATATAAGATGTACAGTATTCAGTATTACCGGTCAACCGATAATGAAATTCCAAACTTCCGGATGCAGCTCCTACCCTATATCATATCAAGGAGTTTTATTAGTTGTTTTAGACACTCCTGAAGGACGCCTAACTTATAAATTCACAAACCCTTAATATCTTATATCAACATTTAAATTAGACTCTTATGAAAAAGTTAACACTTACTTCTATCGTTTTTTGTCTTGTTTGGTGTTCGACAACCTTGTTTGCCCGCGATATAAATTGTGCAACAAGTGATGAACTCATTGCCGCCCTATCCGATCTTCAAGATCAAGATAATATTATACTTACCTCAGCAACGACATACATTGTACAAGAAGATGCCACTACTGATAATACCACAGGTTCACAAACCATAATCTCATACGAAGATAAAACAATCACTATCAAAGCGGCAGAAAACCTGACTATAAAACCTACAATAAAAGGCTTATCTCTTGCCGTAACAGCTACGACAAGCGTAGGAATCACATTTGAAAACGTTATACTACAAGCTGCTATTTACAAATACGATCTCACTACGCAACTTGCATGGTACACCGATCATTTATTTGATCTTGGGAAAAGTTCTACTACAGCATTAGGGAATGTTATTTTTCGAAATTGTGAAATACGGAATTACGGGCAAACTATAATTAAAGCAAACAATATGCCGAACGGTCCAATATCCGGAGGCACTTTCCTGATCACTGGATGTACAATCGCAGACATCAATAACAACGGACTGGCCGGTGGTGATGCTCTAATGAACATGAACAAGCTGCTTTTTAATTCCATAACTATAACAAATAGTACGGTATATAATTTAAAAACAGGATTTTATCGACAAAATGGAAGTGTCAGTGACTTGTCATCAACGTTTTCTATGACAAACTGTACTTTCAACAAGTTCTGCGGGTGCAAATCTTCCGGGACAAAATCCTATTTTCTATATACGAATAACGGTAATGCTGAATCATCGATCGATATCGAAGATAACATCTTTGCTAACATAAGAAACTCAGAAGGCATAGATATCTTGTTTTACCAAATCGACGGTTCGGCATTAGGATCTTTGGTTATAGCGAATAACAATATTTTTAACTGTAGCGATGACAATATATCAACTAAATACAGCACAAAAAACGCGACAATCGAAAATATCGAACCCGCATTTGATCCGCAATTCGACAATGCAGACAAAGGAAGCTTTTATTTGATGAACCGAGAACTTGCCGATTATGAGATCGGAGACCCTAAATGGATCAATATTCCGACAAGTATCAAACCTATTCAAACAGAAACAATAAATATCATAACTAAAACAAATAAAATTTACATCAAGTCTTGCACTCCGGTCAATTATGCAATATATACCATAGACGGTCGTTTAATATCTATTTCCGACACAGCCGCATTGTCAGCAGAAATAAGATTGACTTCGGGAGCATATATTGTCAAAACATGGAGTAAAACAACCGATATCCATACAAAAAAAATTATCCTGTAATTGAATATAAAACAGTCGTATAAAAAGATTTACAAAATCCATGAAAAGAATAAAATCATTATTAATACTCTGCCTTTTCTCTCTTCAGATTATAGCTCAAGAAACAGTTACGTTGAAAGGAGTAATTACGGCAGCATCCGACGGATCCCCTATCATAGGGGCATCCGTTATCATAAAAGGTGAAACAAAAGGAACGATCTCCGATATAGATGGAAATTTTACTTTACCGAATGTCAAATTAGGCTCAACTCTAAAGGTTACTTATATCGGCATGAATCCCATTACGATTAAAGTAACTTCTGCAAACCTAAAAATCAAAATGGAAAGTTCCGCTACAGAACTGAACGAAATCGTTACAATCGGTTATGGAAGTGTACGAAAAAGTGACTTGACGGGTTCTGTATCATCCGTAAAAGGAGAAAATCTCATAAAAACAGCTCTAACATCTTTTGACCAAGGACTACAAGGGCGCATTGCCGGAGTAGAAGTCGTGCAAGCCGATGCGACTCCGGGAGGTGCATCTTACATACAAATTCGTGGTGTAAGTACAATGATGGGATCAACCGAGCCTCTTTATGTAATCGATGGTATCCCTTTCAATATACAAAGTAATCTTTCAACAACATCTATTGCAGGAGGTTCAGATACTAACCCTCTCGCATCTATCTCTCCTTCTGATATAGAATCTATAGAAATCCTGAAAGATGCTTCGGCAACAGCTATATATGGATCACAAGGGGCAAACGGGGTAGTCCTAATTCAAACCAAACAAGGACGTGCCGGAAAAGCAAAAATATCATTTACCACAAACCAATCGGTAGCCGTACTATCGAAAAAGATTCCGGTACTTAACGCACGTCAATATGCGGAATACAAAAATGAAGCTTATGCAAACAACTCTCCGTCAAGTCCTCAGACAAGCTGGGACTATCCACTCTACCCGTTAGAATCCTCAACAAAAATGTCCCCCGAAGAATTAGAAAGACTAGTTGGTGATGGCATCGACTGGCAAGATGAAATATATCATCCCGCACATACCCAGGAATATCAATTATCGGTTACCGGCGGAGTAGAAAAACATAAATACGCCTTTATGTTGGGATATCTCGATCAAAATGGTATCCTAAAAAATACCGCTTATCAACGTATCAGCGCCAGACTAAATACAGATTCTCAATTACGTTCTTGGTTAAAAATGTCTTTTAACGGATCATTTTCCAGTTCAACAAACAAATTAGTCAAAACAAACTCCAATGACGGCAGTTCAAAAGCAGGAGGTGTCGTACGCAAAGCGTTAACATATTCTCCTATTCCTCCTCTGGTGAAAGATGAAAATGGCAATATCATAGATTACTATCAAGGAAATCCGGCAGATATCGATACGGAAGATCCTTCTTATGAAAATAATTGGGGATCTACTCCATTACGTTTTTTAGAAGAAGCGACTATCTCCCAAGGGATGACAACTTTCAGCGGAAATGTTCAATTCAAGGCAACGATTATTAAAGGTCTTGAGTTTAGTACTCGGCTTGGAGGAACTTATTACGAAAAAAAGAATGACAACTATTTTCCCCGGACTTTAAGTGAAGGAGTTTCTTATGACGGAATAGCCCAATATGGAGGTCTTTCTTTTTACAGTTTTATCACTGAAAACTTACTGACTTACCGTCCTAAATTAAAAAATACAGATCATAAACTTGACATCATGTTAGGGATGACATATGAGCAAAGTCGTAATAGGTCACTATCGTATGAGGCCTCAGGATTTGCAGATGATTTTTTAACTTTCTGGGCAGTAAATTCAGCAACAATAACAAAACCGATTACAGTAAACAGCAGCTTATGGGCCATAGAGTCATTTTTCGGACGGGCAAACTATAATTTCAAAGATCGCTACCTTTTTACTTATACAATACGATCTGACGGATCTACCAAATTTGCACGGAATCACAAATGGGCAACATTCCAGTCCGGAGCTTTTGCATGGCGCATTGAACAGGAACCGTTTATGGAATCATGTCGATCATGGCTCGAATCATTAAAATTACGGTTAAGTTATGGAGAGTCAGGAAATCAAGGATTATCAGCTTATCAATCTCTTTCCATCGTAAAACCGACAACTTCAACAATCGGTAACTCTATAGGAAATGCCTATTTGGAAACGCAACAAGAAAACCCCAACCTCAAATGGGAAACTACCGCTCAATATAATATCGGAGTTGACTTTAATCTTTTCAACAGTATTATAGACGGCAGTCTGAATATCTATCGAAAAGACACACGAAACCTGCTTCAAAGCGTAACTATGGCTCCAAGCACAGGTTATACCAGCAGAACTCTAAATTCAGGAAAAGTCCGAAATCAGGGAATAGAAATAGACCTGAATATACGACCGGTCAAGACTCAAAACTTTACATGGCTCATAAACCTTAATTGGTACACAAATAAGAATAAAATACTCGACTTAGGACCTGTAGAAGAACAATTTTCACCGAAATTAGGTAGTGCATACGGTCTGAATGTACAACCATTTATTCAGAAAGTAGGATATCCGATCGGAGCCATATACGGATATGTGTTTGATGGTATCGTTCAGAATGAAAGTGATGCTGACCTACACACATATACCGATGAAAGCGGAAATATAATCAGACCAAATGTCGGTGATCCTAAATTTAAAGACATATCAGGACCGAACGGACATCCAGACGGCAAAATAGATGAAAACGATCAAACAATTATCGGAGATACCAACCCAGATTTTTTCTTCGGGTTCAACAACACATTTACCTATAAAAATTTCGATTTTGGAGTCTTTGTGTCAGGCGTTGTCGGAGGAGACATAATCAATACAACTTTTATGATGCCGATGAAATTAAGTGCAGAAGGAAACATTCCGGTATTCCTTTACAAGGATGCATGGAGAGGAGATGGGACAAGTAATAGTTACCGCATTATTAAAAGTGCAAATGCCGATCCTCAAAAGTTTTCGGCTCAATATCTCGATACACGGACACATGTACGCATAAAAAACATCAGTGCCGCGTATACTTTCGATTCAAAAAAGATCAAGAAGATAGGACTCTCCTCTCTAAGAATCGGTGTAAATATTGTCAATCCGTTTACATTTACCAAATACAAAGGATATGATCCGGAGGTAAGTGCCTCTACCAACGCAATCTCTCGAGGAGTAGATATGGGTAACTACCCACAAGCTCGGACTTATTCTTTTAATCTCAATTGTACATTTTAATACTCAACTACAATGAAATTATCAAAAATATTATTAGGAATCTGTTTCGTAATAGTCGGACAATTTTTCTCTTCTTGTTCCCTTGACGAAACACCATATACCTCATTACCCATGTCCGACTATTTCCAAACTCCCGAAAATTTCGGTTTTTATTTGGATGGAGTTTACAGCCAAATGTGTGTTGACAGAACATGGGGAGGCGCAGCAATAGCATGTATGCTCTATGATGACGACGATACACAAGCCGGACGTTCTTATCGCCCCGGAATTGATGGTTTTTACAACTTTACCACCCGTGCAGCCGACACATGGAAAGGTTTTTTTAATATTGTACAACAAGCCAATATGTTTCTTTACGAACTATCTGAAAAAGGGCACGAAATCCTCTCTCCCGAGATACATGATCGCTATAAAGGAGAAGCGTTATTTTTAAGAGCTTATGCTTATCTCGAACTTGCCCGCCGTTTCGGAGGGTTGCCTTACCGGGATGGTCCATATCTCGATGGGATTTCAAGTCCCGACTGCGCCCGTATTCCACAAACAGAAGTTTATAAAAATGTTGCTAAAGATTTTCTTGAAGCCTCAACCCTTTTACCGACATCCTATAATACAGGATACACCTCTACCGATCGAGGACGTCCAACTCGTCAAGCAGCTTGGGGAATGTACATGCGAACA
Source organism: uncultured Porphyromonadaceae bacterium (assembly GCA_900545915.1). GTDB lineage: Bacteria > Bacteroidota > Bacteroidia > Bacteroidales > Coprobacteraceae > Coprobacter. The sequence goes on from URAV01000001.1 coordinate 59,095, forward strand.
AATTTGCATCTTGCCGGAGCAGAAGGTTACGGATCATTATCTAAAACTCCTGATGCTGCAAAAGCCGAACAATGCTATCGCAATGTTATAGAAGCGGGTGACAGTATTTTAAAATATGCCAACACCATAGACTTTCCTGCTTTAGAAAAGAATTATATGGCTCCTTTCGATACAAAAAATCAAAATAATTGCAATGAAATACTCTTCTCTGCCCAACTTCTTACCAATTTCGCAGGACGAGGCGTAGAAATTGCCTTTACTTGTTGTCCCCCGGGATCGGATTTATGTGGCAGCGCAGACAATGGCGGAGGAGAAGTGACCCTAAGATGGGATTTTATCGGAAAAAAATTTTATAAAAACGACAAACGTATTGAATGGGGTGTTGCTCTTGTCGATTCATTTTATAATAACAAATCGAACGAGAAACGCTGGTACTATATTTATAATCCCTATATATTTCCCAATAGCGGCGAACAGAGCGGGACAATTCCTACCCAATATACTTGTACATCCACAACAAGTGAAGACACATGGCAAAAAAATTATGCTACTCCGAACGTGCCGCAACAAGACGAAACCGGATATGGATTCGATAAAAATATCAACCTGAAAAATAGTATTACAGGAGATGCTACTCGACGTGCGACACCCAAAATATATTCGATGAAATATACTGACCCGGAAGCTACAGGCAAGCAAATGAACGGTTGCGATATTATCTTATTGAGATATGCAGATGTTCTCCTAATGTACGCTGAAGCTCAATGCGAACTGAATAACATCTCAGCAGGAATAGAATACCTTGATAAAATCCGGAACAGAGCGGGAATACCTCTGATAGAAAATATATATCCTGGCATAGACCAATACGATTTGAGAGATAGCATCCGCTTGGAGCGCAGAAGGGAATTATATCTGGAATTTAACCGCCGATGGGATTTAGTACGTTGGGGAGAATTTTCAACGACTATGACAAATGCCAAACGTCCTCGATATACATGGCAGGACTTATATCCCATACCTGTTGAGGAAATTTCGGCAAACGGACTCATCAATTCAAACAATCCAGGATGGTAATTATAAACAACAATAAGAAAAATAATTATGAAAAATATTTTCAATATACTTGCCGCACTTATTTTATCATGGAACTTATGGTCTTGCAAAGAAGATCATGACGAAGTAAATGCTCTCGGTGTTAACGGCATAATGAAAGAATATTTATCAAGCAAAATCGATTCTGTCGTTTCAATACAGTTCAGCAGTCTTGCACCCAATAGAGGCATATCCCGTATAGACGTACGCAACCCTTACGGACTAACATGGGGAACAGCATATCTAAACAACGGACAAGGTAAAATTACTTTACCCCGTGACTCTTTCGAATTATATGCCCAGAAAAACAGCGGATCTTATGTTTTATCTTCGACCAACGAAATAATGATTCCCGGAATACATTTCGTTACGCCAGAAGAACCTCGCATGTCCTCTATGACAACGGTTCGCCTCCAACCCTCAGCAAGCATCGAATTACTCACGGATATAGTTCTGGAAGATGGCCGTGATTCGACAAAGAACGTAGGAACATTAACTACGTCCGATGCTCCTGTATATTTCAAATTTTCTACAATATCTGCCCAAATCGATAATCCAGACTTCAGTCTTGACGAATTCAAAATCACGCTTTATTCACAAAATGCAGGAGGTACAGTATGTGAATCACGTCCTTATGACATAAAAGGCGATACTATTATGTTTTTGGGATCTGACTATTCTGCAAACGACAAAGTTTCCTTAAAAATTAATTACAAAATGGGAAAATATAGCGATGAAGTAACATCTACCGCATATACGGTTTCTACATGGAAATTCCAAAACGCTTTAAATGAAAGGACACTTTCTCCCACAGGAAACACGTATTTTAATCTGGCTAATGGATGGGGAGCAACGGAAAAACCGACCGCACCCCATATCAAATTTAATGGGAACGGTTCTTTTTCAATTTTTGGGAATTCCGATACAACTGCTGTTGCAGCCAAAATTACCGGATATACATTTGCAAATCAAGAGGTTAAAAAAGCCATTGATAAATTTGAAAAAGCGGAAAAGGCGGACACGTATAACAATCCTGCCCCAAACACATGTATTGCTATACGCTTTCAATATCTAAACGCAAAAGGAGAACTCATTTCCACATTTGGAGTGTTACAAATAGTTTCTATCGAAAACATTGGTACGAATAACGAAATTATCACATTTAACTATATATACAAACCGCAAACATACTAAAAAGAGTGATTATGTTATGAAAAGAAATATCATCTTCATCGGATTATATATATGCGGACTGTTGTTCTCCATAGAATCATCTATTTCACAAAATAAGGAGAAATGGGAACTGATAGATAAGAACGCTACACCCGAGACAACAGCTCTTTTCCATAACCTCAAAAAAATCGCCGACAGCGGACGTTTCCTATTCGGGCAACAAGATGCAACAGCCTCAGGTTATGGATGGAACGATGATTCCGGACGTAGCGACATACAAGCCGTTACGGGTCATTATCCGGCATTTTACAGTTGGGACTATATGGATTTTATCCGACCTGATAGCAATAATATGAAATCGGAAAATAAAATCCGACAACTCACCCGCAAAGCTTATGAACGAGGAAGCGCAAACTCTTACTGCTGGCATTTTTTTAATCCCGGGAATAATAAAAGTTTCTATGATACGACACGTGTCGTACATAGAATAATCCCCGGAGGCGATTTGCACGATAAATATAAGAGCCTTCTTCGACGTGTGGGAGAATACGCCAATACACTTACTGATGAACAAGGGAAACTTATTCCTATCATTTTCCGACCTTTCCATGAATACGACGGCAACTGGTTTTGGTGGGGAGCTTCTCATTGTACGCCAGAAGATTTTAAGTCCCTTTTTAGATTCACCGTAACTTTTTTGCGGGATACTTTGCAGATACATAATTTTATCTATGCTATTTCCCCCGATTGCAGGTTCAATACTTTAAATGAATTTTTAACCCGTTATCCGGGCGATGAATATGTTGATCTCATTGGTATGGACAATTATCATGATTTAAGTTTCAGTAAGGAAAATCCGAAATCAGCATACCGAAAACTAAAAATCTTGTCTGATTACGCATGCTCAAAAGGGAAATTATGTGCCCTTACCGAAACTGGACAAGGAAACCTCAAAAACCCAAACTGGTTTACTCAGGTTTTATGGAAAACAGTATGCGGATATCCGGATAAACCCAAAATTTCTTACATAGCAGTATGGCGTAACAGCGCAAAAACCTTTTATACACCACATACCAAACATCCTGCAATAGAAGATTTTATACATTTTTGCAATCGCAAAGAAGTGATACTAGATCCCATTCCTATAGACTTATACCAAATTAACGACTAAAATATAACACTAACATGATGTACGAATCATTCGATAAAAGATTACGACAAATTATTACAGAACATGAACAACTGCTCTGTCGTAAAAACGAACCAGAATCACAACACAACGGAATTTTCCAAAGATATAAATATCCGATACTTACCGCAGCACACACACCTATTACTTGGCGATATGATATCAGTCCTAAACGAAATCCGTATCTCATGGAACGTATTATGATAAACAGTACATTCAATTCCGGTGCTATAAAATTCAACGGAAAATACTGCCTGATAGTACGTGTAGAAGGTGCTGACCGTAAATCTTTCTTCGCCATAGCAGAAAGTCCCAACGGTATTGATAATTTCAAATTTCGGGATCATCCTTTAATCATTCCGGAAACCGAAAATCCAGCAACAAATATTTACGATATACGGCTTACTGCTCATGAAGATGGCTGGATATACGGCATCTTTTGTGCAGAAAGACTCGACCCAGAAGCTAAGTCGGGAGATCTTTCCTCAGCAATAGCCTCCGCCGGTATAGCCAGAACAAAAGATTTATTAAAATGGGAACGTCTACCCGATCTTAGGTCTAAATATCAACAACGGAACGTTGTATTACATCCGGAATTCGTAAACGGGAAATATGCTTTATATACGCGTCCGCAAGACGGATTTATAAATGCCGGTAGCGGCGGAGGTATAGGATGGGCATTAATTGACGATATAACTAATGCTCAAATAGAAAACGAAACGATTATCGACAAACGGTATTATCATACAATCAAAGAAATAAAAAATGGAGAAGGTCCTCATCCTCTGAAAACACCCAAAGGTTGGTTACATCTTGCTCACGGCGTGCGAAATTGTTCGGCAGGACTACGCTATGTACTTTATCTTTATATGACCGCATTAGATGACCCCAGCCGGTTGATCGCAGCACCAGCCGGATATTTTATGGCTCCAATAGGAAAAGAGCGAATCGGAGATGTTTCCAATGTTCTATTTTCCAACGGTTGGATTGCTGATGATGACGGCACTGTATATATCTACTATGCGTCTTCAGACACTCGCATGCATGTCGCAACGTCAACAATAGATCGTCTGACAGACTATTGCATGAATACTCCTCGTGACGGATTTACATCTTCGGCCTCCGTAGAAATATTAAATCGATTTATAGACCGAAATAATCAGTCAGTTACAGAATTGATGCCCATTCATGACACTTCATTATGATTACATGTAAAGAAAAGATCGGATACGGATTAGGAGACATGGCCTCCTCTATGTTCTGGAAATTATTCGGAGCTTATCTAATGATATTTTATACCGATATTTTCGGATTATCAGCCGCTGTAGTAGGTACAATGTTTCTCATTACCCGTGTATGGGATTCATTTTTCGATCCAATTGTAGGAATAATTGCGGACCGAACAAACTCTCGCTGGGGTAAGTTCCGTCCCTACCTACTCTATTTTGCCCTACCTTTCGGAATAATCGGAGTACTGACATTCTTTACTCCTGATTTTTCTATAACCGGAAAAATCGTTTATGCCTATATCACTTATTCACTTATGATGATGATTTATTCGGCAATTAACGTACCTTATGCCTCTCTTCTCGGAGTAATAAGTCCTAATCCTCAAGACCGTAATACACTGTCTACTTATCGCATGACTTTCGCCTATATCGGCAGCTTTATCGCTTTACTTTTTTTCATGCCTTTAGTCAATTATTTCTCGGATAATAACAGATGCCTACAAAACCAACAATACGGATGGATGATGGCAGCAATTGTTATCGCCCTCACGTGTGTATTTCTATTCTTAGGATGTTTCTCTTTCACCCGAGAACGAGTAAAACCGATTAAAGAAGGACAGAACTCATTGAAAAATGACATCAAAGACCTATTTCATAACAGGCCATGGTGGATTCTCTTAGGTGCCGGAATTTCAGCTCTCATATTCAACTCCATCCGTGACGGGGCAACAGTATATTATTTCAAATACTTCATAGTAGAAAATATTCAATCCGAGATTTCCATTTTGGGAGTTCCTTTTGTGTTGAGTGGACTATACCTTGCATTAGGACAAGCCGCCAACATCATCGGTGTTATTGCGGCAGCCCCCATCAGTAACAAATTCGGTAAAAAGAATACATATACGGGTGCGATGGTCATAGCAACGATTTTAAGTATTATATTTTATTTCTTTGATAAAGATCAGTTGGCACTCATCTTTATATTTCAAATATTAATTAGTATTTGTGCCGGATCTATTTTCCCCCTTTTATGGAGCATGTATGCCGATTGTACCGACTATTCCGAGTTACAAACCGGCAATCGGGCTACAGGATTAATATTCAGTTCGTCATCCATGAGTCAGAAATTAGGCTGGGCAATCGGTACTGCCATTACCGGATGGCTATTAGCATTCTTCGGATTCGAAGCAAATGCCACACAAAACACAGAAACTATTGAAGGAATCAAAATGTTTATGAGTATTTTCCCAGCTATAGGAACAATATTATCGGTAATATTCATTCTCATGTATCCACTAAGCGAAACACGTATGAAATCTGTCGTTCAACAATTAAACAAACAACGTCAATGCAACATAAAGAACTCTTAATAAATTTGCGAGATGAAGTAACAGATCATCTCGTAAATAACCTGCTACCCTACTGGCGTGCTACAACTGACGAGAAAAACGGGGGATTTATCGGGCAAATAACAGGAGAGAACATTCCCGTTGAAACTGCCGATAAAGGAATCATCCTGAATGCGCGTATTTTATGGAGCTTTTCAGCATCTTACCGAATAATTAAAGACGAAAATTTGTTGAATTATGCACGAAGAGCAAAAGAATATCTCATTAACTATTTTTGGGACAAAAAAAACGGAGGATTTTACTGGACACTTGACTATAAAGGAAATCCTATCGACACAAAAAAACAGATATACGCACAAGGATTCGGCATATATGCACTTAGCGAATATTACAAAGTTACCGGTGATACAGAAGCTCTGATATACGCCTGTAAACTCTATTCCCTTATCGAAGAGCATAGTTTCGATCCTTTATACAACGGTTATATCGAAGCTTTTACAAAAGAATGGGGTGAAATAGAAGATATGCGCTTAAGTGATAAAGATGAAAATGAAAAAAAGACTATGAATACTCATTTGCATCTGCTGGAGTCTTATACAAATTTATACAAAGTATGGAAAGATAAAGGACTCTTAAGCAAATTAAAAGGGCTTATCGAATTGTTTCTATATACAATAATAGATACTAAAACATTCCACCTCGGATTATTTTTTGATGAACAATGGAATCCTTCAAAAAAGATATTTTCATTCGGACATGATATTGAGGCTTCATGGCTATTATATGAAGCAGCCTCTGCAACTAACGATATGCTATTATTGGACAAAGTAAGTCAACTTGTGCCCCATATTGTATCTGCCGCTGAAGAAGGATTACAAAAGGATAGTAGCCTCATATATGAATATAACGTCACAAACGGACTTTTCGATAAAGAGAGACATTGGTGGGTACAGGCGGAAATGGTAATCGGATATTTCAATTTATATCAATATTGGCATCTTTCTGAAGCCCTTAACAAAGCTATTTCCGGATGGAATTACATAAAATCTCATCTTATTGATCCTGATCACGGAGAATGGTTCTGGAGTATTAAAGAAAACGGATTGCCTAATAGACATGACGACAAAGTCGGACTATGGAAATGTCCATATCACAACATGCGTATGTGCCTCGAATTAATAGAACGTTGCAGAAATATTTAACCTATTAAAATTGTGTACTGCTCAATTAAAGATAATCAAAAAACTGACCGAATTACTCAAAACATTCAACTTCTGCTAAAGATTTACCCTTTAAATCTTTAGCAGAAAGCAATAATTTCTCAGCTGCCAACGGCCATTTTATACCGACTGAAGGATCATCATACATTAATGTCGCTTCCTGATCAGGCGCATATACATTATCGACTTTATAGGCAAACGTTGCAGTATCGCTCAATACCAAAAAACCGTGAGCAAATCCACGGGGGATAAATAGTTGTTTATTATTTTCTTCCGACAGTTCTACCATTACGTATTTTCCGAACGTAGGAGAGGATTTTCGCAAATCGACTGCTACATCAAGTACCCGACCACTCAAAACTCTTACCAGTTTTGCTTGCGAATAGTTACCTTTTTGATAGTGTAATCCCCTCAACACTCCATACGTAGAATGAGATTGATTATCTTGTACGAAATTTATCTCTCCGACATAACGATCAAATATTTCTTTCCGATAAGTTTCCATAAAATAACCCCGAGCATCTCCGAATTTTTGAGGCTCGATCACAAATACTCCCTGTATCTCTTGCTCCGTAAATTGCATAAATCTTCTCCTTTCTTAGAACCCGTTTAAATTTTCCAATGAAGAAATCCTGTCAGGTCATTTTTGTGCTATCTTCCGAACTGTTCTCCCGTTTTCATTTATCTGGTTATTATCCTCACAAAAACTTCCCAATATCCTCAAAAGAAATTCCCAAGCCTGATCCATGTAAAATTCAAACCTGTCTTAGTCACAAAGATAGTGATAAAAGCAAAACTATATAAAAAGCCGAAGTGAAAAAGAGAAAATGTTTATGGGAAAGTATGCAACAATAATCAAAATATCAACTCTTTGTTCTTATAAAAAAATTATAATACCTTTGTCAACAATTATTTATGTATCCTCAAAATAAAATAAATAAATCTTTCAAGAACCTCTATTTTATAGGACAAACATAATCTGATGTAATATAAACTGTGTATAAAAGAGTCTTTATGTATAAAATCATATATACAATTTTATTAATGGTGATATGGAGTGCCTGCAACTCTCGTCATTCCGATATCGAAAATACTTATATCCCTTCTGAACCGGATTATACAGACAGCAAGATGTGGTACATGAACCTCAATGATACGGACGATTCCGGTGCTGATATATTCTATATAGTTTCAACATGGGAATTTGACTGGTATACCAATGACGGACAAATATGCCACTATGCCGATGCAGTCGATAATAAAGATCATCGAGACGATATGACTATCGAAATTTCCAAAATAGCCCAATATATGGGACAAAAAAATAATTTTTATGCCCCATATTACCGACACATTACTCTTAACTCTTGGGCTACATGCAACGAAGACACTATCAATCGGCGCTATCATACGGTTTCATTCAACGATGTCCAAAAAGCATTTCAATATTTCATCAACACAAAGAATAATAATCGCCCGTTCATCTTAGCCGGGTTCAGTCAGGGAGGAAAATCGGTTGTCGAACTCATAAAAACAATGCCCGATGATATCAAGAAACGGATGATTGCCGCCTATGTTCTCGGCTACAAAGTCACTCCTCAAGACACGATAGAATGTAAGAACCTTCGAGCTGCAAAAGATTCACTCGATCTCGGTGTCACAATCTGTTATAACTCAGTTTCTGACATAAAATATATAAAGTCTATAATAAGTGTTCCGTCCGCCATGTGCATAAATCCGGTCAACTGGAAAACCGATGCTACTCCGGCAACTCTTCACGATACTATTACCGTCACCTTATCTCCTAAACACAATGTTCTTGTCCTCTCCGGTTACAGCGGCAGCGAATATACTCCTATTCTCGGAATCATCAACACCGGAGACTTTCATGGCGCAGAACCATGGCTTTACAGCGAATGCCTTGCTAAAAACATCCAACAACGTATAAAGGCCTATCGAAAATTATATCCATAAACCAAACAGAAAATACCAGATACAATCAGACATTATATGAGGAACTTTGTAATCTAAAGTTTGTATTAAACGACTTTATTCAACATAATATGCAAATTGATCCACTTCCATAAATGTTGAGGAACAGTTGTTCCTTTTTCCAAAAAACTGTTCCATTGTTGGTTTAATTGTTCCCCGTCAATCCAGTCAGATGCGACACTTTCTCTCAGACCGTCAATAGATTCTCCTACCCAATTTTGCAATTCGTTCGATAACCATAACCGCGAAGAACGTCCGGCTTTTCCCTTCGGTGCTAAACGCACATTCTTCGGGAGTAACCGAGACGCAATCTGACGAATCATCCACTTATCCTGACAAGAACGTTCTTTCATATAATGCGGTAAAGCAAAAGCATACTCAATCAAACGATGATCTAAAAACGGCTTCCGAAGTTCAGTAGAATGCATCATACTCACCCGGTCATTAAAACGAAGGATGTGAGGAATACGTTCATAAAACAAATCTCTATATCTCAAATTATCTTCTTCGTCCCGAAAAGGATGCGGATATTCAGGTAAATGCGCCAATTCTTTAAAATCAGATTTCAAACAAGAACAAATTGCAGATTGGTCTATATCTCCTTTTCTCGGATAACTTGCCCAAACCTCATCAAGTCCAAGTCCGTCACACAAGACAGTAGTCCCCTGACGATGAGCAGTCCGAAATAAACGAGCATAAGCCAATGATGAAAATCCGTCATAAGGTTCATCTTGTACACGGGCTATTTTTACAGCTTCTTTCACCACTATATCAGGAGTAAGTTGTACCTGTTCTAAATGATACTCTGTATGTGAAAGCATTTCTTCTGTCCATAAAATTTCATCTGAAAATTTATCTCCGCCATAATAAGAATATACTTTAAACGGATCATGAGGAAATAACCGATGTATAAGTCCTAACAAAAATGATGAATCAATTCCTCCAGACAGATTGAACCCGACCGGAACAGCCGCATCTAAATTATAACGGACACTCTCTTCGGCTAATGATAAAAAATGTTCTGCAGCTTCTGTCTCCGAATCCGGAATTTCCACAGAACGTACGGCCTTATCAAATTCATACCACTGTCGTACATCTAAAGATGAAGAATTAAAAAACAAACAATATCCGGCCGGAAGCTGATACACTTCATCCCAAAATGTTTCATAAGGCATTCCATACGTAGAATAAACCAAATATCCAGCCCAGCGACAAGATGACATCTGTTTGCGAATACCGGCAGCAAATAAAGCTTTTATCTCGGACGCAAAATATAAATTTCCTTTCTGCAAAGCAAAGTAAAGAGGTTTTACTCCAAATCGATCTCGTGCCATAAAAAGAGTTTTTGCCGACCGATCATATATAGCAATAGCAAAAATTCCGTTAAAACGATCGAGACATGATCTCCCCCAACGATGATAAGCCTTCAATATCACCTCTTCCTCCGTATCGGAATGAAATGTATAATAACGACTCAGTATTTTTCTCAGTTCGACATGATTATATATATTACCATCGCAAACCAGAATAAGTCCGGTATCCTCATCCATATAAGGCTGTTCCGAAATGCCTTTTATCTGTTTTACCGCCAACCGGTTATGAACCATTCCTATTTCAGAATCTACTACCCAAGATATCCATGAACCCATATTATCCGGACCTCGATGAAGCTGCACTTGCGACATCTTTTTTAGTAACGACTTCATATTAGGAACTTCTCCTACTACACCTGCAATTCCGCACATATTATTATTCTATTTTATCGATTCTCGTATCGAACCTCAATCTGACAACGTTTAAGATTGTTTCTATAAAGACCGGAGTTAAATTTCATCCGATCTTTTACGACAAATATTCGTCGAAGACGTTCTAAAAAACATTTTTTTTAGAAAATAGTTCAAAGCTCATATCACATCTTACCGGCTAAAATTATTTTTAAGAAAAGGTAAATTTGTCTTCCGGATTGTATTATCTACCATTTCGGAATAAATATTACCGAGACAACGTATTTTCCCACGAAATGAATATCGGGTAAAAATATCTCCGCCAATTTTTTCATACAATGAGAAATGATGTGCAGAATGACGCCCGGACAAACGAAACAAAGGAGAATAATACCTAAACAATTTTCCTGAAGTAATTTCACCGGGAGAATAATCACGGGAACGCATGTACACAGCATTACTACCCTGTACATTGTGAAAACACAAATCATATTCAGGATGAGTCATCAAAAAAGTCCCTTGACGTTGCAATTTGAAAATATCACTCCAGAACTCTTCATCCCGGCATATAATACCAAAATCACCTCTCAACTGTATAATTCGGCTCTTTTCAGGAAAATCCCCCGGAACACGTGTATAAAACCGCACCTTATCAGGATATAGTGCCTTATATTCCTGACAAATATCTCCTGTTCCATCACTTGATCCCCTATCTATTATCACGACTTCCGTATCAAAAGTAGTACACTGACTCAATATGCCATCCAGTCGAAGCCGTAAAGTATCTGCGTGCTGCCGGGTAACCAAAACTACCGATATTAAAGGCGAGTGCAATGTCAACCCTCGAAATACTAAACTTACTTCTTTTTTCATTATTTAGAGCCTATTTAATTTTTATGAAAACAATTTTGACTGTCTGTTCCGTCCAACAAAAACGACTTCCGAATCTTTTTACACCCTTTTAAACTTGAAATAATCAACTATTCCTTCATTTTAAATGATTCGAAATGTAGTGAATATCATTTTATTTAGAATAAAATTCTCAACAGCTCTTTATTGTCTGCTACACACACAACGATATAAGTCTTCTATCGTATCATTATGTAAAAAGTCTTTTTTATTCAACTCTACCTGATATTCTTCTTTTACCATTTCTACAAAAGACACTGCCAACAAAATATTCCATTCCTGTAATTGTTTAAATCGAGTTCCCGGTTTTATTTCCTCCGATGAAGTACGAAAGAATAAAGTAGAAACATGATTTATAAAACGTTTTTTATCCATAAAATAACCTCCCATATATTATTAACAAACGGGTTGACAAGCTTTTTTGTTCAAGTAAAAAAGATTAATTCAAAAAAAGCCATTGATTTAAAAAGCTGCCTAAGTTCTTTTCATAAAAAAGACGAGTATTTTCGAAAATACTCGTCTTTTTTATGAAAAATAATTTATCACCATCCGATTTCCAGTTCGGTGAATTGCTCTTGTAGACTCATAAATATTCTTTCTATTTTCTGTACCTAAACATTGCCTATTAATAAGAGTCTGTTTAAATTTTCCGATGCAGAAATTTATCAGGTATTCTTTGCGTTTTCCTTCGATTTATTTTCCCATTTTCATTCATTGGATAGTCCGTTATCGTCCTCAATTAAAACAAAAAAACATACTCGAAAGAAACACTCAAACCTGACCCGAATAAAATTGAGACAGGTTCTAAGACAACCTCTAAAAATTTTTACACCCTATGATTACGAGCAAATAAAGACAAACGTTCGTCCAACAAATCATATTGGTTATCCTTGATAAAAGAAGTACAAGCCCGGATTCCTTCCTGACGACTTCCCGTTGTAATGAGAGAAATAGAACTCACACCATAATAGATCAACTCCTTCATCAATTCTCCTCCGGTCATTCCCGAATAACCGATCGTGAAATAAAAACCATCAGCCAAAGGTTCTCCTAAGTCGGTATCATATACCAGATGAAAACCGTGCCGCAGAAAAATTTCCTTTAACCGCTTTGCCCTACGCCCATATTCCTTCACTTCTTCCAGAAATGTAAAATTTCGATCTGAAGCGGCCTTCATCATCGCAGCCATAGCATATTGTGCCGAATGGCTCACCCCCGAAGAGATTGCATACAAAGCCCGATGAATAAATACCGATCCGAATGTCCCTCCACCATAACGATCGGTCAATCCGGGATACACACGATGATACAATTTATCGGAAATCACGACCACACCTATCCGCTGTCCGGCATAACTAAACGCCTTAGATCCAGATATTAACAATAAATAATTATCGGTATAACGGGCAACAGAAGGTTGGAAAGGCGGAAGAAACGGTGTTCCCAAATTTTTTCGAAAATCCATTGCAAAATAAGCAAGGTCTTCCAAAACAATTACATCATATTTATTTGCCAAATTTCCAATCGTCTGCAATTCCTCTTCTTTGAGACATATCCATGAAGGATTATTCGGATTAGAATAAATAACTGCGGCGATATTTCCTTTTTTTAAATAGCTTTCCAACTTTTCTTGAAGCTTATCTCCTCGAAAATCATATACATCGAAAGCTTCATATTTATATCCGAGTACTGCTATTTGCTGTTTTTGTACAGGAAAACCGGGATCTATAAAAAGTATTGTGTCTTTCTCCGGATTACACTGTCCCGATACCAGAAACGAAGTGAATGTACCCTGCATAGAACCTACTACCGGAACGCATCCTTGTGGGTCGACATCAATATCGATAAATGCTTTTACAAAACGTGCAGCTTCTTTTTTCAGACAGGGTAAACCATCTATAACCGGATAAATAGAAGCGACTCCGTTACGTAACGCCTCGATCTCCGCCTCTACTCCGACTGCAGCAGGAGGCAATCCCGGAACTCCCATCTCCATATGAATAAATTCCTGGCCTGTTTTTTCTTCAAGACGCGATGCGATTGCTACTACCTCCCGAATAGTCGCCTTTCCGAAATCCGGAATACACATCTCATCGATAGTCTCATTTACAATATCATAGTCAATTGGTGTATTTTTCATATTTATATATTTTTCGATATTCTCTCAGATCAAACAATTTTATCTTATATCGGATAAAAATCAAAGTGCAGGAACAAATATATAAATTATTTAATAATAGACTTTCTTTTTCTCTCTTTTAATGAAAGGTTTACTACTTTTCGAAGCGAATTATAACAATTCAGAAGCACAATCATATTCATAGAACCGGTCGGTAAACATAAATGATCAACTTATGCTTACCGACCGATTCTACTATAACAGACCATTGATCTTTAAGAGCCTGTCTTTAAATCTTCCAATAAAAAATATCCGAACAAAATTTAAACAGGATATTAATCTAATGGCAAAATTTCCTCTTCACATTGGGTCAGTTTTTCTATTCCGGAAGCTGTAACAACAAAAGTATTCTCTATGCCGACAGCACCGACTTGAGGTATGACAAATTTAGGCTCCAACGCAAAAACCATTCCCTCAGCTAAAATATCTTTTGAACGCGGAGCAAACACAGGAGCTTCATTTAATTCTATTCCGACTCCGTGACCTATAAAACCGGCTTTTTGACGATGTCCCATAAAATTAGCCTCAAATCCTGCTTTTTTTGCAATTTCAAAAGCCAGATCATATATCTCTGACGCTGCAACACCCGGTTTTGCCATCTTCTCGATTTCCGACTGTATTTCCAACGACACATCGTGTGCTTCTCTGGCTTTCTCCGGAATTTCTCCCAACGAAAATACTCGGGACATATCACTCATATATCCGGTGAAATTTCCTCCGATATCAACCATAACCGTATTTCCCGGTCTCATGATAGAACCGTTACTGCTAATCGGAAGCGAAGGATCGAGCCCCGCTCCGCCAAGTGCAAAATCGTAGGGTGAAGGTTCATCTGCATTTTCCCCTGCAAGAACACTTCCCATATATATTTCCATACTTTTTCCGAAAATACGTACCAGCCCTAAAGATCCATGTAATCGAGCTAATCTTTCGAGTTCTATCGAATATTCTACATCCGACATCCCCTGCTTATAGACAGATGGAGCTTTGCGATACATAGATGAATGATGCGCTGCAGATTCCCGAATCAAACCTATTTCATAAGGAGTTTTAATAGTCCGCACCCCTCGTATCAAAGGAGTTCCGTTTTCAATTTTTGCTTCAGAAAAAATATTCCTCAGCCGTATCGACTCATTATAAGTCAACGAGTCATTTTCAAGCAACAGAATTTTCGGTAGAGCAATGCCCAAGCGTCTTAATTCATCCGGAATTTGTTCCGGCTTGCGAATATAAACGACATTTTCTCTCGACAATCCCACCGGACGGCGAACAAAATAAATCATCTCACCTTCCGCCGGAATGTATGTATATCCTGAAAATACTCTTCCCGACGTATAAAACAGATTTGCATTATCACTCACAAGAAAAGCATCTGCCCCACTCCTGCATATTACGGATTGTATTTTACTTTTCCGTAATTCGATCTCGGTTGTAAAATTTTTTGCGTACATATATTCTTTACGATAAATTCATAAAATAATCGGTCAATTCAGAAAACGAATCAAATGCCAGATCAAATCGATCGGTCGCTCCAAAGCCGTACCGAACAAAAACAAAAGGCCAACCGGCCAAACGTGCTTGTACTCCGTCACCTTCAGTATCACCTATATACACGGGACTCTTTAATTGAAACCGTTGTTGAAGCAACTGCATATTTTCTCCTTTTTGCAAATGGGTATCCCCAAATGAAATAGAACCGGATATCCACTCTTCTATTTCTGCAAATTTAGCAAAAATCTGCAATTCTCCTTTCTCACAATTGCTCAATAAAAAAAGTCGGTATATCCTTGACAACTTTTCAATTCCAGCCTTTACCCCATCGAATAATTTACCTCCCCGTACAGGTAACTCCCGGGCCTCTATTTCATGAACTCGGGTTACAAACTTTTCGCGATCTTCAGAAGTCATTCCGGGAGTAATTACCCGCATAATTTCATCGATAGGAATCCCCATCAGTTTCAATAACTCTTCTCTCTTCAGTACGGTAGAATCGCCTATTTCCTCAAAAGCCTTATTCCAACACAATGTATAAGTATCTACGGCATCCCAAAGGGTACCATCCATATCCAATACAAGTGCATCCGGTTTTGTCATTATCATAACAGATCAATACATTTTTCAAGTTGCATAAATCGAGAACCTTTTACCAAGATAGTAAACCCTTTTAACGGATCAGATTTCAGAGAATCCGCTAAGGCTTCTGTCGTAGGATAACACTCCAGTCCCTCGGCTACTTTAACAAATTCCATGCCGGAAAGAATAACTTTGTCAAATCCGGCATTCTTCAATTTATCGACAATTTTCCGATGTTCAGCTTCACTGTCGATGCCGAGTTCTCCCATATCCCCGAGAATAACCGCTTTATGGGGAACATCCATTGCAACAAAATTATCCAATGCAGCATTCATACTTGTAGGATTAGCATTATAAGCATCTAAAATCAACGTATTGTTTCCCGTCTTCAACAATTGTGAACGCCTGTTCTGAGGTTCATATTCTTCTAAAGCTTTTTTAATCGCCATAGCAGGGACTTCAAAATAGGCTGCGATAGCAGAGGCTGCCAGCGCATTCGGCAAATTATAATTTCCTATAAGATGTGTATTGACACTAATCGGACTCCCCCCCTGCCTTATAAAGTCAAATGATAAATATGGCGAACAGTTTGTTAATTTTCCGGAAATAAATAATCCCGGAGTCTCTCCGTATTCACTTTTCTCAAGACCTTCGCTTTTCGGCTGTAGAAAAATATTCTCATGGTGTAGAAATACGTGCCCGCCACGTTGACGAATATAATCATACAATTCACATTTTGTTCTAATCACCCCTTCAAAAGAGCCGAAACCCAGCAAATGAGCTTTCCCTACATTCGTAATGATTCCGAAATTCGGTTCGGCAATGTTCGCTAATGCTCTAATTTCTCCGGGATGATTTGCACCCATTTCGATAACCGCTATTTCATGAGCTTTCGTCAGCCTTAATAAAGTAAGAGGCACTCCGATATGGTTATTCAAATTTCCTTCCGTTGCCAAAACATTATATTTCTGAGATAAACAAGCTGCTGTCAACTCCTTAGTCGTCGTCTTACCGTTAGTTCCGGTAATAGCAATTACCGGAATATTCAACACCCGACGATGAAACCTCGCTAAAGCCTGTAAAGTCTGCAAAACATTATTCACCAAAATAATACGTTCGTCTGTAGCCACTTCGGGATCATCTACAACAGCATAAGCGCACCCTTCGGACAAAGCACGTAAAGCAAACTCATTTCCATCGAAATTCTCACCCTTTAATGCAAAAAAAATAGAATCACAGATACATTTACGGCTATCTGTCGTAATCGTACGATGTTCTTTAAATATCGAATATAATTCTTCTATCGTCACCTTTATATCAATTTTTTATATCGGCGAAATTACACTATTTTTTCAAAATAGAATTCTTGTCCGCCAAGCTTTATACTCTCTGTCTCAACTTTTTTCTTCTGCCTTCTTATTAATCCCGAATGTCCGGTCTATCTTCAAGAACGGCAATACGGCAAATCCCGGTAATGTACAAATCATCACCCATATAAAAAATCGGTTATACCCGACAAGCTCTTCGATCCACCCGGCCGCCATTCCGGGAATCATCATCCCGAGAGCCATAAATGCCGTACAGATCGCATAATGAGCAGTCTTGTGTTCTCCTCCCGAAATATAAATCATGTACAACATATAAGCCGTGAAACCGAATCCATATCCCAACTGCTCGACAGCAACTGCAATATTTATCCACAACAGGCTCTCCGGTTGCACATAAGATAAATAGACATAGACCAAATTAGGCAGAGAAATAGCCAAAGCCATCGGCCACAACCAGAAATGCAATCCCTTTCGAGAAGCGACTATTCCACCCAATATTCCACCGATAGTCAAAGCGATAACTCCCACAGTTCCGTAAACCATTCCGACTTCTCCGGTTGTCAATCCCAATCCTCCGGTATCCCGGGCATCGAGCATAAAAGGAGAAGCAAGCTTCAACAATTGCGATTCCGCCAACCGGTAAGTCAACATAAAAAGAATACCGACCCCGATTCCTTTTTTTCGAAAGAACAAGACAAAAGTCTTCCAAAACTCACGGAACACTTCCTGTACCGTACGAAAATTTCCTTGTCTGTCTCCTGTCGGACAAGGAAGCACCCACTTATGATATCCTGACAAAAGCAGAAATATCCCGGCCAATATAAAAAAGGTAATCGACCATGCAAACGGGATATTTCCCGACAATCCCCTGAACGAAGCCTCACTTTTTCCGGTAAGCATCGCATCTGCCCGTATAACCATATAAGCAGGCTTATCTCCATTTATATGAGTAAAAACCAGCCTTTCTCCTGCAATTAATTGAAAACTGTTATCTCCCCGCCACAAATGAGTGTTCAACACGATTTCTCTATCCGGTTCAGGTATCCTCGCCGGTTTAACGGAAATAATTCCGACATTTCCCGACATGACGGAATTTTCCGTTTTCGCATTCCCTTCGTCACCGAAATGTTTCCGTATAAAATTTCCTAAAGGACGTGAAACACAATTCTCCCACCAAGATTCTGTTAAAAGGCTCTTATCCTTATTAGGCGACATCGTGCCCCCTTCTGCAGAAACGAAGCCTTGTTCACGATTATAATTATTTACTCTCGATACTACATTCTGTACACTGTCTGCCGATATTGTACCGGGAGCTATATAAAGGGTCGAAGATGAAAGGATAAAATCTTTCTGACTCGTAATGAATCGTTCATTTCCCGAAACAGGTGAACTCATCACTGTAAATTCCACAGGAGAATATCCCGAAACGATTTCAAGCCACCCGGCAAGAATAATCAACAGACCTTGTCCCGTAATCATGGCAATGCGGTAAAAAGTGCTGCGAATGCCGACATAAAGAGATTGCTCATGGGATGTGAGTGCAATCATATAAAATCCGTCGGCAGCAATATCATGAGTAGCCGAGCTGAATGCCAACAACCAAAAAAACGCAAGCGTGGCTTGCAAAAAGAACGAAGCGGGAATCGTAAATGCAACTCCGGCAAGTCCGGCACCGACCAGCAATTGCATCACTATGATCCACCAACGTCGGGTTTTCAAAATATCGACAAAAGGACTCCACAATGGTTTCAACACCCACGGCAAGTACAACCAGCTGGTGTATAATGCGATCTCTGTATTGGAGATTCCCATGCGCTTATAAAGAATTACGGCAATAGTCATTACAGCGACATAAGGTATTCCTTCTGCAAAATAAAGCGTCGGAATCCAGTACCACGGTGACCGTCTGTTTATTTTTCTCAGTGACATATCGGCTTTTATATTTTACGCCATTCCTTGCATATTCGGTTCGTTTCTTCAGAGGTTAAAGAGACTTGTCCAAATATATTTATAATCTCTTCTTTTGTAAATCGTTCGAAATCGGACTTACGAGGTAACGGAACGACCCCGCTCAAATCAATAGCTCCCGGACTGACCAACCGCTGTTTATTTCCTTCTTCATAATATTGAGTCGGACGATGTGCACGGCGAGGTAATATCCATAACCTCCACACCGGAACTTCATAAACACACAATATATTCATCATCGGTTCTGTATCTCCATTGAGAACAGGCAATAATCGCAAGAGCAAATCAAAGGCTTCGACAATTCCATTCATTTGTCCCGATTCTATAAAAAACACGCTTTGAGGCCATCGTTCGAGTCTGCCTAACAGAATATCTCCGTCTCGATATATTGTCTTTCCCTGTTCACGATAAATATCGTTCCAAAGATACTCCAACGGAACAAACCCTTTGTTGCCTGCCTGAAAATGCATGTGATCGGGAGCAGAAGCCCCGCAACGAGGACCATTGTAAAAGACGATATAACGGTCGATAGCCCGGGCTAAATCCAGCATATCGTTCAGTCGTCCTCGAATTGTCTGCGGTGTATGTATGACAGACGGGAAAGTCAGATGTTTAGGGAAAATAGGATACGGATTGGCAAGCATGACATACTTTCCGGCAACGATAATCCCGACTTGCTCCGCCGGTCTGTTTTCCTCACAAAGAAAACATTTCCGTTTTTGGATAGATTGTCGGTCGACAACTGCCGCTGCCGAACGTATTCGTTCCGGATTAAACTGCAATGTAACGGGAACTCCCTCCACAAATACCATCCGAGTTTCCACCCTTTCCAGCGCCTGACAATTCTTATCGAGTAACGCCCACATAGAGCGTTGCTCTCGGATGAGACGATCTGCACAGTCCGAATCGATCTCAAATTTATTCATTTCTCATTCATTTTTTTTCGCACCTCTATTTCGAAACTACGCAATTTGTCTTTATACGAATTATTCGCATTTATTCTTTCTACGGCAAGTGCGGCATCCGAATTGCCCTCCCAGCGACGACAAAGATATATCGGCTCATAGATGCGTCCTATTTTATAATTCCGTGAGAACATCAGTCCGAGAGCATAATCCTCGCCGTAACTGGTATTCGGTACGGTGACCTTTCGGAGCAACTCGATACAAAAAGCACGTGGAGCTCCCAATCCGTTAATGCGTAAAGCGTTATTATGTCCATTTTCGTCTGTCCACTCCCGATGGTCGATAATACCCGGCGGAATGACCTGCATATCGAAATCGGTCATAATGTAGCTACCTACCACCATGGCGCACTGCTCACGATGAAACATGTCTATAATTTTTTGCAGCGTATGCTTGTCTTTATAAACATCGTCGCTATCGAGCTGTACAGCATATTTTCCACATTGAGATGCAAATATCCCGACATTCCAACACCCGCCTATTCCGAGTTTGTCTTCTTCGGGGATAAGATGAATCAGTTTTCCATCCGAACTCAGATCTTTTAAAATGTCCGTTGTTCCGTCCGTCGAATGATTATCTATTACAATTACATTGAAAGGGAAATCGGTCTCCTGTCCCAATGCCGAACGTACAGCATCCCCAATCGTTTTCGCCCGGTTATATACCGGAATAACGACCGAAGCCTCCACGTCAAACTGCATTGCAGATGCATCGAACGTTCGCGTTCGTGCAGGAAGCCACGCACCGATCGTTTTTAAATAATCGGTACAAGCTCGTTCCATCTCTATCTGTACGGCACGGTTGCGCGGATCGACATAGTCAAACTGCTTTTCTCCGGATTTACGGAAATCATATTCGTCTTGAGAATATAAAAATTCAGGGATATGTACAGGCAAATTTTTTCGGGAAACCCGTAAACGCAAGTCATACCATCCCGCATAACGGTATATCTCTTTCATCTGTCCGGCAGCCTCCCGAATAGAGCGATTCCGATAAAACAGAATAGTCCCGAAATCGAAATCATCCCTTATACTACCGGACAGATAATCTATTACCGGATGTTTTTCTTCTTTTCCGGCAGTGTTTTTATAGTAATCGGCATAACAAAGTCCCGATCCCGTATCTTCCGCAATACGAACAAAACGGTCTATTGCACAACTCCCGAAACATACCGGACTATATCCCGAACAAAGTATCGTATAACCGTCTTCAGGAATATTTTCGGCAATTTGCCGTATGGTTTCCGTAGAGTACAGATCATCGACAAACAAAGACCTGCACCCTTCGATACCCGGATCATTCCGGTCTTTTGATAACAAAAACATTATCGATAACGGATAACGGCTCTTTGTGAGAGAAGCGACAGTCGAAGATACTTGCTCGACAGAATCAAAAGGAAGAAAACAATATATTACAGGAGATTCCATAATTATAATTATTGGTGTTTCATATATTCATCGACAGCTTTCTTTACCGATCCGTGCAGTAACAGCAGCCCCTTTGCCGTATCATAATCCAAGCCCGTTTCTTCCACAATCATGCGTGTCCCTCGGTCTACCAATTTTTGATTGGTCAATTGCATATTCACCATTCGGTTGCCTTTCACCCGTCCCATTTTTATCATTGTGGCGGTAGAAATCATATTCAAAACCAACTTTTGCGCCGTACCCGATTTCATACGTGTACTTCCGGTCACGAACTCCGGTCCTACGATGATCTCGATAGGAATATCAGCTTCCCGAGAGACCGGAGAACCCGGATTACAAGAAATGGAAGCCGTAAGAATTCCGGCTTTCCGACAGTGATGCAACGCTCCGATCACATAAGGCGTCGTACCGGATGCTGCAATTCCGATTACCGTATCGAGGGGACCGACATTGCGGTCGCAAAGCTCTTTCCATCCCTTCTCAGCACTATCTTCTGCAGCTTCTACCGGATTGCGCAATGCAGTATCGCCTCCGGCTATGAGTCCGATCACATAAGTACTCGGCATGCCGTAAGTGGGTGGAATCTCCGAAGCATCCAATACGCCGAGCCGTCCGCTTGTACCGGCCCCTAAATAAAAAATACGACCGCCCCGTTTCATCTTCGGGACAATCGATTCTATCAGTTTTTCGATCTGAGGTATTGCCTTTTCTACCGCAACGGCAACTTTTTTATCCTCTTCGTTGATTCCTACAAGTAATTCATGTACCGATTTCTCTTCCAAATGATCATGTAAAGAGGGCATTTCGGTTATTTTTTCAAATTTCATCTTAATTCAATTTGCTGTATTCAAATGATATTTCACAAGCTCCGTAATAGGAACAGACAGAATTTTGCCGACCGTCAAAGAAAGAGATCGCGCCACCTCTAACAATACCGAACGGTAATAATATGCCACAGAACCTACCATGTGCACCGTTTCTCCTTGAGGATAATACAAAACGTTTCTACGAAAAAAAGATGTGAATGCATTGACCGCCAATAGCCGTATTTCAGGTTCGTCAAGATTTTCCGCAACAAACGGAGAAAGCGAAGCGAGAAACCGGTTCGGAAACGGCTCTTTATAAACAGCCTGCAGAATCTGTTCCCGAGAAAGTTGGAAACGGGCAAAAAAACGTTCTCTTAACGGTTGGGAAAGTTCCTCTTTCAGGCAATCCGCCACCAAACGCCGCCCCAAATCCGCTCCGCTTCCTTCATCTCCTAAGATAAAACCGAGAGGCGAAACATGCCGCACTATATTTTTCCCGTCATAATAACAAGAATTCGACCCTGTCCCCAATATACAGGCAATGCCCGGTTCATGTCCGCATAACGCTCGTGCAGCTCCTAACAAATCGCTGTTTACTTCGACTTGGTCACAACCGATCACATATCGTAATAATCCCGAAATCATCTGACATTGGACCGGAGTAGCACATCCAGCTCCGTAAAAGTGAACTTCGGTTATATCGGTAACAGGAAGTCGTTCGAGTACCTCTCTCGACAATATTTTCCTGATCTCGTCATCCGTTTGGAAAAAAGGATTTATTCCCGCTGTCTTAAATGCGATCGTTTGAGTCTCGTCTGCCAAACACCAATCGGTTTTGGTAGAACCGCTATCTGCTATCAGTATCATTTTTTCAATTTTCTGGAAATTGTTGCAATGTATCAATTTTTTCGGGAATCGGATGAAAGTCGTCTCTAAAAAAATATTGAAATATCCCGTGTCAATATATTCTTTCAATCGCACTGTTACGATAATAATGCGACAATATTTCCCGATAAGAGTACCCCTTTGTCCCCATCACCGCCGCACCGATCTGACAAAGACCGACTCCATGCCCCCAACCTGCCCCTTTCAAGGTATATGATTGCGGAATACCGTCTTTCACATTTTCCGGATGCACCGTAAATGCAGAACTGTATAAATGCGAAGCAGACAAAATACGCCGAATAAACAACTCTTTGCCCACAACACGTGAAACTTTAGTCCCTACAATACGCAACCGGACAATTCGCCCGGAAGCCCCTCTCGCCAAAGGAACAAGCGAAACAATTTCACCGAAATCTATACCCGACCGTTTCCGGATAAGGTTCGCCAGTTCCGACTGGGAGTAAGATACCGACCAACGGTAAAAATCGGTTGTCTCCTGATCATACCCGTTCAGCACTTGTTCCAAAATCTTCGGGTCTCGTGTATTACAAAATGCTTCAGGCGAAGATTCTATAAATCCCGAAGCATTCTTCTCATCGACCAAGTCGGGGATTTTTTCATCCGAAAACTTATCATACACAGGGATAAGGTAAGGATGATGCTTCTCTTCCCAACAATTTTCAAACAGCTCGCTTACTCCGCCACAACATTTTGAGAATCGTGCATCGCAAATCCGGCCTTCACTTGTCAGGACTTCGCCACGGGTAGATCGTACAGCTTCTACCACCCGAGGGGTAGCGATACGGGTTATCCCCTGATAACGTTGACAATGATCGTCAGCACAAACATCAAATAAAAAATGATCTTCCCTATCATACCAACAGACGATTTCATCAGGGTTTTCCCTCTTGTTACTTGCCCTTTTATTTCCCGGTTTCCCATTAAAACGGGGGAGTTGGGCCAATAACCAGCTTCGGGAAATTACAGCATGAGCCTTAAGCAATTCAAGCGAAGCCGAAGCACTCATCTCCGATGATATGACACTCGTCAAATATTTTTCCAAAGCAATACGGTTTATCGCTACAATCTCCGTGTCATCGGTAATCAGTTTCAATATTCCGGAGAATCGTTGTGTTTCTTCCCGCTCCCAATGAAAATCCACACCGATAGTCACATTGTTCAAATCGAACGAACAGTTCTCATTCTCCGGAATGAACATCAATGAATCGTATTCCTTACCATTCCATAATATTCGATTGCCGGACAAGCATATAACCTTATGCTCCCCCTCAGTTATTATATCGGAAGGAGATACCGAAAACTTTCCGTTCAATCTGAAAACGATCTCTTTACGGTGTAAAATACCGACTTCGATCCGGGGTTCTGTCATAGGTTTTTAAATATGAAAACAGATACAAAGTAAATGATTTTATTCCGGGATCTGCCGCTTTTCGACAAATGAAAAACAGGTCTTGCAATCATAATCACTTCAAATAAACACCTTTTTCTTTCAAAGATTCATTTTTCGTTTGATATTCTTCCATACTCCTCCAGATTTCTGCAGTATTACTTTTCGGATATTCTCTTTTCATCACAATACTATCTTCGAGGTAATAACCTTCATGATCCTGACGGGTCAGAAAGAACGAGGTGTCGGTCAGCATCGTCGCATTAAATTTCGCACTCCACGATCTAAGATCATTATATTCTACCAATAATACCGCATTTCTACCCTCTTGTGACAATAATTTCACCTTCCCTTGTTCTATCCGATTTCCGAAATAATAGGTATAGACATAATCCCCTATACTGTCCTTATCTGTCAGTATCTTCATCGAAACTATAATTTCATTACGATTCAAACTCCAAGCCCAATTCCCCCCAAAATCGAAAGTCGTCAGACTGTCCGAATCGCTCAATAACTCAGCCGAAGATTCCGCCTCTTTTACCTCCCGAGAACGGGGACTCCCCGTACACGAAACCCAGAAAATCAGGTGTAATAAAATAACACAACAAAACAGACTTCTCATAATCGTGCGAATTTAATATTTTTCATAAAACAAGATCAATCTCGATGCATTCGCTTGTAGTCTTCAATTACCCAACGCCCTTCTTCAAGCTCTTGATCGTGATAACATCTTGTTAAAACAATACTATCTTCGAGGTAATAATCCTCAGGTTTCTGTCGGGTCAGAAAGAATGAGGTATCGGTCAACATCGTCGCATTAAACTTTGCACTCCACGGTATGGTAGCTTTGTCATCCCCTACCAAAAGTACTGCATTACGACCATCCTGTGACAATAATTTTACATAACCCACTCTTATGCGGTTTCCAAAATAATAGGTATATAAGTAATATCCAACACTATCCTTATGTGAAAATATTGTCATTGAAATTGCTGCTTTACCAGAATTATTCCATCCCCAATGTCCATAATAGTCAGGAGCTTTTATACTATCTATATCTTTGTAGATCTCAGTTGCAGCACTATTCCCCGCTTGGGAATCAGCCTTCCCCGAACAAGAAATAAAAAATATCAGGTGCAGTACCAATACACCATAAAACAGATTTTTCATATCAATATTGTTTTAACATTTCATCATACGACTTGAATTTATTCATTCGGTTCATCCAGCCATTAAAAAACTCTTTTTGAGATTCTTTACTATTAACAATTTTATTATAATTATCTATCCTATTCTTTTTATACTGTTCATAAATCTCTCCGGGATTCGGATGCTGGTTCAACGCCTCGATCGTTTCCTGGCCGATAAAGCCATCTACATCTACCTGACCACCCAGTTGATTGATTGCCCGTTGCAGATTTCTTACAGCCGCATCTCGACCGGAATTTATATAAAAATCGAAATAGAGCTGCCGGATAACCGGATCATTGATCTCTCCCGCTCTCGAAGGCTTCCAAAACTCCTCTCTGTAAATCTTCTTTGCCCCCTCAGGTGTAAGCTTCTTCAGATTTTCCACTGTCGGTTCCACACCGATATGTTTTTTTGCAAATGCGTTCCACGTGCTTGACGATATACCGTGGTTGGTCGCTCCGCCTCTATCATAACGGCTGTTGACATATCCCCCTTCGCTTTCCAGAACTTTGGCTACCTGATCCTCAAAACCGCCCGGTTCCTTGTCGGCCCGCCTACGTTCCAACTCCTCCTGACCGAGGGGACCTTCTCCCGCACTATATTCAAGTCCGGAACGGGGACGGGGCGGATCGGGTACAACAAATGTACTTAATAAAGGCGATTTTGTCAATACATCCCAACCATAATATTTCTCGCTTTTTTTATTGTCCTGCGAAAGCGGAACTTGTGCGGCTTCCCGGGCAGAACTTTGACCGGCATTGCCGGTATCCGGACGATCCTTTGTCCGGTCGCCTTCCGATAGCATACTCAAACTGAAATTTCCCCGAGAGTCTCTGTAATCTTGTCTTTCGGATCGATCTCCCGGTGTCGAATTGCCGGAGATACTTTTCATCGCCTCCTGATAGGTACGGTCACGCCCCGGTCGATATTGATACTTGGGATTATCCGCATCCCAAACCGAGATTCGGGCAGGTATCCATTTCCCCGGAAACAGAGATCGCTTCATAAAACTGTTGGTTTCAGGATTCCATAATACTTCTTCGGGTATCCCATCTTCATAGTTCAAGTTTTGTTTTGACATAATTATGATTTTTATAGATTAACAATTACGCCGATAAAAATAAGCCTGAAAAAAGTGCTCTTTATGCGATAATTATAAAATCGTATAGGTAATATTTATATACTTCTTGCATATACCTTTTCAGGGGAGTGTACAGATAGTTTATCTCTTGTAAGATAACCGCTTTAAATAAGCTGACCCGATCGTATTTTTTATTGGAAAATTTAGACAGTCTCTAAAACTATCCGTAATTTTGTACCGTATTTAAACATTGAATACTTTATATGAAATATATGGATACTCGTAAACGGGTTTCCTGCGGATTATCAGTTTTCCGCAAGATCAAAGGTCTGTTCGTTACAGGATGGAAACGTTACAAATCATTATACCGGAAGTCTCCGTGGTATAAGAAAATCGCGCAAATAATACTGACCTTTATCTTATTGTTCATTTTCTACCTGTTTCTGGTAGATATTAATTTTCTTTGGTTGTTCGGAAAGTCTCCCGGACTTGCAAGCATCAACCATCCTCAGCAAAACATTGCATCCGAGATTTACAGCGCAGACAGCAAACTGATCGGAAAATATTTTAGGGAAAACCGTACACCCGTCAAATATGAAGAGATCTCTCCGATAATCATCAATACTCTTATCTCGACCGAAGACGAACGTTTCTATAAGCATTTCGGAGTCGATATACAAGGAGTTTTCGCTGCCGTGAAAGACATGACACATGGCAAGGCACGAGGTGCCAGCACCATCACTCAACAACTGGTAAAAAACATGTTTAAAGTCCGTTCGCAATATTCTACCGGACTTTTAGGATATATTCCGGGAGTAAAACTCTTGATTATGAAATCGAAAGAATGGATCACCGCAATCAAAATAGAGATGTTCTATACCAAGCAGGAGATACTGACCATGTATTTCAATACCGTCGATTTCGGCAGCAATGCCTACGGTATAAAAACAGCATGCAAAACCTACTTCAATACGACACCTAAAGATATTACTTATGAACAGGCCGCTACACTTATCGGACTGTTAAAAGCGACCACAACCTATAATCCCCACGTGAATCCTAAAAACAGCCTGAAACGCAGAAATGTAGTACTTGACAATTTACAGGCTCATAAGATAATAACAAAATCACAATGCGACTCTTTAAAACAACTTCCCATACGGCTTCATTACAACATGGAGTCGAATTATAACGGATCTGCTCTTTACTTCAGAGAAGCTGTCGCAGAATCTCTGAAAGAATGGTGCAAAGACAATGACATCGACCTCTATTCAGATGGGTTAAAGATATATACGACTATCGATACTCGCATGCAGGCGTATGCCGAAGAGGCCGTAAACAAACAGATGCGTATCGTTCAGAGAAATTTTGATAATCACTGGGGAAAAATAAATCCTTGGCAAGATAGGAATCATAAAGAAATCCCCGATTTCATAGAAAATCTGGCCCGAAAAACCTCAGCTTACAAAATTTTGGAAGAGAAGTTCCCGAACGATCCGGATTCTGTCACTCTCTATTTGAATAAACCTCATAAGTTGAAAGTTTTCGATTATCGACTCGGACGTAAAGATACGACATTCAGCACAATGGATTCGATCCGTTATATGGAACGCTTTATGCATTGCGGATTTGTTGCGATAGAGCCGCAAACCGGTGAAGTAAAAGCATGGGTGGGAGACATCGATTTCGATTCTTGGAAATATGACAAAGTTCTGTCAAAGCGCCAACCCGGATCTACATTCAAACTTTTCGTATATAGCGAAGGCTTCAATAAAGGTCTTTCTCCTTGTGACGAACGCATCGACCAATATATAGAATGGGACGTACTCGAAGACGGCAAACCGGCTAAATGGATACCTCACAACGCAAACGGTATTTACACGGGTGATACGATGACTCTGAAAGCTGCTTTTGCCCGTTCTATCAATACGATAGCTGTGCAGATAGCCAGGGAAGCCGGAATCCCCAATATTATAAAAACAGCTCATGCTATGGGTATAAAAACTCCGTTGAACGAAACACCGGCCGTTTCACTGGGGGCTTCGGACGTATCGTTATTGGAACTGGTAAACGCTTACGGAACTGTTATAAATGACGGTATGGTACACGATCCGGTTATGGTGACACGCATCGAAGATAAAAACGGGAAAATCATTTATCGCCATAAACAAGAACAAAAACAGGCATTACCTTATGAAACAGCTTTCCTTATGACACAAATGCTTATGGCCGGGCTTACCGAGCCGATGGGAACTTCTCAAGCACTTTGGGGATATGATCTTTTTCGATACAATACCGATTTCGGCGGAAAAACAGGAACTTCGTCTAATCATTCCGATGCATGGTTTGTGGGAGTAACACCGAATCTTGTGGGAGGTTGTTGGGTCGGAGGCGAACACCGCAGTATCCATTTCCGTACGGGAGCACTCGGACAAGGTAGCAGAACCGCATTACCGGTATTCGGATATTTCATGGAAAAAGTTCTTGCCGATGACAGCCTGTCAAAATATCGGGCACGTTTCCCGAATCCGAAACAAACCATCTCCCGGTCATATCAGTGCCGAACTCCTTATCCCCCGATAGAGCCGGACTCTATGGATATGGCAACAGACAGCATAGCCGTAAGTACAGATAGGTATATAGATAAAGATAGTCTCGTTTCCGAAAAATAAAATTCGGCATACTATTCGGTATCGATTTTTGCCTTTCGAGCCTGAGAGTGTTGATACCGACGCTTGATATGATACAAATATCCGTCTTTCAATAAACGTGCGCCAGTCTGTTTAAAAGAGATCGGGACTTTGCCATGAATACACTGCTTCCAGATATTCAATACCCAATCATAATTGCATATCCGGGCTCGGTTTCCCGATTCTCCTCCTACAATCACCTGTTCTACCCATGCGCCACGCCTCAGGACGCCACCGGTCAGCATCTTCCACAAAAAAATCCGAACTGAAACAAGTGTAAACCAAAGTGCCCGGTTTTATCTTATAACTTTTATCCCGTTTTCGTCTTACAAGAAGATCGAAATCCCGGGTACGTGTTATCACCGAACTATCTTTCCCGTGTCTTTCGTCTATACGGTACACAGAACAATTCCTGCAACCTTCACTTAGTTTGTGACAACCATGCCACGGATTCCAAGAAGCCATTTGTCCTCCTTTTTCTTTGCTTGGTAAAGGTATGGAATTTTGATTCGACAAATCGATTACAAGGCATTTTTAACTTCCGGATAAAAATACTTATTTATACCATATCGAACCGGGTTTATTACCCATTTCAAACTCAAGGGTAGAACCGTTCATGATCTGTTCGTGAGTGATGTAACTTTTAGCATAAGGTTTTCCGTTCATCTTTACCGACTGTATATAGATATTTTCCCGACTTACACCTTTCGCCAATACGGTAAAGATTTTTCCATTCGCCAAATTTATTCTTACTTCAGGAAAAAGAGGTGTCCCGATTTCATATCGACCGCTTACCGGATCGACAGGATAAAAACCCATAGCACTGAACACAAACCAAGCCGACATCTGGCCACAGTCTTCATTCCCGCACAATCCGGCAGGAGTATTCAGATACAGTTCATGCATCACTTTAGCCGCATATTCCTGAGTCTTCCACGGTTTGCCGACTTTATTATAAAGATAAACGACATGATGGCTCGGTTCGTTTCCGTGTGCATACTGCCCGATCATTCCGGTACTGAAAATCGGTAGATTATCATCGGCATCAGGAGCATAAGTAAACATACTGTCGAGCTTTTCCGCAAAACGGTCTTTGCTCCCCAATAAACCGATCAACCCATCCATATCCTGCGGAACGTACCAGAAATATTGCCAAGCATTGCTCTCTGTAATATGCTCGGTATAGTCTTTTGCCGCAAAGCCGGAAATAAATTTACCTTTACTATCTCGCGGCTGCATAAAAGATGTCTCGGGATTATATAAATTACGGAATGATTGAGAACGCTTGTAAAACCTTTCCGCAATTTCCTTTTTCCCCATTTTTTCAGCCATTCTGGCGATGCAATAATCGTCATAAGCATATTCCAAAGTCTTAGACAGTGACTCTTTTTCCATATCATACGGAATATAACCGTATTTTTTATATAACCCGATTCCCCGATAATCGTCTCGATCGGCAGAACTTACGCAAGCTTGCAAAGCCTTCTCCGCATCAAAATCACCGATCCCTTTCAAATAAGCATCCACAATAACCGGGACAGCATGGTAACCGATCATCATATCGGTTTCGCAACCATACAGATTCCAAAGGGGTAAACTCCCGTACTGATCATAAAATGCAAGAAACGCCTTCACCATATCGTCAGTCCTCTCCGGCTCGGTATAAGTAAACAGCGGATGAGAGGCACGGTAGGTATCCCACAGCGAGAATGTCGAATAATTTACCCACCCGTCCGCTTTATGTATCTTCTTGTCCGGACCGAAATAAGATCCGTCCGCATCGCTGTAAATAGTAGGAGCGATCATCGTATGGTACAAAGCCGTATAAAATTTCACCAAATCATCCCGATCACCTCCTTTTACCTCGATTTTCGATAATTGCCTATCCCAATTTTTTTCAGCTTGTAAACGATAACGATCAAAATTATTGTCAGGAACTTCCGCTTTAAGATTCAAGGCAGCCCCTTCCATACTGACTCCTGAAATCCCCGTATTTACCAGAATTTGTTCACCTTCTTTCGTACTAAAATCGAATCGGGCGACATAAGCAGTTCCGATCCGCCCTTCTTCCGGTGTAGAAATGGCTGTCGTATCGATATGGCAAATAGTAAAAGGTTTAGAAAAACGGGTTTGGAAATATACCCGCTGGTCGGGAGACCATCCCCGAGAAAAACGGTATCCCCGTACCGTTACCGAATCGATCACCTCGATATACGAATCTGTTGTAAAATCCCAGTTCATCGCTTTTTTCAAATTCAGAAAAACCGCAGCTTCCGCTTCCGGAAAAGTATAGCGTTGTATTCCGCACCGTTCAGTCGCCGTCAACTCCACATGAATGCCGTAATCTTTCAACAACACCTGATAATATCCGGCAGATACCGATTCATCGTCATGAGAAAATGAAGAATAAATTCCTAACGGCTGCGGAGCTTCCCGATAAGGCAATGTCACGGGCATGAAAGAAACATCATACAGATCTCCCGCTCCCGTTCCGGAAAGATGTGTGTGGCTGAATCCGGCAATCGTACTGTCCGGGTAAAAATAACCAGCAATGCGATCCCAACCCGGCAACCCGTTATCGGGACTGAGTTGTACCATACCGAACGGAACTTGCGCACCCGGATAAGTATTTCCCGTAAAATCCGTTCCGATCAAAGGATTTACATACTGAACATAATTGTTTTCTGTTTTCTTGGTTGAATTACATGCCGACACGAATAATAGTATCAGAACAAACGATAAAGAAATATTTTTCAAGACCATTCAAAGTGTTTTAAGGTTTGCACAAATTTACTTAAAAATACGAGTCTGTCTAAATTTTTTCTCATAAGAAAACATTATCGGGTCATCTTCACGTTTTCTTCCAGTTTGTTTTCCCGTTCTTGAAAAGACAGGTATTTTATATTAAGACGTTCAAAACTTAAAAATCCCTTACTCCATTATGAATTTAAAATTCTTTTTGTCTAATTTTACGAGTAAAATTTAAACAGGCTCTTATAAAAACAATAAAGATGAAAATAGACCATATCGCTATTTGGACAGACGACATCGAGACGATGCGTGACTTCTATCTTACCTATTTCGATGTAACCTGCGGAAATAAGTATGTAAATCCGATAAAAAATTTCACATCCTATTTCCTATCTTTCAGAGATGGAAATGCCCGTATCGAACTGATGACAAAACCCGGAATAGAAGAAACAAACGGGAAACGGGGTTTTATCAAAGGACTTGCACATCTCTCTATCACCATCGGCTCAAAAAAAGATGTCGATAGTCTTACGGAACGCTTGAGAACAGACGGCTACACCATTGCCGGAGAACCCCGTACATCGGGCGACGGATATTATGAAAGCGCCGTTCTCGATCCTGAAGGTAATTATATCGAACTTTTGGGAGAATAATATATTTATTCTCCAACTCCACGATTCTCACATGAAATACCCGAATATAATAAAAAAGCAACTATAAATATAATAGCTGCTTTTTTATTTGCGGAGGGAGGGGGATTCGAACCCCCGATACGCTTTTGGCGTATACACGCTTTCCAGGCGTGCCTCTTCAACCACTCGAGCATCACTCCAAGATTCTGCGAATCTTCATTTGCGGTGCAAAGATACTCTTTTTTCTGATTTTACAGACGATTTGTCACAAAGATTCAAACCGCATTTTATCTATTCATGTTTTTTAACGATTGATTCACCACTATAATTTAAACAGAATTTCAGCATTCCGGGAAGTTCGCTCCTCAACTTCTTGATTAGAAAGACCCAATATTTCCGCAATCTTCTCTGCGGTTTTTACGATATAAGAAGGTTCGTTACGTTTCCCGCGAAACGGAACAGGAGCTAAATAAGGTGCATCCGTCTCCAATAAAATCCGGTCGACACCTATCTCCCTTATCGTTTCATCAAGACGGGCATTTTTAAAAGTCACCACACCATTGATACCGAAATAAAAATCTCCCAATTCCCGAAATATCTTTACTTGATCGGGAGTCCCGCCAAAACTGTGAAAAACACCGGTCAACGATAACGACGAAAGAGATTTTAATGCCGCAACAGTTTCGTCAAAAGCATCCCGACAATGGATTATCACAGGTATTTTTTTATTGCAAGACCAACGTACTTGTGAAGTAAAGGCATCGATCTGTTCCCTTAAAAATGTCTTGTCCCAATACAAGTCCATACCGATTTCACCCACAGCGCAATATTCTCCCCGGTCCAACTCAGCTTCAATACACGACAAATCCCGTTTATAATCTTGATTTATCGAAGTCGGGTGCAATCCCATAGCACCTTTACATAATGAAGAGTAACCGCTCAACGTTTGTCGCAACGCACCGACAGTCTCTACATCTACATTCGGTAAAATCATACGAGTAATTCCCGATTTCTCCGCTCTATCGATTACAGCTCTGCGATCCTCATCAAATTCCTGAAGATATATATGGGTATGCGTATCTATCATAATCCTAATTTTCTCTCTCCATAAGCGTTGCCGAAAGTTCCAACAAGGGTTCTATGTATTCAGGCTCTACATTTATCTCCTTTAACAGTTCGATACCTTTCCTATAATACTCCCACATCTTGTTTTCGCACAGTTCTTTTATTCCTACACGGGTATAAATATCCGTCACACAACGAATTTTCTCATCCGCGTCATATTCCTTTGCACCAATCCATGACAGAAGATCGTCTTTGTCTTTACCTTCAGCCAACCTTAATGCGTTAATCAACATATATGTTTTTTTATTATTGAGAATATCGCCACCTATTTTCTTACCGAACACAGCAGGATCTCCATACACATCCAGATAATCGTCTTTCAATTGAAATGCCAATCCTATATTTACACCGAACCGATACAAACGGTCGGCATCAGAGGGATGAGCTTCGGCTATTACTGCTCCTATTTTAAGCGCTCCGCCTAACAAAACGGCAGTTTTAAGCCGTATCATCTCTAAATACTCTTCTTCCGAAACGTCATCCCGACTTTCAAATTCCATATCATATTGTTGCCCCTCACAAATTTCCAAAGCTGTTTTTGAAAAAATATCGAGGACTTCTTTTCTACAAAAATCCGGAGCTTCGGACATTTGCATATAAGCCAATATCTGCATGGCATCTCCCGATAATACGGCCGTATTTTCATTCCAAACTTTATGCACCGCAGGCTTTCCCCTTCTCACATCTGCATTATCCATTACATCGTCATGCAACAACGTGAAATTATGAAACATCTCCAACCCTATAGCCGGAGACATGGCACGGTGATAATCAGTTCCGAACAATTCACAAGCCATCAACATCAGTACCGGACGAATACGCTTTCCCCCCAAAGAAAGTTCATAACGTATCGGTGCATACAGATTATCGGGTTCGGAAGGATACGGAATAGCCGCCAAACCATTATTTACAGCCTTTATATACTTATCAAGGATTTCCATATAGATTTTTTAATTATAAATCACAAAGTTATCAATAAAAATGAAACGCCGAAAATGTAATAAAGGATTACATCACGACAAAAAACAAAAAACGCTTTCTTCGAACAATTCCCCCCCGTTGCCACCATAAGACGAAAAACAACATTCTGCCGATACAACAGGAGCAGAAAAGAATAGATATAAATCGAGTATGTTATGACAATTTACGAATAAAGCGGCTCAAAGCATCGACCAATCCTTCCGCCAATGGCAACGAAGGATCTGCATACACTTTCATTTGTTCTTGCGGATTCATGCTGTTACAGACCTTCAGCACATGGTTCATACCATCTATTAACAAGAGCTCGGCACGAGAATCAGCATGCTTTAGCCGTTGAGCATCCTGTACAGATACCTGGATGTCTGTTTGTCCCTGTACAATGAGTTTTGGAATTTCCAACGAAGCTATCAGCTTTTGCGGATCATAGCGATACCAAGAAATCAGGTAAGGCTGAACAGAAGGTCGAAACAAGGTCTGTAAATAAATAGGCACATCGGTCACTTCACGTCCCTCTTTCAATGAGGCATTAATGTCGGCCACCTGCTTCTGTACGGCCTCAGGAGTCATCTGTGCCGCTACTTGCGCCTCTATGATTTCATCGGCCGGACGCCCAGCTCCTGCTAATGAAACATAACCTTTTACTTTAGGATTATTCCGGCAGGCCATCAAACCGATGAGCGCACCTTCACTGTGTCCTATAACAACAACTCCCGTAAAACGTTTGTCAGCAGAAAGGAAATCTATCCACCCCTTCGCATCGGCAATATAATGTTCGAAACGAAGTTCTGATTCCTGTAAACCTGCCGCAGCACTGGATGCTACACCTCGCTTGTCGAAACGCAAAGAAGGAATACCGTTCTCAGCCAAGCCTTCGGCCAGGTATTTCAAAGAATTGTTCTTTATATTTCCCATGGTAGTATTACCGTCCATATCCGTAGGTCCCGACCCCGCTATGAGTAATGCTACAACAGAAAAAGAGACCTTATCATCAGGCAAAATCAGTCTCCCACATATAGTCCCCGTAGGAGTGTTCAAACTCACAGCCTCTTCCTGCAAAGCAGCATGTAAAGATAAAGCAAACAAAGAGAAGAAGAGAAAAAATATCCGTTTCATAATAATCAGAAATTGATGTTTCCTAAGTAAGTCTCAAAAATACATTTTTTCATTAGAAAAGATATATCCCGATAAGAGAAAAAAAGAGTCGTGACACATTTTCTACTATTAAAATCAAATGGATATATACTTCTATCAAGAATTTTCCGTTATTAATATCGAAGAGTATCGTAGCTTTTCAAAAAGAGATTTTCCGAATCCTAAAAAAAACGTATCTTTGAGCCCCGTAACACCATGCAAATGATGAATCGACATATATTCGTTCTGGTTTTGTCCATCTTTTATTTTACGGCTAAAGCGCAAGAAGGAAAGTCGGCCTTCGACTTTCTTAATCTTCCCATATCTTCGCATATCAATGCTTTAGGAGGAAACAATATCTCGATCATCGAAGAAGATGTTTCGGTCATCCAGCACAATCCCGCACTTTTAGGCCCGGAAATGAATCTTCAGCTTAATCTGAATTACATGCGATATGTCGCCGGAATCAATTTGGCAGGAGCGACATTCGCTAAAGCCGCAGGAGAACGGGGTGCATGGGCTGCAGCCATCCAGTATGCAGGATACGGATCGATGAAACAAGTCGAAGCAAACGGTGTGATCACAGGAACATTCAGCCCCAAAGATATGTCGATCAGCGGATTTTATGCACATGATATTACCGATCGCCTGCGGGGAGGAATACAGGCAAAATTTCTTTATTCTTCTTATGAACAATACACTTCTCTCGCATTAGCTATCGATTTGGGTATCAACTATTATAATCCCGATAACCAGCTTTCACTCTCCATAGCTTTTAAAAATCTGGGCGGACAATTAAAAAAGTATAACGAAAACCGGGATAAAATGCCTTGGGATATCCAACTCGGACTTTCAAAAACTTTGGATCATGCTCCTTTTAGATTTTCAATCACAGCCCAACATTTGAGCCGATGGAAATTACCTTACACAACTCCGACAACAGGAGAATATAACAGCGGTGAAGATGAAATAAAAGAAAAAGGCAATTTTGCTACCGATTTGTTCAGACATCTTGTTTTCGGAATAGATTATATTCCTTCTCGTAATTTATACATTGCATTAGGTTACAATTACAAATACCGGAGCGACATGCAAACTTACGGACGAAATTTTCTGTCCGGTTTTACCGTAGGAGCAGGAATCAAGGTAAAAATGTTCGGCATAGGAGCTTCATTAGCTCAACAACATGTCGGAGGAACGACTTTCATGTTTAATCTCACAACCAATATATCGCAATTTATACAACATTAAAATAGAAATGCAAACGACAAAAATAGTTATCGCAATAGATGGTTTTTCCTCTTGTGGGAAAAGCACGATGGCAAAAGAGCTGGCCCGCAAAATAGGATATGTTTATATCGATAGCGGAGCCATGTACAGGGCTGTAACGCTTTACTGCATAGATAACAATCTTTTCGAAAACGACACGGTAAATGAAGCCGGACTACAAAAAGTTATAAACACCTTACAGATTACATTTAAAATCAACCCGGAGACAGGGAAACCCGAAACATATTTAAACGGGAAAAACGTAGAAAATGAAATTCGGTCGATGCAAGTATCCGACAAAGTAAGTCAAGTAAGCGCCATTCCCTTTGTACGTAAAGCTATGGTAGCGCAGCAACAAGCACTGGGAAAACAAAAAGGAGTCGTAATGGATGGCCGGGATATAGGAACGACCGTATTTCCGGATGCAGAACTAAAAATATTCGTAACGGCTTCACCCGAAACCCGAGCGCAACGCAGATTGGACGAACTGCAAAAAAAAGGGTCGAACGTTTCTTTTGAGGAAGTTCTCGATAATGTAAAAAAAAGGGATTATATAGACCAGAACAGGGAGGTCAGTCCATTACGAAAAGCTGACGACGCCTTATTACTCGACAATTCAAAATTGACTCTTGCCGAACAGGATGCATGGCTGATAGCCCAATATAATCGGGCTATCGAAAAATAGAACGACTTATGATAAAAATAGAGATCGATAGCAAATCGGGATTTTGTTTTGGTGTGGTAAACGCCATACAAAAAGCAGAAGAAGAATTGGAAAAATCGGGAATACTCTATTGTCTCGGAGATATCGTACACAACAACAACGAAGTAGAACGTCTGAAGTCTAAAGGTCTGATTACCATAAATCATGAAGACCTGAAGCGATTGAAAAATGTGAAAGTGTTGTTAAGGGCTCATGGCGAACCCCCGGAAACTTACCGAATAGCAAAAGAGAATAACATAGAAATTATCGATGCGACCTGTCCGGTAGTTCTACAACTGCAACAGAAAATCAAACGTTCATACGAAGAAACCGACCCCGATACCGGTCAAATCGTTATCTATGGGAAGAGAGGACATGCTGAAGTAAACGGGTTGGTAGGACAAACTCACGGTGAAGCTGTCGTTATCGAAAGTTTAGATGATTTCAGTCGTATAGATTTCAACAAACAGATCAGCCTATATTCTCAAACGACCAAATCGGTAAACGGGTTTAAGAAAGTCGTGGAGGAAATCACTCATAGGCAGACTTCAGGACAAAAACTTTTATATTACGATACAATATGCAGACAAGTAGCCAATCGCATTCCGAATATCAGAGAATTTGCCCGACAGCATGACCTTATTTTATTCGTTTGCGGGAAAAAAAGCTCCAACGGCAAAGTTCTTTTTGAAGAATGTTGTAAAGTCAATCCCGAATCAAAATTAGTCTCGGACATATCGGAGATAGATACGAGTTGGTTCAAAGAGAAAAACAGCATAGGGATATGCGGCGCTACATCGACACCGAAATGGCTCATGGAAGAAGTACATGATTTTATACAAAATATTTAGAGTTTGTCTAAGTTTTCCTATAAAGAAACATTATCTGGTCATCTTTGCGTTTTCTTTAGGCTACTATATTTAGTTATCAGATAAACAAATATTTATATATTACAGAATTTGCAAATATCAAAAAAATGTTTCTTCGTACTAAAGAATTTCTTATTTCCCGATATTAATAAAAAAGAAATACAGATTAAAGATTATTTTTCATACATTTGCGGCTATAAAAAACAGGTATTTCTTTAAAAAATAAGTTATGACAAAGAAAAAATGTATTGGAATACTGACTTCCGGAGGTGATGCTCCGGGAATGAATGCTGCAATTCGTGCAGTAACCCGTTCCGCCATATATAACGGATTCGATGTTAAAGCCATATATCGGGGATATAAAGGTCTGCTTACCGGAGAGATCGTCCCTTTTAAAACTCAAAACGTAAGTAATATCATACAACAAGGAGGTACGATATTAAAGACTGCGAGGTGCAAAGAGTTCGAAACACCGGAAGGTCGTCAGTTGGCTTTTGACAATATTCAGAAAGAAGGTATCGACGCTTTGGTGACAATCGGAGGCGACGGAACTTTAACGGGTGCTCGCATTTTCGCTACCGAACATAATTTCCCGATAATCGGGCTTCCGGGAACAATCGATAATGACCTGTTCGGTACGGATACGACAATCGGGTATGATACGGCACTAAACACGATTATGGAGGCCGTCGATAAGATAAGAGACACCGCAACCTCCCACGAACGATTATTCTTCATAGAGGTTATGGGCCGTGATGCAGGTTTCCTCGCTTTAAACGGAGCTATTGCATCCGGAGCAGAAGCCGCCATAATTCCTGAAATTGCCACAGAAGTAGATCAATTGGAAGCTCTGATCAAAAACGGATTCCGAAAATCCAAAAACAGTAGTATAGTTCTCGTTGCAGAAAGTCCAAGTACAGGAGGAGCTATGCATTTGGCAGAACGAGTAAAGAACGAATATCCTCAGTACGACGTCCGCGTGTCTATTTTAGGTCACTTGCAACGAGGTGGATCTCCGACAGCCAATGACCGAATTCTTGCCAGTCGTATGGGAGCTGCCGCTATCGATGCTCTTTTAGATGACCAACGTAATGTAATGATCGGAGTTCGGGATGATCAAATCGAATATGTCCCGTTCAATAAAGCCATAAAAAATGACAAACCTATAAACCGGGAACTACTAAATACATTACGCATATTATCAATTTAAAAATCGGCATGCGATAATCAGCAGAATAGCGACATTTTTTCTATAATTATTAAGAACCGTTTCAAAAAAATGATTATTTTTGAAACGGTTCTTATTTTGAATTATTGTTCAGAATAAACGCTGCACTTCAGCATAGCCAATTGAGTAAACTCATTGTCTCTGTTCTCGGCTTGCAGTTTATTTTACACA
This sequence comes from uncultured Porphyromonadaceae bacterium, assembly GCA_900545915.1. Classification (GTDB taxonomy): domain Bacteria; phylum Bacteroidota; class Bacteroidia; order Bacteroidales; family Coprobacteraceae; genus Coprobacter. Next base: position 99,836 of record URAV01000001.1, read on the forward strand.
AAAACATTATACTTGCCTTCTATGAAAAAGACTACTTGCTCATTACGTTACAGCATTCTCTTTCTGTTTCTGACAGTCTCATCGCTTATCCATGCCCAGATCCCGGCCGGTTACTACTACCAGGCACATGGTAAAACCGGTGCAGAGTTGAAAACGGCTCTGCACAATATCATAAAAGAGGCTTCTATGCTCAAATACGGAAGCGGAGAAGGTGCAACTTGGGAAGGGTTCTTTTATACCGATCAAAATCCTGACGGATCGGTTTTCGACATGTACTCCAATGAAGTACGATATTTCAATGGATTCAACGGTATCGACGGAATGCATATAGAACATTCTCTGCCGAATAGTTGGTGGGGAGGCATTAAGAATAACGCTTATAAAGATTTATATCATCTTTATCCGGCAGATGCAACAATGAATATGTCGAAAAGCAACAACCCTTTAGGTGAAGTTTCCGGTACTCCTATCAGAGACAACGGATTGAGCAAAATGGGGAAAAACGGTTTCGGGAACACATATACAGGCAACTGCTTCGAACCTGCAGATATTTATAAAGGGGATTTCGCCCGTTCTTATTTCTACATTGCTACGGCATACGAAGACTATGCCTCTCTTTGGAATAGCCCGATGATGCAAAATAATACATGGCCTGTATGGCAGTCTTGGGCACTGCAACTACTGATGGAATGGAACGAAAATGATCTCAAAAGCTATCGGGAAGAAGAGAGAGCAGAAGCTGTTTACAAAATTCAGGGAAATCGTAATCCTTTTATAGATTATCCCGATTTAGTGGATTATATATGGGGAGATAAAACATCTACCCCCTATCCCTTTCCGGATGAAACAGAACCTTTTTTAATATCTCCGAGAAACAATAAAACATTAGATTTCGGTATTCTACTACAAGGCGACAATAAAACTATCGATCTTGACATTCAAGGAAAAAATCTAACTGAAACATTGAATCTTTATTGGAAAACCGGAGGAGAAAATGCCGGATTAAGCCTATCTCAAGAATCGGTCACTGCAAATGAAGCTATAAATGGCAAAACGATTCATATCTGTTATATGCCTCGAACATCAGGAACGGGTATCGACACGTTAGTAATAAAAGACGGCGGACTGGCAGACTCGGTAATCGTTAAAATATCACGAGGTGCGACAGAAGATTTTATGGCACTTCCGGCTACAGAAACGACTTCTACGCAATCTACATTGCAATGGATTCGCCACCCGCAAGCAACAGGATACCGAATCGATCTTTATTCAGGAGACCAACAAGCCGGAGACCTGATTATATCATCTTATATCGAAGGAAGTAAAGGATACGACAAAGCCATCGAAATTTATAACGGCACAGGAAAAGATATTGATCTCTCGAAATATAGTTTACGGAAACAGACAAACGGGAGCGGAAGTTTCGGAACTGAACTTTCTCTAAAAAATGATATGCATCCCATACTTGCCAATGGCGAAAACTTTTTGATTGTATCAGGAGACTGTACGAACGAAGCTCTGATAAACAGGGCACAAATGATCGCTCCGGCAGAACAAGAAAAATCTCTCATGTCATTTAACGGGGATGACGCAATCGGGTTGTATCATAACGGCATCCAAATAGACGTTATCGGAGATGTAGATACGGGAAAAGGCGCAACTTGGGGAGTAAATGTTACTTATATGCGAAAAGCGGAAGTGACTCATCCTACTACCGTATGCGATTGGTCGGAATGGATAAATTTAGGTCAAGATGTTATCGACCGCACCGGCACTTTCACAATGCAGTTCGCTCCTGAGATTCAGTATGTTTTCGAAGATAAAGAAGTCGGAGAACAAACGGAATATCCGGTTTCCGGCCTAATGCCTAACCACCGTTACACTTATCGTGTCACTGCACTGTCGGCACAAGGAGAAATTGAGACTGTCAACACGATGGGTATTAAAACTTCTCCATTAGAATCGCCGGAAGTACTGGATGCGACAGAAATAACAGAAAACTCTTTTGTCGCCAATTGGGATATAGTTCCCGGTGCTGAACATTACCTGATCGATCTGTACACCCTCATAGGAGATGAAGAAGTAGAAATATTTGAGACATTTACAAATGTAAAAGACGGGACCCCCCTGCCCGAAGGCTGGACGGGAAACGCATCGGGACATTACGAATCCAGTACAAATTCCAAAGAACCCAATTCATTAGCATTCAAACCGGAAAAAGGAGAAGAAGAATACATACAGACTTGTGACTATCCTGCTCCTGTAACAGAGCTCTCTTTCTGGTACAAATTCGTTTCAGGAGGCGTAGGTTCGACATTCAAAATAGAAAAGAAAAGCAATGGTATATGGAGTGAGATAGATATTATAGAATTTGTAAATAGCGCTCAAACAGCAAGTTACTCATTCACAAAAGATGAAAATATTACGGCATTCAGATTTACTTATCACAAAGAGAAAGGGAATTTTGCTCTTGATAACGTATCTGTAACATACGGAGGCACAAATCCTGAATACATCGTACAAGATAAAATCGTAACAGACCTCAGCTGCAAATTCGAAGACCTGAAAAAAGATACAGAATACTATTATCAGGTTCGATCAGCAATCGGAGATATACTCTCGGAACAATCGGAACGAGTGGCTGTCAAGACATCCGGGAATACGGAATCTGTCGAAAAAAACGAACAGAACGGATTAATTTTTTGTTCAACAAATAGCGGCTTCAGAATTTTAGGTTTACAAGGGAACGAAACGATTTCGGTATATACACCATCCGGAACGAGTATATTCGAAACCCGGGCAAACTCTGCCGTCATTGAAATTCCTGCCTCTTCACGAGGGATATATCTCATTGGAATAAAATCTTCGTCAGGATATAAGATAATGAAAGTTATCCGATAAATTTTCAGAAACTCTGAAAACGTGTTCAAATAAAAGTCCGGACTATACATTTTTATCGGAAAATTTAGATAGTTCTTATATATCCGAATGAACAAGAGACATTTTGTGTCAAAGAAGAAATAATATGGATTATTTTTTTTAAGTTTGCCACTAATGATAAAAGAGTTAAAAAAAATATGGGCGAGTCCAGTAATATAGAAATACAGGAAGACAACTTAATAGAGCAGGAATTTCAGGCATTATTGACAGACTATCTGCATTCTAACCACCGGAAAAAGGTGGATATTATCGAACGGGCGTTTCGATTTGCCAAAGATGCTCATCAAGGTATTCGAAGACGTTCAGGCGAACCGTACATCCTGCATCCGATTGCCGTAGCACGTATTGTATGTCAGGAAATAGGATTAGGCTCTACCTCCATTTGTTCGGCCCTCCTTCACGATGTCGTAGAAGACACAGAATACACGGTAGAGGATATAGAAAATTTGTTCGGAAAAAAAATAGCCATGATCGTAGCAGGACTGACAAAGATTTCCGGAGGGATTTTCGGCGATCAAGCCTCTGCCCAAGCCGAGAATTTCAGAAAATTGTTATTAACAATGTCCGAAGACATCCGAGTCATTTTGATAAAAATGGCAGACCGTTTGCACAATATGCGGACATTAGGATCTATGGCACCCAGTAAACAATATAAAATTGCCGGAGAAACACTCTATATTTACGCACCGCTCGCACATCGGTTAGGATTATTTGCAATCAAAACAGAACTGGAAGATCTCAGTTTTAAATATGAACATCCGGACGCATATAAAGAGATCAGCCAGAAAATCGCAGACAGCGAAATAAAACGTCAAGCTGCTTACGAAGATTTTTCAGCTCCTATTACAGAAAAATTGCACGAAATGGGTGTAAAATTCGAGATGAAAGCTCGTGTAAAATCGGTCTATTCTATCTGGAATAAAATGCAAACCAAGAATATCCCATTCGAAGAGGTATATGATCTCTTTGCCGTACGTATTATTTTCGATCCGGAACGGGAAGAGGACGAAAAAAAAGAGTGTTGGAACATATATTCCATCATAACCGATATTTACAAAGTACATCCGGAACGTATTCGCGACTGGGTAAGTCGTCCCAAAGCAAATGGCTATCGGGCATTGCACGTCACAGTCATGGGTCCTGACGGAAATTGGACAGAAGTACAGATACGAAGCCGAAAAATGGACGAAATAGCAGAAAGAGGATTCGCTGCACATTGGAAATATAAGGTAGGAAATACAGATGAAGAATCGGAACTGGATATCTGGCTAAAAACGATTAAAGAGATTCTTGAAAACCCAGAACCGAACGCTCTCGATTTTTTGGACACGATAAAACTAAACTTGTTTGCGTCGGAAATTTTCGTATTCACCCCCAAGGGGGAATTGAAAACTCTTCCTAAAGATGCCACAGCTCTCGATTTTGCATTTACATTGCACTCTGATATGGGTTACCATTGTATCGCGGCAAAGGTCAATCATAAATTAGTACCCCTATCCCAAAAACTCCAAAGCGGAGATCAGGTAGAAATATTGACGTCCAAAACTCAAACTCCAAAAGAAGAGTGGATACATTTCATTACTACGGCAAAAGCAAAAACTCGATTACAAGCAGCTTTACGAAAAGACAAAAAACAAATCGCATCTAAAGGAGAAAACATTTTCAATAATTTTCTTGAAGAAAACGGGTTAGCCAAAAACGACTTAAGTATAATCGATAAAATATTGAACCACTTCGGTATAGACAAAAAAGAAGAATTGTTTTATCAACTCGGAAGCAACAATATCATCTTAGACGAATCGGTTAAGAAACTCTTTAAAAACAAGAGTCAAAACGTATTCATGAAATATTTGAAGATGCCGTTCGGGGGGAATAATAAATCTGCACCCGTTTCCGTAAAACCAGAATCGATTGCAACTCCAGACAAAAAAATAGACCGAAAAGCAACTTATATTTTACGAGACAACGGAAAAGAAAAGAACTATACCATCGCCCCTTGTTGCTGTCCTATTCCCGGAGACGACGTATTGGGGTATGTCAATGAAGACGAAACGGTTATCGTACACAAACGTTCCTGCCCTATCGCCATGAAGCTAAAAAGCAGTTTCGGTCCGCGACTTGTTTCTACACAATGGGACGAACGCATTGATGAATCTTTCCCCGCAACAATCGAAATTAAAGGAATCGACGGAGTCGGGGTTCTTAATCATATTACTAAAATTATTTCGGAAGATCTGGCAATCAATATCCGAAACTTGTCTATCGAAAGTAACGACGGACTGTTTACCGGGAAATTAGGCATCATGGTACATGACGTGCAAGATATAGAGAAACTATGTAACAATATAAAAAAAATCAAAGAAGTCAAGTCGGCCGTTCGAGTTAAAAACATATAATCATTGTAGAATATGAAACGGGAAACTGTAAAATCATTTTTGGGTAAAACGCTTATATTCCAAATCTTGTTCTTTGTTGCAGCGCTTTTTCTGACAATATATTTCTTCCCTCGCGAAGAAAAATTCCGATATCATTTTCAAGAAGGAAAACCATGGAAATACGGGCTGCTAACCGCATCTTTCGACTTTCCTATTTACAAAAGTCAAGAACAGATAAAAAAAGAACAAGACAGCATTCTACAACAATTTCAACCTTTCTATGTCGAAAACGCATCGATCGGGAAACAGCAAATAGCAAAATTTCAACAAGCGTACAAAAATGACTTGAAAGACCGATTACCTCACCATCTTTATAACTATACGCTAACCGCTTTAGACAATATATACAAACAGGGAATCATCTCATCCGGAGAATATGACAAACTGCAAAAAGAACACATCGAAAATATCCGCATACTCAATAACAATATTGCCCGTGAATATCAGGTCAGTCAGTTACGCTCACCTCGTACCGCTTACGAGCAGATTATAAATAGCCTTCCGGATGAGGCAAGCAAAGACCTTTTACGCACCTGCAATCTCAATACCTACTTAGTCGAAAACATGGTTTTCGACAGTACTACGACAAAAAAAATAAGATATGAACTTTTACAACGGATATCGGCATCCTCCGGTATCGTACAAGCCGGTGAAAGAATTATTGACCGGGGCGAGATCGTCTCTCCTCATACCTATCTGATTTTAAAATCATTGGAAACAGTAACCCTCAAGAAAAAAATCAACATGGACAGGAGAGAAACGACTCTGATCGGACAAGCGATCGTTATTACCTGTCTGTTTACTTTCTTTTATCTATTTTTAGCTCTTTTCCGTTCCCGGATTTTTAAAGATATAAGAAGTTTGGGATTCCTGATGCTGATGATCGTATGTGTAACATTGGCAGCATACATGATGACACAAACCAGATTACAAGGTATATATCTCGTTCCTTTCGCCATGTTACCGCTCACTGTCGTTACATTCCTCGATTCGCGAACGGCTTTATATGCGCATCTGGTCACTGTCCTGTTATGCGCATTTGCCGCACCGTTTCCATTAGAATTCATATTCTTGCAAATCATAGTGGGTATGACAGCAATAGACAGTCTCAGCGAATTAGTAAAAAGATCTCAACTGGTGCGTTGTGCTATACTCGTATTCATAGCTTACTGTGTAAGTTATGTAGGTTATACATTACTTACCGAAGGAGATTGGAGCAAGCTCAATCCGAACATGTTCCTTTATTTCGGTATAAATGGCGTATTGTTGTTATTTGCATATCTTCTGATTTATTTGCTCGAAAAGACATTCGGTTTCATTTCTAACGTTACTTTAGTAGAACTGTCCGACATTAATTCTCCGGTACTCAGGCAACTTTCTGAAATTTGTCCCGGAACATTCCAACATTCCATGCAGATTTCAAACTTAGCGGCCGAAGCAGCAAACAAAATAGGAGCAAATGCTCAATTGGTAAGAACCGGAGCTCTATATCATGATATAGGGAAACTCGCAAATCCGGCATTTTTTACAGAAAACCAATCCGGAATAAATCCTCATCAAAATCTTTCATACGAACAAAGCGCTCAAATTATCATACAACACGTAAAAGATGGACTCAAGATGGCTGATAAATTGATGCTCCCTCAAGCGATCAAAGACTTTATCAGTACACATCACGGAAAAAGTAAAGCCAAATATTTTTATAATTCATATAAAAACGAATTTCCGGACTTCAAAATCAACGAAGACTCGTTTACCTATCCCGGACCGAATCCTTTTACCAAAGAAACAGGAATATTGATGATGGCGGATGCAGTCGAAGCGGCTTCCCGCAGTTTGAAAGAATACACAGAAGAGTCTATTTCAAAATTGGTAAACAATATTATAGACAGCCAGATAGCTGACGGCCTTTTCAAAAATACCCCTTTAAGTTTCAGAGATGTAGAAACTATAAAAAACGTATTCATCGAAAAGCTGAAAACAATGTATCATACACGCATCAGCTATCCCGAATTAAAAGAAGATCCACATCGACAGCCGGATCAAGCTAAATAACAATATCGCAATTCGCCAAGAGATCGAAGTAAAAATAATAACTTGTAATTTCAAAAACATATTCCATATCAAATTTCTATCTTGATAGAATAAAAATAAAAAATATGTAGGTAGATAAAGAAAATTTGTGTAATATTGCACTGTCAAAATAAATTGAAGCAGAGAGATAATGAAACAGTTCCTGCAATATTATTTTATATATACTACTATTACAACAACCACCCCTTAGGGGGTTCAAGTTGTCATATCCATCCTTTGGGTTCATAAATACAGATATATGAACCGATTCCACTGAAAATAAATTTATAAATTTGTTCTTGTCCCTTTAATCGATATCGCTTACCTGTATAAAACCGGGAAAGAAATATTGTGCCGGACAAAAAATAAAAAAGATATATTTACAACTGATGAAAGTATTAAAATTCGGAGGAACATCCGTAGGTTCCGTAGAAAGCATCAAAAACGTAAAGAAAATAGTAGAAGCCTGTGATGAACCGGCAATAGTAGTAGTGTCCGCTTTAGGAGGTATTACCGATAAACTAATAGAAACCGCTCGTTTAGCAGGAACTGGAGACACAGAATATCTGACTCATTTTAAAGAAATTATCTGCAGGCATCATAATGTTATCGACGGAATCGTTCCGGAAGAGCGTAAAAAAGAAGTGCTGCAAATTGTAAACGAATTATTAGACGAGCTTGGCAATATATTTCGAGGGGTATCACTTATCAAAGACCTATCTACTAAAACCCAAAATACCATAGTCAGTTATGGGGAACGGATATCATCCGTGATTGTCAGCCGAGTGATTAACGATGCCGTACATTATGATTCACGAGAATTTATTAAAACAGAAGTCCAGTTCAACAAAAATATAGTTGATTTCGATCTAACAAACGAACTGGTTAGGAAAACATTCAAAGAACTACCGAAAGTCGCCTTAGTTCCGGGGTTTATCTCTTCTGATAAAAAAAATAATGATGTGACCAACCTTGGCAGAGGCGGTTCGGATTACACTGCGGCGATCCTCGCAGCGGCATTAGGAGCATCGCGTCTGGAAATATGGACAGATGTCGACGGGTTCATGACCGCCGACCCTCGAGTCATCAGCAACACTTATGTTATAGAACACCTATCGTTTATCGAAGCGATGGAATTATGTAATTTCGGGGCAAAAGTAATTTATCCCCCGACCATTTATCCGGTTTACCATAAAAATATACCTATCGTTATTAAAAACACTTTCAACCCGGAAGCTCAGGGAACATTAATAACTCAAGATTCTGCATCAGGCGAAGGAAAGGCAATTAAAGGAATATCGTCGATCAACGATACTTGCTTAATTACCGTTACCGGACTTGGAATGGTAGGTGTTATTGGTATAAATTACCGTATATTCAAGGCCCTTGCCAAATCGGGAGTAAGCGTATTCCTCGTATCTCAGGCATCCTCTGAGAATAACACTTCTTTCGCAGTAAAGAATGCAGATGCAGATTTGGCGGTAAAAGTTCTTACAGAAGAATTTTCCCAAGAAATCGAAATGGGCGAGATCAGTGAAATCAGTGCAGAGAAAGATCTGGCTACAGTAGCCATCGTAGGTGAAAATATGAAACACACTCCGGGTATTGCCGGAAAACTTTTCAATACTTTAGGACGCAACGGTATCAATGTTATTGCATGTGCGCAAGGTGCTTCGGAAACAAATATCTCTTTCGTAATAGAATTAAACAGTTTGAGAAAAGCTCTCAACGTAATTCATGACTCGTTTTTCTTGTCTAATGTACAGGTTCTCAACGTATTTATTACTGGTATAGGATTAGTAGGAAAAGACTTGTTAGAACAAATACGCAAACAACAACCTAACCTACTCAAAGACAAATCGCTCCGATTGAATATCGTAGGATTGGCAAATTCAAAAAAATGTCTGTTCCGCCGGGAAGGGATTTCTCTCGACCACTATGAAGAAGAACTCAAGGCATCTCCACTGCCGGCCAGTCCGGCAGCTATACGAGATGGTATCATTCAGATGAATATATTCAACTCGGTTTTTGTCGATTGTACCGCAAGCAATGAAATCGCTGGAATTTATAAAGACCTTCTTAATCATAACGTTTCTGTCGTCGCCGCTAACAAAATTGCGGCTTCATCAGCTTATGACAACTATGCCGAACTGAAAAGAATAGCACGAAAACGGGATGTCAAGTTTTTGTTCGAAACAAATGTCGGAGCAGGATTGCCGATTATCAACACAATCAATAACCTGATCAATAGTGGGGATAAAATTCTGAAAATCGAAGCAGTCGTTTCCGGAACATTAAATTTTATCTTCAATGTTTTAAGCGAAGATATTCCCCTAAGTAAAGCGATTCGTTTGGCTCAGGAATCAGGTTACAGTGAACCTGATCCCCGACTCGACTTAAATGGACAGGATGTGATTCGAAAACTCGTCATTTTGGCAAGAGAAGCAGGATATCGGGTAGAACAAAGCGATGTTGTAAAAAAACTGTTCATCCCAGAAGAATATTTTCAAGGTTCTCTGGAAGAATTTTGGAAACAGATTCCCAAGCTTGACAAAGAATTTGAAGAACGACGTAAAAAGCTGGTAGCAGAAAATAAGAGATACCGTTTTGTCGCAACTTTAGATGGGGGTAAAGTCGAAGTCGGATTACAGGAAGTCGATAGCAAACACCCCTTTTATCAATTAGAAGGAAGCAATAATGTAATATTAATCACGACAGATCGCTACAAAGAATATCCGATGGTTATCAAAGGATACGGAGCAGGAGCTATGGTAACGGCAGCCGGCGTATTCGCCGATATCATCAGCATCGCAAATATTCGTTAGTAAAATAAATGTCATTATGAAGTATATAATCGTATTAGGTGACGGAATGGCAGATGAACCAATCGCTGAATTGGGAAATAAAACTCCTCTTCAGGCTGCCGACACTCCTATTATGGACAGGCTCGCCTCACATGGAAGATGCGGCCGTTTAAACACCGTTCCCGAAGGATTCGAACCGGGAAGCGAAATCGCAAACATGTCGGTTCTCGGATATGACTTATATAAAGTCTTTGAAGGAAGAGGTTCTTTAGAGGCAGCCAGTATGGGAGTAGACATCGAACCGGGAGAGATGGCTATGCGCTGTAACCTGATCTGTATAGAAAACGGAATTATAAAAAATCATTCGGCCGGACATATTTCCAATGAAGAGGCAGCCGAATTGATCGATTACTTACAAAAAGAACTGGGAGGAAATGATGTGAATTTCTTTCCGGGAGTTTCGTACCGACATCTCCTTAAATTAAAAGGCGGAGACAAACGATTAAAATGTACACCCCCGCATGATGTTCCCGGAACTCCGGCAAACGAAGTGATGATAAAAGCTCTTGTCCCGGAAGCTCAGAAAACGGCAGACCGGTTGAACGAGCTTATAGTCAAATCCCAAGAACTATTATGCAATCATCCGGTAAATCTGAAAAGAAAAGCCGAAGGTAAAGATATGGCTAACAGTATATGGCCGTGGTCACCGGGCTACAAACCACAAATGAAACCTATAACACAGCAATACGGCTTGCGTAACGGAGTAGTTATTTCAGCAGTCGATCTGATCAAAGGCATAGGTATTTACGCCGGATTGAGATCTATTGATGTAGAAGGGGCTACCGGATTATATGATACAAACTACGAGGGAAAAACCGAAGCTGCCATAGAAGCTTTGAAAGACAATGATTTTGTATATCTGCATATCGAAGCCAGTGACGAAGCCGGACATGAGGGAAACGCCTTACTAAAGAAAAAGACTGTAGAGTTTTTAGATCATCGGGTTTTAAAGCGACTGGTAGAAGCTTCTCAAGAAATGGATGAACCCTTGACTATCGCTCTATTGCCAGACCATCCTACCCCTTGTCGCATTCGCACCCATACCTCAGCCCCAGTTCCTTTTATAATTTACAAACCGGGAAAAGAACCCGACAATGTACAGACTTACGATGAATTCAGTGTCGAAAAAGGATATTACGGGCTACTGAGTCAAGATGAATTTATTAAAGAATTATTCAAAAAAGATTGATCAAATGTATTATTACAGTACAAACAAACAGGCCTCTAAAGTAACTTTAGAGGAAGCGGTAATCAAAGGGCTCGCCTCCGACAAAGGTCTTTTTATGCCAGAAACTATAAAAAGGTTGCCTGATGCTTTTTATCATAATATCGGAGAGATGACATTTCAAGAAATGTCATTTATCGTAGCAGAAGCCTTTTTCGGAGAAGATGTCGAAGCCGATATATTGAAAGAAATCGTTTATGATACACTGAGTTTCGACACTCCTCTTGTTCCTGTTCATGACAATATATACAGTTTAGAATTATTTCATGGGCCGACATTGGCATTTAAAGATGTCGGAGGACGCTTTATGGCACGCCTATTAGGTCATTTCATTCGCAAGAAAGGAGAAAAAGAAGTAAATGTTTTAGTCGCAACATCCGGAGATACAGGTAGCGCCGTAGCAAACGGATTCTTAGGAGTACCCGGCATACGAGTATTTGTCTTGTATCCCAAAGGAAAAGTTAGTGAAATACAAGAAAAACAGTTTACGACACTCGGACAGAATATCACGGCTTTAGAAGTCGATGGAACTTTCGATGATTGTCAAGCCCTCGTAAAAGCGGCATTTATAGACAAGGAACTGAATAAAGCCATGCTATTGACATCGGCCAATTCTATCAATGTTGCCCGTTTCTTGCCACAATCTTTTTATTATTTTTACGCTTATGCTCAATTAGCCCGTATGGGGAAAAACAAAGATGTAGTCTTTTGTGTCCCCAGCGGAAACTTCGGAAATATAACAGCCGGATTATTCGCTAAAAGAATGGGGCTTCCGGTTAAACGATTTATCGCAGCAAACAACCGGAACGATATATTCTTACAATATCTCATTACCGGTAAATATGAACCTCGTCCTTCTATACCGACCATAGCTAATGCTATGGATGTCGGTAATCCCAGTAACTTCGCCAGAATACTGGATCTATACGAAAACTCTCATGAAGCTATCTGTAAAGAAATAAGCGGAGTCAGCTATACAGATGATCAAATACGCGAAACACTTGGTGAAGTATATAAAAAATATAATTATTTACTCGATCCTCATGGAACTTGCGGCTATCGTGCTTTAACAGAAAAGTTAGAAAATGGAGAAACCGGTATTTTCTTGGAAACGGCACATCCTGCCAAATTTCTGGAAACAGTAGAAGATGTTATCAACACCCCTGTTAATATCCCGGATACCCTTTTAAAATTCATGCACGGGAAGAAAAAAAGTATTGAAATACCCGCCTCATTTATACCATTTAAACGATTGTTACTCAATACAAAATAATTTATATGAACAGGTTATCAACATACTATTTTCAAATTGTTGATAACCTGTTTATTTATCTTTTCTATCATGTCATTAAACCTTTCTCCCTAATCATTATCTATATAAAATAAACTATTGGATAGCAAACATTCATATATAAAAACCTGTTCTTTTAATAAAAACCGTCAATTCTATCGATATGAAAAATAATACCATAATAATCATAGTTTGCTTTCTAATAGGAATCGGAATGGTATCCCAATTGCATTCGAGTGAAAAAATATCTCAAAAGAAAATCTCGAAACACAACGTTCCTGATTCCACTGACATGAAATATCATGCACAAGCTCTTGCAGCATTAAAAGACAGTTCTTTTGTTTTCAATACCCACCAAATCATTTTTAATAACGGAATCAGCACTTCTGTAAGTTCCGTAACCAATTTTATTTCCCTAAATAAAAACCGGGTAGTTGTACAAATAGCTTTCGACACTCCATATATAGGATATAACGGTTTAGGAGGAATTACCGTAGAGGGACACATCTCGACCGTTAAAATGAGAACGGACAAAAAGGGTTTCACCCGTTATGAATTTTATGCGAACGGAACAGGTATCTCAGCCAGAGTCGAACTGACTTTACATCCGACAAACAATTCTGCGACAGCGATCATTTCTCCGAACTTCAACAGCAAACAATTAAATTTGAGTGGAAGTATATCCCCTTTGAACAAAGCTTATATTTATAAAGGAACGACTTTATAATCGTAAAAACTTCGGAACAATTTCCTTCCAGAACAATTAAAATGAGAAATACGCTCCAAATTTCTTATTTTATGACACATTTACACCTTAGTGTACGCTATTCTTTCAGTATTTTTGTGATGATATAAACTTTAACCTCCTAAAAAATACGATGAAAGAGAAAGTAATTTTTTTGATATGCTTTCTATGCATATCATGTATGGTAAAAGCCGAAAGCAAACAAGTAATTAAAATCAGTACGGACGACATAGACTTAATTTACAAAGTCGGAGAGAACAATCGCCTTTACCAAAGTTATTTGGGAAAGAAGTTGCTCCATACGTCCGATATTGCCTATTTGCCACAAGGCACAGAAGCTTATCTTACACACGGCATGGAAGACTACTTCGAGCCGGCAATTCATATAGTTCACAATGACGGAAATCCGTCCTTACTATTAAAATATATATCCCACACCGAAAAACAACTTTCACCGGGTGTAAATGAAACAATTATTACCTTGCAAGACGATAAATATCCCGTCACGGTAAAACTACACTATATAACCTATCAAAAAGAGAACCTGATCAAAACATTCACAGAGATCAGTCATCAAGAAAAGAAACCGGTAGAGCTACACAAATATGCATCTTCAATGCTACACTTGAATCGGAATCGATATTTCCTGACTGAATTTTCAGGAGATTGGGCAAGTGAAGTACACATGAAAGAACAACCTCTGGAATTCGGAAAAAAAATACTCGATTCTAAATTAGGGTCTCGTTCCAACATGTTTTGTTCACCTTTCTTCCAACTCTCTTTAGACGGAAAAGCAGAAGAAAACCAAGGAGAAATACTGGTCGGAACATTAGGATGGACCGGAAATTTTCGCTTTACATTCGAAATAGATAATAAAAATGAATTACGTGTCATATCGGGAATCAATCCGTACGCATCAGAATATAGCTTGAAACCGAACGAAGTTTTCCGTACTCCGGATTTTTATTTCACCTATAGTTTTTCAGGTAAAGGTCAAGCCAGCCGGAACTTTCACGACTGGGCTCGTAAGTATCAAGTAAAAGACGGGAATAAAAGCCGCATGACTTTATTGAACAATTGGGAAGCTACATATTTCGATTTCAATGAAGAAAAACTCGTAGAATTAATGGATGATGCCGTAGAATTGGGCGTAGATATGTTTTTGCTCGACGATGGTTGGTTTGCGAACAAATATCCGCGTAGCAGCGATCATCAAGGACTGGGAGACTGGAAAGAAACATCAAATAAACTTCCTAACGGTATCGGATACTTGACAGAAACGGCAAAGAAAAAAGGTATTAAATTCGGTTTATGGATCGAACCGGAAATGGTGAATCCCAAAAGTGAATTGTATGAAAAACATAAAGACTGGGTCATCCATTTACCTAACCGGGATGAATATTATTTCCGTAATCAGTTAGTATTGGATTTAAGCAATCCGAAAGTACAAGATCATGTTTTTAATGTAGTCGACAATTTAATGACCAAATACCCGGATATTGCTTTCTTCAAATGGGATTGCAACAGCCCGATTACCAACATTTATTCAATTTATCTTAAAGATAAGCAATCTCATTTATATATCGATTATGTTCGGGGACTCTATAACGTACTGGATCGAATAAAAAACAAATATCCCGATCTGCCGATGATGCTCTGTTCCGGAGGAGGAGGACGCTCGGATTACGAAGCCTTACAATATTTTACGGAATTTTGGGCAAGTGACAATACCGACCCGATAGAAAGGCTATTTATCCAATGGGGATTCTCTCAAATTTTTCCATCCAAAGTCATGTGTGCACATGTTACTACATGGAATAAAAATAGCAGCATAAAATTCCGGACAGATGTCGCTATGATGTGTAAACTCGGCTTCGACATAAAATTAACGGATATGAACGAAAACGAAAAATCCTATTGCCAATCGGCAGTAAAGAACTATAATCGATTAAAACCCGTTATTTTAGATGGAGACATGTATCGCTTGGTATCTCCTTACGACGGGAATCATACCTCGACCATGTATGCCAGCAAAGATAACAATAACGCCGTAATCTTTGCATTCGATATACATCCCCGCTATGCCGAAAAAACATTGCCCGTACGCCTGCAAGGATTAGATCCGAATAAAATGTACCGTGTAAAAGAAATCAATCTGATGCCGGGAACGAATTCTTCCTTACCGGACAACGGGAAACTTTTATCCGGAGATTTCTTAATGACTGTCGGATTAAATTTATTTACGACACAGCAACTTAATAGTCGTGTAATCGAAGTCTCTGCTGAATAACTAACTTAAAAGAATTATACTCAATCAAATAAAAAACTTCCATAAAAAGAAAAAAGCTGCCTCATTTTCCGTTTCGAGGTAGCTTTTTTGTATCCAATAGGAGTTAACTGTTTTTATAAAATAGACAGAATGCAAACGATTAAAAAAACAAATGTTTGAGATATTAGTTTCTCTTTCTCAAATATGCAACACGCATATCCCAAGTTTTTTTATTTTTACAAAACATTTTACACACCTTATCCGTCTGTATTTTCCGATAAAAAGATATTATCAGATCATCTTTGCGATTTCTTCCTGTCCGGTTTCCCATTTTCTCGATAGCCCGCTACTCATCCCTGTAAAAACAATAAAGTATCCTCGAAAGGAACTATCAAATCTGACCCGAGCAAAATTCAGATTCAAAGAAGAGCCCAAAAAATAAAGCATAATATTTTTCAACATATTACAAAACACGTTTTCATCCTGACAATAATCGCTCATGGAAGAAGTCCACGATACTATCTCAATTACACTTTAGCATATATACTTTTTTCTCTTCTGAAAAAGATACACCAAACAGACTATAATTATAATAAAAAATAGAGGCTGCCAAACGACAGCCTCCACACACACTACAACCAATCCTAATTTTTACCTATTAGAAAACCTGAAAAACACATTTACATCACAAAATTATTTTAAACACCTTAATAGCTTTATCCGCTATTACAGAAATAAAGTAAATTCCTTTGTTCAAATTCTCAAGAACACCTTTTCCACTTACCGAAACAACAGAAATAAGAGAGGCCGTTGCATCGGTAACTTTCAGAATAGCATTCTTTTCTCCTACATTATAGCAGACATTTCCGTCTGAGACATAGACGTTAACGTCTGAAACCTCTTTTTTTTTTAAACCGGTCGTTGTAGGATTAAAATCCGACTTGGCGAACTTTCCGCCTCTTTTTCCATTATCAATAGCCTGTACCCCCCACTCATAATCGACATTTTCATCAGGGACATACATAGAATAAGAGGTCGTCATTATCTGACCCGAAATCTCTGCCACCTTAATAAATCCGGTAGCTGGATCAGCCGGAACTGTCATAAAATATTCCGATGAACCGGCCTTTCTCAAATACAAATTATATTGTAATGCCGATGTCGGAGTCACGTCATCTGTGGCAGCTTCCCATGTAAAAGTTACCATGCGTGTATTCTTATCATAAGAACATCTCAAATTTTTCGGTGCCGACGGAGCCGCATTAGAATCGATATTCTTACTGCCCGAATTATTTTTCCACAACTGCGTAGCACAAGCCTTTGAACATACGGATGCTTGTGCCCATCCCATATTCCAAGCATCCAAATAACCGTCATTATCATAATCTACCAAATGATTATTTCCATGACTGATTCTGTCAAAAGCCCCTAATTTGCCGAAAGGATCATCATAATAAGCCCCGTAAGACTCAAAGTAAAAATCTCCCTTATTCAAATATAACCATGTCGTAATCTCATGTTCTGATCCATGTCCTCCGACCAAAATATCCGGCAATCCGTCATGATTGACATCACCCAGCGAAGGTGTTGCACCATCGACACCTTCAAAGCCGCAGAAAGCATCATTTAACATTTCAAAACTACGATTTCCGCAATTTTTATACACGAAGAACGATTTTGCACTTCCTCCTCCCTTATTTCGGGAATAACCTGTAACGACAATATCCATGTATCCGTCAGCGTTCAAATCGCCCAAAGCACAAGAAGAATCATACGATCCGTAAAAATGTTGTTCGGTTTCACTGAAAGTTCCGTCACCATTATTCCAATAAATATGCAAATTCCCTTCATTCGGACCGTATCCCGATGACACGATATCTAACCAACCGTCATTATCCATATCGGCAAAGTAAACAGACCCTCTCGCCAATCCCAAAAACGGATCAGTCCCGTTAAGCGGAGTTTCCTGCCGGATGAATCGCTTACCTTTATCATTCTTATAGAGATATACGGCACGACGGTCATGGTGTACCAAAACATTGCCATCTTCTGCTAACATTCCGTCTGCATCTTCATAATCATCCCTCCCGGTTACGACAATATCCAGATAACCGTCCTTATCATAATCACCTACCGAAACCCATTGGCGGGAACGACCTCCATCCGTATCATTATATATAGGATAAATTCCCATGCGATTCCCTGATTTATCGGCAACATTCACCTCTTCAAAAATGAAGTTTCCATCCGCTCCCTTACCCTTATTTTCGTATAAAAAAGCGGCAACATCATTCAAGTCATTTTCATAATCTTTATTTTTCAAACCGGGAACAAAAAGATCCAATAATCCGTCATTGTTATAATCGAACCATACCGGACAAGCATAATAACAAATATCAAAAGGGCTATCTTTGCGTTCAAATTCATCATTTCCTGCATACTCATATAACAATGCATTTCCTTGTTTCGATAAAGAAAGATGTTCATTATACCCCGAATATATAAGTTCTAATTTTCCATCATTATCAAAATCTCCCCAAGCTACATTCGAGCGATCCGATGTGTGATAAAACTCTCCTGCTGCAACATCTGCCCCATTTCCCGATTGTGCAGGTTCTGCCGGAACAGGTTGTGCTATTTTTTCAAATTTCGGGATTATTACTGTTCCGGGAACAGAAATATCCGAATATTCCGGATTTTCCAATTCATCATAATTCTCGGTATATTCAAAATCTTCGGTCACAAAAGCCGAAATTCCGATATCCATAATCTGCTGACCACCACCTTGTTTTCCTCCGACAGCAATCAAATTCCAACTATTCGGCTTCAAGGCTTTTTTAGCTTCCTCCGAAATATCTTTCGGTATATAATTAAATACACTACCAGTTCTCGAAGCTGCCCATACTCCATTTATATACACATCTATATCATCATCATGAAAAACAATAAAACGCAGTTTATCGATCATTTCTTTTGTAATATCTCCAAGATAAAACCAACGACGCATATAAATCTGGCTCGTTTTCCATTCGGTAGAAACAAGACTTGTCGATGGCTCCGGGACACCGAAACCAAAAGCGGCCTGTCCTTTCGCCCAAGCCCGGTCATCAAACTCTTTAGCAAACCAACGACGAGGAACATCGGTCGTCGTATTATAACGCCATGTATATTTATGATCTTTTGCCGTAGAAAGTATAGGCTTAATAATTATGTCATTTTGAGGCATATTTACACACTCCTCAATTTTTGATTTCAATTCCCCATAAGGAGAGTATGGTTTCAAAACACGACGGTCGTAAGTCAGAATTCCATTTTTCTCAATTTCGACATCCGAGATTTGGGTATATACCGCTGCATTCAATCCTTGATAATAATAATCTTTTATCTTATCGCACAAGCCATTAAAAAATGCAGTGAAATCCCGACCTGTCTCTACCGTAGTATATTGAAAATCTCCTCCCGGCCAAATATGTCCCGGCACTTTCAACGTTATTCCGCCATATTCTCCGCAAACCGCAGCCCGGTTTGCATTGTGCGGACATGATGGATCGGGATAACTATGCGTATCGATAATGTCTCCGATTTCGGCATCAGTCCATCCGCTTGCACAACAAATCAAAGTAGGCTTTCCGAACCGTGCCGGAGTTAATGAATTTACCTTAGTATCGACTATATTGGTCATACGTTCCGTGTCGAATTGTCCCCAACCTTCATTAAAAACGATCCACTGAACAATGCTGGGATGATTTTTCAAAGCATCTATGATAGATTTTGATTCGGACTCAAAATTTGCTTTTGCAAAATCTTCATGACCTTTGGGCAGATTCGGACTCGGCAAGTCCTGCCAAACCAAAATTCCCTCCTTATCGCAATGATAATACCAACGAGCTGGCTCGGTCTTGATATGTTTACGCACCATATTGAATCCCAAGTCTTTCATCGTACGAATATCGAATAATAACGCCTCATCACTGGGTGCTGTATATAATCCGTCAGACCACCATCCTTGGTCAAGCGGTCCCATCTGAAAAATCTGCTTATTATTCAAAAATATACGAGGAATATCTCCGACTTTTTTAACCTCGATCTTACGGATTCCGCAATAACTTTTCACAGCATCTGTTTCTTTTCCGTTCTTTACAAGAGAAATTTCAAGATCATATAAATAAGGATCTTCTACCGACCACGGATGTACCTCCCCATCGATCGTCATGCGGATAATACCGGCAGGATTTCCATTTTCCAATGACGAAACGACATTTCCTTCTTTATCTTTTATCTTCGCATTGACAGTAACCCCGTCGGGTTCACTCGGATTTACCATAAGCGACAGCCATTTCTTATCTAAATTAGGCTCCATTGTAAATGACGCTATATGCACCGGATTCACCGGCTCTAACCATACAGTCTGCCAAATACCACTCACTGCCGTGTACCAGCATATAGAAGGGTTTCTCGACTGTTTCCCTGTCGGCTGTCCTTCCATGCCCGTATTATCATAAATATATACAGCAATTTCTTGTTCCCCGCTACCTTTCAATGCAGAAGTAATATCGAAATAGAAAGGATCATAACCTCCGGTATGAGTCCCTACTTGAGTACCATTTACATAAACAACCGTCTTCCAATCGACAGCGCCGAAATGAAGTAATATATTTTTTCCTTTCATCGATTCGGGAATTACAACAGTTCTCCTATACCAATAACATTGTTCGTCGCTTTTCTCCATAACTCCCGATATAGCCGATTCCAAAGGAAACGGTACTAATATCTTTTTATCATAATCGAAATCCGCCGAATAGGCCTCGTCAATTACACCTTTCCTGAGATCCCACACTCCATTCAGATTCATCCAATCCGACCGTACCATTTGTGGTCTCGGGTACTCGGGCAAAACATTATTCGGATCTATCGTTTCAGACCACGTAGTCATCATAGGTCCTTTTTTCATCTCCCACTCCGCTGCCTGAGAAACTGTTCCCCAAAACAATAAAAAACAAAATAAAATGAATAAACTTATTCGAGAGAAGTTCTGCTTCATGATATTAAAAGTTTAACCGTTAGAAAAATTATCATCCCAAAATTACCTTATAAAGAATTATTTTAATAACGTAAAACGGTCAATAAATAGAAAAAATAAGGCATTTATCTGCACGATAAACGCCTTATTACAAATTAATCGTCTTCAATTACGACACAACAACTTTAAAAGAGATATTTTTCCCGTTTTCACCCGTCACCTTTACAACATAATTACCCGTCGGAACGGAAACTTCACTCCTTCCAAGAATATTTTGCCCGGTATGGATCAATTTCCCGTCCACGTTATATATATCCAATCTTACCGGATTTTCAGCAGTCACTACAATACGATGATCACGAGAAAAAATCCGCACTCCTTCAAGAGATTCCGCATCAAGAGCACTGACATATCGAATAGGAACAACCTGTTGCAAACGAATATCATCGGATGACGCTCCCACCAAAAAGATATAATTTCCTTCAGGCGTGTAAAATTCAGAATTACTCTCGCTCCACAAACGCAATTCTTTTTTAGGTATCCGCACCGCTATTTCCATCTCCTGTCCTTTGGCGATATGTACACGCTTAAATCCTTTCAACTGTTTCAACGGCAAAATCGTTCCTTGATCAGGGAACTGAATATATACCTGAGCGACCTCATCACCATCATAATTTCCCGTATTCGATACAAAAAACTTAACCGTTACATTTTCCTCATCCTGAGTTACATCCAACCCTCGATACGCAAAATCGGTATAACTCAATCCATACCCGAACGGATATAAAGGTTTTCCTTCAAAATACATATAAGTACGATTATTCTTCACATTATAATCATCAAAAGCCGGAAGGTCTGCCAAACTATTATAGAATGTCAAGGGAAGACGGCCTCCCGGGTTATAATCTCCGAACAAAGCTTCAGCGACAGCCGTTCCACCCTGCTCTCCGGGATACCAAGCATCTAATACTGCCGGAATATTTTGGTCGATCCAGTTAATCGCCAAAGAACTGCCGGCAACTAATACGACTACTGTATTCGGATTTGCTTTATAGGCCTCTTCAATAAATATTTGCTGGTCTTCGGGTAATTCTATCGTCGACCGGTCTTGACCTTCTCTTTCTATAGTACGATCTATTCCCAAAACCGCAATAGTTAAGTCGCTTCCCCGAATAATTTCCCCAGCATCCCCATAAGCATCGAGCAAACCTTCAGAATCTGTACCCGGAGTTCTCCAAGCTAACTTTGCAATCGCTTCACCGTCATTATCGAAATACTCGGCTACCAGTTTATATGTCTTGCCCTTTTCTAAATAAACACTTACATAATCGGTTTCCTCTGCACGAATTTTCCAAGAATCAATCAATTTTTTACCGTCAAGGTATAATCGGCATCCATCGTCAGATGTAAATGCGAACGTATGACGTCCCGTTTCCGGTGCAACCAGATTTCCCGTCCAACGAATAGACATTTTCCCTCTGGGAATTAAAGGATCGGAAGGCTGATTTTTCGGATCGAAAAAAATAGACTCTTCCATATCGATATTCGGCGTTCCTGACAAATCCATATTATCGAAATACTCGACAGTCAAACCGTCTGGGAAAGCCGATTTCCCGATCAGATTATATTCAAATGCTTTCGAAACAGGCGTTTTCCATGCCAATTTAGCAATTGCCTCTCCCCCATTATCGAAATACTCAGCCTTTAATTCGTACGTTTTTCCTTTTTCTAACGTAACGGTTATATAATCGGTCTCCTCAGAACGAACTCTCCAAGAATCGATCAATTTTTCCCCGTTAAGATACAGGCGACATCCGTCATCTGATGTAAACGCAAACGTATATTGACCCGTAGCAGGAGCGATCAATTCCCCCGTCCAACGAATTGACATCGGACTTCCGGGAACTAAAGGATCTGGCGGACGATTTTTGGGATCAAAAAGAAGATAATCTTCAACACGCGTATTCGGAGTTCCGGAAAGATTTGCATTATCGAAATATTCAACTTTCAACCCGTTCGGGAAAGCAGACTTACCGATCAAGGTATATTCCAATGCAGGAGAAACCCACGGAGCATATTTCACTTCTACCTGATCTCCTATACGGGCTTTTATACCTTCCAAAACCGAGATAGGAGTATTTACAGGCGTTCCGCTATAATCCCCGAATTCACAATTCGCAGCATTTATACCGACTACCGCTATCGATTTTATATTATCGGTCTGTATCGGCAACATATCTTTGTCATTTTTCAATAACACCAAACTTTGGCGGGCAGCTTCCAATGCCAATTCACGATGCTTTTCACATCCCACAACCGAAGGAGATATTTTATTATACGGATTTTTTTGCGGGTCATCGAACAACCCCAATCGCATACGACCTCTTAACACACGATACGCCGCAGAATCGATCTCGGACATGGTTACCATACCTCGATTATAAGCATTTAACAACGGAGTGATATAGACATTATCTCCGCATTCCAGATCCAATCCGGCCTTTATACATAATGAAGCCGCCTCCTCATAAGTATCGACATAATGATGTTGCGATACAATATACTCGAGAGCGCTGCAATCCGAAACGACATAACCGTCAAACCCCCAGTCATTCCGTAGTACATTGGTCAACAACCATTTATTCAGCGTACAAGGAATTCCGTTTACTGCATTATATGCAGACATGATACTTTGTGCCTGCCCCTCTTTAACACACTTTTCAAATGCCGGGAAATAATATTCCCGCAAATCACGTTCCGATATTACGGCATTACCGCTCGCTCTATTATGTTCTTCGTTATTGGCGGCAAAATGTTTCGGAGTCGATACCACTTTAATATATTTAGGATCATTCCCCTGAAGTCCCCGTACAAATGCGATTCCCAGCGTAGCGGTTAAAAAGGGATCTTCTCCGTATGTTTCCGGCGTACGTCCCCAACGTGGGTCTCGTGCCATATTTATCGTCGGTGACCAAAACGTCAACAAGTCACTAGATCCCGCCGTCTGGTCTTTACCTTGATTCAACTCATTCCAGCGTCCCCTGGCCTCATCCGAAATAGCCGTCGACACTTCTTGCAAAAGGTCAGGATTCCACATACTGGCAAGACCTATAGCTTGAGGAAATACCGTAAATTTTCCGGGACGAACAACTCCGTGCAAGGCTTCGTTCCCATGATAATATTTATCGATTCCCAAGCGGGGAATAGCCGGAGATGTTGCCCGCAAGAGAGAAATTTTTTCAGAAACATTCAAACGGGAAAGCAAATCTTTAATCCTTTCATGATGAGACAATGTCGTATCCCTGAAAGGATAATTGACCTGAGCTACCGTAAAGGAAGAAATTTGCAACAAAAGCACTATCGTTCCGATACATTTTCCTATTTTTTGCATTTTATACCTTTTTAATATTCAATTCATACATACAATACCATACTTAAAAATAAATTTTTATTCGTTTTCAAAATAACGAATTTTTTTAACTTCTATTCAGAACCCGTCGAAATTTCACAAATATATAAAAACGTCTTTGAATAATTTTGCCCGGGATAATAGCGACAAACATTTATCCCGGGCAAATCAACTTAACGACTAACCGTAATACAATATAAGACTATTTTACAAGCACTTTATATGTCCCTACAGCACCATTCTTATCTGTTACTTTCACGATATAGAAACCTGAGGCAGCATCGTATGTATTTGCTCCTGAAGATGCTACGGTTTCGGACATAGCCGCTCCGCTCAAAGCATAAACCGTTACTTTCACCGGATCTACAGTATTTACCATAATCTTTCCATTCGAAGCATATACTTCAACGCCCTCTACGTCCGCTGCAATCTGCGATACCCCTGAAAGTTCTTTCTTATCCAAATAAATATCAAACACATTAGCCCCCATAGTAGTACTGTTCAAAATATTGTAAACCATATACAACTGATGCTTTCCGGTTACTTCTCTCAACATTTCTCCGGCAGTATGCTTCTTGATATCCCAACTCCCGGTACCTTGTATTCTTACGCGGGCAATCGGTTCATGACCTTCCAAAATAGAAGCCAAATCGGTGTCCCAAGTCTCTTTCATAATAGTAAAATCAGGATCAAGATCGATATAAAATGCAAAATTAGCCTCATCGATACTACCTAACCAACTACTTTCAGAAGAATGATTTACAACAATACTCTTATATTCGCCATTGCCGAAATCTACTCCCTCACCCGATGCATCAAAGAAATTAATAACCGTACCGTTTTTAGTAAAACCTATATTTCCTGCCGTTTCATATTGACCTTTAGCCATTACTTCATAGAACCAAGGATTACCCTGTCCCTCAAGACATCCAACAAATGTATGATGAAATGCATCAGCCGAAGGTAACTCATCGACTACGGTTATTCCACATTTGAGTGATTCCGTCCAAAGGTTTCCTTTTGAAAATTCAATATTCTGCAAGTTAAAGCCTCCGCCTACCCATTTTGCAATAATCTTATGCTGTCCAGTAACAGACTCGATATTTTGAGCAAGCGGGGTAATATTTATCATTTGTAGCCCCGTCCAAATTTTAGCCAACAGTTTATCTTCAGAAATTTCATCCAAATAGATCTCTACATAAACGTTGATATTAACATCTTTATCCCGCTTTACATAAGCAACAATCTGGTCATAATCGCCATTACCGAAATCTACGTTTCCATAATCGGCAATAAACCCGTCATTCGTCCATCCCCAAGAATCTCCATCGAGTTTAGTATCGAAAAAAGGAGATTCTGCACCAGCTTCTTCACCTGTTGGGACCATAGGAACCGACTCCGTAGCCAAAAGCCGAGTAGAGACATCTTCATAACCGGGTATCATATTCGGAGTACGTAAAGCAAGACCATACAAATAGTCATGCTCTCCTTCCTGAATAAACCGATCCGCCGGTATCGGATTTTCATAAAAATTTACAGCCCAAATATTACCCGATCCTCCGATAAACGTAAGATATACCTTTTGTTTTCCGACAGGTTTGTAATATTGCGTTTGAGCTCCTTCAAAATTCCCGTCATGGTTTGGACCTTTAAGATATGCCATCGAATCGGCAAATGTATAAACAGCCTGATAACCTCCGGTTTCATCAAGCGTAATTTGGGTAAACGGAAGTGAACTTTCATAATCCTGACCGGCATGTAATATTGCCCAACCATCCATATAATATCCATTCGCAAAAACAATACCGGCAGCAGCATATTTATTCCCATCTTCACCGAAATCCACTTCACCCAAATAAACTTGGGTATTTTCACTACAATTCCCGATATTCATCGTAACCGGATCAAATTTCCCATCTTTCATAATCTCGACACCACTTTCCGAGTTGGTCGGAATTACCAAATCCTGAGCTACTGCAGAAGCTGAAAACATCAAAGTCAGCAATCCTGCTAAAAATGTATTTCTCTTTTTCATAACAAAAAAATTGAATTGTTAATTATAAACTCAAGTTCTAAGGATATAATTTTCATTTTTTACACTTTCCTATTAATGGTTTTAGAACTGTCTAACAATTAGTAATTAAACAGTTCCAAAACCAAATAAATCTCTACAAGATCTTATTTTACAAGAACTTTATAAGTTGCAAGATTTCCGTTTTCATCCGTTACTTTCACGATATAGAACCCTGCAGCCATATCGTATGTATTCACTCCTGCCGATGCAACAGTTTCGGACATAGCTACACCGCTCAATGTATAAACAGCTACATTCACCGGATTTACAGTATTTACCACAATCTGTCCGTTTGAAGCATATACCTTAACACCCTCTATATCAGTAAATGTCTTTTGTACTCCTGTAATATCTTCTTTATCGAAATAGATATTGAATACATTAGCTCCGGCTGAAGCGTCATTTTTAATATTATATACGATATAAAGATCATGTTTTCCGCTAAGATCACCGGTTATCGCTCCGGCAGTATGTTTCCTTATACTCCAAGCAGTAGTACCTTGAATCCTTACACGGGCAATCGGTTCATGACCTTCCAAAATCGCAGCTAAGTTAGTAGCCCAATCATCTTTAGTATATTGCATATTCGGATCAAGATCGACATAGAAATCGAAGCTTGCATCTTCCACTTCTCCCAACCAAGTTTTATCGCAAGCATGATCTACTACTATACTTTTATATTCGCCATTACCAAAGTCTATTAGAGCATCATCAGTGTTCGGATCATAAAGATAAAGGACCGTACCGTTTTTAGTATAACCGATATTACCCGCACTTTCATATTGTCCATTGGCAAAAACATCGTATGCCCAAGGCTCGGCCAAGCCTTCCATACAACCTTCAAATTTAACACGGAACGCATTTTCCGACGGCAATTGATCTACAATCTGAACACCACAATCCAGTCCTTCGTCCCAGTTAGCACCTTTACTGAATTCCACAGCCAACAAGTCCGGACCTTCACCGGTCCATTTTACCAATACTTTATGAGTTCCTGTAAGAGACTTAATATTTTTAGCGATCGGATAAAACTCTTTCATATGTATATCCGCCCAAATCGAAGCAATCATGTTTTCCTCTTTTACTTCATCGATATAAACCTCAAGAAATCTCGACACACTAGGATCTGCGTCTTTTTTTACATAAACAATTACTTGATCATAACCGTTACCGAAATCAACATCTCCATAATCGGCAATAAATCCGGCTTTAAGCCAACCCCAAGCACCGCTTTCTTCATTAATCCGGACATCTTTAAATTCCGAGTCTTCCCCCATCGGAACTGCAGGAGTTGATTCTGTCGATAGTTTCTTCACCGATATTTCATCATATCCCGACCTTTCTGACGGAAAACGTAAAACAGGAGCGCCCCACCATCCGGGACGGCCATCCTCTTCCTGAACAAAATCTTCCGGCTGCAACTGGTTCTCAAAGAATTTCACAGAACGGATATTCCCATTACCGGCAACAAAAGTAAGCCACACCTTCTGCTTTCCTATCGGTTTAACATATTGCGTACCCGGTATAGCAATACCTTCGAACACTCCGTCATGATTCGGCCCTTTAAGATAGGCCATCGAATCGGCAAACGTATAGTAAATTTGATAGCCATTGGTCTCATCTATAGTCATCTGAGTAAAAGGCTTCGAAGATTCATAATCCTGACCGGCATGTAAAACCGCCCAACCGTCGGTACTCCAACCATTTGCAAAAACAATACCGGCAGCAGCATACCTATCTCCGTTCTCCCCAAAATCGACTTCACCTAAACAAATACGAGTAGTCTCACTTGTACTTTGAATACATCCCGTGAGTTTATCCAGTGTACCGCTCTCTTCAATAATAAAGTCTGCAGCCCCGATAGTCAAATCTTGTGCTATTGCCGAAGTAGAAAACATCAGGGTCAACAACCCTGTAAAAAATGAACTTTTTTTCATGATAAGAAAATTGATTATTGATTTAATTCGATTAAAATTTAGCATACGACACTTTATCCTTATAAAAATATCACTCCCTTGATACCTTTATAAGCACAAAAAAGAAAGAATATTCCCTAACGGACATTCTGTGTCAATGAACATCTCAACCCCATATATGACTATAGTAAGTCAAAAAAAACGACTACGGAGATGTACACTCGTTTATACAGATTTCATTTAGGGATAGGATCGATCGTTCTGCACGACACACCTTCGGGCGAAAGAACTGGCTGTTGAAGATAACGCCACCCGAAAAAATTTGCGAGTAAAGTTTTTTTCATGATGTTAGCTTTTTATGTTATAGAAAAATTATCAATAGCAAATTTAATGACTTGAATCTTTTTTATATAACACAAAGCGTTCAATAAATAGCAATTTTCTGCATTTTACCCTTTTTAATCACAGAATAAAATGCAGAAAATAAAAAATCACTCAAATGAATCCGTGCGGAAAGGAGCAAGAGGTAATCCGTTTTCTCCGTACAAATTACACGGAGGATTATCAGCCCATCCATAACGCACTGCAATAGGAACAATTACTTTCGGAGAAGTAACCGTAATTACATTTTCGGTCACAGTAGCACGAGCAGGGTAAAACTTCATATCAGGTCCGGCTATTGCAAAACCGGTAGGTAACTCTCCTTTTACCTTGATATTTTGATTAAATGATAGAATAACAGATTTTTTCTCGATCTTAAAATTCTTATACATCGGAATCTCGTATTTTCCTTTTTTATATGTATCGGCAAGTGCCAAACGTGCCAAACGCGCTCCTACCTCTTGCTTGTTTTTAGGATGAATATCATACGCTTCGCCTATATCGATCGTAACGACCATTCCCGTTTTTTCAAGATGCAGAGCATTCGTCTGAGCTTCCCGAAGATGCGCCCATGTAGAATTCGGTTGTACCTCCTGCATGTTCAAAAAATTCGCTAATTGTACAAAATAAAACGGGAAATCATTTTTCCACAAACTACGCCAATCGGCAATCATCGACTGAAATAACGGAGTATATTGAACCGCTCTTTCTACATTCGCCTCACCTTGATACCAGATCACCCCTTTTATAGGAAATTGACGTAAAGGATAAAGCATCGCGTTATAAAGTACGGAAGGATAATTTTGACTATCCGGAGAAAACGGAATCGAAGGTTGTTGGGACAAAGGTACTCCTATCCGATAATTCCACTCTCCTGCTAATGAAATCTTATGATTATCTACCTCTATCGACATATCTTCCGGAGAACCGCAAATTCCGCCCGAACCGCTCTGATCTTGCACCTTCACTGTAATAATTCCTTTTCCCGACCTTACCAAATCTGCCGGTACAGTATAGGTACGTTGTATATGATATCCTTCTCCTCTGGCTATTTCTTTTCCATTAAAATAGGTAATATCTTTATCGTCTATCTTTCCTAAATTCAATGTTAAAGTCTTTCCTTCCCATTCAGAAGGTATATCTATAACTTTCTGAAACCATACCGACCCGTCAAAGTCAGGAAGCCCGTTATATTCCCACGCTCCGGGTAAATTCATCTGTTTCCATTCGTCACCCGATTGTTCATCGGAAATCCAACAAGGAACACCATTTTTCATTCCCGGATCACAGTCATTCAAACGTTTTTCCCAATCAGTCATATCATCCCGATATTTCGCCATCAATAATTCTCTGTCGGCACGACACTGTTCTATACGAGCTGCATCTTTTTCAAAACCCCATACATGCTTTAATGCCGAAAGACTTGTCCACGCTTCAGCAGGAGTACCTCCCCAAGTACAATCAATAACTCCGATAGGGACTTTCAATTTTTCCCATAAATTACGAGCATAAAAATAAGCTACCGCCGAAAAATTCTCTACGCTTGAAGGAGAACACTCTTTCCATCCATCACCATTTATCTCCAATTTTTCAGAAGGGACATGAGATATTACCTTTTTAACTTGTAACAAACGAATAGAAGGATAAAGCGCTTCTGCAACCTCTTTTTCATAATTCATCACTTTTCCCCAACCGGCAACCGGCATTTCCATATTCGACTGTCCCGAACAGAGCCATACCTCCCCGACCAATACGTTTTGCAAGAAAAGAGGCTCTCCGTCATCGACCGTAATCATATATGGACCTCCGGCTTTAGGGGTCGGAATTTGAACTTCGAATTTTCCATCCATACCGGATGTGACCCGAAAATCTTTAGAATTCCATCCGACTTTTACGACAACCTCTTTTCCATTTGCTGATACACCGGAAACGGTAAGCATGCTCTTTTGCTGAACTATCATGTTATCCGTAAAATAAGCCGACAAAGAGACTTTTGCCTGTATCGACAAGGATATACAAAAAGAGAACAATAAAAACAAACGCTTATTCATACAATTTCATCATTATAAATTACCTTGCAGAAAAAATTCAAGATCTTTCTGCAAGGCGATTATGTATTAACAAAACTATTTTTTAAATTTAGAGAAGCTCTTACTCTTACATTTTCACTTTTTTTGAACGGACAGAAGCTTCTCCTGTAACCAAACCTTCCGATTTAACTTTCACCTTTATTTTTCCCGGATTAAAAGTCGTACGCACAGCAACTCTCATCAATCCGCCTTCTGCCTGCAATTCGGTGTCACCGGGTGTATGATAAGAGAGTTCTTTACCTTCCGTTACATAGAAATTATAAGATCCTTTATAAACACCTTCTCCCTCAACTTCAAAATTGAGCAGATTATCGGCTCTCGGACACCACCTCCCCTCTTTATCGACAATTTTTGCAGTTACAATAAACGCATCGGAAGCATTTGCCCGTAAAACAAACGACTCTCCGTCAGGCTTAGGCATCGGCTTTTCGATCGTTACTTCTACTGCATACGGTTCTCCTGAAGATTCTATTTTTTCGGAACACACAGGTTTCTTATCGACATCCAATCCGACAGCTTTGACAACTCCGGGAATCCATTGAATATCCTTCCACGTACACCTGCGTGTCCGGGAATCCGGTTCAACGATTCCATAAGACTTATCATTGATAAACAACTCTACATACGGACAATTACTCCACGCATCGACATCCTGTATACCGGAATAATTCCAATGACTCTGCAAAGCGACTCCCGGTTTTTGAGAATAAGGAATCCAAAGTGCATTCTGATAAATACGATATTTCAATTTCGGGAAACGGTTTCCGTCCATTGCACATGAACCTAAACTTTTCTGATTTCGTTTTCCGTTCAAATAAATAGTGTAACCTTCTCCATACGTTTCAGCCAACATCCAATCGATCCATCCGCAAGCTTTATTATCCAAATCTTGAAGATAATTTTCTACATAGTATTGAGAAAATCTTTTTTCATTATCATAATCGAAACGGGCTATACACCAGCTCGGATTTCCGCTCCAATTAGTTCCGTAAACTTCAGAATTGTACGAAGGATAACCTTTCATCTTCTCATAGCGATTGGTGTATCCGATCAAAACAGGATCTTCTTTATTCCATTTCGGAGGGAATCCGTCACGATTAGAGACGATACGAGGTTGAATATAATCCCATCTTCTCACCTGTTCAAGAGTATATGAAGGATAATATTTCTCACCCTCATAAGGCAATCCGTTATTTGACTCCCAAACAGCGACTGAAGGATGACTCCGGTAAGCGATCATCACATCTCGGTCACATTCCCATTTATAAGAGAGAGAGGGCTCATCCCTCAGTGCCCATTCGTTATCGCCGGTATTCAAAATCACAAGTACTCCATAAGCATCGCAAGCCTCGAATATTTCAGCAAAAGGAGGTTGATGTCCTACACGATAGGCATTTCCGCCGCATTTGGCAATATAAGCAATATCTTGCCATTGCAAAGATACCGGCACGGCAGAACCCAATCCCGGATATATATTACGATTTCCGAATCCTCGCAATATACATTTTTCTCCGTTGACATAACAATAATCTTCATCCCAAGTAATTTCTCGTATTCCACACCGTTCGGTTTTCGTATCGGTCAATTTTCCGTTTACATATACTTGATTGGAAACCGTATATAAATAAGGTTCTCCCGAACAACCCACAGGATACCATAAATGAGGATTTTTCACTGAACCTGTACGATCAAACAAACGAGTTTGCCCCGGAGCAATCTCCTCTACGTCGGAAAACGACAAAACCGTATGACCCTTTCTATCTATAAGTTTAGTACGTAACTCGACAACCTGTTCTTCATCGGTAGCATTTTCCACATTAGTCTGGAAACGCATAACGGCTTTCTGAGGAGTTGCAGAAACAGTACCGAAATAAGTACCCCATTTTCTTAACGGCGTATAACTGTTATACGGAATGTGTACCTTATGTTTTTTATGCAAATAAACCGAAGCGGCTATACCGCCCATCGCTTGTCCGAAGCCCTCATTTTCACCAAATCCCGGCCATGCAAAAAATGTACCTTTAGAGTTTGATACTCTGACGGCAACCTGATTTTCTTCGTTCCATTTTATATAATCCGTAATATCTACGACAAAAGGCATAAAACTACCCACATGGGTAACCGGTCCGGGTTGCTTAGCTTTAAATATCCCTTGAATAGCATGACCGTTGATATACACGATTGCACCGATATTTACACTCTGAAACTCAAGAAATATTTTTTTATTCCGGTCTTTTTCGGAAAAGAACATTTTTTTTCGATACCATGCTTCTCCACGCCAGCAACGTTCTCCAGTAGTTGCATTCAGATAGGTATCACGTTCATTAAAACAATGCGGCAGACCTACCGTTTCCCATTCGCTATCGTCAAAGGCAATACCGGTCAACTCATTTTCCGTCCAAATATTGCGACTGACCGGATGAACCAAAAGTTCTCCTATTTCAGCAGATAAATCTTTCCGGTCAGAAGAAAGACACTCAGTAACGGTAAAACGAACATAACGATAAGAGCCTGAAACCGGAACAGAAAATAAAGTTCTCGTAACTACGGCAACATTACCTATTGTGTTATTAATCGCCTCGGTAAAAATATTTTCTTTATGTAATTCGCATTCCTGAACAGAAAGTCCGTCAGACAATATCCTCCAATTATTATTATCATCGCTTACTTCTACCCGACAAGCGACATAGCGTACTGAGTCGCCATTGAATACTAATTTTATTCTTTCAATCGGTTTCTTTTCAAGTAAATCTACAAAATAATTTTTCCCGACAAGGGGTTTTCCAGCTCCAGTATCGAATTTTCCATCGTTTATTCCGGAAACTACATCAGTTCCAGAAAGTACTGTAAGACCTGACACAAGATTACTTTCCTGCCGAATCACTTTAGAGAATTTCCAAGGTGTCTCCCCTATATTTACAGTCTGTTGAGCTTTTACCTGTTCCACAAACGGAACAAATAAAAGAATAAAAAACATCTGATAAAATTTTCTCATTTGATAAAATGATTTATTTTTTTGGTATTATAATATTCAATAAAAGGTCATTACATGAGAAACAGTTACATCAAAAACATTTCCCTGTTATTTATAATAAGGAATTACACAAAAATGAAGCAAGGTTCATTTTTTAAGTAAAACTGATCTTTTGTCTTTTCACAGAAGAGGCTGTTCTGATCATAACAATATAAATCCCTTTTTCAGGTAGCTCGAAATTACCGGATTGAAAAACTCGTTTTTGAGAGACGATTCCGCCATTAGCATTGAAAAGAGTTAATTCTCCGGCATCCTTAATCGCATAATATAATGATGAACCTGAATTCCATATTCGAATATCGTCATTTTTTGAAATGGCATCTATCCCGCTCACCTCCTCTACTTTTAATGTAGATGATGCAAACATTCCGCCTTTATTTCCGTTATCGATAGCCTGCACTCCCCACTCATACTCTCCCGCAGCTTTAATATTCATTTGATAAGAGCATCGAACAAGTTCGCCCGATATTTTTCCCACTCGCACAAATCCGGTCTGAAGATCTGCCGGAACAGTCATAAATATTTTATCAGAACCCTTTTCACGAAGATAAAAATTATATCGTAATGCTACAGACGGAGTCACATCGTCAGTCGGTGCACTCCATGTAAATGTCGCCATATCCGTACTTTTATCAAAAGAAGCAACAAGATTTGCAGGAACATCAGGAGCTTCATTAGATTTTACGCCTTTTGTCGAAGCTATATTTTTCCACAATTTCGCTTCACAACCATTCGAACACTCTCCACTAGACCATCCCATAAGCCAAGCATCTAAAAAGCCATCGTTATTATAGTCAATCAGGTGATGACTTCCATGCGTTATCCGGCTTAAATGACCTTTTTTACCGAAAGGATCATCATAATGAGCTCCATATACGGCAAAATCAAGGTCTCCCTGATTGATATACAACCAAGTCGTATGTTCATGCTCCGCACCATGTCCTCCGACTAAAATATCTGCCAGACCATCCTGATTTACATCCCCGAAAGACAATTGTCCACCATCTATTCCTTCTAAAATGGCCACATCGGTTTGTTCGAATTTTCGATCACCGAGATTTTTGTACAGATAAAACTTCTTGGTTTTAGTATTAAAATAATATCCGGCAACTACAAGATCGGGTAAACCGTCGTTATTCAAATCGCAAACTCCGCACGAAGAATCATTTACTCCCCAAAAAGTTTGGTCACTCTCTGTAAAAGTTCCGTCTCCATTGTTCCAATAAATATGTAATTCCGAATTTCGAGAAAGGCCGTATCCCGAAGACATAATATCTAACCATCCGTCACCATCCAAATCAGAAAAACAAACGCTACCGTCCGTCTCTCCATGAAACGCACTTCCGCCTTTCAACGGAGATGATTGTAACTCAAAACGCTCTCCATTTATATTTTTATACAAATAAACAACCCTTACGGCATCCTCAGGATGTTCCGAATCAGGACGTGCACAATCATCGAAACCGGTCATAATAATATCGACATACCCGTCATTATTATAGTCGCCGACCGAAACCCAATTATGCCCCTTACCTCCGGTTTTACCGTTATATATCGGCAATATACCTGTATCCGTTTCAGGAATTTCCTCGAAAGTAACTGTTCCATCAGGGGCTATTCCTCGATTGATATACAAATGAGTCTTTATTTGATCAAATTGAGTATCTCCATCCAACCATGCATAATTCCAATCACTTAAACCCGGAAGAAGGAGATCCAACAAACCGTCATTATTCATATCGAACCATATCGGACAAGAAAAAGCAGTTCCTTCAAAAGGAGATTCAAGCCGAGTAAATGTTCCGTCTCCATTATTTTTATAAAAATTAGACTGGATTTTCGATGCATGAATATGTTCGTTCTTATCGCTATAAAAAAGATCTAAATACCCGTCATTATTATAATCACCCCACGCACTTCCGGTATATGTCGCATGATAAAAGCAACCGGCAGGATTCGACCCTTTATTACCTCCTACAGCAGACTGTTTAGGAACGGGGTTCTCTACTTCTTCAAATTTTACATTTGCAACATCTCCCGCAACCTGAGCTTGCAACAGCATATGGCTACAAAAAATTCCACCCCATAGCAAGATTTCCTTTATTAACCTATTTTTCATGATGTTAGTTTATTATGACATAGAATAAAATTATCACGATAAAGATACTCATTCATTACCTTCTTTTATAACACAAATCGTTCAATAAATAGAAATCTCGAATTAATAAAGCTATACTTTACCCCTACAACTATTTTTAAGTGCTTAAAGTCTGTCTAAATTTTCTTATCGGAAATTTTAGACAGACTCCCAATCCAATATATAGAAGATTAAATCCTACTTTCGGTTTTCACCGACAAAACGGAAATCCATATTGTCTAAATTCCAAGCCTCCATCCATGGAATCGTGAGATTTTCACCTTCAAAAACAATGGGCAACCAAATATATCTCGAATCAATCAAATTCGTTTTATTCCACTTGTCAAACATCATTATATAGCCGTCCTTCTTCCCGTTTACCGGCAGTATGAAAGTGCTTTGCCCGTAAAAAGTCTTATCGGCATCTTTACCCCGACAAGGGTTTTCAACAGCTTTCCATGGCCCTAATATCGATTCTGCCACAGCATATTCCGCCTCGTTAGGATCCCACCCTGTACAACCAGAAGTAACCATATAATATTTCCCATTTCTCTTAAATATGGCCGGAGCTTCTCTAAACTTATTCGGAAAATTTCTCGTATAAGTCCCGGAATGATCTAAGTAATCATCAGTCAATAAACTAATATAAAGGGTGGCATTTCCTTCTGAAGAATAAATATGATAGGCCTTTCCGTCATCATCCTTAAACAGAGTCATATCCCGACTGATCTGCCCGTTAGGATGCATCGAACCTAAATATGTAAACTTTCCGGTCGGAGAGTCACTAACAGCGACTCCTGCAGCAGCTTTCCAATAATTATAACTGTCTATGTGCATCCACATAACGAATTTTCCGGTTTTATCATTATATATGACTTTGGGACGCTCTATGACCATAGTAGGGTGTATATCGGAATGAGGGTTTAGCGTATCTGGCTCTAATACGACACCTTCGAATTTCCAATTATACAAATCTTTTGAAGAATAACATGAAACGCCGCCAGCTTCGGTCCTGTAACAATCCCAATCAACACCGGGAGAGCGATATGTATGCTTACCTTTATACTCTCCATACCAATAATATGTCCCGTTATGATACAGCACACCTCCACCATGTGCATTTATCGGATTTCCATCCGTATCTTTCCATTCTTTTCCCGGCATAATACTTTGAGCACGGCACGAGAAAACCGCGCATACACAGAGGCATGCTAATAACAAACAAAAATTTTTCATATTTCTCAGATTATATTTATTTAATAATCAGCGCATCGGCTAAGATGACTGCCGCTGCTGTTTTTCAAACTCTTTTGGTGTCATACCGAACTGTTTTTGGAACAATTTTATAAAATATGACGGAGAATTAATTCCGACGAGAAAACATATTTCACCTATTCTATGGCGTCCGTCAATAATCAGTTCTGTCGCTTTTTTAAGACGAATCAATCGGATAAAATCAGCAGGAGAAGATCCGGCTATGACTTTTATCTTACGATGAAGACTTGAACGGCTCATATAGACAATTTCAGATAAACGTTCTACT
The DNA here is from genome assembly GCA_900545915.1 of uncultured Porphyromonadaceae bacterium. Classification (GTDB taxonomy): domain Bacteria; phylum Bacteroidota; class Bacteroidia; order Bacteroidales; family Coprobacteraceae; genus Coprobacter. The sequence continues at coordinate 137,282 of URAV01000001.1, forward strand.
CCAAAATTCGGATCAGTTATATTATCTTCTATAATACCGATCAACTTATTCATCAATTCTTCGTCCGCCTTACTCATTCCCATAGAAGAAACCGGTAAGAAGGGCTTTCTCATAAATGCTTCTTTTTCCCTTTTTCTATTATCGAATAGAGAAGTTATTTGAGCCAATAAATACTGAAAAGAAAAAGGCTTTTCTATATATACGTCAGCACCCATTTTCAACCCTTCGATCTTACTATCCAAATCATTTTTGGCCGTCAGCAATACAACCGGAATGTGACAAAATTCAATATTGGATTTAATATTCCGACAAAGTTCAAACCCGTCCATTTCCGGCATTATTATATCTGAAATCACAAGATCTATATTCTTTTCTTCCAATATTTTTATCGCCTCGACACCATTCTGCGCCTGTTCCACGACAAACTGCTGTTTCAGTTTATCGACCATAAAATTAAGAAGCTCTACATTATCTTCCACTACAAGAATCACTTCTGCATTCTGCTTTTCATCGTCTATACCGCTATCTTCCGGCAGCAATTCCTCATTCAAAGACAGTACATCACTTTTCTCTACATTTTGTACCATAGGGAGTTTCAACACAAAACAATTCATACCATCTCTTTCTTCAAGTGTAAGAGAACCATGATGAAGCTCACTTAAAGATCTGGCTAAAGACAAGCCTATACCCGAACTCGAAAAAGCATTCGCATCTTTTTTCATTTGATAAAACGGATCGAATATTTTTTCCCTCAATTCAACAGGTATCAGTTGCCCGTCATTCAAAAAAACAATTTTAAAATCGGTCTCTTCCGATTCTAACTTTATTATAATCCGGTCATCCGAATAACGGATTGCATTCGAAAACAAATTATTCAATATTTTCACAAAAGAACTGCGGTCGGCCGATACATAAACATCAGATTCCGGTAAAGAAAGCTCCATGTGTCGATTTTCGGATAAAGCCATCGCCTCAAAACGCTGATATTCATCTTTCAATATATCCACAACATTCAGAGATACAAAGTTCATTTGCATCTGATTGCCGTCCATTTTTCTAAAATCCAGCAACTGATTGATCAAAGCCAGTAATTCCGATGTATTCCGGCTCATTATCTGAAGATTCTTTTTCATCTCCGGATCGGTGATATTCATTTCCAACATAGATTCCAACGGCCCGTTGATCAAAGTTACCGGCGTACGTATCTCATGGGCAATATGCGTAAAAAAGTCTATTTTAGAACTGTATAATTCTTTCTCTTTTTCACTTTCAAATAGCTGTTGCTTTTCTGCCGATTTTATTTCACTTCTGGACTTATACCAACGAAACCATAAATAAAATATACATACGGCCAAAAGACAATAAATGACATACGACAGCGGACTTCTCCACCACGGTGGTAAAACAGTGATCTCGACTACAGCTCCTGCCTCATTCCACAATCCGTCATTATTAGCTCCTTTTACACGAAAAGTATACTTTCCGGGAGGTATATTTGCATAAGAAACATTATGATTATCACGCATATATACCCAATCATCGTCAATATTATCCATTTTATAGGCATATACATTCGCAGATGGCGCTACATAGCTCAATGTCACAAACTCGAAACCGATATTCGCCTGATCATAATTCAACGTTATCTTATCAGTATATAAGATACTTTTTTGTAAAGGTGAATTTTCCGAATGTGGTGTAACCTCCTTATTTCCGATCAACAATTTCGTAATAAAAACCGAAGGTATGCAACTATTTTTCTGTATCTGATATGGATCAAAAGAGATCAAACCTTCGGAACTACCAAAATAAAACACACCGGACGAACTCATAAATGCCGATTTATAATTAAACTGATCACCCGGTAAACCGCTATCGGTAGTAAATACTTCGCATTTTCCTGTTTCAGGATCGAATCTTACCAGTCCTTTATTCGTACCGAACCATAAATTTCGATTTTTATCTTCTAAAATTTTATATGCCGTATCATCAGGAAGTCCTTGCTTCTCAGAAAATGTCGTAAAATTATCTTCCGTTTTATTGTATCGGCATATCCCTCCCCGATCTGTAGAAAACCAAATCTCTCCAGAAGAAGTTTCCTTGATATTGCTTACGGAATTAGAGCTTAAACTTGTTTCATTTCCTTCATGATGTACATAACGTTTTATTTTTCCATCCTCAGGATTATATTTATAGACTCCGTTTCCCATAGTCGCTACCCAAATATACCCGTCAGAATCTTCTATTATATCGAATATATAGCTCAATCCGAATTGAGGAAGCCGAGTAAAATTCATCGTCTTCTTATCCCCGACATACACTCCCCAAGCATTACCGATCCAGATTTTACCTTTGTGGTCTTCACATAAAGCATATATACTGGCCTCATTCAATCCCAATTGCTCACCAGAATAATGACGGACTGAAAAATTTTTCCGATCGACTATATCAAGACCGTTCTTAAAAGAACCTATCCATATATGATTTTTATCGGACAAAAGAGCCAATGTCTTATCGCAAACCGATTTAGGACCGACATCTCGTCCTATTTTCTTAAATGCGCCTGTCTGAGGATCGTAAATATTGACACCGGCATCCTCCGTACCGACCCATATATTTCCATCCTCATCTTCTACAAATTCCCGCACCCGTTTGCTACTGATCGTATAAGGACGGCTAAGAGGAATATGCCGTATAAATTCTATTCCCCTCTGAGGATAATAATTTACTCCTCCCAAATTAGTTCCTATCCATATCCCGTTTTCCCTATCCCGGTAAATACGACCTATTTGATTATCAGACAAGGAGTAAGGACACATCGGATCATTATAAATATGCGATACCTTATTTTTCGACTCATTAATAACGTAAACGCCCGATTGAGTTCCTACCCATAACTCATCGTCAAAACAGACTACGTCACGAATAATTTTATAATGAACTTCGGGGGCACTCACATCTATTAATGTATTTTTTCGCTTATTCAATTTTCTTAATTTACCTTCATGTATTCCGATTACCAACTCATCTCCATAATCACACATTTTGTAAATATTCTCCCCCAATAACGTTTCTCCGGCATTATTACCTAAATATTGAGTAAATCTGCCATTTTCTCTATTATAAAGATAAACACCTTTACCATTTGTTCCCACCCACAATCGTCCGCTTCGATCGACACAAAGGCATTGAGGATTACCTTGGTCGGGGAGTTTAGTATCCCCGAACGGATAATGTACGAGACCATCTCCATTATACTTAAATAATCCTTGATTAGGCAAGACAATCCATATATTGCCATCGGCATCTTCTTTTATATCCGATACCCAATCTTTCATTCTTATTCCGTTCTCAGTCGAGTCGTTGACAAAAGTAAAAGTCTCATAAACCGGATCGAAAATAAAAATCCCCTTATCCGTACCGACCCACAGATGTTTATTCTTATCTTCAAAAAGCGATGAAATATTATTATTTCTTTTATTGGCGACAGAATCGTAACAATCGAATACCCGAATAGAATTCCCATCAAAACGATTCAATTTATTACGAGTTCCAAACCACATAAACCCTTCACTATCCTGCAATATAGCCTTGATGTCGGTCTGAGAGAGCCCATCACGTCCGTTTATAACCGTAAAATAATATTTGAACGAATAATCCTGAGCCTGTAAAGTAATTAGACTCAGCAAACAAATTATTCCTAAAATATACCTCTTCATGGTATTCATAACAATTACTTTTTGCAAATGTATATATAAAAAAAAGAACATATATTCCAAAAAATAGCAATCTGGTTGAATTTACAATATCTCAAACACTTCATAACAGTGTAAATGAAACAAATCTTTCAAAAATTGACACCTGCATTACAAGAACACTCCTCGATTCACTCTATATTTGTAATATAATTTAAATATTGAATGCCATGCTTAAATACAAGTTATCTTCATTTTTTTTCGTATTCTTAATTATTCAATCATCCGCTCAACTCAGAGATAGGGTTTCCTTGTCGGGAGAATGGCAATTTTTTAAAGGCGACACAGAATCACCGGCAAAAGTTGAACAAGTATCCGTTCCGCATACTTGGAATGCACAAGACGGAACAACGGCAAATTATTATCGGGGAAAAGGTACATATCGGTATAATTTCGATTCTCCCAAAAATATACAAAAAAAACGGGTATTTCTCAGATTCGAAGCGGTCAGCCAAGAAGCAGATGTATTTCTGAACGGACAATATCTCGGTAATCATAAAGGTGCATTTAATGCTTTCTGTTTCGAAATCACGCCGTATCTTAAGAAAAAAAATAATGAGCTGGTCGTAAAAGCCAGTAATGTCCTCAACCCTGATATAGCTCCTTTATCCGGAGATTTTACTGTATTCGGAGGAATATATCGTCCCGTATCTCTCTTAATTTTACCTCGCACATGTATAACTCCGCTCGATTATGCTTCATCGGGAATATACATAAAACAAACAAAAATACAGGATCATAAAGCTACGATAGATATTACCACAAAGATCGACGGAGATATATACGGAAATAAAAAATTACGACTACGTACTTCTGTTTTCGATCCGACTGGCAAACTCGTAATAACCTCTGAAAACGAAGAAATCAAAGCTTCGGAAAACACGGCAGCTATCGATCAAAGAATATATATAGACAACCCTATTTTATGGAACGGCAAAGCAGAACCTAACCAATACCGTTTCTTTTGCGAATTATTACAAGGAAAAAAAGTCATCGATACCTTATCGGTATATACAGGATTGCGTTATTTCAAAGTCGACCCGAAAAAAGGATTTTTCCTGAACGGAAAATCTTATCAGATAAGAGGAGTAAACCGTCATCAAGACCGCCCCAGAAAAGGATGGGCGATTAGTGAAGAAGATCACCAAGAAGACATGCAACTTATTAAAGAGATAGGAGCAAACGGTGTAAGACTTGCACATTATCCCCATTCCGACTATTTTTATTCTCTTTGTGATAAAGAAGGTCTGTTGGTATGGGCTGAAATACCTTTTATCGGAAACGGTACCGAATCGATTGCATTCGAGGAAAATTTAAAACAACAATTGACCGAACTCATTCGCCAGAACTTCAATCACCCTTCGATATTCTGCTGGAGTCTTTTCAACGAATTGGTAAAAGGAAATCCTGAGAAACTGGTCGCAGAGCTGAACGAGCTCGCGCACAAAGAAGATCCTACCCGCTTTACCGTAGCAGCAGCGAACATCGAAGGACGACCGGAGAACACGATTACCGATATCATGGCATTTAACACATACCCGGGCTGGTACTGGGCTGAACCTGAAACAATGGGACCGTCGATCGATTGGAAAAAAGATGAAAAAAGAGGCGTTTGCATCAGTGAATACGGAGCCGGAGCAAGCATTAAACATCATCAACAGCGAATGAAGAAAGCTCCGAAATGCGAAGGGGATTTTCATCCTGAAGAATGGCAAGCGATCGTTCATGAAGGAAATTATAAAGAAATTGACAAAAGAGACTTTGTTTGGGGGTCTTTTGTTTGGAATATGTTCGACTTCGCCAGTGGCGGACGGAAAGAAGGAGATACTTACGGCATGAACGACAAAGGATTGGTTACATACGACCGAAAAACTCCGAAAGATGCATTTTATTTCTATAAAGCAAACTGGTCGGAAAAACCGGTCCTACATATTACGAGCAAACGACATATCGAACGGACAGAACCAGAAACCGAAATAAAAATATACTCGAATTGTTCAGACATTACTTTATATGTAAACGGGATTAAATACCCCAGTAGTGCCGGAGATCACAATATTTTTACTTGGAAGGACGTTCGATTGCAACCCGGAAAAAACAAAATCAGCGTATCCGGGACATTCGATAACAAGACCATAACAGATCAATGCGAATGGATTTTGGAAAATTAAAATTTTCAATACTAACAATCAAACACAACAACATGAAAAAGACATCTTTTCTCATTTTACTTTCACTATCCGTTTCTCTTGTTTGTCTCGGGAAAAGCGTAGTTGACTATGTCAATCCGATGATAGGAACTGCATTGAAAGGAGAAGGTGGTACTGCGCCATTTGTCGGGACACCCTTCGCTATGACCAATTTCCTACCACAAACAAGAGAAAACAAAATAGGAACAATGGCCTATGTTTACGATGATAAATCTATCATGGGGTTTCTGGCATCACATCAACCGACCGTATGGATGGGAGATTACGGTTACGTCTCTTTGATGCCTCAAATAGGAGAAAAAATAAAAGTATTGCCGGAAGATAGACAGATAGTTTTCGACCATAAGCAGGAAAAGGCTACACCTTATTATTATTCCGTAAACTTGCCTTTAGAAAATAAAAAAAGTATCAAAGCCGAAATAAGTGCGGCAAGTCGTTGTGCCTTGTTCCGTTTTACATTTCCGAAAAACGAAAATGCTCGTTTAATCATACAAAGTATCAACCTGAACCCAAAGCTTAACGACTGGTGCAACGATTTCGGACCTCGTCTGAAAAAAATAAAGGGATGGATCAAAATCGATTCGGAAAACAACGAAATAATCGGTTATAATCCTGATCGCCAATCAGCTCAAATAGGTCCGGAATTACCCAATTTCAAAGGATACTTCATCATTCGTTTCAATAAAAAAATACAAGACTTCGGAACATGGAGCGAATCTGATATTTTTAAAGGAAAAACAGAGCAAAGCGGTACTCGAATGGGAGCTTTCGTAGAGTTTGAACCTTCGAATAAAGGCCAGGTTTTGGCACAAATTTCTACATCGTTCATCAGTTTGGAACAGGCCCGTATCAACATGGAAAAAGAATTGCCTGATTGGGATTTCGACCGTCTCTGCCAAATGACGAAACAAGCTTGGAATGATAAGCTTTCGAAGATAGAAATTTCCGGTATCGGAGATAATGATAAAAGTATTTTCTATACTGCATTATACCATTGTTACTTATTCCCTCGCGAATTTTCGGAATATGGTAAATACTACAGTGCTTTCGATGACAAAATACACGAAGGAATATCTTACAACGATTATTCTTTATGGGATACATTCCGAGCATTTCATCCTCTCATGACATTTCTCGAACCTGAATTGACAGGCAACTGGATTACCGGACTTCTACAAATGTACAAAGAAGGCGGATGGATGCCAATGTGGCCGAATCCCTCATATACGAACATTATGATAGGAACACATGCCGATGCCCTTATCGCAGACGCATATATGAAAGGAATACGTAATTACGACACCGATCTGGCTTATGAGGCTATGCGAAAAAATGCAATGGTTCCGCCAGACTGCGATACACAAAGGCGCTATGGAGACCGTGACCGATGGACTTCTTTCGAAGCAAGAGCGGGTGCAAGTTTTTATCACACGATCGGATACGTACCTGACGATAAAACAGCCGAATCGGTATCTCGTACATTAGAATATGCCTATGACGACTGGTGTATCGCACAAGTAGCAAAAGAAATGGGTAAAAAGGATGATTACAAATCTCTTATGCAATGGTCTCAAAACTACAAAAACATCTATAATACAGAAAAAGGATTTATGCTCCCCCGTAAATATAACGGAGAATGGATCGATCTGGATGATCATAACCGACACGGATTCACGGAAGGATCAAAATGGACTTATCTGTTTTGTGTTCTTCAAGATATTCCCGGAATGATCGAAATGATGGGTGGGAAAGATGCATTTACCGCTAAACTCGACCGAAACTTCAATGAAGACCACTACCGTCACGATAATGAACCGGGACATCACTATATTTACCTTTATAATTATTGTGAACAGCCTTGGAAAACACAAGAATTGATACGCAAACACACACGTATCAATTATCGCAATACTCCCGACGGAGTAAACGGAAATGATGATTGCGGACAAATGTCGGCCTGGTATATTTTCTCAGTCATGGGATTCTATCCCGTAACACCCGGAAGCAATGAATTTGCGATAGGAGCACCGCAATTTCCCGAAACTCGAGTAAATTTAGCTATAAACGGAAAAAATAAAACATTAACGATAAAAGCGGAAAACCTTTCGGAAAAAAATAAATATATTCGTGAAATATTCATAGATAATAAACAGTTAAACCGACCATTCATCAACTATTTCGATTTGATTAACGCAGAAACGATACGATTCGTTATGACCGATAAACCATCGAATTTATAAACACACTAAAAATAACATTATGATGAAAACAAAAAACATACTGGGTTTAGGCTTGCTCTTATCGACATTTTATTTATCTGAAGTTCAAGCCGAATCTCCAACGTATGCCGTACAAGATAATACAACGGTATATCAATCTAAACGTCCTGACTCCCGTTTATTCGTTTCACAAACAGTAGATGATGAAATCGACAGAGTCAGTAAAATGCTAAAAAACAAAAAACTGGCATGGATGTTCTCCAACTGTCTGCCAAACACGCTCGACACGACCATACATTACAGAACTCAGGACGGAGAAGACGATACTTTCGTATATACCGGCGATATACATGCCATGTGGCTGAGAGACTCAGGTGCTCAAGTATGGCCTTATCTCCGATTCGCCCAACAAGACAAAAAATTACAAAAGATGCTGAAAGGTGTAATTCGGAGGCAAATTAAATGTATTCTTTTCGATCCTTACGCCAATGCTTTTAATGACGGTCCTACGGGAGGATATTGGATGAGTGACAATACAAAAATGAAACCGGAGTTACATGAACGAAAATGGGAAATAGATTCTCTATGCTATCCGATACGATTGGCGTACGAATATTGGAAAGTAACAGGAGATACATCTGTTTTTGATGATAAATGGGTCAAAGCCGTTGCTTCTATTTTACAAACATTCAAAGAACAACAGCGGAAAAACGGACTCGGCCCGTACTCATTCATGAGAAAAACCGAAAGAGCTTCCGATACGATGCTCAACGGGGGATACGGACATCCGGTAAAACCGGTCGGACTGATCGCTTCGGCTTTTCGTCCTTCGGATGACGCAACGACATTCTTGTTCCTCGTGCCTTCTAACTTTTTCGCGGTAACCTCATTAAAAAAAGCGGCAGAAATACTTGAAAAAGTAAACGGAGAGAAACAACTGGCAGATCAATGTAAAGATCTGGCAAAAGAGGTTAGTGACGCTTTAAAGAAATACGCCGTTTATAAACATCCCAAATACGGGAAAATATATGCATTTGAAGTAGATGGTTTCGGTAACCAACTGCTTATGGACGATGCGAATGTCCCCAGTTTGTTGGCAATGGCTTATTTGGGAGATGTCGATATAAAAGACCCTATCTACCAAAATACGCGCAGGTTTGTATGGAGCGAAGATAATCCGTATTTTTTCAAAGGTAAAGCCGGTGAAGGAATCGGAGGACCGCATATAGGATATAATATGATCTGGCCTATGAGTATTATGATGAAAGCTTTTACGAGCCGAGACGATAAAGAAATAAAAGAATGTATCATTCAATTGCTAAAGACCGATGCAAATACCGGATTTATGCACGAATCTTTTCATAAAGATAATCCATCCGATTATACCCGTTCATGGTTTGCTTGGCAAAACTCTCTGTTCGGAGAACTTATTCTCAAATTAATCGATGACGGAAAGATCGATTTATTAAACAGTATTCCCGAAATCAGCTAAAACTCTCATTAAAAGCGGACAATGATTAGTCCGCTTTTAATTTATCTATCAATTTGAGCCGAAATTTCTATTTTTTGAACGGCATGTACAATAAAAAGCAGATAAAATAGAATATATTTGTGACGTGTTAGTTGAAATAATATCTGATATGAAAATTAAATACGAGAGGAGGAAATGTGTCTGATTAGACGTTCGTTTAAATAGACAACAAAAGGGACAGATTGATAATTTTTCTATGCTGCTTAATAATATCTATTTAATATGAAATCAGGTTCTAAAAAGAGAGAGGATTTTTTTATTCGATTAAACGAACGTTTTTTTAGACAGCGAAAGGGACTTCTATTTTTCGAAATACCTGAATCTAACCCCGATTTTTCTGTATTTACTTAGTTTTCATATCTGCATTTAATACAAGATATTCGTACCTTAAGAAATTTCTAATAAAATATAATAATGAAAAACGTCAACTTTTTTATAAAAACAGTATCGATTTACTGTATTTGTTTTTTATCTACAGCAATTACGGTATATTCTGCAACAAAAGACATGACAAACGGGAAATGGACCATCCGATTTAATGATGAGACCCGAAAAAGTGAATTTGTGAAAGATGGAACAACTATACTGCAAGATGTATCCGTCAAGTTTAAACATAATGCTTCAATTATAGAAAGCACATCATATTCCGATATAAAATTCAGTGAAGAGAATTATTCCGATGCAGCAGGCGAATGCAAAAGATTTATTATAGAATATAAGAATACAGAAAATTCAACCTATCCGACGATACAACAATGTTTCTATCTATATCCGGATAAAGACTACTTTTTAACCGATGTATTTCTATTATCTTCAGGAACTTCGAAAATAGAAAGCAATTACATCGCACCGATATATACAGAAACACAAAATCGTTTTTTACCACAAGATGCCAATAATCGTTTTTTATTCGTTCCTTTCGATAACGATGGTTTCATTACTTACGGGTCGCTTCCGTTATCCAGAGGAATAGATCCTACATCTTTAGGAGTGGGAAGGTACGCCAGGGATACGATTTCTTTCGAAGTGACATCAATATTTAACGGAGAAACACAAGAAGGTCTGGTTATAGGGTCTGTAGAACATGATACATGGAAATCTGCCATACGAATGACAGGTAGCCCCCTATCTCAAGCTTATATAAACAAACTTGAATGTTACAGCGGAGCGACACACAGTATTACACGAGATGCAACCGATGATAACTGGTTGCAGCCTCACGGAGCTGTAAAAGGAACGAAAATAAAATCTGCCCGGATGTTGGTAGGTCTTTTCGATGATTGGCGCACAGGCATGGAAACTTTCGGAGACGTCAATGCTCTTATCGCTCCAAAAAGAGAATGGAATAATCCGACACCTTTCGGCTGGAACAGTTGGGGCGGTATGGAAAGAAATATCAATTTCGACGGTGTTATTTCTGTATCAGACTTCATTAAAGAAAATATTCAAGGGAAAGGTCATTTTGGAGAAGATGGACTCGTTTTTGTAGGACTGGACTCTTTTTGGGACAATCTGAACTGGGATCAATTGAAACAATTTGCCGATTATTGTAAAGCAAACGGGCAAGTTCCGGGTATTTATTGGACTCCATTCTGCGACTGGTTTCCGGAAAATGATCGTGCCCTCGAAGGCAATAACGGTTATTTCTATAGCCAAACACATCTCAAAGTAAATGGAAAAACCAAAAAACTTTGCGGTGCCGGATGTATGGATCCGACCGCCCCATCAACCCTGTCCCGTATTAATTTCTTTATCGACAAATTTAAAGCTGCCGGATTCAAATATTTAAAACTGGACTTTATGACTAATGGAATCATAGAGGCAGACAGCTATTATAGAGATGACATTACAACCGGTGTACAAGCATACAATTTTGGGATGAAGTATCTGAGAGAACGCTGTGGAGACGATATGTTTATCGTCGAATCTATCGCACCTCTTTTCCCTGCTAATTATGCTCATGCCCGACGTATCAGTTGCGATGCTTGGGGAGAAATGTGGCATACCAACTACATGATGAACAGCCTTTCTTTCGGATGGTGGCTTAACCGGATATATTGTTTTAATGATCCCGACCATTTGGTAATGGGAGACCGTAGCGATGCAGAAAATATGTCGAGAATGACAACCGGAGCTGTTACCGGCTATTGCATGTTAGGAGATAATTTGAGTACGGAAGGAACTTATATAGGCTCGGCAACATCTCAAGCCAAAGCAAAAAAATACGCCACATACGAAAAAGTCAACGATGTCATAAGACTCGGAAAGTCTTTCCGTCCTGCATACGGACACAAAGTCTTTGGAGATAATAAAGCCGTAGATCTGTTTTATTTAGAAACAGAAGACTCTTACTATATCGCTTATTTCAATTATAATGAAGGAGAAAAAAGCGGAACTCTCGACTTGAAAAAATTAAATATCGATCCGGATAACATAGATACAGGCAAGAGTTTTGAGTGTTGGTCTTCCGATCCGATAACTATCTCCGAAGGAATGCTGGAATACTCATTACCTAATAATCAGGCAAAATTGTACCATCTATTCAAAAAACAAAACACACAACCTAAAAACTAACAATTAAGAAAATCAACATTACATGCGTTAATAAAAATTTATACATAAATTAATTTCATCATGAAAAAACTCAGAAGTTTCAAACTGACAAGCAGTCTATGGGCTGTATTGTTAATGCTTGTTTTTGCTTCTTGCAAAGACGACAAAGAGAAATCTGCGACACACGATCCCAATAAACCGGTAACTTTAACCAATTTCTATCCGACCAATGGAGGCGTGGCGACCAAACTTATTTTAAACGGGGATAATTTCGGTTCAGATGCTAAAAACATCAAAGTTTTCATCAATGACAAACCGGCAGCCGTCATATCGTCTATCGGAAACAAGATCTATGCCATCTGTCCGAGAAAACCGGGTGAAGGTGACGAAAATCAGATTATCGACTGTAAGATCAAAGTTAAAATCGGAGACCAAGAAGTCGAATATCCTGAACACTTTATCTACCAAATACAGACCGTAGTAACAACCGTCTGCGGAATTAAAGATGCTCCGGACGATGTAGTAACCGGCAACCTTGCCCAAACGACTATGCCTCCGGTAACTTACCTGGCTATCGATAAGGACAACAATATTATTGCTTGTCTTCGTAACAGGAACAGTTATTACGACAATAATAAAGTTATTCTGGTAAATGAAGATGAAGATGCCAGTCGTCTGTTAATTCCGAATACAGGCGCTCCGTTGAATCAACCATGTATGTTGGATGACGGAAATACAGTATATATCCCGACAGATAGTAATTTAGATTATTGGGTTATGTCTTCTGAAAATTTATGGAGTCCGATAAAACAAGCTTTAAAACCTGCCACAGGAGAACAAGTCAATATCAATTTTAAACATTCATTTGCCATGTGTACGGTCGATGGCTATATGTACACTCGTGCTAAACAAAATGGTGTCCTTTACAAATTCGATCCGAAAACAGGATTGACAATGCAAGTTGCAACCGGATTAATGTCAGAAAGTGACGCTTATATGGCATTCAGTCAGAAGAATCCTTCAAAACTTTATTTGGCATATACCAACAGTCATTGCATATATACTTATGACGTACTTACCAAAAAGCATGAACTGTTCGCCGGTATCGTAAATAATTCGGGATATCTCGATGGTATCGGTTCATACGCCATGTTCAATCAACCCCGTCAATTGATTCTCGATGAAGATGACAATCTTTACATCGCCGATACGGAAAACCATGTAATCCGAAAAGTGACGCCTCAAGGACAGGTCAGTACCGTAATCGGACAAGCCGGTGTAGCCGGATATCAGGATGGTGACCCGGATGTAGCCCTATTCAACCGTCCTCACGGAGTTTGTATCAATAAAGAGGGAATTATTTATATCGGAGATTATGAGAACCAATGTATCCGCCGTCTGGCCATCGAATAACCTTAATTGCATCGAATAATTAAAATCTACCATAATGAAAAAAATCATATTTATAATCTTATTAGCGTGCTGTCAGATCACCGCATTTGCACAGCAAGCCGCTAAAACATTTACGGTATCGGGTACGGTAGTGGATGAAACCGACACACCGGTTCCCGGAGCCAGCGTGTACGCCAAGGATAGGGCAGGTATGGGAACCGCCACAGATGTTGACGGAAAATTCTCGTTAAAAGTCCAAAAAAACGATATTCTCGTCGTTTCGTTTTTAGGTTATGCTCCTTCGGAAACTGCTATTACCGGACCTAAAAGCGATCTGAGAATCAAACTGACTCCATCAGATCACCAGATTGAAGAGGCGGTTGTTGTCGGTATGGGAACTCAACGAAAAATAAGCGTAGTAGGTGCCGTAACCAACGTGGATGTAAAAGATTTGCAAACTCCGGCTACAAACCTCGCCAATATGTTAGGCGGACGTATTCCGGGAATCATTTCGGTACAACGAAGCGGAGAACCGGGGAAAAATATTTCGGAATTCTGGATCCGGGGTATCGGAACGTTTGGAGCAAATAGCAGTGCACTCGTTTTGATCGACGGATTAGAAGGCGATTTGAGTGAAGTGGACCCTGCCGATATCGAAAGTTTCTCGGTCTTGAAAGATGCTTCGGCAACAGCCGTTTATGGAGTAAGAGGTGCAAACGGTGTCGTATTGATAACCACCAAAAGAGGAACTGCCGATCGACTGCAAATCACCGGACGTATCAATCTGACCGTTTCGCATTTGACAAACATGCCCGAATACCTGAATTCGTACGAATATGCCAAATTGGCAAATGAAGCTCGAGTTGTACGAGGCGACAGACCCCTATACTCGGATATAGAAATGGATTTGATCAAATACCAACTCGACCCGGATCTTTATCCTGATGTAAACTGGCAAGACGAACTTTTACACAAGAATGCTTTACAACAGACCTACTTCATCAATGCCCGAGGCGGAGGTAGCCTGGCCCGTTATTACTTAAGTATGGGTATGTCCAATGAATCGGCAGCCTATAAACAGGACAAGAACTCTAAATATTCGGCAAAAGTGGGATACCGCACGGTAAATTACCGTTCGAATCTGGATATAAATCTTACGAAAAGTACGGCTCTCTATTTCGGTGCCGACGGATTTATCTCCACCAAATCGGAACCGGGGAACAATGATACGGATGCGCTTTGGGCGACTCAACGCAATTTGACTCCGATTACCATTCCGACAATCTATTCGACAGGACATCTGCCGGCTTATGGCGTCGATAATGCATATTCTCCATACGTGATGTTAAACAAAACAGGTATGACCAATATCCGCCATTACCGGGGAAAAGCGACATTGGAATTGAAACAGGATCTCTCCATGCTCCTAAAAGGATTGAAAATCCGGGCGCAAGGTGCTTATGACACCGAAACGAACCTGAAAGAGATCCGGTCGATCCGTCCCGAAATGTACTATGCCCAAACTCGTAAATATACCGGAGAACTCGGTATCATCAAACGTGTAGAATCAGAACCGGCCAAATATACCCATGAAGATGAACAATTCTATAAAGTACATTTCGAAACAACGGCCACTTACGAAACCACAGTTGCCAAAGAACACCGACTATCCGCATTGCTTTACTATTACATGAGCAGCGAACAACGAATGAATAAAGACATAGACGCTAAGGCAGAAACATTACGAAGCATGTATGCCATACCTATACGCTACCAAGGATTATCCGGACGTATTACTTACGGATTTCGGGATACCTACTTCATGGACGTAAACTTCGGATATACCGGATCTGAAAACTTCCAATCCGGACATCGGTTCGGATTCTTCCCTTCGGTTGCCGTAGGTTGGATTCCCACTCAATATGAATTTATGCAACGGGGATTGCCTTGGCTGAATTTCTTGAAAATCCGGGCATCTTACGGTACGGTAGGTAACGACCGATTAACCGATGAACGTTTTCCCTATTTGACTCTCATGGTCGATGGTGACGGAGGAGGTTGGGGAAGCAGTAGCGGATATATTACAGAAGAACGGGTCGGTGCCAACAATTTAAGATGGGAAAAAGCCAAAAAAGCCGACTTAGGTATCGAAGGACGTTTATTCAACGAAAAGCTACAATTCGTTGTCGATTTCTTCCAGGATAAACGCGATGGAATTTACCAAAGACGTTCTCAAATTCCGAGTTATGTGGGGCTGACTCAAATGCCTTTCGGAAACGTAGGAAAAATGAAAAGTTACGGTTCGGACGGAAACATCTCGTTCACCCAAGATTTCGGCAAAGACATGACTCTTACGCTCCGCGGTAATTTCACCTATTCCGCCAACAAAGTGGAAAACTGGGAACAGGCATTCCAACCATATGAATACCAAAACTACACGGGATATGTCAACAACGCTTTCCGAGGATATATCGCTTTAGGTCTTTTCCGAGACGAACAGGATGTGGCACAAAGCCCGAAACAGACATTCGGTGAATATATGGCGGGAGACATCAAATACAAAGATGTAAACGGTGACGGGGTAATCGATGAAGATGATAAAGTACCTTTATCTTATCCGAACTATCCGCGTCTGATGTATGGTTTCGGAGGTGAATTCCGTTACAAACAATTTACATTAGGAGTCTTGTTCAAAGGAACCGGAAATACCGATTACTACTATGTAGACGATAACGGATATTGGGATAAAGGAAAAAACGGTGAAGGCTATATTCCGTTCTATAATGGAGCTACCGGTAACGTACTGAAAATCGTTGCCGACCAGAAAAACCGTTGGACTCCGGCTTCCTATTCAGGTGATCCCTCTACGGAAAATCCGAATGCCAGATTCCCGAGATTAAGTTACGGGAAAAGCGCAAACAACACGCAGTTCTCTACTTTCTGGAAAGGCAATTCTCGTTATTTGAGATTGCAGGAAATCAACTTAAACTATAATCTGACCGCCGGAAAAATTCTGAAAACGTTAGGCGTAAGATCCTTAGACCTGCAATTTGTCATATCGAATCTCTGCGTATGGGGACCGGAGAAATTATGGGATCCGGAACAAGCCGATCATAACGGTGGCGCCTACCCGATTCCTACTCAGTACGCATTCCAGATGTATGTAAACTTCTAACAAAAACATTACGAAAAAATTTCGACAATTATGAACAATATAAAAAAGATAGTCTGGCTTATCGTAGCATTACCGATTATCGGCATAATCAGCTCATGTGACGATTTCCTCGATGTCGATCACTACTTCGACGATACCTTAAAATACGACTCGGTATTCGCATCTCGAAAAAATTTGGAAAAATATCTCTGGGGAGCAGCCGGAGAACTTCCCGATGAAAGCGCCATCTTCGGAGATGATGTAACTCCCGGAGTAACAGCTTCCGATGAAATCTTCACACTTATGAAACAGGATCTATTTCACGGAAAAGCCCTGACTTTAGGAGAAGTAAGTCCGTCAAATCTATGTAGTATGAATTCATGGGATCCGGCTTACAAAGTGATTCGGAAAGCCAATATGATTCTTGCCCGTATCGGAGAATGTAAAGACATTACCCCATTGCAACGGGCAGAATTGATCGGATATACCCATTTCCTCAGAGGATATGCCTACTATTTCATCCTGATGAATTACGGACCGGCAGTTATTGTCGGAGATTTGGTTTTCGACAACAATCAAGACGCATCGTACTACGAACGGCAACGCAGCACATTCGATGAAACGGTCGATTATATCTGTTCCGAATTCGAATTAGCTGCCCAAAATATCCCCGCAGATGCCCCGATTTTAAATTTCGGTCGTCCGACCAAAGGTGCGGCATACGCCCTGATCGCCCGGGTGCGACTGCATGCAGCCAGTCCCGCATTTAACGGAGGATCGGCAGCATACCGCTATTTCGGAAACTGGAAACGTAAATCCGATGGAGTTTATTATGTATCACAAACCTACGATGAACGGAAATGGGCGTTAGCTGCCGCAGCAGCCAAACGGGTAATGGATATGGGCCGTTACACACTTCATACAGCAGAACGCGTATATTCTAAACCTGGAGGAGACGCAACAGAAGTCACTCCGGAACTACCCGAAAATGTATCGAATGCCGATTTTCCTTATGGAGCAGGAAATATCGATCCGTTGAAATCATATACCAACATGTTCAACGGAACTACCTATCCGGTACAAAACAAAGAATTGATTTGGGGTAAATATTCGGATAAAATACGGGAATATACTCGCCAATCATTCCCCATCTACATGGGAGGATACAATGCAATGTGTCTGACCCAAAAAGTGATCGATGCCTACCTGATGCAAGACGGGAAAACGATAGAGGAAGCACGAGCCACCGGTGAATACAGCGAAACCGGGAACTCCCGGGTCTTAAAATATTTCTCCGGATACCGCTTACTAAGAGGAACATACAATATGTATGTAAACCGGGAAATGCGGTTTTATGCTTGCGTAGGATTCAACGGCTGCTATTGGCCGGCCACCTCTTGCACAAATACCGATGTCAGAAACCAAACCGTATATTATTACAACGGAGGAAATGCAGGGCCTCAAACGGCCGGTTCTTCACAACAAGAGCAAAATACATGTATAACCGGATATGTGCTGAAAAAGTATATCCATCCGGAAGATAACTGGTATAACGGAAACGGTGCGACACGGGTAAATAAGGTGTTCCCGATTATCCGGTATGCAGAAATTTTGCTCTCTTATGCCGAAGCAATCAATCATTTACAAAGTTCGCATACGGTAACTCTGCCCAGCGGACAAACCTACACACTCTCCAGAAATTCGAATCTGGAAGACATGTTATTTGCATTCAACCAAGTACGTTTCCGCTCGGGACTTCCCGCTTTGAAACCGGAACAATACACTTCGGAAGATGCAATGGATGAGCAGATAAAGAGAGAACGTTTTATCGAATTCTTGTGCGAAGGACGTCGTTTCTACGATGTACGTCGGTGGGGTACTTATGAAGAAGAAGAAAATGTGCCCATAAGCGGAATGAATGTTAATGCCGGTCTCAACGATGGCTACTATACCCGCACGATTATGACCCACTCCGATTACAGGAACCGGGTTGTCGATAAGAAAACCGTATTCTTACCGATAGAACGGAATGAGATATTGAAATCCCGTTTATTGGACCAAAATCCAGGATGGTAATGACATAAATAACAAAAACAATACAGTTTATTATGAAAAAAATATTAAATATAGGACTACTTCTTCTAACCCTGACCGGAATAACCGGATGTAACGAAGACGAACAGTTCGAAGGCGAATTATATAAAAAAGTCATCTATCTTTTGAGCGATGATAATAAGGCTTTTCAGTCCGTACATGAATTCGGGAAAGAAAGTACCGGATATATAAGTGTTTGCTGCGGGGGCACTGAACATGTCACACAAGATGTTACGATAGAGTTGGAACCGGATGACCAAGTCCTTGCCCAATACAACAAAATAAACTTCGATATCGAAGAATCGAAATTCGCCAAAGAACTGAAATCCGACAGATATAATATCCCGACTTACCAAACTGTACTGAAAGCAAGCAGCGAAGATAACTATGCCTTAGTACCTATTTTTGTCAATCCCGAAGGTCTGAGTCCCGATTCGATCTATATGATTCCGCTCCGGATAAAAAGCACCTCGAACTATGAGATCAATCCGGACAAACAACAGGTTCTATATCAAGTCGTACTTAAAAACGAGTATGCGACTATGGAATCGACGACCCACTATCAAACAGCGGGTACCGAGATCAAGCATACCACCATCGGAGACAAAGCCAACGGTTCGAACGTAACCCGAGTCGTAGCTCCGATCAATAAAAACCGAGTACGGGTATTTGTCGGGACTCATACTTATACACCGGGTAAAGTGACTAAAGAGGATATCGATAAATACGGCATGTATCTTACAATCAATGACGACAAATCCATTACCATAACTCCCTGCGGAAGTCTGCAAGTGGAAATGATCGGCGGAGCCGAAGATAATTACTATGAAATAGATAAAAAAGGTAGACAGATATTCTATCTGCACTACAAATACTTCGACACTAATGTTACGGTAACGGATGAAAGTAATAATAACAATACATGGACCGAAGATTGCTGGATCACCATGGAAGAAAAGGGTGTACGATCGTTATAAATAATGCATGACACTTCAATTTAAGAGCAAAATGAGTCTAAAATGCTATTTTTAGACTCATTTTTTATATAAAAAACAACCTTTTCGGAAGTATCTTTACGAAACGAAACACACAAAAAATATCGATACGTATGAGAAACATTTTCCTACCGATCTTATTTATTTTCTTTTTTTCATATAGCATATATGCAAAAAAGTCTCCTGTCGATTATGTGAACCCTTATATAGGCAACATCAGCCATTTGCTGAAACCGACCTATCCTACCGTACATCTGCCGAACGGAATGCTGCGCATATATCCTCAACGAGGAGACCATACAGAAAGCCATATTCACGGACTTCCGATAATCGTAGTCAATCACCGGGAAAACTGTTGTTTTAATTTATCTGCATTTCAAGGGAATGAGTCTCAACTGTCTCCCGTTATCAGAACAGATTATGACAATGAACAGATTATGCCTTATTATTACAAATCGGATATCGACAACCAACAGATAAAAGCCGAATTTACCCCTACATACAGGGCTGCGATCTATCGATTGACATATACTCAAAATAAACCGGGATATCTTATTCTAAATTCCGGAAACGGAGAAATGGAAATCGATGGAAACTCAATCAAGGGATACCAAAATACATGGGGAAATACCCGAGTATACATCTATCTCGAAACTGATATTATACCTTCAAAATCAGGGATATTGAAAGATAAAAAAATAAACACTGCACAAACCAAAACCTCCGGAGACAATTCTTGTGCCGTTTTTTGTTTTGACGGTCAAAAACAAATAAATGCCAAATACGGAATTTCGTTTATCAGTATAGAACAAGCAAAGAAAAACTTACAAAATGAAATACCCGATTTCAATTTCGACAAGGCAAAAAACAACGGACGCAAAATATGGAACGAAGCTTTAGGGAAAATCGAAGTAAAAGGTGGAACTGAAAATGATAAAACCGTTTTTTACACCTCTTTGTACCGTTGTTATGAACGTCCGGTAAATATCAGTGAAGACGGTTACTATTACTGTGCATCCGACCGGAAAGTACACAAGGACGATGGCCATGCCTACTATACGGACGATTGGTTATGGGATACCTACCGGGCAACGCATCCGCTGCGCATATTGATCGATGCAGATGTCGAAAACGATATTCTCGTTTCATTTATCCGGGCTGCAGAATTATCGGAAAAGCAATGGTTTCCGACCTTCCCGGCGATAACCGGAGATTCACGCAGGATGAACTGCAACCACGGTGTCGCAACAATTGCCGATGCATGGGAAAAAGGACTTTGGAATTTTGATCTGGAGAAAGCATACGAATACACTCGTAGAGGAATAGAAGAAAAAACTCTTGCACCATGGTCTTCGGGAGATGTCGGATGGCTCGACCGTTTTTACAAAGAAAACGGATATATCCCGGCTTTAGCCCCGGGAGAAAAAGAAACAGTCCCCGAAGTAAACGGTTTTGAGAAACGCCAACCGATCCCCGTCACTTTGGGAACGGCTTACGACCAATGGTGCTTGTCGCGAATAGCCGCGGCCTTAAACAAAAAAGAGGAATCGGAATATTATCTGAAATGTTCTTATAATTACCGCAATGTTTTTAATCCTCAAACGTCGTTCTTTCATCCGAAAGATAAAAACGGGAATTTCATAGAACCGTTCGATTATCGTTTTTCAGGAGGTATAGGTGCACGAGATTATTATGCAGAAAACAACGGATGGACATATCGCTGGGATGTACAACATAATATTGGAGATTTGGTGAATTTAATGGGTGGTGCCGAAAAATTTTCAGAAAATCTCGATCAAACATTCAGTGAATGGTTAGGTCGCAATAAATATGAATTCTACGCCCAATTACCCGATCAAACAGGGAATGTCGGACAATTTTCCATGGCAAATGAACCTTCTCTACACATTCCTTACTTATATAATTATGTAGGTAAACCATGGAAAACACAAAAAAGAATCAGAGACCTCGTACATCAATGGTTCAGAAACGATGTGATGGGTGTTCCCGGAGACGAAGACGGAGGCGGACTTTCCTCTTTCGTGGTTTTTTCTATGATGGGCTTTTATCCGGTTACTCCGGGATCTCCATCTTATAATATCGGAAGCCCGTTCTTCAATGAAATAAAAATAAAATTAAGCAACGGAAAAACATTTCGAATCATCGGAAAGCACTGCTCTGAAGAAAATAAATATATACAGTCTGCAAAATTGAACGGCAAAGAATGGGAAAAACCTTGGTTTTCTCACGATGATATAAAAGACGGAGGAAAACTAGAATTTGTAATGGGAAACAAACGTAATACCGAGTGGGGTAGTGATATGAACAACGTTCCTCCATCGGCACTCCCCTATCCGCAAGATTAAATTACCAAAATACATTATATAATATATATTTATGAAAACAGGAAAAAAATTCATCCCGATTTTATGCTGTATCAGCATTGCACATTTCTGTTCTGCGCAACAAATCGAATGGAAATACACAACAAATACCGACCGATGGCAGAACGAACATAATGTAACCATTTCCAAAGCCCAAAATCAGGTTAAATATGATGTTCTGATCACCCCCTACAAAGAACAGGTAATCGATGGTTTCGGAGGGTGTTTCAACGAATTGGGTTGGGATGCACTTAATCTTCTCGATCCTCAAAAGAAACAGGAGGTACTGAACTCTCTATTCCACCCTACTGAAGGAGTATGTTTTACTTACTGCCGGACACCCATAGGTGGAAATGATTTCTCCCGAAACTGGTATAGCCTGAATGATACGGAAGGTGATTTCAAAATGAAAAATTTCAGTATAGAACGAGATAAAGAAGCTCTTATCCCCTATTTAAAATCAGCATTAGCGATAAACCCGGACATGAAATTATGGGCTTGCCCTTGGAGTCCACCTACTTGGATGAAAACAACCCGTCACTATGCGACCAAGCCGGGTGATCATAATGACCTCAAAGACGAAAACCAAGTAGCGGCAGACGATCACTTTATTCAAGAAAAGAAATACCTCGATGCTCATGCTCTTTACCTGTCGAAATATATCAAGGCTTATCGCAAAGAAGGAATAAATGTATCGATGTTACAATTCCAAAACGAGCCTTATTCCCGTCAACAATGGCCGAATTGTCTGTGGACTCCCGAAGCAATGCGGAATTTCATAGCTAATCATTTAGGTCCGTTATTTAAAAAAGAACTCCCAAATGTAGAATTATGGCTCGGCACACTCAACTGTAACCGTATGGAAGACGTGAACCACATAATGAACGATCCTAAAGCCAGAAAATATATTAAAGGTATCGGATTACAGTGGGAAGGTAAAGATATTATTGCTGAAATTCACAGAAAATATCCGAAAATAAGATTGATGCAAACCGAAAACGAAGCCGGAGGCGGAACTTTCGACTGGGGTGCGGCAGAACATACATTCGATTT
Source organism: uncultured Porphyromonadaceae bacterium (assembly GCA_900545915.1). GTDB lineage: Bacteria > Bacteroidota > Bacteroidia > Bacteroidales > Coprobacteraceae > Coprobacter. The sequence continues at coordinate 160,622 of URAV01000001.1, forward strand.
GATCAGAAAATATATCGGTGGTGGAGCAAATGCCTATATGTACTGGAATATGGTCTTACAGGATAAAGGGACGAGTACTTGGGGATGGAGTCAGAATGCGATGATCGTTATCGATTCCAAAACGAAACAGATCAATTACACTCCTGAATTTTATGTTATGAAACATCTCAGCCATTATGTAAAACCCGGAGATCACAAACTGAAAACATTGGGGCAGGATGAAAACTTATTAGCTTTCAGAAATAAAGAAGGAAAAACAATAATTCTCGTTGCCAATAAAGAAGACAAAATCAAAAATATGACGGTTTCAATCAACGGGAACGTATTGAATCTAAGTCTCAAACCGAAATCTTTCAATACTTTATCTATAAAACTCTAAAAAAACGATTATGAACATTAAATCAATATCCACAGCATTTTTATCGGTCATTTTCTGTGCCGGAATTTCTGCTCAAAAAGTTGAATGGAAATACTCTACTCAAGATAATTATTGGAAAAACGGAAAGGGAATAAAATGGTCGGATACTCCGGAACAAACAGGAGAAATTATCCGCATATCAGATGAAAAAGCACAATATATAGATGGCTTGGGGGGGACATTCAATGAGCTCGGATGGGATGCTCTATGTACTCTTCCCGAAGAAAAAAAGAATGAAATTCTTTATAATTTATTCAGCCCGCAAGAATCCAACTATACTTACTGCAGAATGCCGATAGGAGCAAGCGATTTCGCCATGAATTTCTACTCACTCAACGATGTTGCCGATGACTTCGATATGATCAATTTCAGTATCGACAGAGACAGGCATATATTGATGCGTTATATTAAAGAAGCTCAAAAAATACATCCGGGACTGAAAATTTGGGCATCACCTTGGTGCCCGCCAGCATGGATGAAAACTAATAATCACTATGCCAGCGAATATGATAACAGTCCTGTCAATCATAACGGATTGCCGCAAAAAAGAGCACTGGAACTTCCTACTACCGGATTTAAGATGCAACCGGGATATTTAGATGCCTACGCTCTCTATTTCACCAAATTCGTTCAAGCTTATGAGAAAGAAGGTATCAAAATCGAAGCTATTAATATTCAAAACGAGCCCTGTTCTACTCAAAAATACGCCAGTTGTACTTGGCGTCCCGAAGATATGGCATACTTCATCGGTAAGTTCTTAGGTCCGAAATTCGAAAAAGAAAACATTCAAACCGAAATCTTTTTCGGAACGATCAACCGGGACAATCCTCAATACACTAAAACGGCTCTCGATGATCCTATTGCATCAAAATATATCAAAGGAGTAGGATTTCAATGGGACGGAAAAGGAGCAATACCGACTATACACAAAGAATATCCACATCTGAAAATGATGCATACCGAGGCTGAATGCGGCAACGGATCGAATGACTGGGGCGCAGCAGAACATACGTGGTGGCAAATCAGTCATTATTTAAGAAACGGAGCTCGGGTATTTACCTACTGGAACATGATACTCGACCAAAACGGAATAAGCCCGTGGGGATGGAAACAAAACTCGCTGATTACTATCAATACCGAGAACGGAGATGTCATCTATCATCCTGAATTCTATTTGATGAAGCATTTGTGTCATTATATCGTTCCCGGAGCTTATCGATTGCAAACTCGGGACAATCAAGAAAATATTCTCGCTTTTGAAAATCCTGACGGAAAAATCACGGTATTAATCGTAAACCGAGACAATCAGGAAAAGAACATTTCTCTCTCACTCAAAGGGAAATATCTCAATCTAAAAGTAAGCCCGAAATCTTTCAATACATTAAATCTATAATCCCACCTGCTTATGACAAAAAAAATGAATTTAATGCGAAAAGCACTGTCTGGAGTCGGTTTATTCATGGCTTTAACACTTCATGCCCAAAACGAACAACCGTTATACAAGGACATGGATGCTCCTATTCATGACAGAGTTATGGATCTCCTTTCCAGAATGACAGTCGAAGAGAAAGTATCGTTAATGATACACAATGCTCCGGGAATTCCTCGATTAGAGATAGACAAATATTATCATGGCAATGAAGCGTTGCATGGAATCGTTCGTCCCGGCAAATTTACCGTATTCCCTCAAGCAATCGGTATGGCAGCCTCATGGAATCCCGAACTGATATATAAAATATCGACTGCCATCTCTGATGAAGCTCGAGGAAAATGGAATGCATTAGGATTAGGGAAAAAACAACTCGACGGTTCGAGCGACCTGCTCTCGTTCTGGTCTCCTACGGTAAATATGGCTCGCGATCCCCGCTGGGGACGTACACCTGAAACTTATGGAGAAGATCCCCATTTAACAGGAACTCTCGGATGCGCTTTCGTAAAAGGGCTGCAAGGAAATCACCCCAAATATCTGAAAGCCGTAGCTACACCCAAACATTTTGCGGTAAATAACGAAGAGCATAATAGATCACGCTGTAACGCCATAGTGTCGGAACGTGACTTGCGGGAATATTATCTTCCCTCATTTGAGAAATGTATCGTAGAAGGTAAAGCTCAATCGATTATGACTGCCTATAATGCTGTCAACGGAATCCCTTGCACGGTAAATACCTACCTGATGAAAAAAGTCCTCCGTCAAGACTGGGGATTTCAAGGTTATATAGTAACTGACTGCAGTGCTCCTGCATGGATGGTCACTCATCACAAATACGTAAAAGATTATGAAACGGCTGCTGTACTGATGGCTAAAGCCGGATCGGATATGGAGTGTGCCGATAATGTATATACACAGCCGTTATTGAATGCATATTATAACTATCGAGTAAGTGATGCCGACATCGACTCCATTGCTTATCATTTGCTTCGAGGACGTATGCTACTCGGACTATTCGATGATCCGGAACAAAACCCTTACAACAAGATAAGCCCCGAAAAAGTCGGATGTAAAGAGCATCAAGAATTAGCTCTCGAAACAGCTCGACAGAGTCTCGTGTTGCTGAAAAACGAAAATAACTTCTTACCGATCAATCCGAAAAAAATCAAATCGATCGCCGTGGTAGGGATCAATGCCGATCGTTGCGAATTCGGTGATTATAGCGGAACGCCGGTTAACGAGTCTGTAACGGTACTCGAAGGAATAAAAAGACTGGTAGGAGATCAGGTGAAAGTGGTACATGCGCCATGGGTATCCAGTGCGACAGGTTATGAACCTATTAATAAAAGTTTCTTCCCGAACGGATTAAAAGCCGAATATTTCAATAATAAAAATCTGGAAGGAACTCCGGCTGTCCGCACTGAAGAAGAGTTATACTATGACCCGGTAAACAGACCGCCAGATCCGTTTCTTCCGAAAGCTCCGATGTCGGCAAGATGGACAGGGGATCTGCTCCCGACCGTCTCAGGGGAATACCTGCTTACTCTAAAAACCGATGACGGCTGCCGTCTATATTTAGATGACAAAAAACTGATCGATTCTTGGGTAGATCGTCCTGCCACAGATGATAAGGTGTTGGTAAACCTCGAAGCCGGAAAAAGATATAAAATCAAAGTCGAATATTTCGACGGCGGAGGCGATTGTTTTGCCCGTCTTTATTGGAAAGCTCCCGACCTCGATAGCCGTGACCGTATAGATATGTTTGGCGAAGCGGGCAAAGCAGCTAAAGAGTGTGACGTCACTGTGGCCGTATTGGGTATAGATAAATCTATCGAACGAGAAGGTCAAGATCGATATACGCTCGAATTACCGGCTGATCAACAAGAATTTATCCGGGAAATATATAGGATAAACCCCAAGACAGTAGTCGTACTGGTTGCCGGAAGCTCTATCGCAATCAACTGGATAGATGAAAATATTCCTGCAATTATCGATGCTTGGTATCCCGGAGAACAAGGAGGAACAGCCGTTGCCGAAGCCTTGTTCGGGAAATATAACCCGGGCGGACGCTTGCCGTTGACTTTCTATAATTCGATGGACGAATTGCCTCCATTCGATGACTACGCCATCAAAAAAGGCCGCACTTATCAATACTTTACCGGTAAACCGCTATATGAATTCGGATATGGACTCAGCTATACCAAATTTAATTACAGAAAACTGAATATTGCATCAAAACAGGACACGATCAACGTGCAGTTCTCAATCTCGAATACCGGTAAATACGATGGGGACGAAGTCGCTCAAGTATATGTGCAATATCCCGAGACCGGAACATACATGCCGATCAAGCAATTGAAAGGTTTTAAAAGGGTTCATGTCAAAAAAGGACAGACTAAAAATATATCTATCTCAATCCCGAAAAAAGATCTTCGCTATTGGGATGAAAAAACGAGAAAGTTTGTAACGCCTTCCGGCAGTTATATTTTCCAAGTAGGAAGTTCTTCTCAGAAAATTAATTTACAACAAACTTTTGCTCTGTAAATGTTACTTTATCGTTATCAGGTGCACACATACCTGATAACGATAGACCGAAGCACTGTATAATACAAACTAAAACACAATTATCATGAGAAAAAAACTGTTATTCATATCATTACTTATAACAGCGATAATAGGAACATCGGTTTCCACTGTTTCTGGAGCAAATGCTAAAAAGAAGAAAAAGGGAACACCGGTGACTTTAGGTCCGAATCCCTTTATTACACACATGTTCACAGCAGACCCGTCAGCCCATGTATGGAAAGACGGACGCTTATACGTTTACCCCTCTCACGATGTAGATCCTCCTCGCGGATGTGACCTGATGGATCGTTACCACGTCTTTTCTACCGATGATATGGTAAACTGGAAAGATCACGGAGAGATACTGAATTCGAGTCAAGTTCCTTGGGGACGTACTGAAGGTGGTTTTATGTGGGCTCCCGACTGTGCATATAAGGATGGTACATATTACTTCTATTTCCCCCACCCGAGCAGTTCAGATGTGCACTGTTCCTGGAAAGTCGGAATCGCGACAAGCAAGTATCCGGCAAAGGACTTCAAAGTACAGGGATATATAAAAGGTATCGATGATGCTTGCGGAATGATCGACCCGTGTGTATTTGTTGACGATGACGGACAAGCGTATCTTTATCACGGCGGTTGCGGAAGAATTATCGGTGCCAAAATGAAAGACAATATGATGGAACTAGCGGAAAAACCGCGTAGCATGGAAGGTTTGAAAGATTTCCATGAAGGAGCCTGGGTACATAAAAGAAACGGAATTTATTATCTGATGTATTCCGACAATGTTCCCCATCCCGAAGGAAACCGGCTGGTTTATGCTACCAGTACAAATCCATTAGGGCCATGGACCTACCAAGGTGTAATTCTGGAAGCAACAAGTTCAGGTACAAGTCACGGATCTATCGTAGAATACAAAGGCGAATGGTTTCTCTTTTATCATAACAGCGATCTTTCCGGTGGAAAACACGAATTACGTTCTATTTGCGTAGACAAACTATATTACAATCCCGATGGAACCATCCAATTAGTAAAACAAACCAAAGGTACTCCTAAAAAATAATAGGATTCAATACGAATAAAATAACAAAAATTACACTCACTATCATTTTTAAATACCGGATATTTTCCTAAATAGGATATATCCGGTATTTTCATCAGAGTCTATCTAAATTTTGCTACGAATACTTTTCCGATACTTTTTTAAGAATCATCACCAAATGATTCCAAAATTTTTCAACAGCAGGAATATGCATCTTTTCATCCGGAGAATGAACACCTCTCAGCGTAGGACCAAAAGAAATCATGTCTAAATGCGGATATTTCGTTAAGAAAAGACCGCACTCCAAACCTGCATGAATAGCTTTTACCTCAGGAGTTACATGATACAATTCTTCATAAGCAGCTACCGCAATATTTAATATCTCAGATTTAAGATTAGGTTTCCAACCGGGATAACCTTCCCCATGTGTAGCCGCTGCACCTGCCAATGTAAACACGCTTTCTACACGGCAAGCGATTTCTTGCTTCAAAGATTCTACCGAACTGCGCTGGCTGGTAGCAACAACAATTTGGTCTTCTCCCACCATTTTTACAGAAGCTAAATTGGTCGAAGTCTCGACAAGTCCGGGAATATCACGACTCATAGATATTACACCATGAGGACAAGCATTCAAAGCATTTATTAAAGCAAAAGTCGTTTGACGATCGATACAACGATCCTGATGCCCTTCCGACTCCATCGTAATTTTCATATTCGGTTCTACGGTAGATAATTCCTCTTCGATGATAGAGTGGAAAAGATTCAAATCTACTCGAATTTTTTCTTTCTCATTTTTAGGAACACCGATAACAGCCGATGCTTCACGAGGAATTGCATTCCGCAGATTTCCACCTTCGATACGACATAGGACCATATCATACTTCTTAGAACATCTGCATAAGAAACGGGCTAAAATTTTATTGGCATTACCCAATCCCTTATCGATATCACTACCCGAATGACCTCCTTGCAAGTTAGAAATACTTACCCGAAAATAAAAATAATCGGCAGGTGTCATCGTCGGTTTATAGATAAAAGTAGAAGTTGTATCTATCCCTCCGGCACAGCCTATGAAAATTTCAGCTTCATCTTCAGAATCGAGATTAAGCAAATAGTCTCCTGAAATAAAACCTTCTTTCATTCCAAAAGCTCCGGTCAATCCGGTTTCCTCATCTACGGTAAATAATGCTTCCAAAGGACCGTGCTGCAAATTATCCGAAGCTAACACGGCTAATGATGCTGCCATCCCGATTCCGTTATCCGCACCTAAAGTCGTACCTTTGGCACGTACCCACTCTCCGTCGATATATGTTTCTATCGGGTCATTCTCAAAATCATGAATAACATCCGAATTTTTCTCACATACCATATCCATATGCGATTGTAAAATCACTCCGGGAGTCGATTCAAATCCTCGAGTTGCAGCTTTAGCAATAACAATATTTCCCGTTGCGTCTTCTTTCGCATCCAAGTGATGTTCACGTGCAAAATTCAATAAAAAAGCACGTATCTTTCCTTCTTTCTTCGAAGGTCTGGGAACTTTTGTTATTTCATCAAAATAGTGCCAGATCAACTCCGGCTTTAAATCCTTTACATCCATAGTCTTCTTTATAAAATATTAAAATCTTAAAATTATTTCTAAATCACTCCAAAAGAATATACCGCATTATCCTGATACGATGTTCTCTTTCCTCCTATTTATGTCCCGTTTTTTTCTTAACCACATCCCGGAAATAATGTTAAAAATATCTGTTTATCCGATATAATAGCCAAAATACGAACGAGAATCCTGTTAAATCAGAGTTTCTTCTTATATTTGCAATACAAATATAATCAAAATGTGGAATACGATACTTCTTACTATGGCGATTGTTGCTTTGGCATTTATTCTTTTAGGAATAAAGGTAATATTCGTTAAAGGCGGCAAATTTCCGAACACACACATCGGAGCAAACAGGGAGATGAAAAAAAGAGGTATTTCATGCGCATTATCAACCGACTCTGTCGATCGTAATAGAAAACAGTTGGCAGATTTATTAAAAGAAAAATAAAACATAAAGTTAGTAATAAAATTCAAAGTTATGAAGATTAGCAGACCCTTTATTCATTCTGTTTTAGCATTCGCTATTGTTATGTTGTTTGTTCAGTGTAACAAAAAAAATAATACGACTGAAAAATCAGCTGAAACACCTGCTGCACAAACTACCTCTATTTCAGGCAAATTGCCTATCGCATACGTTAATATAGATTCTCTATTACAAAAATATAACTATGCAAAAGACTTAAACGAATCGTTATTACGCCGCGCTGAAAACTCACGCGCCAATGTTAACGAGAAAGGCCGCCAATTAGAAAAAGAAATGGCCGAATTCCAGCGCAAATATCAGAATAATGCATTTCTTTCTCAAGAACGCTTGCAACAGGAGCAACAACGACTAATGAAAAAACAACAAGAATTACAAGAATATATTCAGCGTCTCGAAGATGAAAATATGCGCGAACAGCAAAAAATGCTGAGCCAAATGAATGACTCTATCATCAACTTTATTCACGAATACAATAAAGACAAAAAATACGAAGCTATTCTTAACAATGCCAGTACGCTTTATATAGATCCGTCTTATGATATCACAAACGAGATTGTCGATCTGTTAAATAAACGATACGTAAAAAAATAAGAATAGGATTTCTTATAAAAAGAACGCGGTACAAAAAAATATGTATCGCGTTTTTTATTATCCCTATTATTCCCTCATGTAAATTCCAGAAACAAACCTGCCCGATTTTAAACCCGAAGCTCTTGCCGAAAAAAACAAGTCATTATGAATTTTGGTACATAAACCGGCAATTTCAATATGTTTTTTCACTACACCGACACTACACAAGTCGGTATGGTTAGCTTTCCATAAATCGATATGATACTTCCCTGTAACAGGATGCCGAGCACTTAATTCATCTATATTAGAATATGAGTTTTTAAACGCTTCATATACTTCATCTCCGACCTCGAACTGTTCATATCCTATCGACGGACCTATTGCTGCATAAATATCGGCAGACAAAGAACCGAAATGAATAGACATACTCCGGACTGCTACAGATACAATATGCTGCACAGTTCCTCTCCATCCGGCATGAATTGCCGCAATACACTTTTTAACGGGATCATATAACAATACCGGGACACAATCGGCAGTAGTCACACCGATACAGACTTCAGGCATATTCGTAATTAAAGCATCCGTTTGAGAAACGGCTTCTTTTTGCTCATCAGAAGACATCTTCAAAAAATGTTCATCGACAATTGCAATTCCGCTGCCATGCACCTGGCGAGGAAGAATAAAATGTCCCGGAGCAATACCGAGCGTCTCTCTAAGAATATTTCTGCGTTCCAATACACGGGACACAGCTTCTCCGGAGTGTACTCCTAAATTAAAAGATGAGTAAGGATTCCCTTCAATAACACCATTACGAGTCGTAACAAAATTGAAAATGCCGTCAAACGAATTTAACGATTCGAAAGACAACATTTCTATATCTCCTACTTTTATCGGTTTCATTCGTCCCAATCATATTCCTCATAAGCCTCCTCTTCCTCATCGTCATCATCACCGGCAAGCAACAACTCATCCTCCTCTTTTACCCGATGACTGATATCCAAATTACGATGGGTCAATGGAGCAGCCTTATTATCCTCCTTATTTAATTCTTCCCACAAAATATCCTTTAATTCGGTAATTCCCTGTCCCGTAACAGAAGATATAAACACATACGGAATACCCGGAAGATCAGCTTTTAATGCCTCCGTAAGTTCTTCATCCAGCATATCCGATTTAGTAATAGCTAACACCCGATGCTTATCTAATAGTTCAGGATTGAAATTTGCTATTTCATTCAACAATATTTCATATTCTTCCCGAATATCTTTCGAGTCTGCCGGAACCATAAACAATAATAAAGCGTTTCGCTCTATATGTCGGAGAAAACGTAAACCTAAGCCTTTCCCTTCACTTGCGCCTTCTATAATACCCGGTATATCAGCCATTACAAAAGAACGATTATCTCTATACGAAACGATTCCCAAATTAGGTTCTAATGTAGTAAAAGGATAATCTGCAATTTTAGGTTTCGCCGCAGAGACTACCGATAAGAGTGTAGATTTTCCTGCATTGGGAAAACCGACCAACCCGACATCTGCCAACAATTTCAATTCCATTATGACAGACTTTTCTATTGCCGGCTCTCCGGGCTGCGCATAACGGGGTGTTTGATTTGTTGCCGAACGGAAATGCCAATTACCCAATCCTCCCCGACCGCCTTTTAACAAAATAACCTCTTCTCCGTGTTCCGTCACTTCACAAAGGAATTCTCCGGTTTCAGCATCGAACACAACCGTACCGCACGGAACTTCTATGATCTGATCTTCTCCATCCTTTCCGAAACTGCGGCTTGCTCCACCCGAACCGCCGTGACCGGCATACACATGACGTGAATATTTAAGGTGTAAAAGAGTCCAATAGTTCCTGTTAGCTATTAATATTACATGACCGCCCCTACCTCCGTCACCCCCGTCAGGACCGCCTTTGGTAATAAACTTCTCACGGTGCAAGTGTGCAGATCCTGCCCCACCCTTACCGGAGCGACAATATATCTTGACATAATCAACAAAATTAGATTCGGCCATAAATTCTCTATTTTACGATTTTTATTTATAAATCAATCTCTTAAATTGCAAAGATAATGCTTTTTCGCCCGCTTATCCAAAACAGACAAAAAAGAGGCTGCAACTCATCGCGATACGCTCTGAATACAGCCTCTCTAAAATTCTCGTTTATTTAGAGGTTATCTATCTCTTTTTCAATAGCTGCAAAGATAGATTCGATAGTTCCCATTCCGTGAATAGCTTTATATTTCTTTTCATTAATATAATAATCTTTCAACGGTGTAGTTTGATTGTGATATACATCTAAACGGCTCTTTATCGTTTCGAGGTTATCATCCGAACGACCAGATACTTGACCGCGTTTAATCAAACGATCGATCAACTCCTCTTCTTCGACTTCAAGACCTACGACAGCAGAAACCTCTGCTCCCCGTTCTTTCAACATCGCTTTCAGGGCTTCGGCTTGAGGAATCGTACGAGGGAATCCGTCAAAAATAACACCGTTTTTCGTTTCTTCATTCGAATCCAGCACTTTAGCTAACATATCGATAATGAGTTCATCCGGAACTAATTGTCCTTTGGAAATATAACCTTCAGCTATTTTCCCCAATTCCGTACCATTTTTCATTTCAGCTCTCAAAACATCTCCCGTAGAAATGTGAAACAAGCCGTACTTTTTAATAATCATATCGCTCTGAGTACCTTTTCCCGATCCCGGAGCTCCAAAAATTACAATATTCAACATACTTATATCGGTTTATTTGTGCACTTTATTGCCACCTTTTCACCGTATTAAAATTTTAAGGTCAAAGATTATTAATCCGCAATCACATAAATATCTTTCAAATTACGACCCTGTTCGTCATAATCCAACCCATAACCCACAATAAAATCATTAGGAATCTCAAGCGCTGCATAATCAACATGTACATCGCATTTCAGTGCTTTCGGTTTAAAAAGCAAAGTCGCGATTTTCACCTGCTTCGGTTCTCTTTCTTTCAACTGATTAATAATCCGTTGCATCGTAAAACCCGTATCGACAATATCCTCAACGACTATTACCGTACGGTCTTTGATATCCTCATCCAATCCATGAATAATCTTTACGACACCTGTCGATTGCGTACCGGAATAAGATTTCATGCGCATAAATGTGATTTCGCTTTCGATCGTTATTTCTCGTAAAAGATCTGCAGCAAAGACAAATGCTCCGTTCAAAACACAGATAAACAGAGGATTTTCCCCAGCTAATTCGTTATTGATACGAGCAGCGATATTTTCTATAGCAGCTTTAATTTCCTCTCGCCGGATATATGGCCTGAATGTTTTGTCTTTAATCTGAATAGTGTCCATCGGATCTTGGATATGTAATGAATTTATAGTCGGCAAAGGTATAACAAATATGCCTATTGCAAAAAATAAGCGACTATTTTTCTCTTCGGACAAACGTATTTTTAGGCTATTTCACTCCGTGCATTTTCCCGGTAAGCCACCTGCTAACCGCCAATAAGAATAATCCGAGTAAAATAGAAGTAACTGCAATAACGGCGAAAATACTCATCGCTCCCAACGATACGAAAAATGAAGCGATAAAACCAGCTGTTATATTCGCAAAGAAACTACTCAGCATCCAAACTCCCATCATCAGAGAAGCCAGCCTGACAGGGGATAATTTCGATACCATAGAAAGACCTATCGGGGACAGACAAAGCTCGCCCATCGTATGCATCAGATAAGTACCCAAAAGCCATAATAAATTAGCTTTTACAAGAAGTGAAGCATCATCTCCACCTCGTTGCCACACAGCCCCAAGCATCAAAACAAACCCTAATCCCAGTAAAATCATACCCATAGCCATTTTCACCGGTATCGAAGGATTCTTTCCCTTTTTAGAGAGAAATCCCCAAAACATAGAAAATAAAGGAGCTAACAGAATAATGAAAACAGGATTTACCGACTGAAACCATTCTGTCGGAATAACAAACCCTAAAACATTCCGATCAATGTATTTGTCAGTATAAAGGGTGAGAGAACTACCCGCTTGCTCAAATCCTGCCCAAAAGAAAATACAAAAAGCTACAAGAATAAAAATAACCATCGTCCTGTCTTTTTCCTCTTTGGTTAACGGTTCTTTTTCCACATTCCCATCTTCATCCTTTTTTAACGCCGGTTCTTTACAAAGATCACCGAGTAAACGGTTCGACAAGAAATTATAGCATATCTGTCCCAACATCATCCCGAGTCCGGCGGCAACAAATCCCCAACGATACCCGTAAGTAATAGCCAAATATCCTGTAATCAAAGGTGCTATAAGTGCCCCTACATTAACGCCCATATAAAAAATCGTATAGGCAGAGTCTTTTCTCGGATCATCAGGTTTATACAAGTCTCCGACGATAACCGCAATATTCGGCTTAAAAAAGCCGTTTCCTATAATCAATAAAAACAACCCCAACGATAAGAATACAGGATCGGCCTTTGCGGCCAAACAGAATTGCCCGATCATCATCGTAATACCTCCGATCGTTATCGATTTCCGTTGCCCTAAATAATTATCGGCAAGCCAGCCTCCTATCAACGGAGTGAAATAAACAAACCCTGTAAAAAAGCCATAAATAAGACTCGCTTGCCTGGCATCGAATCCTAAGCCTCCTTCCATTGCCGTCTTAGTCAAATACAAAATAAGCATAGCTCTCATGCCATAATAACTAAAACGCTCCCACATCTCCGTAAAGAACAAAAGGTACAGACCTTTTGGATGTCTCATTATACTCGTACTCATAAAAAATAGCTATCTTTGTTGATATTTGAGCGGCGAAATTAGACAAAAGTTCTATATTTATCCAATTTTAAACGATTTATTTTGTAATTATCTTTTTTACATTGCAAAATTCAATATAAAATGAAAATATTCTTTACAAACGAAACAAAGAAACTCGATCGGTTTACTATTGAAAACGAACCGATCAAGTCTATTGATTTAATGGAACGGGCTGCTTCATCAGTCACATTCGAAATCATATCCAGATGGAAACGCAACACTCCGGTTGTCGTCTTTGCAGGACCTGGAAATAACGGAGGTGACGCCCTCGCTGTCTCCCGAATGTTGATAGAAGAAGGCTACACCCTCAGCATATACCTGTTTAACCCGCTTCAAAAACTGTCTCAAGACTGCCTTAAGAACAGAGACCGTCTACAAGCAATAGAAGGAATAAAATTCTCAAAATCGGTAAAACAATCCGATTCGATAAACACATTCCCTCACAGCGGCTCACACTTCACGGAGATTATAAACGAATTTATCCCTCCGACACTGACTAAAGGAACACTTGTTATAGACGGATTATTCGGATCTGGATTGAGCAAACCTCTTTCCGGAGGATTCGGGTCTGTGGTACAATATATCAATTCTTCTGATGCAACTGTCGTGTCTATTGACCTGCCATCAGGACTTTTCGGGGAAAACAACATAGAAAATATTCCCCGAAATATTATTCAGGCCGATCTCACGATCACATTTCAATATCCCAAATTAGCATTCATGTTTGCCGAAAACGAACAATTCACCGGAGAATGGAAAATTGTCGATATCGGCATTCATCCTGATGTTATCGAACAGACAGAAACCAAATACTACTATATCGAACCGGATGAAGCTGCTCGTATGGTAATGAAACGAAGTCGCTTCGTAAGCAAACATAATGTAGGACATGCCCTATTAATTGCCGGGAGCAAAGGAATGATGGGAGCGGCAATACTGGCAGCACAAGCTACACTACACACAGGAGCAGGGCTGGTATCGGTTCTGTCGGCTGCATGCGGAGAAAGAATTCTTCAAACAGCTGTACCGGAAGCGTTATTTATTGCCGATAAACAAGATTCTCATATTTCCGATATAGTTTTAAATAGATCTTATTCCGCAATTGCCGTCGGTCCGGGTTTAGGTCGCCACGAAGAAACCGCCCGGGCGTTTTACAAATTGCTCGGACAAATAAAACGCCCGATAGTATTGGATGCTGATGCACTGAATTTGTTGGCGGGACATACAGAATTGATCGAAAATCTTCCGAAAAATTCTATCCTGACCCCTCATCATCTGGAGTTCGACCGATTATTCGGGAAAAACGACACCTCTTATGAGCGGCTGAACAAAGCAAGGGAAATAGCAACTCGCTATCATATAATCATTGTCTTAAAAGGGGCTAATACCGCTATCGTCACACCGAAAGGCGATGTGCTCTTCAACAGTTCGGGAAATGCAGGAATGGCTACTGCCGGGAGCGGAGATACTCTGACCGGAATGATCACAGGATTGTTGGCTCAAGGTTACCACCCGATACCGGCTGCAATCTTAGGCGTTTTTCTTCACGGAACAGCAGGAGACTTGGCAGCAGAGAAAGATTCTCAGGAATACATAACTGCAGGAGACATTATTTCCCAAATAGGACAAGCATATAAAAAACTGCATAATTACAGAGTTTAATCTGATATTCAGTATTTTCATTCACAAATTAATTTTATATTTGCATGTGGGTAAAATTCGTATATTATGAATAAAAAAACCGACTAATATGAAAAAAGGAATCATATCTCTCTGCCTGCTCTGCACTATAAGTGCCTTTGCACAGGAAACAACAAAACTGACAGCTGGAAAGCACAATGAATACGGGCTGATTTACTCTTTACCAAAGACCGTTTTCGATATAGAAGTCATAGCTACCCAAACAATCGTAAAAGCCGGTCCGTATTATAAATATGCAGAAAAATATCTGGGTGTACCGGTCAATATTACTGAGGACAAATCTTCATGGAAATTAGATAAAGCAACGATCAGCAGTTATGGAGTAGCGGATAAGGATCAACAATACTTAGTTCAATTTAAATCAGGAAGTGCTCCCTATATGTTTTTAAATAAAGACGGTTTATTACTATCGGTAAATACCGATCCTTTGCCGAGCAATGAAATATCAGACAGTCAAGGAAAAAAGAAAACGGCATCTCCATTAGAGAATAATGGATATGCTTCTGTTCTTACCGAAGAAATGCTTATTTCAGGTTCTACAGCCAAAATGGCGGAAGTAGCAGCCAAACAGATTTACCGGATACGTGAAAGCCGGATGGATCTTTCAACAGGAGACTCCGACCAAAAACCGGCAGACGGAGAAGCGTTAAAACTTATGTTGCAACAATTAGACGAGCAAGAAAGAAACCTCACAGCTTTGTTTATGGGAACAACTCAAACACAAACCGTTGTAAAACATTTCACATGGATTCCCCAAGGAGAGACTGCCAATGAAGTAGTTTTCCGCATTTCAGATATATCGGGAATAGTGGGAAAAACCGATCTTAGCGGAGACCCTATTTACATAAATTTAAAAATTACCGAAAAAGGGGAACTCCCGGTAGACGCAAAAGGGAAAGTCAAAGAAATGCCGAAAGGGGCTTTAGCTTATAATATTCCCGGAAAGGCCAAAGCTTCTTTAACGTATAACGGAAAAAATATTTTCTCCGGAGAATTTCAAGTTGCCCAATTCGGTGTCGTTTTCGGATTAGCACCTAACATGTTCGATAATAAAAAAGCTCCGGCCCATGTAACTTTTTATCCTGAAACCGGAGCAATCCGCGAAATAGGACAAACCAGCGATAAATAATCAAATTCAGAACGCATGAAAAATTTATTAATCGTATTATGTATTCTATCTGTTATTTTCGGAAATAGTTGTTCCGGAATATCACAACAAACAGAAAAGACCGAAAATCCAGTCATAGAAAATATATTATCTCGAAAAAGTGTCCGGGATTTTATCGGCAAAAAGGTCGAAAATGAAAAAATAGCGATATTATTAAAAGCCGGCATGGCCGCTCCCTCAGGGAGAGATCTTCGGCCTTGGGAACTGATCGTAATACAAAACCGTTCTACTCTCGATTCAATGGCTGCGGAGTTACCTTATGCAAAAATGCTGAATAAAGCACCAATGGCTATCATCGTATGCGGAGACTCCATTCGCTCATCTTATTGGTATCTCGATTGTTCTGCAGTTTCAGAAAACATTTTATTAGCAGCCGAATCGCTCGAACTGGGTGCGGTCTGGACTGCAGCCTACCCGTACGAGGATCGTATAAATACAGTACGGAAATATACAAATATTCCTGAAAATATTATTCCGCTCTGCGTTATACCTATCGGTTATCCGAATGGCTCACAATCGCCTAAAAATAAGTTCGACGAAAAGAAAATCCATTACGAAAAATTCTGACAGATTTTCAAATCAGTAAACAAAGTTATTAGAATAGAGTCCATTTACATTTACACTCTCTAAATATATACCGATATTCTTATCGTGATATTTAGAGAGTGTAAATGTTAAATATCCCGAACCTGAGAGCCTGTCTAAATTTTACTCGGGTCAGTTTTGAGAGTTTCTTACGAGGATATTTTTCTGATTTTACGAGTACTAAAGTTTAACAACTTGCTGCAATCGGATATCATCAGAAGATGCTCCTACCATAAAAACATAATTTCCTGACGGAGTAAAAAATTCACTTTTCTTTTCATCCCATATACGCAATTCTTTTTTAGGTACGGTAATAGTAACCGGAAGAGTTTTCCCCTTAGCAATATGTACCCGTTCAAAGCCCTTCAATTGTTTTATAGGAACTTTCACTCCTATTTCAGGAAACTGCACATAAACCTGAGCGACTTCATCCCCATTATACTTTCCGCTATTCTTTATCGTAAACGACAGACGCACATTTTCGGCATCTTGATCGATAGACAGCTTACGATAATCAAATTTCGTATAACTCAATCCGTAACCGAATGCATATAAAGGTTTTCCGGTGAAATACATATATGTTCGGTTCTTTTGAACGGCATAATCATCGAAAGGAGGAAGATCGTCCAATGAGCGATAATAGGTAAGCGGTAAACGTCCGGCAGGATTATAATCCCCGAACAAAGCTTCGGCAACAGCTGTTCCTCCTTGTTCTCCGGGATACCATGCATTAAGGATCGCAGGGACATGTTCGTCCATCCAATTTACAGCCAAAGAACTGCCGGCAACCAATACTACTGCCATTTTGGGATTCAACTTATAAGCCTCTTCAATAAAAAGTTCCTGATCCTTAGGCAATTCAATATGGTCACGATCACGACCTTCTCGTTCAATAGACTTATTGATACCCATAACGGCAATCGTCATATCACATTCCTGAATAGCCTTTTTAGCATCTCCATAAAGGTCGAGAAGAGCCTTTTTATCAAAATCAGGAGTACGCCAATATAATTTAGCCGAAGCTTCTCCAGCATTATCGAAATACTCGGCTACCAAACGATACTTTTTATCTTTTTCTAATGTCACGACTACGCTATCGGTTGTCAACCCTCTATTTTTCCACGAATCGATCACCATCTTATCATCTATATACAAACGACATCCGTCATCCGTCGCAAAAGCAAGAGTATATTTTCCTGAAACAGACGGAACTAAATCACCACTCCATCGAATCGATAACGGAGATTCGGGAAGGAACGGATCGGGAGCTTGATTAGCCGGTTCAAAATTTATATTTTCGTCAGTACGTACTTGAGGACTCCCCTGTAAATGTTTATTATTATAGTACTCGGCTTTCAATCCATTCGGAAAATTCGCTTTAGTGATCATTTCATATCCTGAAGATGAAGATTTCCAAGGTGCATAAACGATTTTTACATCATCTCCTACTCGATTTCGGATTCCGTCCAAAACAGACACCGGAACATTTACCGGTTTCCCGCTGTAATCTCCGAACTCACAATTTCCGGCATTAATCCCGACTACAGCGATAGATTTCACCTTTTTAGGATTTATCGGCAAAAAATTATTTTCGTTTTTCAACAACACAAGACTCTGCCGTGCCGCCTCAAGAGCCATATTTTTATGTTTCTCGCATCCTACGATCGACGGAGACAAGGCATTGTAGGGGTTTTTCGCAGGATCATCGAACAGTCCCAACATCATGCGGGCACGCAATATCCGGTATGCCGCCGTATCTATTTCAGCTTCACTAACCATATATTGCTTATAGGCATTCATTAAAGGATCAATATAAACATTATCCCCGCATTCCAAGTCAAGACCGGCTTTCAACGCCAATGTAGCAGCCGCTTCAGGCGTTTTCACATATTTATGGTGAGTAACCAGCAGGCTCGGAGCACCACAATCCGATACGACATAACCGTTAAATCCCCAATCGGTGCGCAATACTTTCTTTAATAACCACGTATTCAAAGTACAGGGGACATCGTTAATGGCATTATATGCAGTCATAATCGATTGAGCCTTACCGTCGATAATACAACGCTCAAAGGCCGGAAGATAATATTCTCTCAAATCCCGCTCAGATATTTGAGGATTACATTCAAAACGGTTATGCTCTTCATTATTGGCAGCAAAGTGTTTCGGTGTAGAAACGACCTTTAAATAACGAGAATCATTACCCTGCAGCCCTTTCACAAAGGCAACTCCCAATTTACCGGAGAGAAAAGGGTCTTCCCCGTAAGTTTCTGGAGTACGTCCCCAGCGGGGATCGCGAGCCATATTGACTGTCGGAGACCAAAATGTCAGCAGATCGCTGAAAAGACGTTTCTGATCTTTTCCCCGATTCAACTCATTCCAACGGGCACGTGCTTCATCCGAAATCACAGTAGAAATTTCATACAGAAAATCGGGATTCCACATACTTGCCAATCCTATGACTTGAGGAAATACGGTAAAATTACCGGGACGTACTATCCCATGCAACGCTTCATTGCCATGATAATATTTTTCTATTTCCAATCGGGGAATTCCGGGAGAAGTCGCCCGCAATAAAGAAATCTTTTCCTCGATCGTTAAACGAGATAACAAATCCATAATCCGCTCATGTTGCGGAGCATCCATGTCTTTATACACCTCTTTTTGAGCAAAAAGCGTTCCCGACAAGACAAAAGCGAAAACGACAAATAGCAATTTTGTTTTATGTTTCATGTTGTATGTATGTATTGTGTTAAGAATTATTCAATTTATTAAAAACCGAAATCATCAATTTCCATTTCATCCTCTTTATTTATCTGTATCGGTTTTGCCTGTAAGTGAACGGGATTTCCTTCTATATGGATTGCCCGGAAAGGTCGCACCGGACATACATATTCGCACCCTCCGCAACCTACACAAATATCAGGGTTGATCTTAGGAATTGTCAATCCATCCCTATACGAAACCATTGTAACAGCTTGAGTAGGACAATGTTCGGCACATGCTCCACAATTGGTATTATCGGTGTGTACAATACAATTTTCCTCGATAAATACCACATGTCCCACCTGTGTAAGATGCTTCTCCTCTTTCGTCAAGGGTAATATCGCCTTATTCGGACAGATTTCAGAACAAAGTGTACAATCATAATTACAAAAACCGTTTTCAAAACTCATCACCGGCTGCAATATTCCTCCGATTCCGTATTCTAACAATGAAGGTTTCAACACATGAGAGGGGCATTTGCTTACACAAAGATGGCAGGCCGTACAATGTTGGTTAAAATGCTCTGCGCTGATCGATCCCGGAGGAGACAAAGGGTGCTCTCTTTTATAAGGTTTATTCCCTGTAAGCACCCTCATACTCTGGCTTACCGCCGACTTCGGTGCTGTTAATGCAACAGCGGTCAGAGTTGCGACAAAAGTACGCTTCGACATATCCGGTCTTTCAGATGAAATATTTTTTGGCAATCCTTTTTTATAGCGCAAAGTATAAGATATTGCTCCTTGATGACAATTATCGATACAATCAAAACAAACTACACAACGACTATAATCAATTTCATGCTTTTTACTATCGATGCAAGAAGCCTTACATTTACGGGCACACAACCCGCAACCGTTACACTTAGAGGTATCGATATGTACTTGAAAGAGGGAATACTTCGAAATAAAACCCAATAAAGTTCCAACCGGACAAACGGTATTACAATATATTCTGCCATAACGATATGCCAAATAGCCGACAATCAATAACGTCATAAGGGCAATAACTAAAGCCGACACACTTGTCACGATAATATCCATATAGTAAAACGTATAGTTATCGAACATCGTAAAAATCCATGTTAAGAAATTATTTACGACTAAATACAAGGGCTTGAAAACATTGACTACGATACGTCCGTAAGCACTATAAGGATCGAGTAAACTAACCAAAATCATAAAACCCGAAAAACCGGCAACTACGATCAATAACAATATTCCCCATCTCCACCGGTTTAATGCCCGACGGTAATCATAATGCTTCTTTTTATTTCGTTTGCGGGAAACCCAGATAACTATATCTTGAAATATTCCCAAAGGACAAATAGCAGAGCAATACGATCTTCCGGTCAACCACGTTAATACCAGCAGAAACAACAATATCCCGACATTTAAACCCAATAACGCCGGAATAAATTGTATATGAGCTAAGACATGAAAAGAATCCGGCAAAACTCCGGCAAAATCGACTAAATAGAATGTGAGCAACAGAAATATCGTAAGCGATATCCCTATGCGTATTTTTCGTAACATAGTTTATAAGAATTCGATTTACAGCAAAAATATAATTACATCTTTAAACGTTTGACTTTCAGTCCATCCAAATTCATCGTACCAATCTTCAAAGCTTCTCCCTTAGCCAAATGTCCGACATCTTCCAGCGGCATAGTACGTATCTGATTAAAGAATTTGGTGGCAGCGGTATCTACTGCGACAATATCGGATGATATAAAAATAGCCTTGGGGGTTACGACATCTGCTGCCGAAGTTCCTCGCGGACCATTACTCTTCAATACCCTATAAGCATCTACGACATTCAGCACGGCAGGTTTCCTGAAAGTACAAATATCTGCTATACACTGTTGCAAATCATTCTTATGAAAAGCGCCTCTATCCCAAACAATTCCCATGTGATTTTTCATGGATATAGTCAGATTAGCGCCACCGTGATGTTTCAGAATAGGAACATTTATCCACACATCACAATCGAGAATCGCATTATGAATTTTCGCTTTACGCAGATTCTTCCCCTGCGGAAGATCGACTTCCCTGTAATAAGTCTCTTCATTAGCCGGAACGACTTTTGCTTTCGCAGCTTCTGCGGCATCTTCTATTCCACTGTTCTTATAGCATTTACGCCAATCATCACAAGTATGATCAAAAACGACGACCTCTTTCGCTCCTGCTTTATAACACTGAGAAATAATTTCTTTTACGAGTTTCGGATTCGTATTCCCCGCAAGTTCCGGAACTTTATCCCATCCGATATTAGGTTTAACAACGACTTTATTACCGGGTTTCACAAATTTGCCTATTCCTCCCATCCCTGCAATTGCTTTCCGAAACATCATCTCCGGTTCTCCTCCCATAACAGCGACAAGATCATAAGCAGCCCCGGTTTTCACATTCCTGCCGCTTTGAGCAAGAATATCCATTGCGTCACTAAATTTAAATGTAGAAGCCAAGCCAGCCAAAGCGATTGTTCTTAAAAATTCCCGTCTCTCCATATATTTTTATTTGGAATCGCCAGGATATTCTGTACAAACAGCCAAAACATAATGAAAACCAGACACCTGAACGATTGTTTTTAACTTTCCAAATATACAAATAAATTATTTTTCAGCATTATTATTTTTTATGTTTTGAGAAATCAACTCATCCGGTATGCTTTAGGCGTCATTCCTGTATGTTGCTTAAAAAATTTCCCGAAAAAAGAGGGGTTCGGGAAATTCAGATCGTTCGAAATCTCCTGTATTGTTTTTCGAGTATATTTCAACTGTGATTTAGCATCAAAAATAAGTGCAGTCTTTATCCATTCCGAAATCGTCTTTCCGCTTACTTCACGTATTATTCTTGTCAAATACTTATCGGTAAGGCACAATTTCCCGGCATAAAAGCCGACACTCCGTTCTGTTTTATAGTGGGTTACAATTAGCTGCATCAATTCCTTAAACAATATTTCATTTCTATTCAACTGCTGAGGAGCAGCCATTAATGTGCGTCGAAAAATAGCACTGACTTCATAACAAAATCCCATGAACAAAGACTGAACGATCTCTTTACGATAAATATGGTCGGTTCTCATCAATTTGCTCCGAATGAACTCTATAAAAGAGAACAACATCTCAGAATCTTTCTCATCAAGGTTAATTTTCGGATTATCCTTAACATGCAGAAAGAGCTGAATATTAGCTTTCATACTTTTGTCTGACAAAAAATCGGTAGATGCTCCCATCGCATATAATAAAAGATCATCGCTTCTATCTCCTAACTGAATAATAGAACCGGGTAAAATAAAGAAAAAGTCGTTCGGTTTTACCGAGTACCGAATAAGATCTATAACCAATTCACAATTTCCGTTACGACATACAATCATGATCAGACCATCCAAACGAAACGGATAATTAAAAGCTGAATCAGGCACTTTTCCTTGTATGGACATAAAAAATTCATCGGAAATCTGTTCATCTACATAATTCCGATTCACAGTTTTTTCCATCGAAATAACCGGAATATCTCTCACTTTCATAAACAATACACTCTATTGCAACAAATATAAAACAATTTTACAAGTTCGCTTACAAGAAATTACGATTAGAGCATTTTTAGAGAAAATCAGAACTTTCCCGATATTCCATTCCCCGTTACCTTTGCTTTTGAAAAGTCACATATATGCCTGAATCAATAAAAAAATATATCGTAAAAATTATTTTCTGCATAGAAATATCATTCCTTTCGGGATGCGAATTAATAGAATATCATCCATACGATACCCGTATTTACGGCGATAAGGGAATTAATTACACACAAATTGAAAAAATAGAGAATTCTTGCTCATCAAAAGAATCCATCCATTTTATTCTTATGGGCGACAGCCAACGTTGTTATGACGAAACCGAAGATTTCGTACACCATGTAAACGCCCGAAATGATATAGATTTTGTTATACACGGAGGAGACGTTTCAGATTTCGGATTAACAAGGGAATTTATCTGGGCTCGTGATATCATGAATAAACTGAATGTTCCTTACGTTACTCTCATAGGAAATCACGATGTATTAGGTAACGGAAAAGCAGTCTTCGAAGAGATATTCGGCACTGACAATTTCTCTTTTATAGCGGGTAAAACTAAATTCGTATGTTTAAATACGAATGCCCTCGAATATGATTATTCACATCCTGTACCGGACTTCAATTTTCTGAATTCGGAAATGACAACCCGACAAGATGAATATACACAAACCGTTGTCGTAATGCACGCTAAACCGTATTGCGACCAATTCAATAATAATGTTGCAGAATATTTTCATTACACATTGAAAAATTTCAAAAATCTGAGGTTCTGCCTGCATGCTCACGAACATAACACAAAAGAAACCGATATTTTCGAAGACGGAACAATCTATTACGGATGTCCTTCCATGGATAAACGCAGTTACTTGCTATTCACCTTAACTCAAAATGAATACAGTTATGAAGAAATTTTTTTCTAACTTGCTGGTAATTCTGTTTTCCGTGTATCCGCTAAGCCTTTTTGCACAAACAGAAACGGATCATGCGAACGAACGTCTTCTCACGGCATGGCAAAAAATGATACCACGTTATACCAAAATTCAATTTGCAGGCGGAATGGGTCTGCTTTCGGCAGGTGTCGGGTGGAATTACGGTCACAATAAAAACTGGGAAACAGAAGTATTGTGGGGATTTGTCCCGTCTTTCAGCAACGATCGAACCAAACTTACCATGACATTACGGGAAAATTATGTTCCTTGGTCTGTACGGCTCGGAAAAGGCTGGAGCTTACAACCTCTAAGTTGCGGTATATATATCAATACGATTTTCGACGGGAATTTATGGATCAAAGAACCGAAAAAATATCCGAACGGTTATTATTGGTTTTCTACCAAAATACGTACTCATGTACAACTCGGACAACGGATATCTTTTTATGATAAAAAATTCATACGCAGAACAATGTCTCTTTTTTACGAATTAAGTACTTGCGACCTCTATATATTGAATGCATGCAGTAACCGATATGTTCGATTATCCGATATTTTAAGCCTTTCTTTCGGATTCAGAATACAATTAATCTAATACGCCGTTCGCCTTTTCTGAAATTCTACAAAAATTCAGAGTAGGTTAAGAGCCTGTCGTCTAAATTTTCCGATAAGGAATCGATGTTGTCTTATTTTTCGTTATTTTTGCACGAATCGATAAGAAAGAATGACATGAATATCCAAATAACCGCACCATCTTCCTGCCGGATCACGATACAGCTTCCGGCATCGAAAAGTATAAGTAACCGGGCTTTGATATTAAATGCACTAAGTTACAGCCCATATAATATCCAAAACTTATCGGATTGCGATGATACGCAAGTAATGGTAAAAGCGTTGGAGTCAAATGACAACTATTTCGATATCCATGCCGCAGGTACGGCAATGCGATTTATGACGGCATTCTTATCTAAAATCGTAGGAGAATGGATAATTACAGGGTCTGAACGAATGAAACAACGACCTATCGGATTATTGGTCGATGCTCTTCGTTCATTAGGTGCTCGTATCGAATACATTGAAAACGAGGGTTATCCTCCCCTTCGGATTTTCGGAAGCGCGTTAGAAGGCGGGGAATTAAGCCTGAACGGGAATGTCAGTTCTCAATATATTTCTGCTCTTCTGATGATCGCACCTTATATGAAAGCAGGATTGACGCTTACTCTCTCCGGAAATATCATTTCGAAGCCGTATATCCTCATGACATTGCAAATGATGAAACAGTTCGGTGTTACCGCTCAATGGAACGGGAATGTCATTCGTGTAGCTCCGGCAGAATATAAACCTACCGCATTCAAAGTAGAATCGGACTGGTCGGCCGCATCTTATTGGTATGAGATAGCGGCTTTATCTCCTTCAGCCGAAATAGAATTAATAGGTCTGCAAAAAAACAGCGTACAAGGAGATTCCAAAATCGCCGATTTTTTTATTCCGTTAGGAATAAATACTCAGTTTACCGAAACCGGAATAAAACTCAGACGCAATGGCGAGCTGTGCAAAAAATTAACGCTCAACCTCTCCGATCAACCCGATCTGGCACAAACTTTAGTAACGACTTGCGCGTTTAAGAATATAGCGTTCAGATTTTCGGGTTTACAATCTCTCAAAATCAAAGAAACCGACCGTATCGAAGCTCTGAAACGGGAGCTAAGAAAATTGGGATATGTGATTAATGATATACAAAATTCTATTCTCGAATGGAACGGAGAACGTTGTAAAACAGGAGATAGCGTTTCGATCGACACATACGACGATCACCGTATGGCTATGGCTTTCGCTCCGGCGGCATTCATACTTCCGGGAATTCAAATCAATCACCCGGAAGTCGTCAGCAAATCATACCCTTCTTTCTGGGACGATATGAAAAGCGCCGGGTTTGATATACGGGAACAATAAAACTAACGACAGACAAATGTTATACATAATAACATCCATCATTATCTTGGGATTCGTTTCCGCATGGTTGGATAAACGTTACAAACGGAAGTTAAAACAAAAAATAGATTCGGGAGAAATTCCGAACCCGCAACATCTGCAATCCGATGATTCAGAATGTTGCGGAATGCATGAAATCTGCGAAAAAGAAAGCTTGCTTGCAGCGGTAAGTAAAGATATAGAATATTACAATGATGAAGAACTCGACATTTTTAAAGGCCGCCACTCAGATAGCTATAATGCTGCCGAAACTGCCGAATTCGGAGAAGTGTTATATACGCTCCGCAGTGAAGAGGTTGCCGGATGGGTCAGAAGTCTCCAACTCCGGGGAATAGAATTGCCCGACTCGTTAAAAGACGAAGTCCTGCTCATTGTAGGAGAACGAAGAGAAAATTCCTGATATTTTTATCTCTTTTTTAGTAAGATCATGTCGGACATATTACAATATACTTTTTTTCAGAACGCTTTATTTGCAGTCATCTTGATCGGTCTGGCCGGAGGCATTATAGGTACTTATATCGTTACTCGTCGTATGGTATTTATTACGGGTGGGATCACTCATGCTTCTTTCGGAGGGTTGGGGCTCGGATTTTTTCTTGGAATCAGCCCGACTTTATCCGCACTATTTTTTGCAGTCTTGTCTGCACTCGGTGTGGAATGGATGTCCCGAAGAAACGGAGTTCGTGAAGACTCCGCGATCGCAGCGTTCTGGGCATTGGGGATGGCTATCGGAATCATCTGCATCTTCATGACACCGGGATATACACCAGAATTAAGCGAGTTTCTTTTCGGGAATATTCTGACCATAACCCATACAGATTTAATTCTATTTTCACTATATACCGCCGGATTAATTCTCGTATTCATACTATTCTATCGGCATATCGTATATACAGCCTTTGACCGGGATTTTGCGGCAACCCGCAGACTTCCCGTGCGTCTGATAGAATATGGCATGACATTTCTGGTATCGGTTTGCGTAGTTCTCACAATCCGGTTAGTCGGCATCATGTTGCTAATGTCACTGCTCACCGTACCGCAAATGATATCCGACCTATTTTTCAACCGATATAAACAAATCATTTACAGTTCTATCATATTAAGTATTCTGTCAGGAATAACCGGACTCATAATTTCCTACTATATCAATGTTCCGGCAGGAGCTTGTATCGTATTTATATTAGTAATTTTTTACGGGATGGCGAGAATGTCGATATGGGGCAGTCGTTTACGAAAATCCCGGAATTGAATTTTTTACATTTTAAAAACAATAAAACAGCATTTTACAGGTTTATTTTAATAGGAACTTTTAATCATAAGATTACATTTGAGACGAATCTATCTCCATATCACTTTTATTGCATTGTGCCTGTTTACCGTTTTTTCATGTTCGGTGAAGAAAAACACAAAACTGAGCCGTTCTTACCAGGCAATGACTACCCGTTACAATGTTTATTTCAACGGTATAGAAAATTATAAAGAACAGTTGAAAAATATGGAGAGCAATTATGAAGATAACTTTACCCGATTAGTGCACATGCATCCGGTCAGTGCATACGGAAATCCTAAAGAAACTAAACCGAACGGAAGTTTCGATCGCACCATAGAAAAATGTCAAAAAGCAATAAAGTTACACTCTATTCAAAAAAAACCGAAACGGAATCAGAATAAGATGCATGACCCCAAATACAGGGAATATGTAAAAAGAGGAGAATTTAATCCTTTTATCCATAATGCATGGCTGCTCATGGGGAAAGCCCAATTTTATAAAGGAGATTTTCTTGCCGCCTCGGCAACATTTATTTATATTACTCGCCATTTTACATGGAAACCCGATCTGATTGCAGAATCCAGAATATGGCTCGCCCGTTGTTATCTTGAAATGGGTTGGATGTATGAAGCAGAAGATGTTTTGCAGAAAATCAACAACGATGGTCTTCCGTCTAAACTCAACAATTGGTTTTCTACCGTAAATGCAGACTTTTTAATACGTAACGGAGAATATAAACAGGCAATCCCATATTTGCAAACAGCAATAAAAGCCGAAAGTAAAAAAGCCCAGAAAATACGAATGAATTTTCTGTTGGCGCAACTTTATGCCCTGACCAATAATAATCAAGCTGCTTATCAGACTTTCGGCAAAGTGATAAAGATGAGCCCACCTTACAGAACCGAGCTGAATGCCAGAATAAAGCAAACCGAAGTATTTCCGGGAGGTGATATCGAAAAGATAGTGAAAACGCTGAATAAAATGGCTAAAAGCCCGAAAAATAAAGATTACTTAGACCAAATTTATTATGCTTTAGGGAATTTATATCTTTCACGTCAAGATACGACAAATGCTATAAAAAACTATATCCTCGCTGCACAAAAAAGTACCCGTGAAGGTATCGAAAAAGCAATTAGTCAGCTGACTTTGGGGAATATTTATTTCAACCAACGTAAATACACTAAAGCTCAACCTTGTTATGCTGAAGCAATACCCTTGATTGACGAGACATACCCGGACTATGCACAATTGGTAAAACGCTCTGAAGTATTGGATGAACTGGCAATCCATGCACAAAACGTAGAACTACAAGACAGTCTGCAGCAACTGGCAGCACTACCCGAGCCTGAAAGAATGAAGATTATCCAGCAAAAAATAGATGACCTTATCGCTGCCGAAAAAAAAGCTGAGGAGGAAGCAAAGAAAGAAGCATATCTTGCAGAACAGCAAGGAAATGTTCCGCAATTCGGAAATCAGGGCGGAGCTCAACAACCGACAATCCCAAATATGAACCTCGGTAACGGAAGCAATGCTTGGTATTTTTATAATCCGGCTTTAGTATCTGCCGGTAAAACAGAGTTCCAGAGAAAATGGGGACGTAGAAAACTGGAAGACGACTGGCGTCGGCGCGACAAAGCATCGTTTTCTATGGATGACCTGACCGGAACAGATGAAACCGCCGATTTGGAAAATGAAGATGGAGAACACGAAACAACGGACGACACAGCCGTGTCTGATACGACACAAGTCAACGAACCAAGTAATGATCCGCATAAACCGGAATTTTATATACAGCAACTCCCGCTAACTCCTGAAGATATTGCCACATCGAACGAAATAATCGCCGACGGGCTTTTCAATATGGGAATTATTCTGAAAAATCAATTAGGAGATTTCGATGCTTCATTAGATGCATTCAATCGCCTTGACAACCAATTTCCTCAAAACGATTTCCGTCTTGAAGCCTACTATAACACATATTTGATATATATGCAATTAGGTGATATAGCAATGGCAGATAATTATAAGAACCGAATTATAAAAGATTTTCCGGAAAGTAAATATGCAATAGCGTTAGCAGACCCGAACTACCTCGATAATTTAAGAAAAATGGACTCGATGCAAGATTCTATATACAATAAAACATATCAGGCTTATTTGGAAAACAGAAACGAGGATGTTCACGAATTATACCATTACATGAAAAAAACTTATCCGTTATCAAAACTGATGCCGAAGTTTATGTTGGTAGATGCACTCGCCTATGTAAACGAAAAAAGGATAGACGAATTCAAAAATGGACTGAAAGAATTGTTGGAAAAATATCCGACTGAAGACGTCAGCCCTCTGGCTACAGACATGCTAAAAGGGATAGCGCAAGGTAAATCGGTATTATCCGGAACAGGAAAATCTAATATTTGGGAATTACGCTTAGGAAACAATATGACTAACGATTCTACCGGAATGGCAACAGACTCGATAGCTCCGTTCACAATGGATAAAGAATCTCCACACCTGCTTGTTTTGGTATATCCGACAGACAGTGTTTCCTCGAACCAATTATTATTCGACGTCGCAAAATATAATTTTTCAAACTTTTTGATTAAGGATTTTGATCTGGAAATAATCTCCTTTAACGAAATTAGTATGCTTGTTATCAAAGGATTTAATAACTTTGACGAACTAACTCTTTATCGTCGTATGATCGGTAGTGAAAAAGGGATGAGATTCCCCGATACCGTCAGACCGGTAATGATTAGCGAATCGAACTTCAAGTTACTACTCGAGGGACGGAGTTTCGATGAATATTTCCATTTTCTTGAGCAAAACCAATAAATAGTATGAGAAACGAACTAATACTTTGGGCAGACGATGAAATAGATTTATTAAAACCTCATATCCTTTTCTTGAAACAAAAGGGTTATGAAGTTATTACGGTTTCTAATGGACGCGATGCTTTGGAAATGTCTGAGAAAGAGCATTTCGACTTGATTATATTGGACGAAAACATGCCCGGATTGAGCGGGTTGGAAACTCTTAGCCGAATCAAGGAAACAAATCCGGATGTACCGGTAGTCATGATTACGAAAAATGAAGAGGAGAATATCATGACTCAGGCTATCGGCAACAAGATCGCCGATTACTTGATAAAACCCGTAAATCCGAATCAAATACTGTTATCTATCAAAAAGAACCTTTATCAAAAAGAAATAATCTCGGAAAAAGCGACTTCCGGATATCAGCAGGAATTCAACAAAATCAGTTCCCAAATCAATGATTCATTCTCATGGGAAGACTGGTATGAGGTATATAAAAAATTAGTATTCTGGGAACTCGAACTCGAAGAGACTGACAGTAACATGGGTGATTTGCTGAGAATGCAAAAAACCGAAGCCAATTCTGCTTTTACAAAGTTCATTAAAAAAAACTATGAAAAATGGGTCACCACAGACGAGCATCCGTTGATGAGCCACGAGTTATTTAAAAACAGAATATTCCCATTATTGGATCAAGGAGAAAAAGTATTCTTTATCTTGATCGACAATTTCAGACTCGATCAGTGGAGAATGATAAAACCATTACTCAACGAATACTATACTTTTAATGAAGAACTCTACTTCAGCATTCTGCCCACAGCGACTCAATATGCCCGAAACGCAATATTCTCGGGATTGATGCCGGATAAGATATCGAAAATGTTCCCGGAACTTTGGGTAGATGAAGAGGAAGAGGAAGGAAAAAATTTGAATGAAGCGCCATTAATTCAGACCCAAATAGATCGTTTTCGTAAAAAATACAGTTTTTCCTATAACAAAATCAACGAATCGCAATTCGGAGATAAATTGATTCAGAATTTTGCTCAATTAGAACGTAACCAACTGAATGTTTGCATACTCAATTTTGTGGATATGCTGTCTCATGCCCGTACCGAATCGAAAATGATACGGGAATTGGCTTCTACAGATGCTGCATACCGATCTCTTACAGAATCATGGTTCAAACATTCATCGGCTCTCGACCTTTTTAAAAGAATAGCCGAAACCGACTACAAAATCATACTGACTACCGATCACGGAACAATTAATGTCGATAACCCGATCAAAGTAGTAGGAGATCGCAATACGAATACGAATTTGCGCTATAAAGTCGGCAAAAATATGAGTTATAATCCCAAACAGGTTTACGAAATTAAAAATCCTAACCGTTTCGGGCTTCCGTCTCCGAACGTAAGTTCGACTTATATTTTTGCAACGAACCGGGATTTTTTAGCTTACCCGAACAATTACAACTACTATGTAGGATATTATAAAGATACTTTCCAACACGGAGGTATTTCAATGGAGGAAATGATGATTCCTTTTATAACACTGTCAAAGAAATAACATAAAACAATTTATGCAAACTATTACAATTAATAATTTAGATAACATCAGAGAGGCTGCACGAGAGTTTATTTCTCGAATGGGAAACACCACCGTATTTGCTTTTCGAGGGAAAATGGGTGTCGGAAAAACAACTTTTATCAAAGCTATATGTGAAGAACTCGGTGTCGAAGACGTAATAAACAGTCCGACTTTTGCCATTGTCAACGAATATCGCTCAGCAACCGGAGAACTCATTTACCATTTTGATTTTTATCGGATCAATAAACCCGAAGAAGCTTATGATTTCGGATATGAAGATTACTTTTACAGCGGTGCTCTCTGTTTTATCGAATGGCCTGAGAAAATAGAAGACTTGTTACCCGGAGACTGCGCCAATATCATTATCACCGAAAATGAAAACGGAAGTCGAAGCGTAACCAGCGAAGAACTTGAATAATTTTAAATATAAGAGTCTGTCGTAAATTTTCCGATAAAAAAATATTATCAGGTCAGTTTTGAGAACTGTTTTCGAAAGTACCTTTTTGATTCCGATAAAGAGTCCGGAAATTCAGACAGGGTCTTAAAAGATTACAACCTTTCATCGTATCCGATAATGATTATCAGTAAATATATTATCTCTATTTTCTTCGCATGTTTAGGTACATTATCGATATGTGCCGCTATTGCAAACTGGGATTGGTTTTTCAACACAAACAATGGAAAAATTTTCGTTCGCTTATTTAAACGGACAGGAGCTCGTATTTTTTATATAATATTGGGAACTCTCATTTGGATAATGGCCATTTCTATACATACTGAAATAAATTAATTCTCTTAGAACCTGTCTTAATTAACATTTTAAAATATATTCGGAACATATCATTTTTTTATCCCGCAATCATTATTTTCACTTTTATTAACCATATAAATACTTCATTATTCAGGATAACTATATATTATAATATATAAGCAATTATACAAAATATTGATAATCAATCAAATAATTAAAAATGAAAGTTTATTTAAACGCTGCATGTCAAATTAATTATTGTAAACATATATATACCTTTCATTTTTTAGCATACATTTGTATTGCAAAATAAAACGAACAACTATTAAAAGTTTCGTATTTATATGCAATCTTTTCAAACAAACTTTTAAAGTATAACTAAAACTTGAAAATGTATGAAAAAGCTACTTTTAGCAACCGCTGTATGTTTATTGGCATCAGCAAACTCTTTTGCTCAGTACAAACCCGAAGCCGGAACAGTAACTACTGAAATTCAGTTCAATCCGTTTAACCAAGACAATGAAAATTTCTCAATTGACGGTTTGAAATTGCGTTACTTCTTCAACGAAAAACATGCTCTTCGTCTGAATTTAGGTTTTGGTGTAAATTCTAATAAGTTCTCAAATGAAGGGGTACTTGACGATGCAGATAAGACATCATGGAGCAAAGATATCAAATCAAAACAAGGAAACTTCAACTTAGGCGTAGGATATGAATATCACATCGACATCGCACCTCGTCTATCGGTATATGTAGGAGGTGAAACAGGATTCCTTTTAGAAAATGCTAAAACAACTTTCAATACAAAAACAGGAAATGTTGAAACAGATCTTACATTTAAAAATCTCTACACTGATGCATCAACTTTTGACCCAGATTTAAATAATAATCCTCTTGCTGGATGCACCCCAAGTGGTAAATTTTCTTTCTATTTGAAAGCGTTGACAGGTTTTGATTTCTATATGTACAAAGGTTTATACTGTGGTACTGAATTCTGGTTAGGTCTTCAAACCTCAAATTATAAAAAATTAGGTTTAGAAGGTAAAATCGATGGAACAGATATTGATAAAGATGAATATAAAAATGACTCCAAAAAAACCGATTTAGAATTGTTATTTAATGTTGTTCCTTCAATTCGTTTAGGTTGGAGATTTTAATTAAGAACTTATTCTGTAATTACATAAAATGCGCGGAAAAATATTTCGCGCATTTTTATTTTTCGTTCCGGCGCAAAGCCTGTACGATAATCTCTCCTTTAAAATAAATTATCAACGAACAAACGATGATCAGCATTCCTGACACCGTAGTTATCGTAGGATATTCTCCGGCAAGCATAACCCAACTCAAAACCGCACCTAAAATAGGATTGATAAGACGGCACATATTTATATCCGAAACTTTAGCGCCTTTCGACTGCAAAGCCATAAACCAAAAGCTGAATGCAAAAACAGATATGAAGACAAGTATTCCCAAACTTATATAAAAACCCGCAGGCTTGCCGATAAACGAATGATACCCTTCGGTACAAATACCTACACCATAAATCAAAGCTCCACCAAAAAACATTTGAACGGCATTCAGAAAAACAGGATCTATCTTTCCTTTATCTTCAGAAACAGAAATAGCCGAATATCCCTGCAATATAATATTAAGCAACAATAAAACTATTCCGCATATACTTTTTAAATCGAGCGGTTCTCCATCATTTCCCATGCCGATAATCAGAAGCAGTCCCGTTAAACTGACTATCAGACTAACGATCTTATATATATTGAGTTTATCATTCTTGGCTATCAAATGGGCAAGAACGACATTTATAATAGGTGTCATCCCCATAACGATAGAAGAGATAGCTCCACTCACAAAATCAACTCCGAAATAAAACGCCGAGTAGCCGAAAAACATATTGATAAAAATCAAATTCAAAAAAAGACGCTTATGCAATAATATCTCATTCCACATACCTTTATGCCATGTATATGCAAAAAGAATCATACCTACCGCCGTAAAACGTAATCCGGCAAAATTCATCGGAGTGAAATCATAGCTCAATCCTTGTTTTATAAACGGATTTACAATTGCCCATAAAAACGAGGCAGCAATTGCATACATCAAACCTTTTTTCATAATCGAGAAAAAATAAAGGGAGACAAAAGCAGATTCTGTTCCTGATTAGAAAATCAACGTGCTGTTATGTGAAAACAACCCTGCTTAATTTCATATTTGACATAACAAGCATCTCTTTTTTTTAAGCTCAGTAATACTTCTGCCAAAATATGTTTCAGTTGCTCTTTAGGAATTAAATACCTGTCGTCCGTAGCAACAAAACGAGAATAAGCAATATCGAATGTAGTTCCGTAACGATGAGCAGAGTTCGCACTTGCATTCCCATTCTTTTTCCGTAAACGTTTAACATCTTGATCTACCCGGAGAACACTGGTAACCAAAATCTGATAGCTTCCTCCTCCCCGACTTTCCAGAGAATCGATAAAGTTTTTTCCGATAGTCTCCAACAATTCTTTTGCTTTCGGCACGAGATAGGGTATAGAGTGGGTAAGAGAATCTACTTTATAATATTCGCAATCTGTTATCTCACATAAATGTATATTTCCGGAGAGCGCCTCTTCTCTGGACGACGCCGGAACAATTCCCAAACGACGAGCGGCTTCGAGATGCCGGTCATTCATATCGTTGAATGCCCGAGAAAAACGCCCGAACGGAATAATTTTCAAATCTTTTTCTACCGTGATTACTTTTTCCTTCGACTTTCCGCATGAAAAACCGGATACTGCTAAAACAAAAATCAAGAGATAAACAATTCTTTTCACACACTTATTTTTACGGATGAATACGAGACAAACTTAAAAAAAGTTTCCCGGTTAGAAAAACAATCTTTGAAGAAATCCCGTATAAAACAAAAAGAAAAAACTTCATTACAAATATTTTGTTATACCTTTAAGGTCTATTAAAAAAAAATCTTAGAGAGCTATCGATATGATGAAAAAATGTACTTTGCCGGTTCTGGAAATGAGTTGTGCCGTATGTGCCAACAATGTAGAAAACAAAGTAAATTCATTATCAGGAGTCACTTCCGCTTCTGTCAACTTTGCAGCAAATACAATTACCGTAGAATATAATCCCGAACAGATCACGTTGCCACAAATCAAAGCAGAGATTCAATCTATCGGATATGATCTTGTTATAGATGAAGAAAATCAAGAAGACATACAAGAAGAAGCGCGAAAAAGCCATTACGCTCTCTTAAAAAGAAAAGTAATCATCGCATGGATTTTGTCTATTCCGGTCATGCTCCTATCTATGATTTTTATGCATATACCCGGAAACGAATGGATTATGATGGTACTTACCTTGCCTATTCTGCTCTACTCCGGACAAAGCTTTTATACCCATGCGTGGAAACAGGCAAAACAGCACACTGCCAATATGGATACTTTGGTAGCATTAAGTACATCGATTGCATTTTTATTCAGCCTGTTTAACACTATATACCCTCAATTTTGGACTGAACAAGGTATGGAGGCTCATGTATATTACGAAGCTGCCGGGATGATCATCGCATTTGTTCTTTTAGGAAAGTTAATGGAAGAGCGAGCTAAAAACAGCACGACATCTGCCATAAAAGGACTTATGGGACTGCAACCGAAAACTGCACGGAAAGTCATTGAAACCGAAGAAATAGAAGTACCGATCGGGCAATTGCAACCAAACGACAAAATCAGTGTACGTCCGGGAGAAAAAATTCCGGTAGACGGTATTGTAATCGACGGAAACTCCTATGTTGACGAAAGTATGATCAGCGGTGAAGCTATTCCGGTAAAAAAACAATCGGGAGACCGTGTATTGGCAGGGACAATAAATCAACGGGGATCGTTTATCTTGAACGCAACCCAAGTCGGAAGCAGTACCGTACTCGCACAAATCGTACGTATGGTACAAGAAGCCCAAGGCAGCAAAGCCCCTGTTCAAAAAGTAGTAGATCGCATTAGCAGTATCTTTGTCCCTATCGTCATCAGTATTTCCATAATAACATTTATCGTATGGATAATCATCGGGGGCAACCATTATTTTTCCTATGCCTTGTTATCAGCAGTATCGGTACTTGTCATTGCATGTCCATGCGCTTTAGGATTGGCAACCCCGACCGCACTTATGGTCGGGATAGGTAAAGGTGCAGAACAGCACATACTGATCAAAGATGCTTTTGCTCTTGAAAACTTATGTAAGGTAAATTGCGTCGTATTAGACAAAACCGGAACATTAACCGAAGGTCATCCTTCGGTAAGCGATGTTCTCTGGATTACAGATTCTGATCAAACCTCCCAATCGATATTACTTGCTGCAGAACAAAAGTCGGAACATCCTCTTGCAATCGCAATTACCGAATATCTGAAAGAGAAGGGTGTCGCACCGGAAGAAATCAATTCATTCGAAAGTATTACCGGAAAAGGGATCGAAGTTGTTTTCGAAGACAGTAAATACTGGGTAGGAAGTTTGTCTTTCGCTCAAACACAACAAATACAATTACCGGAAAAAGCATTACAAAAAACAGAAATGTGGTCTAAGGAGAATAAAAGTATCATATACTATGGAAGAGATTCTTTCCTCATGGCCGTTTTTGCTATCACCGACTCACTAAAACCGACATCGGCTCAGGCAGTACAAACTCTTGAAAAAAGAGGTATAGAAGTGCATATGCTCACAGGCGACGGCAACAAAACCGCACAAATGATAGGCGAGACATTGGGAATCAAACATATACAGGCCGAAGTCATGCCTGCTGATAAAGAAATATATATACAGAACCTGCAACAAAAAGGGAAAATCGTTGCAATGGTAGGAGACGGCATTAATGATTCTCAAGCTCTGGCACGGGCAGATGTAAGTATCGCTATGGGAAAAGGCACAGATATTGCGATGGATGTAGCTATGGTAACGCTGATGACCTCAGATCTTTTACTGTTACCCCAAGCAATCAAACTTTCTCAAAGAACAGTCCGACTCATCCACCAAAATCTGTTCTGGGCATTTATCTATAACGTCATAGGTATTCCTATTGCCGCAGGAATATTATTCCCGATAAACGGATTGTTATTAAATCCTATGTGGGCAAGTGCGGCAATGGCATTCAGTTCGGTTTCGGTTGTTCTGAACAGCTTACGTTTAAAATATAGCTAAATTCATCTTCAGCAATACTCCTGACGAGATAATAACTTTTTTGTCGTCTTCTGTTTTCCTCTTTTAAAGGGGAAGAGATACGTAAACATAGATAAAAGCGATTAAATTCGAATGAAAATAATCCAATAATTATTCTCATTTGTTCGGAACTATTTATCTAAATTTCCTCTCTTAAAAAAGGCTAAGAGCCTGTTTAAATCTTCCAATAAAAAATAGGCTTATCTATTTACCATATTTCTACTAAAAGATTCACTTTTTCATTCATAATGATAAAAAAATCGCCTTTTTGTATCACAAAATAAATAAATTGCTTATTTTTGCACACATATTTGCATAATAAATGCATAAAAAAACATTTTATCAATCTTTTATTTTGACATAAAAATTCAAAATCGTCTAAAAAAACGATCGTTTTTTCAATCAATATCTACTAAAATGGTAATTGATTTTTTATTGAAGAGGATAAAATAATTAGATGTTTATAACTAAAGTTTTACGTTAGTGTAAGCAAAGAGATAGTTAATTGAATTAAAATCGTCCGAAAAAACGATCGTTTTTTCGGACGTAATCAACCTAAACAGCAATTGAAATGAAAAGGAAATGGTTTATACTTCCTTATGTGTTAGTGTTTTGCGTAATCAATATTTTTGCACAATCTAAAAAGCCCGAGGATAAATTTATGTCCGAATGGCATCTGCTATTCAATGATTCAATTATCGGAACAAATGTTTCATCTGCACTCGTATGGTTAGAATCACAAAAATTAAAACCGAAAAAAAATATTATCGTCGGAGTAATCGATTCCGGGACTGATACCACCCACCTTTATATACAAAAAGCTTTATGGCACAATAAAAAAGAAAAACACAATGGTAAAGACAATGATAAAAACGGATATAAAGGCGATGTTTCCGGTTGGAATTTTTTAGGAACTCCCGACGGATCTTTTAATATGCGAAGCGCCGGTACAGAAGAATTTCGCGAATTTAAAAGATTATATCCGAAATATAAAAATTACCCGACCGACTCGACAACAATAGCAAATGCGTCTCCCGAATTTATCTATTACCTGAAAATGAAGGCAGGAGCACGCATCGAATCCTATTTCAAATTCACCGAATATTTGCAACAACAAGCAAATGCGTACGAAGAACTCACCAAACGGGCGAAATCGGCATATCCCGGTAAGGACTCCCTGAGAGTCATCGACATTATGAGTATAAATGCAAACGATTCTCTATTCAATATATCTGCACAACTGATCGCCATCGATCTTATGAACGGCAGCAAAAACCGACTATGGCAAACTCTGGTCGACAAGCATAATGCAAAACTGAATCAGGCACAAACCCGTATCAAAAGCATCGAAGCAGACAAAGATAAACGGCTGCTTATGGGCGATGACATACACGACGCATCCGACCGCTTTTACGGGAATCCCGATATAATGTGCGATGATTACTTCCACGGCACATTCGTTGCCGGAATAATCGCAGCCCAACCAAACCCTGAAAATAAAATGATCGGGATTTACCCGACTGCAAAAATAATGACGATCCGGGCAGTTCCTGAAGGTGATGAATACGATAAAGACATTGCATCTGCAATACGTTATGCTGTCGATAACGGAGCTAAAATCATCAATATGAGTTTCGGCAAACAGACTTCTCCCGATGCCGATATGGTAGAAGATGCTATTCGTTATGCTGCAGACCATGACGTTTTGTTAGTCATGGCATCCGGAAATAACGGTACAGACTGCGATAAAAAAATCTATTATCCGCAAGGACTCGATAAAACGGGGAAAAGAATAGATAACCTGATCCGTGTCGGAGCTTCGGACATAAACGGCAACCCCGGATCAATATCCAATTATGGAAAAAACAGTGTAGATCTCTTCGCTCCGGGAATGGATATTACATCTTTAGGTGAAAACAACGGATATACCACCTCAAGCGGAACGAGTATAGCAGCTCCCGTAGTAGCAGGTATTGCCGCCATCATCCGGGACTATTTTCCCAAGCTGTCAGCCGGTCAAGTAAAAGATGTCTTGATAAAGAGCGTAACGCCGATGAACGGCAAGTCTGTAAAAATTCCCGGACCGAATAAAAAGGGGAATACTACTATGTACGATTCGCTTTGTGTTTCCGGAGGTATTGTTAATGCTTTAAATGCCGTAAAAATGGCTCAACAGTTGTCTTCAAAAAAGAACAAATAAGATGAAAAAATTATATTTAAAACTGTTTTCTTTCCTTTTTTTAGCAGGTATATTTCCTTTTCACAGTCTATGTCAAGACTATGTAAATTGGAATGTTGCCGAGAAATATACGGCAGACTCTCTGTCGGGACATTATCGCTCCTCTCTTTTAGCAACATGGATTCCTGACACTCACCACTTTTATTATGCCATAGAAAAAAACGGAGTGCGGAGCTTCTATTTAGTCGATGCAACAAAAGGAAAGAAGAAATTGCTTTTTGATAACAAACGTTTAGCTGAAGATATTTCCCGGCTTACTCAAACAGAATACACACCCGAAAAATTAAAAATATACCGGTTAGATTTCTATAATAAAGATCTTAGTAAATTCTATATTCGCAAAGATAATAAGACCTTCGAATATAATGTAAACACAGGTAAAATCAAAATCGTTTCCACTGTTCCGGAAGTCAAGAAAAAAAATACGGGCAGCGGTTTTCCCGCTATTTTCGGGAAAAAATCATGGGAAAAATATTCGAAAGACAACAAATTCTACATATACGGAAGGGATCATAACTTATACCTTTCGCATAAAGATAAGATAGAAGATATACAACTGACGACCGATGGCGAACCGTATTTCTCTTATACTTCGAACAGCGATGAAAAACGGGACACGGCATGTTGCTATACGTCGGCT
This sequence comes from uncultured Porphyromonadaceae bacterium, assembly GCA_900545915.1. GTDB lineage: Bacteria > Bacteroidota > Bacteroidia > Bacteroidales > Coprobacteraceae > Coprobacter. Next base: position 200,791 of record URAV01000001.1, read on the forward strand.
CGCTGGATAGACGACACGCATATCATTTTTGCTTTCAGAGAAGATAAGCGGGCAATCAAGACAATGACTTTGGTCAACAGTCTCGCAAATCCCCGCCCGACCACGGACACTTATAAAATGCCGATGCCCGGAGATCAAGGAGTAAGTCAATACGATATAGCTCTTTTCAATGCAGATACTCAAGAAAAAATTCCGGTTTCCATAGCTAAATATCCCGACCAGAAAGTTGAAATAAGTTATTCTTCAACTCCGGGATATGTATTTTTTACCCGAAGAAGTCGTCCTGCCGATTATATCGACTTGTGCAGACTCGATATTCGCACGGGAAAAGTAGAAGAACTGATCACGGAACATTGCGCCCCGCACATAAACATCCAACTTTTCAAATATCACCTTATCAATGACGGAAAAGAAATCATCTGGTGGTCTGAAAGAAATGGCAAAGGACAATACTTTCTGTATGATAATAACGGAAAGCTGAAAAATGCCATTACCCCACCCGACATGGTTGCCGGAACGATTATGAAACTCGATACGCTGAACCGTACGATTATTGTTGAAGGATATGGCCGGGAAAAAGGAATCAATCCGCATTACCGATTCTTCTATAAAGTTAATCTGGACGGAAAAGGTTTCACATTACTGACTCCGGGAAACGGGACACACAGTATAGAACTTTCACCTGACGGAAAATATTTAATAGACAACTATTCGCGCATGGATATGCCGACGGTCAGTCAGCTGATAAAAATCGCCTCGCCTAAAAAGAATATGGTATTAGAAGAAAGCGATGACTCGGAACTAAGGAAACTGGGATGGAAACCTCCCGTATTATTCCAAATAAAAGCAGCAGACGATTCGACCGACCTTTACGGGATCATGTATCTTCCGTTCGATTTAGATACGACACGTCTTTACCCGATTATAACAAATGTATATCCGGGTCCGCAAGACGACCAGATTCCGAGAGCATTTACGGTCGATGACAATTATAACCAATCTTTAGCCCAACTGGGATTTGTAGTTATTAATGTAGGGGCAAGGGGAAGTTCGCAAATACGAGGACGGGATTTTCATTGTTTCGGATACGGAAACTTAAGAGATTATCCGTTGGCAGATGATAAACATGCGATCGAGACACTTGCCCGCCGTTATCGATTTATCGATCTCGACCGAGTAGGAATTTACGGACATTCAGGAGGAGGATTCCAAACCGTAGCTGCCATGCTCACTTATCCGGACTTTTACAAAGTAGGTATAGCTGCATCCGGAAACCACGATAACAACTTATACATACAGTGGTGGGGAGAAACTTATCACGGAGTAAAAACCCACACCGACAGCATAACGGGAAAAACTGTCTTTACCTGCAAAATTCCGACAAATAACGAACTGGCAAAAAATCTGAAAGGTCGGTTAATGCTGATCACCGGAGATGTCGATAAAAATGTACATCCGTCGACGACTTTCAGACTGGCCGATGCCCTAATGAAAGCCGATAAACGGTTCGACATGATGGTTATGCCCGGAATGGATCATGGAGTAGGGAATACTTATTATTACAATTTGATCCGCTACTACTTTGTCGAGCATTTATTAAACCCGAAAAAAGAACACATAGATATCATTCATCACAAGTAATTAAAACAAGAAAGTTTTGTATGAAACTCAAGCAAGTAATACTGAAAAGCGTGTATTTATATCCGACAATGTTAGCGGTCTTCATGCTGATAATTCCCGGAATAAATGCTTTTGCGCAGGACAAGTCCGACAAACTCAAAATTACCGGAACGGTCTATGATGAAACGAAACAGCCGTTAGCAGGAGCTTCTGTACGAGAAGAAAGAACAAGTAACGGAACAATTACCGATCAAGACGGAAACTTTACGATTTACGTGAAAAAAGGAAGTACTCTCCGTATCTCTTTCTTAGGACTCGAATCGAAAGTAATGACGGCAAATATCGCAGGGAAGTTCGATATTATGCTGAAAGACAACACTAAAGAACTGGGTCAAGTGGTTGTAACGGGATATGGAAAAACAACTAAAGACCGGGTCACAGGTTCTGTCGGCATAGTAACCGCCAAAGACTTGAAAGGATCTCCTACCGCCAATATAGACCAGCTCCTTCAAGGGAAACTGGCCGGTGTCAGCGTACAGGCCGTTTCAGGTCGCCCGGGAGAATCTTCTACGATCCGCATACGCGGAACAAGATCATTGACAAAAGAGAGTGCTGATCCGCTCTGGGTCATAGACGGTGTTCCCTTGCAACGCAATATTCCAAAGATCGATAACAGCCGGTTATCGACTGGAGACTTCAATGACATTTTCACCAGCGGAATCGCAGGAATAGATCCGAACGAAATCGAGTCGATCAGCGTATTGAAAGATGCTTCGGCCGCTGCGATTTACGGTTCTCAGGCTGCCGCGGGCGTTATCGTCGTAACGACCAAGCGCGGGAAAGCAGGAAAAATGCAGATCAACTACTCCGCCAATATGACGTTCGTTACCAAACCTCCCCGCAGCGCGAACCTGATGAACTCTCAAGAAAAATTAGCATGGGAGCAGGAACTATGGGATGAATTTTCGGCTGCAGGATACCAACAATACATCACAAAAAAAGATGAAACCGCCCATTATCCGGTAATCGGAATCGTCGGTATGATACGTTCGGGAAAAGGTGATTTCAAAGATTGGACGAAGTCCGAACAAGATGCCTATATCGCCCGATTAGGCCAGCACACGACCAATTGGTTCGACGAGATATTCCGCACCTCCATTTCGAACAGTCACCATCTCTCGTTCTCCGGCGGATCGGATAAAAGTACATACTACGTATCTGCCGGATATAACCGCAATAACGGTTTAGTGAAAAAGAGCAATTATGACCGTTACAATGTGAGTGCAAAAGTCGATATGAAACCCAATAAGCGGGTTACGTTAGGCGTGACTACCGACATGGCCTATCAAATCTCTCGGGGAGCGTCCTTGAATGTCGATCCGTTCAAATACGCCTATTTCGCCAACCCGTACGAAATGCCGTACAACAGCGACGGTTCTTACGCCAAAGACCAGACCTATTTTACATTAGCAAGATACAACGGTTCTTATGGTTTACAAATTCCATCGAACGGCTACAATATTTTACGGGAAATGGAAAACACCTCGACCGAAGCGAAAAACGTAAATGTGAACATAAATGTGAATTTAGGCATCTCGATCTTGAAAAACTTGAAATTCGAAGGATTGGGTTCTTACAGCTACACTAACAACATCTCCGAAAATATCAACGGGCAAGACACATACGCCGCATGGGAAGACCGCCCGTTCGAAGGAAGCAGCATGTCTTCTACCCGTACTTACGGATCGATCGCTCAATCCACGGCATTCAATCAAAGTTACAGCCTGCGGGGACAATTCCATTTCTCCCAGACATTCGCCAATATACATAACATAAGCCTGCTTGCCGGATCGGAGATCAGACGGCAATATGCCAAAAACATCTACTCCAAAAGATACGGATACGACACGGTAACCGAAAACTCTTCCACTCCGGTATTTCCGAGCGACCAAAAGGTGGATTATAATACACTTGTCAAATTTGCAAATATCATGGACAGTTATTCGGGACAAAGCACCGATGAGGACGCGATGGCATCATTTTACGCTTCATTAGACTATGTACTGATGAACAAATATGTACTCAGCTACACGATGCGTACCGACGGCTCGAACCGTTTCGGAAGCAAAGAACAGTTCAACCCGACCGGATCATTAGGACTGAGCTGGAATATGGGCGAAGAGAATTTTATGTACAGGTTGAAACCGACGTTAAGTTCTCTGCAACTCAGAGTATCGGGAGGATATACCGGAAAAGTAAATGCTTCTGCAACACCTTATATCATAATGACGTACAACAATAATTTCCGGAAAGCCGACGAAACCTATTACCGCATGGGATATATTAAAAATCCGCCCAATCCGAAACTCCGCTGGGAGCGTACGTTCGATATCAGCGGATCGGTAAACGCCGGATTTTTCGATGAACGCATGCAGATAGAAATCGGCGGATACCGTAGTTTGGGTAAAGATATAATCAGCAGCGTTTATGTCCCGTATCCCACAGGATTCGATGAGCAATCATACAATACCTCCAAGATTCTGAATAAAGGGGTCGAAGTTACCGTATCGGGACAAATCGTCAAAACAAAAGATTTTAAATTGAACGTTTCAATCAACGCCGCATACAACGCCAATAAATTGGTAGAGTACAATTCACCGTACGGTTCCTACAGTACCGAGCAAGAAGGATATCCGACCAGTTCTCTTTTCTCAGGTATTTGCACCGGTATCGATCCGAAGTTGGGAATATATACCTACAAACTGCGTTCCGATACCGACCGTAAAGAGAACAACTACCGAAAAAATTCGGATAATTACCGTTTCTATATCGGCACTTCCAACGCTCCCGTAAACGGGGGATACTCGATCAATTTCTCTTACAAACAATTTTCGTTGGGAGTAAGCGGAAACTACTCTATCGGAAATAAGATAAACAGCGAGATCTCCTCTCCTGCATATTATGGCATAGTAGGAGGAAGTGTACAAAACACTCCACAGACATCCCGTAGCGATCTCTACGTAAATCACCTGAATGTTTCGAAAGATGTGGTAAACCGATGGACCGAGTCGAACCCGATTACCGACGGATATCCGAGATTGGTAGATGCGTACGGTGCAAAAATAGTTATTGAAGGGAAAGAATTGAAAGACTACATGACAGATATATCTTTTATCACAAATGGAGCTTTTATCGAAAATATCTCCTATTTCAAGATCGGGAATATCTATCTCAATTACAGTTTCCCTGACGCGCAGTGGATGCGGAAAGCCCGCATCACGTCATTCGGACTCACCGCGTCGGTCAGCAACGTATGCATATTCAGCAACTACTCGGGAATAGACCCTGAAACGCCGGGTGCCGTATATCCCAAAGCGAGAAACTTCACATTAGGACTTAATATAGGATTTTGATAAACCACGATGATTATGAAACGACTATTTATAACATACCTTTTATTCCTAAGCCTCACTTCTTGTCAGGAATTTCTCGATATCAAACCTCACGAAGAGACGATACCCGAAAGCGCGGAAGAGTTTTCGGCTCTCCTGCATACTCATCTCAACGGCTTGGATTACGGAACATCTGTTATTATTCCCAGTAGTGGAAACGTTGCGTCAAACGAATCGGCATGCGATAACTTGGAAGTGGCACTTACCCAAACAGGGGGAGCTATATTGCGTAATTACATTGGAAATATCGTTACACAAGAAACAAGTTATTCCTCTTATTATGAAATCATACGAGATTGCAATATCATATTCGGGGAGATGAAAGACTCCGAATCGGACTTGGCAAAGAACGTATTGGGAACCGCATACGCCCTGCGGGGAATCTGCTATTACGAACTGATGCGCCTCTATTGCGATGTATATGATCCTCTGCAGAAATCGCAATTGGGACTGCAATTAGTCACGACATTCGATATGGAAGATCGCCCTATTCGCAGCTCTTTGGAAGAGACGATGGCGCTTATCGAAGGGGATTTGATAAAAGCATTGTCTTACAATGTACAAGAACCGATATGGAGATTTACCGCCGATGTCGTAAAAGGATATCTGGCCCGTTTCTATTTCTGGACCCGCCAATGGGACAATGCCATCTACTATGCCGGAGAGGTAATAAAAAAACATCCTTTGGTAGATCGGGAAGGATACAGAATCATGATGGATAACGGTTATTCCCTGAAAGGGAACATGCTGATAAAGTCGGAACTGATTTCCTCTTCCAGCAGTGAACAGGAAGGAGCCGGCACTTATGAACCCCTCAATTACAGGCCTGTCAGCAAACGGTTTCTCGATACATTCAGCGATACGGAAAAGGCCAACGACATACGCTATGAAATGAATTTCTCGAAAAAACGTATCGCTACAAAATTTATTTTCTCAGGCATGCGTAGCGCAGAAATGCTCCTGATTCGGGCGGAAAGTTACTATCACAAAGACAGTGAGGACCTTGCATTGGCAGACATCAATACCTTGAGAGGAAACCGCATATCGAGCTACGAACCGTTGACTCTATCTTCTCTGCCCGAGCCGATACCCGGAACCGATTACATTACTCAGGACGTAACCGGAGCACCGCTTACCAAACTGATGGCATTGATACTGACCGAGCGTCGCAAAGAGCTATTTCTCGAAAACGACCGCTTTTATGAACTGAAACGAAACGGGCGTCCCGAATTCTGGGTCGCCGTAAACGGACAAAAATATACAAACAGAAAGTTCATGTATAACTTCCCCATACCGATACGCGACACCAAACTTATTCCCGGTCTGCAACAAAATGAAGGTTACGAAGATTATATAATCAACTAAAAACGAAATTATGAAACCGCTAAACAAACTAATATTCGGAACAACTCTTTTTTTCGTATCAGCCGTTTTTTCAGCGTGCAACTCTTACGAGGATGAAGCTCCTCATGTAGATAACAATAATTCCTATTTTTATTTCCCAAGTACAGAGTTAACCTCATCGGAAAGAGCCGAGTACGAGGCAATAAAAAAGGAATATCAAGACAATGTCGGAAACTGACAATACACGAATGAATCTCACTCCAAATGAAATTTTAAACAAATTATAAAAAACAAATTTTCCACTAATCAAATTTATTAATCTAAAAAAACAGAACAAAATGAAAAAAACAGTGTATGCAATGGCTGCCATTCTGCTTTCTTTAGGATTTGCAGCCTGTTCGGAAGACGATGATGAAAAAGAAGTTTTCGATGACGTAACGACAGAACTGACCGAGGATGTGATCTACTCGTTCTCATACGACAATGCGACAATGTTCGAAACGGCGACAGTCGAAGTCTCTTTATTGAAAAAAGAAAACTCCACTCAATCTTTTACCGCACCGAAGGATATTACATTCCCGATCGTCGTAGATGAAACATCTACTGCTGTAGAGGGTACGCATTTCGAATTCGATGGAGAAAAAGCACTCACCGTAGCAAAAGGAGCGTCGAAAGGTACACTCAAACTGAAACTGTTACAAAAAGAAGAAGGTAAAGATGTCATCGTCCTGAAAATACAGAAACCCCAAAACGATACCGACCGGTTTTCTTTGGGAAATAACGAATCGGTTACGATCAAGATCGCCGGAGAAACGATCGAGGTATTGAAAGGGACATGGAGCAATTGTACATGGGATAACGGATCATATTATGAAATGATGTATGATATAACAAAATTCCCCCAAGTATCGGCAGAAGACCAGATCACCATCAGCGACCGAGGAATCGAAGTAAACCTGAAAAGCGACCTGAAAAATTATTTCGTCGGTAACAGCAGTCTGCAATATGTAGGAGAAAAGGTTTTCCATTTTATGGACAATTATACGATTACAAGAAATGTAGCCGTATTTATTTTGGATAATATCAACGCCAATTTTTCAGCGACAAGTTCGACAATCAAGGACTCTCGAGTAGGATTTACCGTAATCAAAGACGAAAACAACGAAGAGGTTCTCGAAATGTTTATCTACTCTTATGAGCCGACGGAATTCCTCGTTGAAGACTATGAGGGTATGAAAGAATTTGCAACGGAAGATGAACCGGCTATGTATTATTATCCGTTGCGTTACCACTTCAAACGGGTACAATAATTATACATGCAACTTACAAGAACAGGAAATGCTTTCATCGGCATTTCCTATTTTTTTGTATAAACGTTTTTGTTACTTTTGTTGTTATAAAATTCAGACAGACACTAAGAGCCTGTCTAAATTTTGCTCGGGTCAGATTTGAGAGTTTCTTTCGAGGATATTTTTCTGTTTTCAGGAGGATAGCGGGCTATCTGACGAGTGAAAACGGGAAAATAAACCGGAAGAAAGCGCAAAAATGACCTGATAATATTTTTTTATTGGAAAATTTAGACAGGCTCTTATATTTTGGGTATAAGACATCTTTGTTCTATAGTCAGTAAGTCGGCGACGATAAAAGTACTGCCCCCGACAAAAATCAAGTCATTCGAATCGCTGTCTTCAATAGCTTTTTTATAAGCAGCTTCTACAGTAGGGAAACACGTTCCCATTAAACCGTGTGCTAAGCCTTTTTGCATCATTTCTTGAGCGGGAAGTGCACGAGGTATCGATGCTTGTGTAAAATAATAGACAGCGTTTTGAGGCAATATAGATAAAACCCCATTTATATCTTTATCATTTACCATTCCGATTACAATACGAAGCGTTTTGTATTTTTCTGAGTTTAGTTGACGTACAATATATTGTATTCCTCCGATATTATGTCCGGTGTCGCAAATTACTTTAGGGGTATTATTTATATGTTGCCATCGACCTTGTAACCCGGTGAGTTTGGTAACGTTCTTGAATCCTTGGTATACAGCTTTATCAGGAATCATATAATTCATTTGTTGCAAAAGCTCTATTGCTGCAAGTACTGTTGCTGCATTTTTTTCTTGACAAAAACCTCCGAGTTCGCCTGTAAGATTTGGATATTTATTACTTTCGAAAATCCATTTCCCTGAATCTTCCAGCCTTGAATGAATAATGGGGTTGATTTCTTCCGCAAAATAAATGGGTGAGTTTTCGCATCGAGCTTTATCTATAAATACTTGTTTTATTTCGCCTTCGGCTTCTCCTATTAGAACCGGAATATTAGGTTTGATGATTCCGGCTTTTTCTTTGGCGATTTCAGGTAAAGTATTTCCTAAAAATTGTACATGGTCGAAACTTATATTTGTAATAATACTGAGGTCTGGAGTAATAATATTTGTACTATCTAATCGACCGCCTAATCCTACCTCAATAACTGCGACATTGACTTTGCATGCAGCAAAATAATCGAAAGCCATCATCATGGTTAACTCGAAAAAGGAGGGATGTATGTTGCGTGTCGGTTCAATATATCTTTGGGTAAAATCTATAACGTATTCTTTGCTGATTACTTTTCCGTTTACTCTGATCCGTTCTCGGAAATCGACGAGATGAGGTGAAGTATAAAGTCCTACTTTATATCCGCTTTGTTGCAAAATTGCAGCCAATAGGTGAGATGTAGATCCTTTCCCGTTCGTTCCGGCAATGTGTATGGTGTGGTATTTGCGGTGGGGATGATCAAAAAATTCATCTAAAGCCTTGCTGTTCCCTAATCCCGGTTTATAGGCACTTGAACCTACTTGTTGAAAGACCGGCAATTGATTATATAAATAATGTAACGTTTCTTCGTATGTCATGTTTAAAAAAACTTCTTGTAGATCAATATACAAGGAATCCGGTAACTCCTGCTAATACAATAATCCATATAGGATGAAGTTTGGTATAATGTACCAGACAAAAAGCTCCGATACAAATTAAAATACTGAGAGTATAGTCAGGAAAATTTTCTTTATTCATAAGAATTAAAGCTGCCGAAGCTATCAATCCGACGACGATTGGCCGTAACCCTGCAAAAATACTTTTTATATAAACATTATTTTGATGTTTTAATAAGAATTTGCCGATTAGTAAAACTAATATGAACGATGGCAAACAAACGGCAACTGTTGCTAATATAGAACCCCAGATACTGCCTCCGGTTGCTACATATCCGATATAGGTGGCACTGTTGATACCTATAGGACCGGGAGTCATTTGAGAGATGGCTACTATATCGGTGAACTCTTTAGAAGTGAGCCATGGAGACGATTCACCATAATGAATTACTTCGACAGCTTCGTGTTGTATTAAAGAAAGCATAGCATATCCGCCACCGAATCCGAAAAGTCCGATTTTCAGATAAGCCCATAACAAATTAAGATACACCATCTCTTTTATCTCCTTTATCCTTAAAATGACATTTTATATATCTGTAATAAAGAATACCTCCTATACCTCCGGCGAGAACAAAATAAATTGGAGATAATCCTGTACCCCATATCAATAATGCTACTGAGGCGGGAATCCATATATTGTATTTATTGATCTTTGCCGATTTTCCGGTGGTAAGGACCGGAGCTATTATCAATGCTACTACCGCAGGCCGTATTCCTTTGAAAATTCGTTCTATTATCGGATTATTATAAGATTTGGCAAAAAATATGGCAATAAGTAAAATGAGAATAAAAGACGGAAGCACAGTACCTAATGTCGCAGCGATACTTCCTCTAACTCCTTTCAGCTTATTTCCGGTTAAAATAGAAATATTAACAGCCAAGATTCCCGGTAAAGATTGAGATATGGCTAATGCATCCAGAAATTCGGACTTGTTCAGCCACTTATGCTTATCGACTACCTCTTTTTCGATTATGGAGATCATTGCCCATCCACCACCAAAGGTAAATGCCCCTATTTTAAAAAATGTATAGAATAATTTCCAGTACATATTTGCCGGTAAATTTGTCGACAAAGGTAGAACAAAAACAGAAGTAAGGCAAGTAATGAAGGAAATAAGAGTCTGTTTAAATTTTACACGGGTCAGTTTTGAGAATTTCTTCCGAGTATGTTTTTCTGTTTTTACGAGGATGA
>URAV01000002.1 GCA_900545915.1 uncultured Porphyromonadaceae bacterium
AAATTATCGAAGCATCGAATGAATTTTAAAATTCATTCGATGCTTCGATAATTTAATAGGTTGACTAATTTTATTAAGATACAATAAAGGCCTGCCAGAATTTTCCTATTAATAACCGAGACAGGCTATTCAAAATATAAAAGCGTTTCTTTTTACAGTTCTTTTACGATTAATAGATAATTCTTACCTTTGAAGGCAAGAAAAATAACAGCAGAATGATAGAATATATCACAGGTAAAATTTCCGAATTAACTCCGGCATCGGCAGTAATAGAATGTAATGGAATAGGCTATTTCCTCAATATATCTTTAACGACTTACAGTGCACTATCCCCGAATACTGCAACCAAACTATTTGTATATGAATCTATACGCGAAGATGCTCACGTACTTTTCGGATTTATCAGCCGTCGCGAAAGAGACCTGTTTTTGTTGTTAATTTCCGTTTCCGGTGTCGGGCCGAATACCGCACGAATGATTCTTTCCTCTCTTTCTGCTCCTGAACTGGAGCAAGTTATCGTTTCTGAAAACGTAAACATATTGAAAAGCGTTAAAGGGATCGGTGCAAAAACCGCTCAACGTATAATTGTTGACCTCAAAGATAAAATAAAACCGGGGGACAATACGTTAAATATAAGTATGCCCCAAAATCAAGAGGTACAGGATGAGGCTGTGGCCGCTCTGGTCATGTTAGGATTTCCGCAAACCGCTTCAATGAAGGTCGTACAAAAATTATTGAACGAATCTCCCACATTAAAAGTAGAAGCTATTATTAAAGCTGCACTTAAAATGCTGTAAAACACACATACGGGAGAAGGGAAAAGGATTCACGGATCAATGAATAAAAGGCTTTATTATCTTTTATATATTTTTCTATGTATCAGCGGGATAGGAATCTACTCTGCCTTTGCGGCTTATAACCGTGCTTTTTCCTCACTAAACCTTCCGGAAGCATCCGTTTCATCTATTCCCGCACCCGAAGACACTACAAAAAAAAGCCGTTTCCCGGTAGCTAAAACATCGATAGAGACTTATGAAGATCTTTATAAAAGCAGTCCGGCAGATCTAAAAACTCCTGAAAACGTACGCTCGGTGTTCGAATATGATCCGGTAACTCAATGTTACGTTGTGCGTACAAAAGTCGGAGATATGGAAGTATCTACCCCCTTTATGCTGACTCCTGAAGAATACAAAGATTATTCCTTACGAAAGTCCATAGAGGCTTACTATCGGGAAAAAAACAAAGAAAACGCAGGTAAGGGAAAAGACCCTTTCGATATTCTCGATATGAAATTCAATCTCGGTCCATTAGAAAAAGTTTTCGGTCCGGGAGGCGTACAAATCAAAACTCAAGGGTCGGCAGAACTGACTATGAGTATAAAGACAAATAAAATCGATAATCCGGCATTGGCATTAAGTGCAAGAAAAAAGATCTACTTCGATTTCGAGGAGCAAATTCAAGCAGATATTACAGCAAAAGTAGGAGATAAACTTAACTTCAATATGAACTATAATACCGGTGCGACATTCGATTTCGACTCCCAAAAACTAAATCTGAACTATGAAGGGAAAGAAGACGAAATTATCAAAAGCATAGAAGCCGGTAATGTAAGTATGACTACAGGATCTTCCTTAATACGCGGAGGATCGGCATTATTCGGGATAAAAACGAAAATGCAATTCGGCAAACTGACAGTTACGGCCTTAGTTTCTCAACAAGAATCAGAATCTAAAACCGTCAACTCTAAAGGAGGAGCTCAAACTTCGGAGTTTTCTTTCAGTGCCGACCAATATGATGAAAACCGTCACTATTTTTTAGCTCACTATTTTAGAGATAATTATGATAATTCTATGTCCAAACTCCCCTATATATCGTCGGGAGTGACCATTAATCGTATAGAAGTGTGGGTAACCAACAAAAGGGGAAATTATGATCAGGCACGTAACATCGTCGGATTTATGGATCTTGGAGAGCAAAACAGAAATAATTTAGCAAATCCGGATCTATGGCATACAAACGGAAGCTATACATGTCCGGCAAACAATGCAAACAGTTTATATGAGTATATTCAAACCAACTATCCCGATGCCAGAAATATCAATCAGGTAACTCAGGTATTAGAACCTCTTGAAGCCCAAGGGTTCAATGGGGGACAAGAATATGTCAAAGTCGAAAGTGCCCGACTGCTCACCAGTTCGGAATATACACTGAACAGTCAACTCGGATATATTTCTTTAAATAGTCAGCTCAATCCGGATGAAGTATTGGCAGTAGCATTCGAATATACGAAAAACGGGCAGACATATCAGGTAGGAGAATTCTCAGGGAATATTACAGACACGGACAAGAGCTTATACGTAAAACTATTAAAAGGAACTACAATCTCTACAAGCGTTCCGGCATGGAAGTTGATGATGAAGAATGTATATTCTCTTAACGCCACTCAGATACAAAAAGAAAAGTTCCGGTTAAATATTTACTATAAAAGCGACACAGCCGGAACACAATTGACATATATGCCTATCGGAAACATCAAGAACGAAACTTTATTAAAGGTTATGAACCTTGACCGATTAGACAACAACCAAGAGACAAATCCCGACGGATTTTTCGACTTTGTAGAAGGGTACACGATTCTTGCATCCAAAGGTCGAGTATTTTTCCCGGTAGTAGAACCTTTCGGCTCACACTTAAAAAAGAAAATCGGAAACATCCCGAATGTCGACCAATATGTCTATCAAGAACTGTACGACACTACATTAACAGCAGCCAGACAGTATGCCGATAAGAACAAGTTCGTAATCAAAGGTGAATATAAAGCATCATCAGGAGCAGAAATACAACTTAACGCCACGCACGTGCCCCGAGGATCGGTACGAGTCACGGCCGGAGGTATGACCCTGACCGAGAATGTAGATTATTCGGTCGATTACACAATGGGAACTGTAACTATCTTAAATCAAAGTTATATCGACTCCGGAACTCCGATCAGCGTCAGTCTTGAAGACCAGTCATTATTCAATATGCAACGGAAAACAATGGTCGGACTGGATCTCAATTATGCATTTTCTAAAGATTTTAATGTCGGAGCTACGATTATGCATTTAGGAGAAAAATCTCTGACCGAGAAAGTTAACATCGGAGATGAAGTGCTGAATAATACTCTGTGGGGATTAAATACTTCTTACAATACAGAATTCCAATGGCTAACATCTCTGATCAACAAAATACCGACCGTGAATGCTACAGCTCCGTCGCGATTATCGCTGAATGCAGAATTTGCACAGTTAATACCGGGAAAAGGAAAAAACAACTCGCTCTCCTATATCGATGACTTCGAGTCTTCTCAATCGGGTTATGATTTGAGGACTCCATACTCGTGGTCTCTTGCCTCGACTCCGTCTATGTTTCCCGAATCAAAATACTCCAACAATGCAGATTACGGAAAAAACAGAGCTTTAATATCTTGGTATTATATCGATCGGATGTTTACTCAAAAAAACTCCTCGTTAACTCCTGCCCATATTAAAAACGATTTAGATCAATTATCTAATCATTATGTACGGGAAATCGATGTCAGCGAGGTATTCCCGAACAAAGAACTCGGTTACGGCGAATCTTCTGTCCTACAAGTTCTGAACCTATCGTATTATCCGACAGAACGAGGCCCTTACAACGTCGATGCGGAGAAAATAAACAACGACGGTTCTCTCAAATTCCCGGAACAACGTTGGGGAGGAATTATGAGAAAAATGGATAATACCGACTTTGAAGCTGCAAACATTGAATATTTACAATTTTGGATGATGGATCCGTTCCTCGATCCGGACAATCCGGGAAATGAAAGTCAGGTCGGATACCTGTATTTCAATTTTGGAGAAATATCGGAAGATATACTGAAAGATGGTATGAAATCGTTCGAAAACGGTCTTCCTGTCGATGGAGATGAATCGAATCTGACAACCACCGTATGGGGAAAAGTTTCGAAACGCCAATCTATGACCTATGCTTTCGAGAATGCAGACGGTGCCCGCGAAAAACAAGACGTCGGACTCGACGGGCTTACAAACAATGAAGAATTTACATTTTTCACCTATTCCGACTTTTTAGAGAAATTGAAACAAAATACGACGGCAGAGGCTCAAGCCAAAATGTTGGAAGATCCGTTCTCTCCTTTGAACGACCCTGCAGGAGATAATTATCATTTTTACAGAGGTGTAGATTACGATGACATGCAGCTCGATATTCTTAGCCGATATAAACATTATAACGGAGTAGAAGGGAACTCAAGCTCTCCGGATGATGCTGCCGACAAATACTATCAATCCTCCAAAAGTGTTCCGGACGTCGAAGATATCAATCAAGACAACACGTTGAACGAATATGAAAGATACTATGAATACGGTATAAAAATATCTCCTCAGAATCTTCAAGTAGGAAGAAATTACATCACTGATAAACGCACGACTGTCGTTCGTCTGAGAAATGGTCAGGAATCAGAAGTTACATGGTATCAATTTAAAATACCTTTGAAAGACGACAGCGACGATGAAACTCATATTCCACGAAAAAAATACGGTTCTATACAAGATTTCAAGACAATTCGTTTTGCCCGAATGTTTATGACCGGATTCGAAAGAGAAACTCACCTGCGTTTTGCTTCGCTCGAACTCGTACGGGGAGACTGGAGGAGCTATTCTCTTCGTCTGCAAACAGGAGAATCTCCCAACACGTCACTACCGGCAGAAGGGGAATTAGATGTATCGGTCGTCAATATAGAAGAAAATGCGGGACAAACACCCGTAAACTATGTGTTACCTCCGGGAGTCAGCCGAATAATTTCTCCCGACCAATCCCAGATCACGCAATTAAACGAGCAATCTTTATCATTGAAAATAAGAGATTTACCACCAAAAAATGCTCGGGCTGTATATAAGAATACAAGTCTTGACATGCGGAATTACAAATATCTGCAAATGTTTACTCATGCCGAAAAACTGATCGATGATAACACAGACTTAAGGAACGGAGAAACTTCCGTATTCATTCGTTTCGGATCTGATTATCGAAACAATTATTACGAATATGAAGTACCTCTGGCACTTACTCCTCCGGGAACTTATAACACATACAACACACAAGATCAAGAGACCGTTTGGCCGACACAAAACATGATCAACTTTCCCTTGTCTCTGGTAACAGAATTGAAATTAAAACGGAATGCGGCAAAACGAAGAGGGGATGAAGGTTCAAGCTATCAGGACGTTTATTCGATATACGATCCGGATCACCCGAGAAATAAAGTCTCGGTAATCGGGAATCCGAGCCTGTCCGACATATCGACAATTATGATCGGTGTCCGGAATAATGCGGGAACTAATAAAGATATCGTAGTATGGGTTAACGAACTCAGATTATCCGGATTTAACGAAAGTGGTGGCTGGGCTGCACGAGCTAACGTAAATTTGGCGATATCCGACATCGCTACCGTAAATTTCGGTGGACATATCGAAACTTGCGGCTTCGGAGGAATAGATCAAAGCCTCAACGAACGTCGACTCGACGACTATTATCAATACAATATAGCGACAATGGTGGATGTCGGTCGTTTTTTGCCTGAAAAGCTAAAACTCAAAGCACCGATATTCTATTCATTATCAGAAGAACGAACTTTACCGAAATATAATCCGCTCGATCAGGACATTTTACTGTCAGATGCTTTAGACGCTGCCGGTTCTGATGCAGAAAGGGATTCGATCAAGAATGCCTCTATCGACATATCGACAGTTAAAAGTTTCAGCGTATCAGGATTGAAATTCGACATACAAAGTAAAAATCCGATGCCTTATGATCCGGCAAACTTTACTTTTAGCTACTCGTCAAACATACAAAATAAGCAAGACCCGACAACTCTATTCGAGAATACGCTGGACAGAAGAGGAAATTTCAGTTACAGTTATACACCGTATGTGAAACCCCTTCAACCTTTTAAATCATTAAAAAGCAGATCGAAACATTTGAAGGTTATCAAAGATATGAGTATCAACTATGTACCGAATAATATTTCGTTCTATACCAATATGTCCCGTTACTATTACGAACAACAATTGCGAGAGTTAGGAGAAGATGGCACAAGCACACAACTTCCTATTTCGGTAAGCAAGAACTTCTTATGGGATCGACAGTTCTCTATTCAGTGGAATCTGTTGAAATCTTTAAATATGTCTTTATCTACCATGACAAATGCCCGTATCGACGAACCTTCGGGTGTAGTAAATAAAAAACTTTTCCCCGATGAATATAAAGCATGGAAAGACACGGTCATGCAAAGTATATGGCATTTAGGAACACCTTGGAATTATAACCAGACATTCAATGCTTCTTTCGACGTTCCGTTATCTAAAATTCCTATGCTGAACTGGATGACTCTATCGGCAAAATATAATTCAACATATTCTTGGGACAGAGGGGTTTATATCGACAGTGAAACAACAATGGGTAATAATCTGAATAATCAAGGCCAATTCGGAATCGACGGTCGTTTCAATCTGGAGACTCTTTACAACAAAGCGGATTTTCTGAAAAAAGTAAATCGGAAGTTTGCCAATACTTCCCGGACATCTTCCCGTACCAGTGCACAGAAAAAAAGATTCCAGCGCAGCATCTCTTTAAAAAGCGACACGACAACTACGGTGAAACACAATCTGGACAATAAAAAAGTAAAAGTTTCCGCAAAAACCAAAGACGGAGTATATTATTCCGTAAAATATAAAGTAGTAGACAAAAATACAATCCTTATAGAGAACAGAGATACGGCCAAAATAACACTAACCGTATTGCCCGGCAAACGTCCTGAAGATTCTTTCTGGTATAAAGCAGCAGAATACACAACACGGTTTGCCATGATGGTAAGAAATGTGAACGTCCATTACAAAAGCAGTAACTCAATGTATATTCCGTCTTTCTTACCTAATGTAGGAGACATGTTCGGACAATCCACAGCGACCAGTACTTTAGCTCCGGGTCTTGATTTCGCTTTCGGATTGACGGACGAAAGCTATATCAAAAAAATCAAAGACCGAGGCTGGCTTATTGTCAACGACTCATTGGTAAGTCCGGCCATTATGAATCGTACAGAAGAATTCAGCATAGATGCCACCTTAGAACCGTTTAAAGGATTTAAAATCACGCTAAATGCCAACCGCACCGTGAGCAACAACAATCAAATACAATTCATGTATGATGGTATGCCCACCATACGGGGAGGAAGTTTCACAATGACCCATATAGCGATCGCTTCATCTTTAAAAAGCGCAAAGGCATCGAACGGATATTATTCTAAAGCCTTCGAAAACTTCTTACAAAATCGAGAAATTATTGCTCAACGATTAGAAGCCAAGTACAGCCGAATGACATATCCTTCAGCAGGATTTATCAGTGAAAAAGGATTAGTCGGACAACGATATAACTCAGAAAACGGAGGAGTTAACCGTAATTCTCCCGATGTCATGATACCTGCATTCATCGCCGCTTACAGTGGCAAAGACGCTGGAAAAATCGGATTGACGGCTTTTCCGTCGATTAGAAGTTTATTGCCTAACTGGAAAATAACCTATGACGGACTTTCTAAAATAAAGGCATTAAAAAAATACTTCAAAAGTATCGTTTTGAGTCATGCCTACCGGTGTACTTATACGGTGGGTTCTTTTTCCTCTTTCCTCAACTGGGCCGAAGCTGAGGAAGAAGATTTCGGTTTTGCGAAAGACGAACTCACCGGAAATCCGATACCATCCTCTCCATACGATATCTCTTCAGTAAGCATCAATGAAAGTTTTGCTCCACTGCTCGGATTAGATATGACCTTTAAAAACAGTATTACCGCTAAAGTAGAATATCAAAATTCTCGTACATTAAGCCTGAATTCTTCGGCAGGTCAAATCGTCGAATATACAAGTCAAGGCGTTACCGTCGGAGCAGGCTATACAATTACCGATTTCAACGCCATTTGGAGAGGAAAAGGCGGCAAACAAGGAACATTTAACAATGATCTGAAATTACGGGCAAACTTCTCTTTCAAAAGAGATCAATCTTTAATACGTCGTATTGAACAGAATTTCACTCAGGCTACTTCCGGTACAAAAGTAATGATGCTTAATTTCTCTGCCGATTATGCTTTAAGCAAACTCATTACACTACGGGCTTTCTATGACCACCAAATCAACACCCCGTTGGTATCATCGACTTCATATCCTATTTCAGACAGTAGCTTCGGTATATCGATCCGCCTTGATCTTGCCCGATAAGCACCATTAAGTAGCTTTCTAAATTTTACAATAAAAATACTATCAGGTCATCTTTGCGTTTTCTTTCGGTCTATAACGTTGCCAACGATATATCGGTACGATTCCCCTCTGGAGAGACTACGTAAAAACTCAGACAAGTTCTAAGACGATTTTCAGAATCATCCAGGATAAAAACAAATTTTTTCTCATTATATTCGCAAAAGAAAAACGAAAAAATTTATGGAGCAAATAAATTTTGCAGCAATCGATATAGGATCAAATGCCGTGCGTCTGCTTATAAAGGGAATATATAAAGGAGAGACGGCAAACCAACTAAAAAAAACTTTCATCGTCAGAGTCCCTTTACGATTGGGACAGGATGCTTTCACATTAGGCAGAATTTCGAACGACAAGACCGAACGGCTATTACGGCTCATTGCTGCATTTAAACAAATGATGCAAGTATATAGAGTCATCAGTTACAGGGCCTGTGCGACTTCCGCTATGCGGGATGCTTCGAACGGATCGGAAGTTGTCCGTTACATATCTGAACAAACCGGAATAAACATCGATATTATCGACGGAAAAGAAGAAGCGAGAATCGTATATGACAGTCATATCGTCGATATATTAGATCGTCCGGGAGATTATTTATACGTAGATGTCGGAGGAGGAAGTACCGAAATAAGTCTGATCCAAGACTGTAAACTCAAGGATTCTCGTTCGTATAACATAGGAACCGTACGCATCCTTAACAATAAAGTCAGAAAAGAAGAACTTCTTAAACTATACTCCGACCTGAGATCGTTAGCATCGGAATATCCTGATATTTCTATCATAGGATCTGGCGGAAATATTAATAAAATATATAAACTGTCGGGTACGGCAAAAGGAGAACCGTTATCGCTCGAATCCTTGTATCAAGTATCGAACATGCTTCAGGCACTCCCCATAAAAGAACGAATGAAGCAGTATGATCTGAAACCTGATAGAGCAGACGTTATCGTACCCGCCGCAGAATTATTTATACAAATAACACGACACCTCAACTGTAAATCGATATGGGTACCTACCATAGGTATTGCCGACGGAATTACCTATTCACTCTGTTCCGATTATCTAAATACACATAATTAATAATATGAAAATGAAAAAGTTAATCTTAATCGTCTGTGGGACTGTCTTATTTTCGTTCCCGTTCATCTCCTCCGTTAAATCTCAAGATTTATACGAAAAAGCAAACATCCGGAAATATGAAAAAGCAAATCAAGAACTTCCGGCTACCACAAAAAAAGAAAAACGCGTGGTATTTATGGGTAACTCCATAACCGAAGGTTGGGTCGGCACACACCCGGAATTTTTCACTGAAAACAATTATATCGGTCGTGGAATCAGCGGGCAAACAAGTCCGCAAATGCTTATGCGCTTTTACGAAGATGTTGTCGCCCTCAAACCGAAAGCAGTAGTCATTAACGCCGGGACAAACGATGTCGCTGAAAATACTGGCGCTTATCATCCTGAATTTACACTCAACAATATCAAAGCTATGGCTTCCATTGCCGAAGCAAACGGAATCAAGGTGATTCTTACATCGGTACTTCCTGCCTCACAAATAAAATGGCGGCTCGATATCAAAGATGCTCCTCAAAAAATTATGGCCTTAAACAAAGAAATAGAAGCTTATGCCAAAGCAAACAAATACGGGTATGTAGATTATTTTTCTGCTATGAAAGATGAAAAGAACGGGCTTCCTGAAAAGTTGAGCAAAGACGGAGTACATCCGAACGGAGACGGTTACAAAATCATGGAGAAACTGGTAAAAGAAGAAATCAAAAGAGTCGTAAAATAATCAAAGATCGAGACAGCAGGGAGATTCTTCACAAAAGTTTCCCCGCTGTCTCGATCTTTACCTTAAACTCTCGGTCTGATTATAGATTGCCTCCAAAATATCCTTATCGACATCGGTAAGTATTTTTCCTCGCCGTGCCATCATCCGTTCAGCAATCGAATAAAACTTAGATAACTGCACATCAGAAAAGCCGGCAGCACCGCCCTCACTAAAAGATGCCACAAAATTTCGAGGAAAACCAGAACCATGTATGTTCACCCCCACTCCGACAACCGTAGCGGTATTGAACATGCTATTAATTCCTGCTTTGGAGTGATCACCCATCATCAACCCGCAAAATTGCAAACCAGTACGCAAAAAACGACCTGTGGGATAATTCCACAGTTTTATCTCGCTATAATCATTTTTTAAATTCGATGCATTTGTCCCAGCTCCCAAGTTGCACCACTCTCCGATAACCGAATTTCCGAGAAATCCATCATGTCCTTTATTTGAATAGGCAAGCATCACCACATTATTCAACTCTCCTCCTACTTTACAATAAGGGCCTAATGTCGTCGCTCCGTAAATCTTCGCTCCCATATTCACGACCACATGCTCACATGCCGCAAAAGGAGCACGGATGCATACACCTTCCATAATTTCAGCATCTTTCCCGATATAAATCGGACCTTTTGTCACGTTCAATATCGAACATTCGACAACTGCTCCCGACTCTATAAATATTTTAGGTGTGCCATCGGGAAAACAAGGATCTCCGACAACCTTGTTCGATACAGATAACGGTTCGGACTTTTTGGAAGAGACGATATGTCGATAATCTATTTCTAAAGCCTCTCCGTTTTTCAGAAATATATCATACAATTTCCGAATCATAAAAGGCTCTTCATTCAAAATATGCTTTACACCGAAATCTTTCTTACGGAAAGCATCCAACGATCCGTAAAACGCAATCAGTTCATCTCCGTAAAAAAAAGATTCACACTCTGATAAAGAAGAAATAGCTGCTACCAGTTTCTCATCCGGACATACATTTCCGGCAATAAACAAACTAATCGAAGCAGTATTCATCGGATATTTCACCGTCAAATAATCAACCGTGTCATAAGAATAGATTCCCGGAAACCAAGATTCCCATTTTTCCCGTATCGTAAAGATACCGATACGTATATCCGAAACCGGCCTTGTAAATGTCAGTGGCAGAAATTCCTGATGAATTCCCGTCGTATCAAAAAGAATAATGTTCTGCATATATGCTGTTTTTAATCTTCATTATCCTGCACTCCTACAAAATGTACGATAAATGTCGTTGAACCCGCCGTTA
Source organism: uncultured Porphyromonadaceae bacterium (assembly GCA_900545915.1). Classification (GTDB taxonomy): domain Bacteria; phylum Bacteroidota; class Bacteroidia; order Bacteroidales; family Coprobacteraceae; genus Coprobacter. Next base: position 11,456 of record URAV01000002.1, read on the forward strand.
TTATAGCCCCGTCTTCCAAAACCACACGCTCCTTTTTCCCCAGACGCTCATGCCGTAAATATGTCCCGGATACACTCGGAAAATCACGCAACGTATATATAAAACCTCCGGACTTGTTCTTCCTTACATTAATAACACAATGCTGGCGTGCAAGGGTTATATCCGTAGTCTCTATCGGAACATGAACTTCCGTTCCCTTAGAACGACGTCCTATTATATTATCTCCCATAAAAAGAGGAAGTTCTTGACGATATCCGTATGAATTTTCCAATACGACGATAAAACCGCAATCAGAAATCTCCTGATCATCCGTCAAATCGGCAACCGACACATTGAACTGTTTTCCGCAATAAGGACAAACGAAAAACAAAGAGACATTTTTTTCATAACGATCCTCATTAAACGTTATATCATTATCGCATTTGGGACATAAAACTTTTTTCATTTTTACTGCATTTATCTGACAAAGGTAAAAGTTATCTCTTAGAGATACAAGGTACAGAATAGCTAAATTCAGAGAATAAAACCTCCAAAAACAGAATCATTGGTATAAAAAAGGAATTAATCTGTTTTTAAGATTCCCGTTAACCCGATATTATAAAAAAATTAAGAGAATATACTTTTCTTTGTAGAAAATAACTTGCGCATAATCGAATTTTATGAAAACACGCGACAAAAACACTATGCTGAAAAAATGTATGCTAATCGCCGGGAGCGTTTTTCTGGCAGGACAAATGGCTTTTGCCAAAGTGAACAAAGGTTCTATTTATCATGACGGCTGGATCGATTTCAATAAAAACGGAAAAATGGATGTATTCGAAGATCCTAAACAACCGGTCGAAAAAAGAGTGCAAAATTTATTATCTCAAATGAATCTGGACGAAAAGACCTGTCAACTGGCAACTTTATATGGATATAAACGGGTAATGAGCGACTCGTTACCGACTCCGGAATGGAAAAATAAAATTTGGAAAGACGGGATTGCCAATATCGATGAACAATTGAACGGTGTAGGTCGTGGTGCGAAAATCGCCCAAGACCTGATCTACCCTTTCAGCAAACATGCCGAAGCAATCAACAAAACTCAAAAATGGTTTATCGAAGAGACCCGTCTGGGTATTCCGGTAGACTTCTCCAACGAGACGATACACGGACTCAATCATACAAAAGCGACCCCTCTACCTGCACCTATCGGTATCGGAAGCACATGGAACGCACCTTTGATTTACAAAGCCGGAACAATTGCGGGAAAAGAAGCCAAAGCTCTCGGATATACCAACATATATGCGCCGATATTAGACCTTGCCAGAGATCCCCGTTGGGGTCGTGTTCTTGAATGCTATGGAGAAGATCCCTTTCTTGTCGCTACACTCGGAACACAAATGGTCAAAGGTATCCAAGAACAAGGAGTAGCTGCGACTCTAAAACACTTTGCCGTATATAGCGTTCCCAAAGGAGGACGGGACGGCAGTGTACGCACCGACCCCCACGTCGCGCCCCGAGAAATGCACCAGATGCATCTGTATCCGTTCAAAAAAGTAATTCAAGACGCCCACCCGATGGGAGTCATGAGCAGTTATAACGACTGGGACGGCGTTCCGGTTACCGCAAGTTATTACTTCTTGACCCAGTTACTTCGTCAAGAATTCGGATTCGACGGTTATGTTGTCAGTGACAGCGATGCGGTAGAGTATGTATATAACAAGCATCACGTCGCCGAGACTTACGAAGAAGCGGTAAGAATGGTTCTTGAAGCCGGTCTCAACGTAAGAACGACTTTCGCCGCACCGGATATTTTCATTCTGCCTGCCCGAAAATTGGTAAAAGAGGGACGATTATCGATGAAAGTCATAGACGAGCGTGTCGCTGACGTTTTACGGGTGAAATTCCGTCTCGGACTTTTCGACCAACCCTTTGTCGCAGATCCTAAAGCCGCAGATAAAATCGTCGGAGCAGACAAGAACAAAGACTTTGTGCTCGATATACAACGTCAATCTTTGGTTCTTCTAAAAAACGAAAATAATCTATTGCCTCTCGATAAGAACAAGTTGTCCCGAATATTGATCACCGGACCGCTTGCCAAAGAAGAAAATTATATGGTAAGCCGTTACGGACCTCAAGAACTGGAAAATATCACGGTATATGAAGGTATCAAAAATTATCTCGGGAATAAAGTTTCTGTCGATTACGCTTTAGGCTGTAAGGTTAAAGATGCCAAATGGCCGGAAAGCGAAATTATACATTCTCCGCTGACGACAGAAGAACAGCAAGAAATACAAAATGCCGTCGAAAAAGCAGAACGAAGCGACATTGTCATTGCCGTACTCGGTGAAGATGAAGAAAGTACCGGAGAAAGTAAATCTCGTTCGGGACTCGATTTGCCGGGACGTCAGCAACAACTCCTCGAAGCGTTGTATGCCACAGGAAAACCGGTCGTACTGGTTCTCATCAACGGACAACCGCTTACCATCAACTGGGCAGACCGTTATATTCCGGCAATTCTGGAAGCCTGGTTTCCCGGACAAATGGGAGGAACTGCCATTGCAGAAACACTTTTCGGAGATTATAATCCGGGAGGGAAACTTCCGGTCACATTCCCCAAAACATTGGGACAAATAGAATTGAACTTCCCTTTCAAACCGGCCTCTCAGTCGAAACAGCCCGAAGCCGGACCGAACGGATACGGAAAAACACGGGTCAATGGAGCTTTGTATCCTTTCGGATTCGGGCTCAGTTACACGACATTCGAATATTCCAATCTGAAAGTTTCCCCCGAGAAACAAGGCCCTAAAGGCGATATTCAGGTATCGTTCGATATCACGAACACAGGAAAAAGAGCCGGAGATGAAATCGTACAGCTATACATAAAAGATAAAGTGAGCAGTGTAATCTCTTATGAATCTCTGTTACGAGGCTTCGAACGTGTTTCCCTGCAACCGGGAGAAACGAAAAACATACAATTCACTCTGCATCCCGAAGATCTCGAAATATTGGATATTAATATGAATTGGAATGTAGAACCGGGGGAATTTGAAGTTCGCATCGGAGCTTCATCCGAAGATATAAAACTGAAAAAGAATTTCCGTATCGTAGCAGAAGGAATACAAGCAAATAATTGATTATCAAACTCTATAAAACAGTAGAGCCACTGAATTATTCGGCGGCTCTACTGTTTTATAAAGAAAATTCTTTCGTGACTTTCAAAAGAACAAGATAAAAACAAAAAAGTCCTTAGATAACTGTATCTAAGGACTTTAAGCGTCAAGTCAGAGACTTTAAAGACTGTTTCCAGTGACCCCGGAGAGGCTCGAACTATATCTTTATTCTATCTGATAGTCAATCACTTATATATACTAAAAAAAAATCGGACTATGTTTTTTACTATGAATCGAATTTTCTGTTTTTTTAGTATCCTATCCGATAGGCTTAATTCCTTTAGATTCATCCAAAATGGGACTTTCCTTTTCTTCGTCAACTAATTATACAAATATAATTAATCAACTGATATTAAACCACTTATTTCATATAAAAATAAGTATCAAAATATTAAAAAATATTATACTGCAAAAACTCATATTATGTACTTTTCGAAGATAAGCATGTAAATTAATCATCGTTCCATACCTTTTGAACTCTATACATTTTATTTTTGTTAATATATAAAGTAATTGCTTACTAAAAACACACAGATTTTTAGCGCTGACCGTCTGTATCATCATTAATACGTAATAGCATAGCCTATGAATCGACTAATAGACGATGTCATTTTTCAGAATTTAGAAACATCTGAAAATGCAGAAAGTTTAAAAAACACATATGGAATCTTTAAAACCAAATTATTGAATTTCAGCATAAAAGAAGGCGATATACCATTTTGTTACCGGAGTCTGAGAGAATTAGAATTGAAATTGCAATACTCCGAATTTCTTTTATCCCAATCGGAACATAGCTCTTTAAAACAAGAAAAACACGAAATTATACGGCAACTCTCTATCATGTGTCAAATTGAGAAAGAGATATTACAAATGCGTTTAGAACGTCCCGAACACTTCCAGGTCATCGGTAGCGTGAAAAAACAAAGTTCCGTTTTACGATGGAAAGGAAGTTTAAACGACTTAATGGAGTTGATTATAGCCTTTATCGGTACAGGAATAATAACGACTACGACAGGAGAAAATTTAACGACAAGTATGCTGATACAAGCCTTTGAAAACCTTTTTAATGTCAGATTCGGTCGGTCAAACGATAAAAAAGCGGCAGTATTCCGACGAAAAAAGAATTGCGCTTGTCTATTAGATCGTCTGCGAGAAAATCTAGAGATGAAAGTTCAAGATTATTATGCAAAATAAGAGGAAAAACAAATGAAACACGGGGACATTTTTGTCTCCGTGTTTCGTTTTATCCGATTGACGGATACCATTAGATACATAAAAAAAACAATATGATTATAAAAATAATTCAATCACAGATAAAAATACTAATAATTATCTGATTTTCAATATAAAATAAAATACGACGCACAGCGCAGCACCCTATTGTTCCGGCGTAAAATCGAAGCTAATATTGCAGTATAACTTTAAAACTCGATGTAATGGAAGTATTGACGATTGAAATGGAAGCAGTCAAGGAACTGCTTAAAAAGATAGATACGATTTATATGTACGTCATCAACTCATATTTGAATAAAGAAGGAGAAACGACCCGCTGGCTGAACTCGGAAGAAGTCTGCGAATTACTGCGTATTAGCAATCGGACATTACAAAGATTACGAAAATCAAGGAAAATACAATTTACGACATTCAATCGGCGATGCATTTATAAGATGGATGATATAGAGAAACTCGTTTCCCTTCATGCAATCAATTGCGATCAAAATTATTTCGAAAAGCATAAAAAAGAATACCTCGAACCCAAATCCGGTAAACGATGACTGAGAGCGAATACATCAATCTGATCGTAAACCGACTGAATCAGATTGCCGATACCTGCGAAACGGTCAACGGCAAATTAGACAAATTAATACTACAATCCGAGCTATCGGAAAGAAAGATAGTCAGTGTACCCGAAAAAAAACTATTGGATACTTTTGAACTTTGTGAATTACTGCATATCAGTAAGCGCACTTTAGCCCGCTACAAAAAGGAAAACGCACTGCCTTATTTGAAAATCAAACGACTCTGTTTTTATCGTCGGGAAGACGTCATACAATTTATCGAAAATTATAATAAAAAAAAGAAAGACAGGTAATTACCTGTCTTTCTAATCATACATCCTTTCATTGTTCTGTCTCTCTATATTCTGTTCTGAGGCTGTATTTTTATTCTATTTACCTCTTTATTGTTTTTATGTCGCAACCGTTTATCATTAGGGGGTTGAGAGGAGTTTAATATTTGATTACGATACGAATCGTACCAAATATAGATACCCACATTATTTCCGTTTCCGGTTTTCACCTTATCGAGATACAGAGATTTCCCGTTGAATAAATCCGTCCTCTCGACAGAATTCAAAATCCGTCCTCCGACTTCCAACTCTTTGGACCAATCCAATAATGCATGCTTCAATGAAACTCTGCCTCTCAAATCGAATTCCCGATCGAGCAGGCATGCAGAGATTTCTTTACCTTTCTCTTCCGCAAACCCTTTCTGAGTCCTGTAATAAGGAGTATCGGAGAGGTCGTACAGTTCCCGTTCCAACCCATTGAACTCCCGCCTGAATTTCTCCGGCATACAACTGACGAAGTCCTTATCATAACCGAATCGTTCCATATACAATAATTTAATCAAGGTATCGTTTTTTTGCGATATGTTCAATTCGAAATCTTCGACGAACCGCAAAAAATTTTTCTGATTAGGATTCAAGTTATATTCCTTTGAAAACCCTACCTCATCCGGTTTGATCGTCCGGGTATGCTCATCATAGCGTACCGAAAATATTTTAAGACTGTCCGGTAAACTCTTATCGGTGAAAAAACGGTCGGCAATATCCTGCATATATTTTTTTAATTCTTTTCTGCCATTATCATTTTGAGCAATGATAAAGGAATCTCCCGGATTTGTTTCGACGACAAAATATAAATCGTCCTTATAAAGTACCGAAAGCTGGTCTTGTTTATACAAGAACTGGCTGTAATCATCGTATTTTTCTAATAAACCGCCGGATAATACAGAAAGATCGTCCAACTTATTCAAATCGATACCTTTCTGCACGGCAAAAGCCGCATCCCGCAAAGACATGGAAAGTTCCGGTGCAACATTCTCTTTATGCAGATAAGAAAAAATGCCCTCTGCAAAATATTTCCCTCGATTTCTTTGAGAAAAAGGAATATATAAATTTTTAAGATCATATTTCAAAATCGAATTATCCGGAACAAATCCATCATCCTTGCTAATCGACAACCGTTTATCAATAAAATCGGCCAAAGTTCGATTCGGAGCTTCCCCCTTTTTATTAAAAGCAAAATCTCTCATAATGCCCTTTTTATCGACCAAAACAAAAAGAGAATCCGGCTTATTACCGGCAATGCTATCAAGCAAATTTTTTATAAATGACATTTTCAATAAATTTAAATGATTTATTAACGGTATTGCAAACGGCATTTTCACGAATCATTTTCTTTAGGAAACCACGTATAACGATCGGGAATATCGAGAAATGATTCACCACTATCGCCAAGCGGCGTATTACTGAAAAGCAATACGCCGTTGTCTGTTTCCACAGCAATCGAACTCCCTATTTTCCCCAATAATCAGTTTCATCAGGATTATAATTTTATCGGTTTAGAAACTGATTGTTTGGATGCAGGGATCGGTAGTTTGGAACTCTTTTGTTCCTTGTTATTTTTTTCTCGATCTTTGATTTCCACAGTTTGAGACTGTTTAGGGGAATCGAAAGCAACCTGAATAAGATTGAATACCGCATTATATTGAGCTGATCCGGAATATGTTTGTCCCGTAGTTTTCGAATGCCAATCTTTACGATAAATTTTCCCGCCCGAAGAAAGTATTCTCTTTTCTTTAGTGCTGAATTTGACCCCGAACCATTCATCGGGTATATGCAGTGCGAAAACCGGTCTATGAGCGAGGCGATTGGTCGCCTGATCCAAAGACACGAAACATTCCGTTTTTACGTTCGGCTTATTCGAATCGAGAACAAGTTTGACAGGATGACCGAGATTTCCCCCAGCCGATCGTAAATTTTTTTGATCTTCAGCAGTAAATGTATATTCTTTATAAGGGATGTTCAGATCAATGCTATTCTTAATACCGAGAATTTTAGGTACGACATCCCCTTTTTCATTTATTTTAACACCTAAACGTCCCGTCACCTCAATATTAGAACCGCTTGTCGTTTGAAAGGAAGTACTGACCATTAACGGTAGCACGTTTCCATATTGCAAAGAATTTAAATATTTACCCTGATTCATTTGTTCCAAGTGTGCACGAGAAAGTCCGAGTCGTTCGAATTCTTTCCATTCAAATTTTTCCAAAGGGAAAGGCGGTTGCCTGTTCTCTTTCCCTATCTGTTTTTTTTCTTGTTCTACGGTCTGCACCTCCTCCGGCTTATCCGATGTTTTTTCCTCCTGTATCCGCGATTCCTCGGGTTGCGTCATTTCCGATTGTTTACCCGTTTGTATTACCGGCTTCTCCGGAAGTACGGATTTAGATTCCGATGAAAATTTCTGCGACAGCAATGTTCCTTTTTTGGAAAGAACGCTTTCTTTGTTTTTCGTCGAAAACATTTCGGTAACATTTTTAACGAATTTTTTCGGGATAGAATAGATAGCGAAACGAGAAGGATTTTCATATTGTCGACCGAAATTCCGGATAAAGTTCGTCAGCAAATCACTTTGCGGATCGAAATAAAAAGGAGTAAACCGATTATCGAAAGGTGCGGTTCGATATTTGCCCGGATTCGATTCGTCCACTTGTACGCCATTAACCGTTTTTGCTTCTTTATCATAGATAACCAAAGCGATTTTTTCTTGTTCTTTAGAAATATTTTTGCTCATAACACCATGATTTATAGTTAAAAATCGATCTAATATAAAGGAGTAAGATCGAAAACGAATCATTTTTCCGATATATGGCTTTATAAGTCCGCATATGTCCGCACATGTCATCTAAAACCGTCACGGAATCAGATGTCTCAAAGCCGGATCATTATTAATCCGTTCCAGTTCGTCATTGACAATCCGTACAACCTCATTTTTAATCCGGTAATAATTTTCCTCTATCGTCTCTTTCATACGATCCGTTCCTTCATCATCCATAAAATCCCGTATTCGGGGGATAGGATGATAACGGCTCATTTCGATACCGATTTTCTTCGTATCTATATCCATTTCGCAATGAAAAATTTTCTGAGGGATACGTTCATCATTATTGTCCGCCACTGCACCCACAAACACTCCCTGCGTTAACGTTGAAATTTTCGAAGGAGGTATCAAACTTTCCATTTGAGTACTGGTAGAAAAAGATGTGTCGTCACGGTTGACGCTCATAGATTCCCGTTTTTGAAGAATTTTTCCGAAACGTTCCGATAACGTTTTGGCGGTATCCCCCACTACCTGTCCTGAAAATACATTCCCTACAGTATTTTGAATAACTTTAGCTTCTTTATCTCCATAATCACGGGCAAGCTGAGAAAAATCTTGAAACCCGAGACAGACAGAAACTTTATTCGAACGGGCAGTAGCAATTAGATTATCCAGACCTCGAAAATAGATCGTAGGCAACTCATCTATAATAACAGAACTTTTCAACTTTTCTTTTTTATTGATCAGCCGGATAATACGGGCGTTATATAATCCTAATGCTGCACCATAAATATTCTGTCTGTCCGGATTGTTTCCTATACAGACGATTTTCGGTTTTTCCGGATTATTAATATCCAAACTGAAATCATCTCCTGTCATCGTCCAATAGATTGCCGGCGAAATCATTCTCGACAGGGGTATTTTCGCACTGGCAATCTGCCCCTGTAATTGTTCCTGTGCACCGGAAAGCCAAGCATCCATAAAGGGTGACAAATAATTTTCCAATTCCGGGTAACTAGTCAGAATCGGAAATATATCCTCGTATTTTTTATTTAAGAATTCTACCGCATGAGGGAAAGTACAATATTTCCCGTTTTGATAAATTTTCAGAAACCAGATAATCGAAGCCAATAATATAATAGGAGATTCCACAAAAAAATCTCCTTGTTTCTGAATCCACGTTTTATTTAAATTGAGCATGATCGTATAAGAACTCTCGTAAGCATCGGAAATATCCGTCATATGTTCAGGTACAATGGGATTGCAACGGTGGCTTCTCCGAGGATCGTCAAAATTAATCACATAAAATTCCGGACGAACCGAATAATTTTTTATATGTTTCAAAAGAGTATTATAAGCAATAACACTCAGATCATCGAATTTATAATCATATATATACATCGCAAAACCTTTTTCGATATGTTGTTTAATGTAGTTATTGATTACGGCGAATGATTTTCCGCTTCCGGGCGTACCGAGTACCATTGTCGCACGAAAAGGATTTACGACATTTATCCAGCCTTTATTTAATTTTCCCTTATACTGAAAAAGAGTCGGAAGATTTACGGAGTATTCATTTCCCAAATACCGGGTTTCCTGCTGAAAATTCTCATTTTCATCATTAAAGGGATCTTCCAGCATCTTATTTCCGATCAACAAACGTCCGTACCGGATTCCACCGAGCAGCAAACACACATAGCCAGACAAAAGAGAAAACATATAAATCAGCGGATAAAAAAAGAAAATTCGGATTATCCCACTTATAATAAAAAACAGCACGAATCCGATAATGAGCAACACGATGATTTCCCTCAAGGAAATTCGTTCGCTTTTTTTGCTTTTATTCCCCATACAGGAGAGAAACAGAAATAAAAGACAAAACATCAAAGTCGGATAAACCGATGAAAACAATCCGGATTCCCGTTGAAAATCGAGAAAAATACGATCGACCAAAGGCAATGTAAGTCCCCATTTCGTAAAGAAGCCATAACAAAAAAAATAACAATGAGCCAGCAAAAACAACAGGCTAACCGCCCTAAACACATCCATAACCTTTGCCAGGGCGCGTAAATCATCTTCTTGTTGCATAATCTTAATTTAATATTGCGGTTGATATGATAAGTTTTATCTATTCAAGGTTTTCCGTTTCTTTTTCCGAGCTTGTACCCTTAAAAGCGAATCATCCGGCAAATAAGAATCGTCGACAGGAAAAAAGTCGAAAACAGCATGGGAAATATCCACAGTTCCGGAAACAGGTAAAGTGACATCCGTAAAATCTATTTTCCGCGGTTCGACATTCGTTGAAAAACACGAAGGTTCGGTAGGCTGAAGACTAAACAACTTTTGAAAGGCATTAGCGGAATATTCTTTACCGAACTGTGAGCCGTTCAATGCGATTTTACTTTGGTGATCAATAAAAGTCGTTCCATAAATTCGACCGTTTTCATTTTCACGGAAAACGGGAGTTATTCCGTTTTTTGATAAGTATTTTTCAAAATCGGAACGATTCGGATACAAGCGTATCGCTTCGGAAACGATTCGTCTAGTATGAGCTTTGAGGTTGAACTCTTCTATTCTATTTTTCGACCGTTTAAATTTTTTCTGCAAATTCTCATATCCGGCGATCTTGCCGATCTGGGAAGATTTGAGAGAAATGCTTTTTCGTTTTCCATTCTCCGAAACAGAATAAACCACCCCCCGATACGGCAGACCGTTTACCTCTCCTTTTATTATTTCGGATGATACGTTATAAACAGACAACAGTGCATTAAACTCCCCCATAGACTGAAAGGAATATGTATTTATCAGACCTCTGACTATATTTTTAATCTGGAGAGAGATATTTTCATCCCCATACTTTATCCGTTTAAACGGAAGTTTATTTTCATTTTCACTTATAACCGCCGGATGCAGATTATATTTATTTTCCAATTCCCGGCATATTCTTTTCGATTCCTTAAAATCATTATAATTGCTTATTTTCTTTCCATCCTCTCCTACTCGAGAAGTAACGATATGCAAGTGTTTTCGATCTATATCGCTATGTTTGAAAATTACATAGGGTTGTTTATCATATCCCATTTGTTTTAAATAATCTTGTGCGATTTCCAACATCTTTTCATCTGAAAGACGATCGTCCGGAGAAGGATTGATAGAAATGTGTACTACAGGATTGACTGTACGACACTTCGGCGGGATATAATCTTCAAAATATCGAGCCGTTTTCGATAAGTTAATTTTTTCTCCGGAAAGCGGAAACGGAATATGATTGGTAAGTAAAACATCTGCTTCGCCTTCCTTTATTTTATCCGAATTATATTTCAGAACGCCATAAAAACTCTTACCGCCGGTTATTTTCGCTATCATATTTTTGAGCTATATCAATGATCTTTCGGGACAAAAAAACAATTTCGGTAGAGATCTCGACCAGTTCTTTTAAATAAAATCGAGCATTTCTTTCTGAAAAACGGACATGAAATTCCCGTACAATCTGATTGTAATTGACTCCTAACATCCGGATTTGCCGATTATGATTCGATAGTTCCGACAATAATTCACGGTCACCCTGACGAATAACCCGAACAGGAATTTCCTTTTCAAACACGCAACTATACAGAAATTGAGACTTCGTTCGTAGTCCGGTTTGTCTAAAAATTCTGAGGAATGTTTCATTATCCGTACGATTCAATTTCAGGCTGTGCCTGAAAATACAAGGATCGTCCAATTTTTTACGCCCTACTTTTTTCTTCATTTTCAAACGGTTTATTTAATGATTCTTTTCTACTATTCAACGACTTCGGAGTTAGGATTTATCCCTTTAGAAAAAGGGAGGAAATTATTTTCGGGACACGAAAATATAACTTGCTTTTTCCTGACGGAAAAGTTCCGTTTTGGAAAAAACGGATCTACGGACAGTTACATTCCTTTCTCTGCACTCTCTTTTTTCCGGCTGCAAGATAATCAAGAGTTTCCGAGTTATAATGTATTGCAAAAGAGACATATGAGGACGTATGCGGACTTATAATGCCACGCATACGCAATCTATATTAAATTCCGAAAAACACCCTTTTATTTGTATCTGTAACCGATAAACGGACAGCTGATCGGAGAGACAGACGGACAGACGATCGGAGAGACAGACGGACAAACGATCGGAGAGACAGATGAACAGACGATCGGAGAGACAGACGAACAGACGATCGGAGAGACAGACGGACAGACGATCGGAGAGACAGACGGACAGACGATCGGAAAGACAAACAACTAACAATAAAAAATATGAAAACAAAACTAATCGCTTTCAGCGGGCAAAAGGGAGGAATCGGAAAAAGCAGCTTCACGGCATTAGCTGCAAGTTACTATCACTATACAAAGAATCTAAAAGTATGTGTAATCGATGCCGATTTTCCCCAATATTCAATAGTACATATGCGAGGACGAGATATAAATTTAATACACGACGATGCATATTACCGTCAACTAGCTAAAACACAAAAAGATAAATCCGGCAACTTCTATCCTATATATAAAAGTCTTCCGGAAGATATTCTAGAACAAGCCAACAAAATTAAAGAAGGCGATACCCATTACGATATAATTTTAATGGATATGCCGGGTACGCTCAATTCGACGGGAGTCATCCGCACATTATCGGCATTGGATTACATCTTCGCCCCGATAGCCGCCAATGAAATAGATATGGACAGTACACTGGGGTTCATCACCTTTTTACAAAAAAAGATCGTAGAAGATACTCAATATAATCTCAAAGGAATTTACGCATATTGGAACAAAGTCAAAGCGAACGAAAGCAACCCATTTTACAAGGTATATGACGAAACTATTTCCGAATTAGGAATTACGATTTTAAAAACGACGATTCCCAATACAGTCAGATTTAACAAAGAAGCGACACCCGGAAGCCGGACGCACTTTATCAGTACATATTTACCAATACATAAAAAGATGGTAGAAGGAAGTCGACTTCCCGAATTATTCGAAGAAACATTAACCCTTATACAATAACGACATGGCAAAAAAAGGAGTAATCGACAACGAAGATGAACAGAAATTTCTGGAAGAAATCATGAGACATTCCGATGCAATGGCATTGGGGAAAACACCTTCGGAAATAAAAGAAAAAGAGAACAGTGAAAAACCGGATAAACGGCTGCAATCGTATGAGAGCACTTATCTCAAACCTTCCGGCATTATCGGGCGAAACGGTAAGACCATTTATATTCGGGAAGAATATCACAAACGCATATCAGCCGTATTGTCTGCATCCCCTAAAAAATTAAACATGAGTCTCTTCGCTTACATCGATAATATACTGACAGAGCATTTCGAAAAACATTGGGAAACGATCATTGTCTATATTCGAGAAAAGCAAAAACAGATGTTCAACCAAAAATAAATGGATATGAAAATATTAATGAATGAGTACATCATCGTATTAGTCGTCATTGCGACTCTGATACTGATTATAATGGAGATCATCGTCATCCGGCAAGTAAAAAAACGGTTATGGCAGAAATGGAAACGGGAGAGTTCTCGAAATACGGTGTATATGCCTTATGAAAAATCAGAAACAGCCATACCATCAGCAACGGATTATGAAACTGTTTATCTCCGACCGGCGAACACCGTTTCCCGTAACGGGAGGAGTATGAATATCAGAAATGAGTTTCATGCCAAAATAACGAGTTTGATATGCATATTCCCAGAAAAGAACATTTCGATATACGGATATGTAGATCATGTTTTAGAAAATCATTTTCGGCAGCATCACAAAGAAATTCTTTCTCTTATCGCCCGAAAAGGCTGCCGTTTCGACATCTGGAAATTTAAATAAAATCAAAATGGAAAAAGCGATTATTGTATTGACAGCGTTGATTGTCATAATCTTAACTATCATATATTACGGATTGATTCTTTTGAAAATGTACCGAAAAGAGATAATGCGTTTTCTGAACGACCGGAAAGACAATACCGAAAAAAGAGAAAGCGAGCCGGAACAGACGGAGATTATTATCAAAACCGCACTGAAAAACGACATGTGCGGACATACACGGACTTATAATGCCACGACTCTAAAATCGGCATCACCAGACGAAAATACCCGTACTTTTATCTCACCGGGCGGTACTGGAGAAACGAATATAAACATAACGTTAAAACCCAAAGAGAAATATATACCGGATGAATCAGAAGACAAAGACATCGTACAATTTTGTAAGGAGCAGTTCGATAACGACGGCGTATCGGCAGAAGATTTACAGGAATTGGCGAACGCAGTAAGCAACAAAGAAAAAATGAGCGAACAGCAAGAAATAAAAATACGGAGAACTTTGAACGAGATAAAAGATACGGCGGTATTCGAACAATTATTACAAGAAGCCCCAGGGTTTGCAGAATTTACATCCGACATTCTGCAACGAAACCGGATAAAAAAATAAGTAACCAAAAACAAAAAATAAAAGTCGAATCAAGTCATGAGCAAACGAATTTATCTATTCATTACCCTTTCCTTTCTGGCATTTTCCACATACGGTGAGGGAAACGGTATCGCCGGAATTTCACAAGCCACGCAAATGGTAACCTCTTATTTCGATCCATTTACCAAACTCGTCTATGCGGTAGGTGCGTGTATCGGATTAATAGGGGGCATTAAAGTGTATAACAAATTCAGTTCAGGAGACCCCGATGTCGGTAAAGTCGCCGCTTCATGGATGGGTGCTTGTATATTTTTAATTGTAGCAGCAACTATTCTGCGTTCGTTTTTCCTATAAAATGGCGACGTTCAATATTCACAAGGGAGTCGGAAAACCCGTTGAATTCAGAGGATTGAAGAGCCAGTACCTTTTTATTTTCGCTAGCGGTTCGATCGGTATAATTCTAGTGGTTTTTATCCTGTATGCAATCGGTATCAATTCATTTTTCTGTATCGGATTCGGTATTACAGCCACTTCAACGCTGGTCTTTTTCACCTTTAAAATGAATCGCAAATACGGCGAACACGGATTAATGAAATTATCGGCACAAAAGAGCAGACCGAATTACCTTTCCAATCGGAAAATATTCCGCAAAACTTTAAAAAGCAAATAATGAAAAATACACTGAGAATTTCGACCCTCGAGAATCATCTACCGGTATTAGCGGTAGAAAACGATTGCATCGTGTCTAAAAATGCGGACATAACGGTAGCGTATCGGGTAGAGTTGCCGGAGTTGTACACTTTACTGGCAAAAGAATACGAAGCGATACACTCGATTTGGTGTAAAGCGATCCGAGTACTGCCCGATTATTGCATCGTGCATAAACAGGATTGGTTTACTGTCGAAAAATATCAACCGGACATTAATCGGGAAGATCAAAGTTTCCTTTCCCGGTCGTTCGAACTCCATTTTAACGAACGTCCCTACTTGTACCACAACTGTTTTCTGTATATCACCAAAACGACACGGGAACAGAGCAGCAAACGGAGTATAGCCACTTCTTTAAGTCGGAATTTTATCATTCCGAAAGAGGTTGATCCGGATACGGCGAGCCGCTTTTTGGAATCTGTCGATCAATTCGAACAGATTATAAATGACAGCGGACGTGTTCGTTTGATTCGATTAACGGAAAACGAAATTGTCGGCACAAAAAAGGAAGCGGGACTGATCGAGCAATATTTTTCTCTCAGTTTATCCGATACCACTACGTTAAAAGATATTCAATTGAATCCGGAAAGCGTAAAAATCGGGGATAAAACGCTGTGCCTGCACACGATTTCGGATATAGACGACTTACCGAACGTCGTCAATACGGACAGCCGATACGAAAAACTATCGACCGACCGTTCTGATTGCCGTTTATCGTTCGCTTCGCCGGTAGGTTTACTATTGCCTTGCAATCATATCTATAATCAATATGTGTTCATCGATAATTCGGATGATATTTTGCGGAAGTTCGAAAAACGGGCGAAAAATCTGTATTCGCTATCAAGGTACAGTCGTGCGAATGCCATCAATAAACAATGGACCGATTTATATTTGAACGAGGCTCATTCTTTAGGCTTAACTGCGGTACGTTGTCATGCGAACGTATTGGCGTGGTCGGATAACGATACGGAATTGAAACGGATTAAGAACGATACCGGTTCGGCTATCGCATTGATGGGTTGCAAACCTCGTTACAACACGATAGACGTTCCTACGCTCTATTGGGCGGGTATTCCCGGATGTGCCGGAGATTTTCCAAACGAAGAGAGTTTCTTTACTTTTCTGGAACAGTCCGTTTGTCTATTCACCTTCGAAACCAATTATCGAAGTTCCCTATCGCCGTTCGGATTGAAAATGTGCGACCGTTCCGGGAAGCCATTGCATTTAGACATTTCCGACTTGCCGATGAAAAAAGGAGTAACGACCAACCGCAACAAATTCATTTTAGGACCGAGCGGTTCGGGAAAATCTTTTTTCACGAACCACATGGTACGCCAATATTACGAACAAGGAACACATGTAGTTTTAGTCGATACGGGAAACAGTTATATCGGACTTTGCAATCTCATACATGAAAAGACGAATGGTAAAGACGGGATTTACATCACCTATAAAGAAAACGAACCGATTACATTCAACCCGTTCTTTTCCGAAGACGGATTCGACATAGAAAAGAAAGAGAGCATAAAAACGCTGATAACGACCTTGTGGAAAAAAGACGATGAATCTGCCACCCGTTCGGAAGAAGTCGCTTTATCGAATGCGATCAATTTATACATTAACAAGATCATGCGAGACACAAACGACTTTCCGGGTTTCAACGGTTTTTATGAGTTCGTTTCGGGAGAATACAGAAATATTCTTATAGAAAAAAAGGTACGAGAAAAAGAGTTCGACATCAATAATTTCCTGAATGTATTAGAACCCTATTACAAAGGAGGTGAATACGATTATTTATTGAACTCCCCAAAACAGATCGACTTACGGAATAAACGTTTCGTCGTGTTCGAGCTCGACAATATAAAAGACCACAAGATTTTATTTCCTGTTACGACTCTTATCATTATGGAAACTTTCATTTCCAAAATGCGTACGTTGAAAGGAGTCCGAAAAATGATTTTGATCGAAGAAGCATGGAAAGCGATTGCGAGTGCAAATATGGCGGATTACATTAAATATTTATACAAAACAGTTCGGAAATATTTCGGAGAAGCGGTGGTCGTTACGCAAGAGGTGGAAGATATTATAAGCAGTCCAATAGTCAAAGAAAGCATTATTAATAACAGCGATTGTAAAATTCTTTTGGATCAACGCAAATACATGACAAAGTTCGATGGGATACAGAGCCTTTTAGGGCTTTCGGAAAAAGAAAAATCTCAAATACTCTCGATCAATTTATCGAACGATTCGGGACGTAGGTATAAAGAGGTCTGGATAGGTTTAGGAGGAACGCAGTCTGCGGTTTATGCAACAGAAGTCAGTACAGAAGAATATTATGCCTATACAACAGAACAAACCGAAAAAATGGAATTGCTCAACCTTTCCGAACAGTCGGGCAACAGTATGGAACAGGCGATCAAGCAACTCGCCGAAAATAAACGAGAAAACAATAACGATAAAAATGTGAATTATGAGTAAAAAAAGAAAACCGTTGAAGCACGGAAAGCGTATTATGTCGTATCCCAAACAAAAGGAAGCGGAACTGAATCGTCCATATTTTCGTATGGATGATATTTGCGGCGTTTGGAGAAGTTTTTCGATATTCCCCACGCTTTTAATTTATAAAGATCACTCGAAATACAAACTCTGCATAATGCAAACCGATGATGTCGGACAAGTTCAGCCGGAAATATTCATCCTGGCAATTAAAGAAGAGAACGAATGTACGCTAATTTTCTCGATGCGGGACATTACCATTAAATATAACAATATGAATGATATATTGTCTCATGGGGAATTCGGGAACTACTTTCGGGAGTATAAATAATCCAAGACCTGTATCAAATGAAAAAATACCTATATATGATAATGAGCTTCGGACTATTTTTCATTCCGGAGAAAAGTAAAGCTGTCATTCCGGTCACCGATCATGCTCACATAGTACAAAGCATAGTAAACAGTGCGCAACAATTAGTTCAGACATCGACAACAGCGACCAACATGATCAACAACTTTAAGGAAACGGTAAAATTATACCAGCAAGGGAAGGCATATTATGATCGTCTTAAAGGGGTTACGAACCTTGTCAAAGATGCCCGCAAAGTACAGAAGACGATCTTGTTGATCGGTGAAGTATCAGATATTTATGTGAATAATTTTCAGAAGATGCTGCGAGACAAAAATTATTCGGAAACAGAGTTGAACGCCATAGCTCACGGCTATACGATATTATTACAGGAGAGTACCGATGTATTGGTAGAACTAAAAAATATCATAAATGTATCGACACTTTCCATGACGGACAAAGAGCGGATGGATATTATCGAACAGTCGTATCAATCGGCTCTGGAGTATAGAAACTTAGTGAATTATTACACTCGAAAAAATATCGGTGTTTCTTATCTCCGGTCAAAAAAAACGGGAAATGCACAAAAGATTTCGGCCTTATACGGCTCGAACGACCGGTATTGGTAAACTAAAAAGATAAAATAATGATACTACTGATGTCTGGTTTCGACAATTTGCATCAGGTACTCCGTACTTTATATGCAGACATGATGCCGCTGTGTTCCTCAATGACGGGAGTAGCTAAGGGAATAGCCGGAATAGGCGCATTATTATACATAAGTTATCGAATATGGAAGTCTCTAGCCAACGCCGAGCCGATAGATGTATTTCCTCTACTTCGTCCTTTCGCCCTTTGTCTGTGTATTTTACTTTTCGAACCTGCGGTACTCGGATCGATCAACGGCATTTTAAGTCCGATCGTACAAGGCACGCACAGCCTGATGTCCGATCAGACGCTAGATATGGAAGATTACCGGCAAAAGAGAAACGAACTAGAACGGCAAGCCATGTTACGAGATCCCGAAAAGGCTTTTTTGGTCAGCAACGAAGAATTCGACAAAAAACTGGATGCCATGAGTTGGGGTATGGAAAAGTTAGGAACTATGGCGGGCATGTACATGGAACGGGAAAGCTATAATTTACAGAAAAAAGTACAGAAAATCTTTATGAACTTTTTAGAACTCATGTTCCAATCGGCAGCATTAGTGATCGATACCCTACGCACATTCTTTCTGGTAGTCCTGTCGATTCTCGGACCGCTGGCATTTGCCCTGTCCGCATTCGACGGATTCCAAGCGACTTTGACACAATGGATCAGCCGTTATGTAGGTATTTATCTATGGCTTCCGGTTTCCGATCTTTTTTCAGCGATTTTAGCACGCATACAGGTATTGATGATCGATCAGGATATTTCAGCGCTTCAGAATCCGGATTATATTCCGGACGGTAATACGGGGGTGTACATCATTTTTCTGATTATCGGTATTCTCGGGTATTTTACAGTTCCGACGGTAGCGAGCTGGATTATCTCTTCCGGCGGTGCGGGCGCTTACGGAAATGCCGTTAGCCGTATAGGTAAAATGGGAGGTGCGCTGACCGGTGCGGCGACAGGCTATATATTAGGGAATATTTTCGGTTCGCACAAAATTCCGTCATCTGAAAAAATGCCGCTTCTCGACCCCGATAAGAAAAATCCCGATAAAAAAAATGACTAAAAACATTACACAATGATATTTAAAAGTTTAAGAAACATCGAGTCATCATTTCGCCGAATACGCTTTTTCAGCATTGTTTTTTTGATTGCTTGTGCGGGAACTACGCTATATGCAATATGGAAATCTTATTCTTTTGCGGAGAAGCAACGACAAAAAATTTATGTCCTCGATAAAGGGAAATCTTTAATATTGGCACTAGCACAAGACCTGTCGCAAAACAGACCTGTCGAAGCAAAAGAACATATACGCCGTTTCCACGAACTCTTTTTCACATTGTCGCCGGACAAATCGGCTATCGAAAGCAATATCAAACGAGCATTGTATTTAGCCGATAAATCTGCATACGACTATTATAAGGATTTAGGAGAGAAAGGGTATTATAATCGCATCATCAGCGCCAATATCAACCAAGTCGTACAAATCGACAGCATCGTATGCGATTTAAACAACTACCCTTATCGGGCGATCACTTACGGACGGCAAATAATCATCAGAGAAAGTAACGTAACCGAAAGAAGTTTGATAACACAGTGCGCACTGATAAATTCCGTACGATCGGACAACAACCCGCATGGGTTTACGTTGGAGAATTTTGAAATCAAAGAGAATAAGGATATTCAAACCGTCGAAAGATGAAAAATAAAATAAAAGAAACAACCTGCAAATATTTCCGTAAACGAACTCCCGAGCAGATAACCATCCTACTGGCTACCGCTATTACGATGTTCGGTATCGCATTCTCGGTGCTTTTAATAAACAGTTTAAAAAACGGCGATGATTCATTCACAATCGAACATATCGATTCCGTTCCTATCGTTTTCCCAAATGATACAATCATTTTAAAATCGAATCGCGATGGGAAAGGATAACAAAGAGCGGACGCAGGAACAACTGATGCAACGAAATAAACTGCTGGTCATGCCACTGTTCGGTTTAGTCTTTTTAGGTTGTTTGTACTGGATCTTCGCGCCTTTTGACGACAATGACAAAGAGGCAGGAAGATACGAATATAACTCCGATGTTCCGTCAGCTATCAACGGAGAACTCATAGATAAAAAAAAGGCTTACGAAGACTTAGAAATGATACAAAACAAAAATGAGCGCATGCAGACCTTGCAAGATTTTACCCTTTTGATCGGAAATGCGGATAGTACGAAAGCCGAAACGGCATTCAATTTAAAAATCGAGCCTAAAGGAAAGACCGAACGAAACACAGTCGAACATTCGGGCATAGCTTATCAGAATATGACGGCAGAATTGAACAGCTTTTATCATCCGGCATCAAAGGAAAATCCTAAAGAAAAAGAACTGGAAAATAAAATCAAGGAACTCACGGAAAAATTAAATGAAAAGGAAAATGACAGTCCGGTCGATCAACAAATGGAGATTATGGAACAAAGTTATAAGATAGCAGCGAAATATTTAACTCCGCGACAATCGGACGAACAAAAAACTATAGTCACTCAAGCTGAAACAAAAACGCCGAAAGTTATTCCGGTTTCCCTTATTTCCGAAAATGTGGTATCGTCGCTTCCGCAACAAATCAGTGACAGCATGTTTTTTGCGAAAATGCAAAAAAGCCGGAATCTAGGATTCAACACTGTCGGAGTGCAAGGTTGTCGACAAATGAAAAATACGATTCGGGCATGTATTCTTTCAGATCAAACGGTTATCAGCGGCCAGTCCGTGAAACTCCGTTTATTAGATGCTATACGAATCGGAGATACAGCTATACCGGCAAATACGGAATTGACAGGAGAAACGGAATTACAAGGGGAACGACTCAGAATAAAAATTACAGCGATTCAATATCAAAACAATCTTTTCCCTGTAGAATTGACGGCATATGACAAAGACGGTTTAAAAGGGATTCATACACCCGGATCGATAGAGACAAATGCAGCGAAAGAAGCTATTGCCAATATGGGAGGATCATTAGGACAAAGCATCACGATTAACAGGAATGCCAGTCAGCAAATCGTTAGCGATATGATGCGGGGTGTATTGCAAGCAGGCAGTCAATATGTCGGAACAAAAGTCCGGCAAGTGAAAGTTCACCTGAAAGCGAACTATGAAGTTTTATTATCGGCCAAGTAACCGAATCAATTATGAAGCATACAGAAATAATGGGTATTCCCAAAAGCATAACGAATAAAAGTTCTCCGTCCGTCGTATCCGTATTGAATAAAAACCATGCAGATTTTCGCCGGTTTCAATCATCTTTCGATTTGGAACTTTCACCGGAAAACAGGGAAATAAAAGCCTTGTTGAATGTACATGATAGAGGCATTAAATGCTCTATGGAGTCGAGACGATATATTCGGAACGATCCGGATTTGAATCAAATATCGGGAAGCGATTTTAAACAAATCAAATCATCTGTTACAATTAAAGAAATCGAAGAAAAAAAGGCAAGAAATTCTAGTTATAGAGACCGATAAAATGCGACTGTTGAACAGAGTATTCGAATCAAAACAATTAAGTATATGAAACAACTATCCTTGCTGATATTGCTGATCTTTACCGTAACGGTAAAGGCTCAGATACGGGAGAGCATGAAAATAGAGACTCCCCATAATCAATCTATCGTATCATACGGCATACAAGTAACTTTTGCGAAAACCGTACACATTATTTTTCCCTCGGCGATTAAATATGTTGATCTGGGCAGTACGGATTTAATTGCCGGCAAAGCAGAAGGGGCGGACAATGTCCTTCGGATAAAATCATCTGTAGAAGATTTTCCGGGTGAAACGAATTTCAGCGTAATTACCGAAGACGGTAGCTTTTACAGTTTCGACGCTTCTTATTCCAAAGAACCGGAATTACTGACCGTTGAAATGAAAGATTATCAGGAAAACGGGTATTCACAGACCCGTATGAACGTGTATTTGAAAGAATTAGGAAATGAAAGTCCTGCTCTTGTCAAAATGATAATGCAATCTATTTATTCAGATAATGAAAAACGGTTACGGCATTTAGGCTGCAACAAATTCAAAATACAGGCACTGATCAAAGGTATTTATGTGTATAATGAACTTTTTTACTTTCATGTTCAACTCACGAATAAAAGTAACATTCCCTATGACATCGATTATTTAAAATTCAGGATTATCGACAAAAAAAACGCGAGACGGACAGCCACACAAGAAACTGTCATCTATCCGGTGCGCAGCTATAACGAACAATTGAAAATAAATGATCATTCAACGGTAAGGACAATTTTCGCCCTCAAGAAATTCACGTTCGACGATAGTAAAATTCTGCTTATCGAATGGTACGAAAAAAACGGAGGCAGGCATCAAGCTATTCGTGTAGAAAGCCAAGACATCAGCGATGCGAACCCGATCAATGAAATTAAAATTAAATAGATCATGAAACAATGTATATATATAATGATATGTATCGGGTTATTTTCCGTAACGAAGATACAAGCACAACGATGTCTCCCGAAACAAGTAGGCATCGAATTAAAAGGAGGTTTCGTAGATGGGTTTCACGGGAGAAAAAGCGACTATACAGCATATTACGGAGGAGTATTCGTATCGACCTATACAAAAAGTCGAGATCGGTGGATAGTCGGTGCGGAATATCTGACTAAATATTTTCCGTACAAAAGCAAAAAATATCCCGTTACGCAACTGACGGCAGAGGGTAGCTATTTATATAATCTGCTATCGGATAAGGGACGAAATGTATTTTTATCGGTAGGCGGATCTGCACTGTTCGGATATGAAACCGTAAATTGGAATCAGAAACTTTTATACGACGGTGCTGTCCTAACCGACGAAGATTCTTTAATCGGAGGTATTTCCGGGACTCTGGAATTGGAAATATTCATCACCGATAAAATCGTATTCTTAATCGATGCCGAAGAACGGATATTATTCGGCGGCAGCACAGGGAATTTCCATACACAGATAGGATGCGGCATTAAAATTATCATCAATTAATCGATTATGAAAATGGAAATAATAAGAAGTATAGGTTCGATATTAGCCGTCATGTTATTTTGCTATTACCTCATTGCTTGTGATGATGGTATTACGATAAAACAAAATTTCGATTTCTCGGTATCCGTTGAAAAATACCGTACTGAAATCGTAAAGGATGAAACGATGAAACTCGTATTTCATTTACAGAGGGAAGGGAACTATGTACAAACGAAGTACTTTGTTTCGTGCTTTATTCGGAACGGGCAAGGAACGATACGAGATAAATTCGGAAACGAACTGATGATGAACACGGCATATACCGTTTACGATACCGACGCCTACGAATTAAGTTATACATCCCAATGTAGCGATTCGCACACTATCGAATTAACATTTTCCGATAGTTTCGGCAACATACGGGAAGTCGTGATCGAACTACAGAATAAAAGAGAATAATTAATCCATTAACGTATGAAAAATTTTAGAGATGTAAGCCTGTTGGCGTTTACGTTACTGCCCTTATTGTCTTGTGTGACTTCTTGTGAAAAAGACAGGTCGGGATACAACGAGGCAAGAAATGGCTACCTACATTGTACGGTCGACAAAGGCCGGCTGTGGTTTTGGACAGAAACGCCGGAAACTATAAAATTATTTCTTTTTCCAACATCGAGGGCAGAACTGAAAAATGCGGAGATCGGCATCGATGGGGGTACGATAGGAAATATCGCTGAAGATAGGTATGATATGATTGCCCTAACCGGTAATTTAAAAAATACGAGCTTCCGAGGGATGGGTAACTATCATACGGCTGAAATATATCTGACAGAAAAGATAGATAAAGACGGGCATTCGATTATAGATCAACCGGAAATCGTTTATGCCGACAGAGGTAGTATAAATATTTTACCGGAACGGCTTACCGAAAAAGAACTCAATCCGATTTCCCTCGTCAAATGCCTAGCATTTCATATCAAGAGCATAGGTATCGCCCAGATAGAAAAATACAGTTGTCGCCTAACAGGAGTCGCATCCGCTGTCCGGTTGCACAATTCCGAAGCGGTCGATTGTAATTCATCCGTAATTTTCGAGCCGAAAAACAACCACACGGAATACTTTTCCCGAGTACGCGTTTTCGGTTTCGATACCGACAACGCAGACCGTAAAACGCTTTTGCACATCAGTTGCTTTCTAGAAAACGAGTCGCAAAAAAACATATCCTTAGACTTAACGGAATATATCGATTTATTCAACTCAGATTCAGCTAGCTGTACAATCGAGATCGATTTCGAACACTTAGATGTCGCTTTAAATCCTTCGGTCACGATTACAGACTGGCAAACGGGAACGAACGGTTATATCGAATTAAACTAACTATCAACCAATTATTAAATAAATGATTATGAAAAAGAACATTGTTTTATTTATCATCTGTATGACAGCTTGTATTTATATCAGTTGCGATGACAGCAACGCAGTTTTGCATGATTCCATTATCAATGATATGGAAGCACCGGCTTATCTGCAAGTACAAACCAACATTGCACCGACAATCAGCGTTACCCGGTCTTTTTTGAAAACGACTATGCCGAATAATGCGGAAATGGGGTTATTCGCACGCGGATTAAATGATCAACTGTATTGCGATGTAGCGGGGAACAACAATGTCAAGTCTGTATATAACGGTACGAGCTGGACTAACACGCCACAAGTAATATTAAATCGCGAACCTGCTACGATTTACGCTTATTATCCATATCAAGAAGGGGAAACCGATCCTGAGGCAGTGCACATCAACCATACCAAACGTGTCGATTTTCTATATGGCAGCAATGTATTGCAATCACCCAAGACTAGCAGTTCCAATCCGGTCGCCAGCATCAATATGAAACATGCTTTTGCGAAACTCGTATTCAAACTCTCAAAAAAGAATTATGCCGGAAAGGCTCAATTGGATTTGATCTCGATCTGGAATGTAAACGGCAACAATACTCTTATATCCGAAGGAAGCATTAATTTAAAGAACGGGGTCATTACAAAAGATCCGACTAAAAAAGGATGGGCGCAAGCAACTCATCATCCTGATTCTCGACCTCTACAGATCATTCCCGATACACCTTCAAGTAATGAAGCCGATTATCCGGTAATATATGTAATGCCTACATTGATACGTACCGGAAAGGAAGTAGAAATGAGTTTCTCGATAGATGGGCAAGGATATCCATTCCCCGTTCCGGCAAATACGAACTGGGAATCCGGGAAAAAATATGTATACAACGTCGTCTTATCCGGCACATCGATAGCTGCACAGAACGTCACTGTAGCAGATTGGAATTCAGGTACTAATGGAAATATAGACATAAACTGAAACGACATTTAGTTTCCAAATACTACTTAATTAACTATATACAAAGAAAAATGAAACAATCGATTTTTTATTTACTCAGTATGGCGGTATTTTTTCTCACTGCTTGCGAAAATATGTCGAAATCACCGGAAAATGAACCGATCCCAGCAAAAAACGACCGATTAACGTCTTTATCTATCAGAACGGACATAAATGTGTCGCTTATTCCCGCAACACGAGGTACGATTACGAAGATCCCCGACACGGCAAAGATCGGAACTTTCATTTCGGGGAATAACATGTTGAATGAACCTTATAACGGACAACTGTATAAAAATATACTATTGACAAAGAGCAAAGGCAATGCATGGGATCTCATTTCTCCGGTCTATTTATCGGCTAAAGACAAGGCTTGGGTATTTGCCTATTACCCGTATGACCCTGCCAACAACGACGGCACGAACATACCGATAGAAGCAGCAACCCAAACGGATTATTTGTATGGGGTCAGCGCTTCTTATGCTACTGCCGCTAACCCTGTCGCAGTAATACGCCTCAAACATGCGCTTGCTGTGTTGAAGTTTCGAATATATAAAGAGCCGGATGTTCCATATTCTCCGGTTTTATCGAGTATTTGTTTTTTGGAAAATCCTTTAGATATGTTTAGTTACGGGAAGGGTAAACTAAATATTGAAACCGGGAAAGTAACGATCGACCGAACTCCGCCGAAAGTCGATGTTGAAACAGACGGTTTAGATCTGGTTATTACGGAAACTATACCGACAAACGAAGCGGAATATCCCGAGTTGTTGGTCATGCCTATGGAAAAAGCGACTGTTACGGACGGAGAAATCGGACTTATTCTATACATATCCGGCAACCATTATGTTTGCGATTTTCCGGCTGGGACAAAATTCGAATCGGGGAAGAAATATACCTATACAATTAAGCTAACAGCTAAAACCATGTCGGTAAAATTTCATGACGTAACGGATTGGACGGATGAAAAAAACGAAAATATAGACATCTGAATTATTCACCCAAAAACTAATAATTGAAATTATGAGAAATTTATTTTTTTCGATGCTGATATTAACATCGGCATGTATGAGTTGCGATAAAAACGATTTCGGTATTAAAAATGACCTGTCCGGAAATACGGAAAAACAGGAAATCAGCTTA
The DNA here is from genome assembly GCA_900545915.1 of uncultured Porphyromonadaceae bacterium. Lineage (GTDB taxonomy): Bacteria > Bacteroidota > Bacteroidia > Bacteroidales > Coprobacteraceae > Coprobacter. The sequence goes on from URAV01000002.1 coordinate 38,662, forward strand.
TCGGTAGGCATTAATAAAACACGGTCAAAGATAATCCGTTCCGTCCTCAATGACTTTCCTACCGGGGCTGAAATCGGAATATTCGCGACAACGGGCGCATTGGGAAATCATTACGATAATGAAATAGCTAATGCAAACGTAAAAGCAACTCATAACTCCGGTATATGGTCTTGCGAACCGCCTATTTATTTAAGTAATAACAATGCGAAACTTTTTGCCTATTATCCGTACGACAATTCAAACAGCGACGGTTCGGCAGTTCCGGTAGAACATACATCGCAAACGGATTATTTATACGGAACACATCCGGAATCGACTGTCGATAACGGGAATCCGAATATTCGTCTGAATATGAATCATGCATTGGCTTTATTACAATTCAAACTATCTAAATTGAATTATACTGGCGCAGCGAAACTAACCAAAATCGAGGTCGTCAATGCCACAGGAAAAACAGTTTTGTACAGCAAAGGTACATTGGATATTTCAACGGGAAAAATCACGTCCACAGAGGGGGAAAATAAGAGTGCCGTTATTAGCGGAGATCTTTTGACGATACCGAATATCGCTTCGTCAGAAGAAAGCGACTACCCGAAAATCATGTTACTGCCCTGCCAGACCCGCGATGTCGGAGAAATAATCATCAATTTTACGATCGACGACAAAGTTTATACATATAGCGTTCCTTCGGAGACAAAATGGGAAACCGGCACTAAAAGCACCTATACGGTAACGATACAAGGAACAGCACTCACTGTCGGGGATGTAATTATTTCGGATTGGACAGACGGCATCAGCGGATCTATCAATTTACAATAAGATCTTAAATTAAAAGTAGGAGCTGTCCAAAAGTCGTAAAGTTCAAACTTAAACTTTCAATTTAGAACTGACAGGCTTCGATTATAAAAAAGAGTGCCATTTTACACCTAATTTTCACAGGTGAAAGTGGCATTCTTTATTTATTCTGTTATAATCTGTAACTTTTACCAATTCAGTTTTGACTTTTTAGACAGCCCCGCTTTTATCAAACCAACATTATTCTATCGGAAATATTCTCAGTTTATAATCAGATGTTTCGTCATTTATCCCTACATCGTATTCCTTTAATTTTTTCTGCTTCGCAATAGTTCTAAGCTTATTTTTATGATCTTCTTCTATGCAAGGTCCATAATATATAGCTTTTAAACAGCCCAAATCAGGAATTTCTGAAAATATTTCATGCTGACTCGCTTCACACCTACTAATTATCCGCCATTCGCATTCATGCAGATATTCATCTTTATCCTTATATAAATACACTTTATACCAATAAAGCATATCAGGGAAAGTCGGTAGCATAGAGATACCATACTGTCGCAATATAGTTCTGACAACAAGATTTTCTATAGGATTAGTTGCATTATATCTTTTTTCAGAATATATAACAGGATATAAACTAGAATAATTACATTGCTGACATTTATTCCGTTGATTACATGCCGTACATCCGCTTAAATGAAACTGAGTGAAATCATATTCAAGAGCATATCCTTTATAACCATCAGCATACATATCCCACATGAATTTGGATGTTATGTCTTCTGTAAAACAAGCTATCTTAGTCAGTTTATCTTTCCTGATATAATTTATCTGCGCATCTATAATAGAAGATACACTGTTAAATAACGAATCCAAATTTTTCTCTTTTTTCAATTGATAAAAAAATTCTGTGTCGCTAATTGTTGTATCCTCTCTATCTTTAAAAACATAAAATGTATTCTGTAACCCAAACGAATTGACTAACTCAATTAATGCAGCTAAAATAGGAGAGTTTTTTGCGTCTTCTATTTTTTCCCGAATCGATTTTTTATCAACAAAAACATAAGAATCATATTTATCCGAAAACTGATCAGCAACACACATCGATATTGAACCTTTTTCAAACGATGATATATTAAAAATATTATATTTTCTAAACCGAAAGAGTTTTGAAGGAATATTTTTAAACAACAAATTATTTATCTTATTCCAGACAGCTATAGTTTCATCCAAAGATGCATTACTGGGAAGATATGTATTTTCCAATAAATCTTTAAATTGCAGTTTAAAATTTCGTGCATACATATTAGTAATTATCGACCTGATTCGTAAATAAATATAATACTACTTTTATTCTAAAAAACTTTTTTATTAACCCTTAGTCCCTTATCCGTACAGCTATAAGATGAAATATATTTAACATATTTAAGTTGATCAAGCAATGTCCTATTATAATCTGTATTTTCAAGAATAGGATGTTTTTTGTCATGTTCGATAATATCTGCGTAAGGAGATGGTAACATATTCAATAGAGACTCTATAAAGTCAATCTTATCGTTATTTTTAATCGCAGAAGAAACAACAATAATACGATCATTATTGTGAAAAGATGATCCAATAATAGCTCTAAAAGCATCATCATCCAAATCAAGCCATCCTTTATTAAGACAAGCACAAATTTCCGTAGCCAAATCCCCATGGTTTTCTATTATATCAATGGATATTAACGGTATAATTTTTGATTTTTCATGGTTAGTTAATTCTTCTGATTTTAAAAGAGCCACTACAAGATCATACGTATATGTAATATCCTCAATTTCCTGCAAATATTTTCGTTTATTGTGAATTAAATATCTTACAAATGTCTCTGTCGGATGAAGGGATATAGCGGATGTATTTTCTTTTGTATAAATTATCCTGTTTGTATTAATAAGCAAATTCACCCGTTCTGATTCGAGATTTACCAGCGAATTACTATCTTCTATCGTATTATCAAAAGAATTTAACAATATCTTAAAAGTGTCTATATTTAAAATATTAGAGACTAAAAGATGTTTAAATAGTAAATCTTTAACCTCTACCGAATCATCACATACCGATTTACCTAATTCCGATTCGTAATGTTCTATGTACAATTTTAAAATATGCGTAATATTGTTTCCTGAACAAATGAAATAAACTGCAATATTTTCCCATGTTGGTTCTATTAAAAATGATTTGATAGCAATACTTTTCCAATTGTCTTCAACATCATTTATATCCAATATACGATGGGTCTTTTGGTTAATCAAATAATTTACTTTTTCTGTTTCTGAAATGATTTCATTCCGCAGAATAAATAAAAGCGATTCTTTATTTTCATCATGAATTTTATTTGAGAACAAATCCAAACAATGATTAAGGTTATTTTCAACATATGAAACAAAAGCGTTATTATCAGTCTTTTTTATACGTGTCAAGTTAAGATTTTCAGCATTTACTAACATATCCCGATTTAGATAATTAGCGACAGTACATATATTTTCCTTATTCAAAACATACAGATCATTTTCTATTATAAAATCCAACAATTCTGAAGAATCGGTATTTAGAGTAATATACTTTTTCTCTTTCGACAACTCTTTTGCCTGATGTAAACCAATTGCATCTAAATGTTTTGTCAGAAAAGAATAATTCTTGCTGATCCATACTTTTTGTTCATCTTGAAGTTTGGTAGTATCACAAAATTTCAACCAACCTTCCAAAAGCATAATACGTTCATTTTCAAACTTATAATTAACTATAATTGACCAACTCTCTAATATATCCCATTCGATAAAAAGTTTAAATAACTCTTTTACATATTTTCCGTTTTGGTAATATTGAACAATGAAATCGACAGGGGGGTCATTTTTTGTTATTCTATTGATTATCAATAAAAATTTCTCTCGATATGTTTCTTGATGAGAGATTAAGAAATCCACTAAATCAATATTAAGAACACTATTATTATTAAAAACGTACACAGGTATTTTCTTTACAAAATTCTCTATCTTATCAATATGCTTTTGATAATCGTTTTTAATGTTTTGTTTCATTGCAAGCATTAATTCACGATCACTTTGAGTTATTGTACCTTCATAAAAATAAGAGATATAATCGTAATATTCCTCATCAATATATCCTCTACGTAAAAACACATTCATCATTGGTTCTAATGCTATCTGTATAAAATCCCCACATTGTGTCATATCATACGATGCTAGCAAATCCATCAATTTCAGTGTTTTTATTCTAGTTTCTTCAGACACAATAAAATTCTTTTCTGATTGAATCTCATCAAACAAAACCTCTATTTTCCGTTTACGTTCCCAATACGATTCTCCGTCAGATACTTTTTGGTCTATTTCTGAAAGATTTAATTTAAAATTTCCTTTACAAGTTGAATTTAATGAGGTATAATGATTAAATCCGGAATAAGAATAACTAATATTATCTTTTATAGAAATAAATTTTTCAAACACTTCTTCCTCATTAACTATGTCCTCAAATGAATAAGATTTTCCATCTATATTAAAAGATTGATTCATTCCATACAAATGATTTTGTATCCAAAAGGCATACATCATCCTGAGATCTCGTTTTCTTAAATGTATATTTTTTTGATATTCTTGTATTTTTCTCTTTAATTTACTTTTATGAGTTACAAGATTTTGTTTTGCGTATGTTAGGAATTTTTCTTTTGAACTGATACATTGATATACCTTTCCTTTCCGGTTATGCAAAAGAGCAAAATCATTTGGAAAAAAGTTTTTGTAAACAATCATTCCCAAAAGTTTAGTCGGATTTAGCGGAGACTGATTAGTTGAGCAAAGCCGTTTACGATATTGCTGATATTCATTAGCAATATTACGAAGCAAGCGCATATCATCAACAAAGAAAGCGATCTCTTCCAAATCTTCGTCTGCAATATCATCATATCCTCGTATATGAAGTTCTTCTTTTAGTTTATCCTTCGAATTAGAAGGATTAATCAGAGGAATAACAGTCGTAATATAATCAAAGAATTTTGTTCTTTGAGCATCCTTAAATACATCATCTTTAACTGCATATATAAATACAATATGCCTTCCTATTTCTTTAGAATCATTAATTAGTTGATTTAATTCTCGCAGTTTAAGATATATGTCTGAGGTATTAAACCGATCTAGATCTTCTATGATTACGATATTATAGTCCGTTACCTGAAAGAAATAGATAATTTCATCCAAATGTTTATTAAATATTGATGTTTCTTCGTGCAATTCTATCTCCCCGTCTTTTAGGTTAAGTTTATTAAGCTTATATCCACAAAATGCTAGAAGAGATTTTTTTACACAAATAAAGAAAAATATTATCATGTACAAAACACTGACAATATCAAACAAAGTATTACAGGTCGTTCCCCAATAAAATAATTTATACATAGCATCAACCCTTACAATTTCAGGTTCAAATGCAACAATAAATGCAATAAAAAAGCCGACAATCCCCAATGACCACGTAATCAGTCTGCTTTTATTGAAATGAAAAATTCTTCTAAACCGTGAATTTGGAAGTTTTTCGAATTTCTCACGATATATCAATTGCTGGAGTATACTATATTCAATAATACGATTCAGTTTTTCACATTCATTTTCTAATCTACGACATTCTTCGTCTACATTGTACGGTTCTAGTGTAGCTAATGAAATCTGTAAATATTTATAATATGGAAAATCTTTTTGCAAGGTTTTAAGTACAGAACTTTTTCCTGAACCATAAGGACCAGTCAAGGCAATATTGCGGATATTTTGATCAGACTTAAGTTTATTCCCAATTTCTTTAACAGGAAGATACTGCGGTTCTTTTTCATTTATAGTTGTAGGCATCAATGACGCCTGTTGCTCATTAATATTTGAATTGACCTGTTCTGTATCCTTATTTATCTTGTTCTTTAAAAATTTAAATATATACATGGTGCATAATAACTTAATATATGCAAATTTAAAATTTATTTCGGATTTGAAAAATAGTAATTAATCTAATTCGGATTCTCACTTATTATGTCATGTTAGAAGTGGACATAAATAGACTGGCAAATATTGAAAAATTGATAAACGAGTATCCAAGAATTAATACAATAAGAAATAACTAAGATGTAGGAGTAACATACAGAAAATAATATTCGAGATGTCGTTTTTATCTCTAAAAAGAAAACAGTAATAGAAAATATTTTATCATTTTATTCTGTTCCTTCTACAGGAACAAAAGATAAACATTTACATTAACGGGGAAAGAAACTTTAATTAAAGTAAAAAATTTATTCGTTGCTTCTATTATATATAACATATAAATTGGTATAAAACTATTGTACAAACTCCCGTTTGGTTTCCACGACTACGACAATGATCTGTCGGCAGTTTTTCTGTCATTTTAGCCTTTAAAGGAACAAAATAAATAATTTTACGTATATTTGCAAAATAATGCAACCCTTATAATAAGGGAAGTTCTTAAAATCGAAGCAACCTAAACTTGGCAGTTTACAGACTTACGCTTCAATAGATTTTAAGCCATCGGTATATAACTATGTTATATATGGATTGGCGTAAGGCTATTGTTCTGTAAGTCAGGTTGCCAAGACCTAAGGTTGGGATGATAGAGCTTACGCCTTTATTGTATAGTTACTTATAAGCAAGACCGTACATATATCGGCATTTTTTTAAAATGAAAGCGAAGCAAACGAAATATTAATTTTTTTTGTTATGGATAGTGAGCGAATAATTTAAATTGCCTATATTTGTTGCAAAGGATAGACCTTTAAAAAGGTCATAATGTATATGGATAATACCTGCGTTACCTGCAAAATCCGCTAAATTTTCCAACCAATAACGCAGAGTAGATTCTACACATTCCTAATTATGATAAATATGGGCTGAAAAGTTTTTTAAGGAACGAAAGAAGCTTCATATAAATCGTAGTGGGAAGGCGTAGGGTCAGTGAGTAGTTGGTCGGGTCTTAGCGGATACCAGCAGGCGAAAACTGTCTTACGTTCTTCCCTTTTTTATGTACTTACCATAAAAAAGGTCTATTGTCAATACAAGAAAAGAGTAAACAATACGTTAAATTTTTTGTTATGAATATCAGACAAATAACTTAAATTGCTTATATTTGTTGCAAGGGACAGACCTTTAAAATAGAGGTCTTAATGATTGCGAATAATATCTGTGCTGCCTGCAAAATCCGCTAACTTTTGATCAACGGCACGGAGAAGGTTCTACAGCAATCCCCTTTTACGAAAATATAGGCAAACCGGCCTTTTATAAGGCTGGGCAAGATAATTATATATTTAGTAAAAGGGGAGGCGTAGGGCTGACAAGTAGTTGATCAGGGTCGTAGCGGATACCAGACAGGCGAAAGTCAGCTTTATGTTCTCCCCTCTTTTTATGTCTTTTCATAAATAGCCGGAGTAATATAAGACTAATGTTATTCGCAATCTATTTCCCTTCTCTTCCATTCAGTCATCCACTTATATTTTTCCCTCATGAGAATTTCGACGTTACGATATCGGCTATCGGATTATAATCACCCATATTATAAATTAAAAATCATAGATAATCCACTGCCCAGAATAATTATTTTGGATAAAAAGAACCACATTGCAGAAACCGTAAAAACACATGAAGTCCTTACTGTTATATATACTCCCGACTATCTTCACATTATAAAACCGGGCGGAATGATATGCATGCTTCCGATAAATAATACCGACATAAAAAACACGATAAAATTTCAAAAATACATTCCGCATCAATATATTTCCATGAATTTGAAAAGGAACGCCGGTGTACGTATTATAAACGACTACGGGTTCGAAATGCTTTACTATGAAGATAGAAGATATTATTTGTGTGTGCTTGAATCTTACAAACAATGTTGCGACTTTGCAAATCTGATCGGTTTCAATTTCAACAAAACCGATTTTAGCGTATACAATCATCTGTTTTCAATAAATGACATTATGGGATATAATTATTCTGGCGACACTCTAATCATCGAAATCTATCCGAATAAGTTATTATTACTTCCCTTAAATAAACAAGATGTCCAAATCGCAGAGTTTAAAAGTCTTACGATGAAACAGGACGGCATCGTCCGCAATTCGTTTTAAATACCATGAATAACGATATAATGAACAAGGCGAAAATAAAAAAATACTTATCGAGCTATAAAAATGATACTGTCAAAATAAAATATGACGCACATATCCCGGCATGTCCTCATGACAGATATGATGCGACCTTCAATATCGAAAATCCTGATTTTATAATCATCGATGAAAACAAAGAAGAATATATACCGTTGTGTTATGACAATATCGATTACATCTTTCATCAAAATAATGTTATTACGATAATCTGTAAAAGAGGGATAATAATATGCTTGCATCCTTACTGCGAAACGGCGCTATATATTCCTCCCGTATATGAATTCAATAGTACATTGCTATATGAATATTCTCGAAAGACATTATGGAAAAGTTATTTTTTCCAACTTCCTAATCCTGTATTCTACGAAGAAATAATACAATCGTACATAGATTGTTTTTACACAAAAGAAATGGACTTTTACTTAGATTCGTTTCCTGAAGGAATACATATATTCAAAAAAACAATACCGTACGAATCGATAAGCGGATATGTTTATTGTAACGATTATCTATATTTGATAATCGGCAACGACCTATTCGGACTGCCTTTAAAAGAACGATATAACAGTATGTATATTGTCAATTCATTAACTCATCAAAATAGAAAACTTCCGGTAGAAACGATAGAAGAAGCGCAAAGAAAAATAAAACGCATGAATAGGGTAAGCGTTCAAAGCGCTTTTTCCCGATTTAAAAACACAAATTTCATTTTTATGTTTTCCGAAAACGAATTAAAGATACTGAACAAGAAAATGCGAATAGTAAAAAAGAAAAAATATAAAGAAATTGCCACGATCGATAAAATTGAAAATATATATTGTTGTTATCTTCCCGACACAGATTCCATTCTTAGTATACACAGTTCAAAAGATGAAATAGACGAAACGCCTGCATAAACAAAAAAAGCCGTTAAAAAACGGCTTTTTTTGTTTAGAGTCAAGAGGCACAATCGGTTTCTAAAACGGTTTCCGTTCCGACAGCATCGATGTCAATTACTTGTCCCCTATTTTTTTCATTCTCAAAATTCAGAAGTATGTCATCTCCCGTTAGAAAATCCGCATCACTGTTTATCGTCCCGTTCAATGCTTTTACATGTTCGTTCGTGTCGACAATGACAGCGGGCAAATAACGTTCTTCTCCGATTTGTTCCGTTACTTCTTCATAGTCTGTATTTTCACTTTCAAATGCGTTAAGTTTCTCCGTTATCCGTTTATGGCGTTTTTCATAAACAGCAATATATTTTTGCTCTATGTTTGCATAATCATTTGGAAAATGAATCTGTAAAAACTCGATCAACAATTTTGCTTCGGCATTATCCCGATATGCAGATTCTAATTGTTTGACAATAAAGTCCCGTTTGATACAATTTTTATCCTCATGTGTCAATTCATCGACAAGGCATAACTTATCCTCATAGGTCATGTAAAACTTTTCATCATGAAAACCTAATGAGTTCAGCGTTTTATTACTGATAAAAGGAATGAGAAGAAAGTAAAAGATTTTTTCTTCTTGTTCGGAAAATACTTTCTTTTTGGGGATTTCTATCTCTTTAACAAAAGTTTTCGCTTCCTTTATCGTGTTCTCCTGTTGGATTTCAAGATTGCGCTTATCCTGTTTTTTCAACTTTTCGATTGCTGTTTCTTGCGGTTTGCTTTCTTCGCATCCGGCAATGATTTTTTCCTGTTTGATCGTCATATATCCTAAAGAGACAGATTTTTCTCCTACGATCAAATAACGGCTGATTTCCCCGTTTACATATCGATCGTTCAATTTTTCCGTTTCTTTTGTATATTCGGCTAAAGCCTCTTTATATTCTGTTTCGGCTTCATTAAAATCCGCTTCCGCTTCGTAATCTTCCCGTTTCGGAACTTCGGGGCAAACGGGATATTCGTTTGCGTTACATTCGGTTATTTCGAGCCCGTATTCTTCCAATCGGGTTATCGCTTCATTATTCGTTCGGTAAAACGGTTTCGAAAGTTTCAATGTGTTTTCCTGTTGTAAATAAGACATAACGGTATCGAAGATATAAACCGTATTTTTGTTTTTCAAACACATTCGGTTCTTACATACGGGTGCTGTTTCTTCTGCAAAAAGATTCTGACAAGCCGAGTTAAACGGGCAATTCAAACATTCTGTCTTATCAAAACCATAATCGTTCAAGCAACAACTGTAAGACCTTTCCAAACGGGACACAAAATCCGTGAACTTTAAATATTTCCAATCCTGATAAGGGGAAATATCATTCGCAAAATGTTCTTTAAAAATTTCCTGTTGATCTTCTTTGCTGTAATGACTTAATTCGAGAGCGACAGAAAAGATAATTTCTTTTTTATTTAACAAAAAGACAAATTCATCGCAAAGATTCAAAAGGCTCAATCGATTACGAATATAAGTTTCGCTCTTTCCGAATTTTTCAGTCAATCGTTTAACATCATAACGGGTCGTTCCCAACAGCATAAAGAAAGCATTTGCTTCTTCCATATCCGTAACGTCTTGCCTTTGTAAGTTTTCCGTTAACGCAAGTTCTTTGGCTTCGTCATCGGGAATATCGCGAACAGTTGCGGGGACGGTCGCAAATTCATTTCGTTGCGCTGCCCTGTACCTCCGTTCGCCGTACACGATTTCATATTTTTTATCTTTCAATCTACGTAACAAAATCGGTTGTAAGATTCCTTGCGCTTTTATGCTGTCGGTTAGTTCTTGCATTTTCAGTTCATCGAAATACTTACGAGGATTATACGGACTCGACACGATTTGAGATAATAAAATATTTTCTACGGTTACGATATCTGCGCTTTTTGATTTACTTGTTTTTTTATTATTACTCGGTTTCATAGTTTTTTTATTTATAATTTATTATCGGTTTCAAAAAAATCAGAATCTACGGGGGCAAAATGCCCCCTGTTATTTATTTATCGAACACATATCGTAAATTCCTTTTTTGCGATAGATACCCTTGCCAACAACCGTTAGAAGGTGACCAACGAAAGCCGTTAGACTTCAGTTTTTTTCTCATTTCGTCTTCGGGTTTCCCGTCGAAAAAAAGTTGAACACGATTTTCTTGCGTATTTTCTACTACCCGAACACCGTTTATCTCGTACTCTTTAGATTCGGTATTTTTCAATCGTTGAACTTGTGCAAGTCTATATTTATAGCGGTTTATATTGGCGTTATTGTTCCGAAGCTCAAACGATTCGAAACCGATTCTGCCGAAACAATTCGGCAAAAACAATTCTTGTATTTGCGGTTCGCTGAATCCGACATTCTGTAATTGTGCGATTTTTTCGACTTGTGAAATTTTTTTGTTCCGAATGATTTTGTTTGCAGATTTCATCATTTCTTGTAACCGTTCTAATTCTGCGATTTTTTTGGTCAATCTCTCTTCCGCATCATCATTTTCCGTATAAATCGCATCGTTATTAGCTGCTGCTTTGGCTTTATCCCTGTAATATTCTGCCTTTTCACTTAACTTTACACTTTTCCCCATAGCGTTCCAAGATTTTTCAAGAGCATTCCGATGTTTTTTTTCGCTATGGTGACCGACTAAGATCGGTTGCCCTATCGGGATACCCTCGACATAACTGTTCGAACGGTCGTAGGCTTCTTTCGATTGTTTTTCAGCGTTACGGGCAAATTGCTGGTAACGTTCGATTCTTACCTGTTTTTTTTCTTCTCTGTTACTCATAATCGTAATTTTTAGCATGTTCGTTAATCGTTGAATATTTCATCGGCACTTCTCCCTGTCAATTCGATAAGTCTTGTTTCGTATTTATCGAACAGATCATTAAATCTATTCTGATATTCAGGTAGGAAACCACCGTTTTTATTTGTCAATTGATACGTTTTTTTGTCGTATAACTCCGCTAATTCTTTTTCCGCAAGCAAGCAGCTTAATTCGTTTATTTCCGATATAACATCTACTTTTTTACGGACGGGAGAGGAAGCGGCGCTTCTTGTTTCATAATTCATATTTTCAATTTGATTTTTCATAATCTGACTTTTTTTTTACGTCCGGTGTCGGAATGGGGCTTTTGTTTCAGGTGCAAGACAATGAAGTATTGCCGGCAGCAAGGTTTAGGAATAAAATACAACCGGAGTATAACGAAGTGTGGAGATTTTATCTCTAAACCGTAAGGCGTGACCTTGACGGCCGAAAGCAATACGGAATTACCTTAGCACCGGGAACAAAGCCTCTCCGATACCGAATACAAATGAGGAAGATTAAGAAATTAAAGGAATATGCACTTTGAAAAGAAGAATCTTTCCTTTCAAAAAAAAGATTTTGAGAAACCAAAGAAAACAACTGAGACGAAAGAAACACTTTTTAGCAACCGATTGTTATTTAGTATAATCGCAAATAAAAATAATTCAGATGGAATTTTATCCTACATTTGAATCCCTACAACATATTAATATCGTTGCCGACTTGTGCTTTTTCTATAATAAAACAGTTCAGTAATTAAAATCAGTTTTAAATACACTCTCGAATAACAACGGCTTGAGTTGGACAAGAGGAATCATTTTCACCTTTTCTGTATCATTCTTCGACATTGAACTTTTCATGTCACTCAATAACAACAAAAAACGAAATCTCCACAAAAAACGAAAGTCTTTAATAGCGCAAAATCAAATAAAAGCAATATATTTGTAATTATTTGAAAATATCGAAGTGTAAAATGCTATTGCTCAAAGAATAAAAAGGACAGAGTTGAAAATGGATTGTTACAGAAACAATCAGCAATAGCCCTGAACAGGGATATATCTTTTTGCTTTTTATCAGAATTTCGGCAAAGCGGAACAAGATGAGCACATTGCGGTATTTCCTAAAGAATTGCATTAGATGCATATATAGAAAGCGGAACAGCAACCTTAAAGAATTGAGAACTATTATATGCCTAAATTACAGAAGTTGCGGAACAGATTCGATCTGAAATAGACCGGTTATCGAATTAATCGTATTTTATTTTGAAATCGGATTATGAAAGAAAAGAATATAAAAAACAAATCTTACCCACCAGTAGAAGTCATCGACTTATTCTGCGGTATCGGCGGATTGAGTTACGGGATGAAAAGCAAGGGTTTCAACATACTTGCCGGATATGATCTTGATGCGACTTGTCGATATGCCTATGAAACGAATAACAAAGCGAAATTCATATATAAAGATATAAAAACGGTCTCTCCAGATGAAATTCGCACTGCATACAGCAAAGGAGCTATTCGGGTTTTAGCCGGATGTGCCCCTTGCCAACCGTTTTCATCGTATGCGTTCAAAAATAAAAAGAAAGATCCGAACAAATACGATTTACTATACGAATTCGGGCGATTGGTTAAAGATGTTCATCCCGAAATAGTTACGATGGAAAATGTGGCTCAAATCTTATCATTCAAAGAAAAATCGGTCTTATCCGACTTCGAGAACCTTTTGAAAGAAGAAGGGTATCATATTTGGGCAAAAGCTGTATATTGTCCGGATTACGGAATCCCGCAAACTAGAAAAAGATTGGTGTTATTGGCATCGTTATTGGGAGACATCGAATTGATCGAACCTACGCATAAACCCGATGAATACAAAACAGTAAAAGATGCGATCGGCAATTTACCTGAACTCAAAGCCGGAGAATTCGATAAAAACGATCCTCTGCACAGGGCAAAAGCTTTATCTCCGCTGAATCTTAAGCGTCTTCGTCATACCCCATATGGAGGAAGTTGGAAAAATTGGCCGGAACAGTTACAATTAAGGTGTCATAAAACAGAAAGAGGAAAATCGTTTGGTAGTGTTTATGGCAGAATGGTGTGGGAAAAACCCGCACCTACTATGACTACACAATGCACCGGTTTGGGGAATGGTCGTTTCGGCCATCCCGAACAGGATAGAGCTATATCCGTACGTGAGGCAGCATTGATACAAACATTCCCCAAAACATATAAATTTTTCTCAGATGAAAAAGAGGTAGAAATTACCAAAGCTTCGCGATATATCGGTAATGCTGTTCCTCCGCGATTGGGTGAAATAATAGCAGAAAGTATATCAATACATATAACCACTAATCGAACTGACTTATGAACGCTTATACATTCAATATTTCTTTAAGTATATTGAACCATCTAGGTAGAAATTTATATAGGAGTTTCATTACTGTATTAGGAGAAGCTATTTCCAATGCTTGGGATGCCGATGCACAGAATGTTCATATCACGATAGATCGTGACAAAAATATTCTTATCATCGTAGACGATGGAAAAGGAATGACAGAAGATGATTTTCAAAATAAATTCTTGAAAATCGGCTATTCGAAGCGAAAAAACAATGTTTCTACGACCGAAAGCGGGAGACCATTTATAGGACGTAAAGGTATTGGAAAGTTGGCCTTATTATCCTGTGCAAAAAAGATTACCGTTCTGACTAAAACTGCAAATACGGATTTGGTCGGCGGCATTATAGATAATTCGGGTCTAGACGAAGCAATCAAAGACGATATTTCGGCAAATGAATACAAATTATCGATTCCTGATTCTTCCATTGTAGAAAAGTTCGGGAAAGAGATGACTTCTGGAACTATAATCTTGTTTGAAGAAATAAATGATGGAATCCGAAATAGGGTCGAATATATTCGGAAAATGGTTGCATTTTATTTTCGCTTCTCATTGTTGGATTCTTCTTTTAGTATATTTTTGAATGGCAATCAAATAACATTGGATGAATTGGATGATTTAATTGGCGGTACACAGCTACTTTGGAAAATCAATAATCCTAGAGATCCATACATCTCTGAAAAACTACAAACTAGCGAAAAATTAAAACGTGAGAAATCTTTAAAAGCTGACATCGAAACAGTTTCCGGGTTCATTGCATCCGTCGAAAAGCCATCTATGTTAAAAATCAGAGGCTCTGAAGAAAAAGTAAGTATTGATTTGTATGTCAATGGACGATTACGTGAGAAAGATATTTTAAAACACATGTCAACTGCTCGAATCGTCGAAAGTTATTTATACGGTCAAATACACTATAATGCTTTAGATGATGAAAATGATCGATTTACGAGTAGCCGGGAGGGTATAGTACCCGATGATCCTAAATTTAAAACTTTTCTGAACGAAATAGAAAAAATAATAAAAATCATCATCGAAGATTGGGACGTATGGAGAACGGAATTGAAACAAGACGGAGATTCCGAAAATAAACGAATGACTCAAAAAGAACGCAAATCGAAAGAGCTTTTTAATGCTGTTGCAGATGATTTCGTACCACCAAAAACCAACACCTCAAGTCGAAAAAAAGTCGAAGAATGGATCAATGATTTAGGACAAGATGCAGAATTCAATTTTTCTTCGTATGGAGAATGTTTTGTCGCTGAAAACCTCCTTCGAAAGTATATCGTAGATAAAAAGATAGACATCCCAGAAAAATTGCAGAAGCAGATCGCGGATTGGAAACAAAAAGCCGAAGCGCATAAAAATAATGCTAATATTAGTTTCGATATTAGAGAAAATGATGCAGAGTTGTACTATTGTGCAATGGATGACTTAGCATATCTTGCCGATAATGAAACTGATAAAATCAAAAAAGCTTCATTACGAAGGGATGCTATAGAATATAAGCCGATACGTGATGCTATGTCGCATACATCACGTTTGACGAAAGCAGCAAAAAGTCGACTTACTGCGACGTATGAAAATATAAAGGCTCGGATTATCCAATTGCTTAATAATGCGTAAATGGCAGATACGGTCAGTAAGGAAAAGCGTTCGGAAATAATGTCCCATGTAACTGGGAAAGAAACGAAACCCGAAATAATAGTCCGGAAATATTTGTTTTCTCATGGTCTAAGATACAGGAAGAATGTAAAACAATTACCGGGCACTCCGGATATTGTCTTACCGAAATATAAAACGGTAGTGTTTGTCAACGGCTGTTTTTGGCATGGCCATAAAGAATGTAAGTATTCTCATTTGCCATCTACTAATATCGAATATTGGGAGAAAAAGATTGCGGATAATTTAGAAAGGGATAAACGGAAGAAAAGAGAATTAGAAGAGTTGGGGTATCATGTACTGATTGTGTGGCAGTGCCAGCTAAAACCGAAAGTCAGAACTAAAAATTTAGAAAACTTATATCATAATATCGTAAAATAATTACTTTTTTCCACAACTAAATATTCTACCAATACTTATTCCGTTCGGTTTTGTTCGGTATCCACGAAAATTATATCGGCAAAATAACGCCCCAAGACAAGTCTTGTCGTCAAGATATCTGCCATCCAACCAGCAAACATAAGCGATAAAATTATCCAATATAATAATGATAAATCGGCAAATGAATGGACTATATCATATCCTTGCCTCTCGAAAGGCTTAACTTCAAACCGCTTCGTATAAGCAACAGCCAATAGGAAGTAAAATATAGAAATTATTATAAATAACCGATTCTCGACTATTGAGAGCAAGGCTGTTTTGCAGGCCATATTCCGCTCATTTTTCATCGGGTAGATTTTACCGATTGCTTCCATTATTAGAGGATGAAAAAAGCCTGTTTTGTATGGAATTTCGCTCGCAGAACCATCACTGTATTTCTTTTCAGTTATTCGCATGGAAACTGTTTAGTTTTTTCACCTATATATTTATACATACTAATGCTAATTAAAATATTTATTTCTCGATAAATTTAGGTAAAAAAAATAATGAACTAAGACATAAATAGCAAAAGACTCTCCCGATAGGAAGAGTCTAAAATTTAAAAATCAAACATTTGATACATTTGTCTCTCTTGGGACAAATGCATCCGCATCTATCGATATATGATTAAATATGAATTTAACGGTTTTTGAAACGTCTCCTAAAACAGACATTAGAAACTTGGGTTCTTCTTTCATATTTTTAATCCAACTATTAAGATAAGCTATGTTATTTTCACGGATTTTATTACTTACACCAAGATACAATCCGGCTACAGTTGCGGACAATTCCGCTACTAATTCTTCACGACCGTAACTTTTCGTTCCGAAAAAACCTTCCATTTTCCGGTTAAGTCTGTTTTTCGTTCCTGTACTATGGCTCATTTCATGTAAAGCTGTACTATAAAAACTTTCTCCATCTTTGAATTGTCTTTTCAAAGGCAAAGAAATATAGTCTTGTATCGGTGAATAAAATGCCTCATCACTTAATTCTATACTAACAGGGCATACCCATGTTTGAGCATTAAACAAGTCATCGAGAGTTGAATTTACATACATCCCCGAGATTTCCTCCCGCATTTTATCTTTGAATAATTCTTGTTTCGATAACCAATTTTCAGGATATTTCTCTGCATAATCGGTCAAATCTAAGTTAAAAACATTATATGATTTTAGACACGGTACTGTATGGTATTTCTCCTGTTCCGTATTCGAAAGTTCTTTATATTCCTTTTCCGTTATTTTCTTATGCGTATCATCATGGTAATATAAACGGCAAACATAATATACAGGAAAAGAATGCGAACCTTTTTTTATAGTAAGGTTTAATTCTTTAGCTTGTAAAAACGTGAGGAAAACAGGGGTTTTAAACGAATACATTTCGCATAATATAGCCAACATAAATGCATTTCCATGCGAATAATGTCTGCCGGATATATTTTGCGGTATAAAATTTTTTTTGATTGTACATGACAACCAAGGCTTTTGCCAATCAGCTTGTATTTTCTGCATCCGGTCAATTACGAGATCGGCAAAGGTTTGTAACGTCTTATCAAAATTCGAGGTTATGCAAGTGCCAGAGGCGTATGCCTTTGTTTCTGTTCTTTGATTTGATTTTTTTGTTTCCATACGACTTTTTTTTTGCAATTACCGTCGGCGGTATTCCTTTGTTTCTGAGCAAAAAAAAATGAAGTGTAGCCGGGGAACAGGGCTTTAGATAAAAATACGACCTCACAATAGTGAGTGTGGAGATTTTTATCTAAACCGACAAGGACCGACCTTGTTACCCGAAAGCGAAACGAATAACTTTGCTCAGAAAACTAAGGAAATACCACCGGTAACGAATAAAAAGGGAGTAGGAACATTATAAATAGAACAAAAAGGAAATCTGAAAAAAGCCGTTAATGAATTACCTACGAGCCAAACAAAAAATTAATATAACCGATTTAAAAATATCGGTAAAAAAAGAAAAGGGATATTGATTTACAATCCCCTTTCCAAAATTTATCAAGACCAGAAATAAAATAATCATATAATTGCTTTATAATACTTTTCAACAGCTATTTTTTCCATATCTGTTTTAATTTTATTCTTCGTTATTCTTGCATAAATTTGTGTCGTTTTTATATCCGAATGCCCTAGCATCATCTGTACTGTTTCTATCGGTACACCTCGTTCTAAAGTTACAGTAGTGGCGAACGTATGCCTAGCCACATGGAAAGTCAAGGTTTTATTTATACCGCATATATCGGCTATTTCTTTCAAATAAGCGTTTACTTTTTGATTGGTCACAATGGGGAATATTTTACCGGTTGCTTGTGTGTAATTATACTTATGAAGAAGTTTTACCGGAATATCGGTTAACAATACTTGCGCTTTCACATTAGTTTTGTTCCGTTTGGTTATAATCCAATACTCATTATTTTCACTCACATAAATTTGGTCTTTTGTCAAAGTATTAATATCTGTAAATGCCAACCCTGTAAAACAGGAAAAAATAAATGCATCACGGACTTTTTCCAATCTTACGCATGATGCTGGTTTATTCAGCAACAACGTTAATTCCTCTTCTGTCAAAGGCTCTCTATGTGTCAAGCTTTTTTTCACCGGGAAATCGTCAAAAGGATTATAATTTATTATATTTCTTTTGACGGCTTCTTTGCCTAAAGCACGTAAATATCGTAAAGGCTTGCAGGCTGTATTCAGTTGCAGTTTGCATTTAGTCAATAAATACAATTCAAAATTCTCCATCATTGTAACATCGATATTCGCAAACTCAATATCTTCAACCTTATATTTTTCTTTTATAAAGTCTTTCAGTCTAATCATCGTAAGTTTATACCGGGAAAGAGTTGAAGAAGTCAAAAGATCCGCTTTAACCTTTTCCTCTTGTCTCTGAATCACTTCATCGAATACAGCCAACAAAGTTAGTGGCTTAGGGGGAAAAAGAGTTTTTTTCCCCTGATAGATTTCCTTAATTCCTGACGATGTCGGGATTTCCCCTTTATCCTCTATCATTTTTTTTATACTTTTCAGCTTATCCGCAATCTTATCCAATTCCTCGTTTATCTCTCTCGCTTCATTGGAATAACCTTTTGCACGCTGGCTATTACTATTCCACATTTTCGGCAAAATATCAACATGAGTAAGAATTTCACTCATACCGTTACAAGCAAATTTAACAAGTATCGATACATGACCATTTTTTTTCTTTACACTCGTTCTTAGATAGAACTTAATACTAAATCTTTTACTCATAATCAATCGTTTTAACAGTTAAAATTAAACTTAAATAATTGATTAGTAAGCGAATACCGGAAAGACATTTATAGGACATTACAGATCATAAAAAGACAATTTCATTAATTCTAAGAACCTACTCCAAATGAAATAGATAAAAGGTGTCTTTATATGGCATTTCCTGACCTTTAAAAACAGTAAAAAAAGCAGCATTTTTCTCCATAAAACACAAAATTCAAATGGCTTTATTTGGCTAATTACCAGTGACATATATACCATTTTTGTGTACAAAAAATTTGTTAACAAAATTGCCTACGTTTTTTACTACAAACTACCGTCTTTTTTCTGTCTTTTTATGGCTCTCCAAGCAGACAGATAAAAACGAAAAAAGTCCTTAGATAACTGTATCTAAGGACTTTAAGCGTCAAGTCAGAGACTTTAAAGACTGTTTCCAGTGACCCCGGAGAGGCTCGAACTCTCGACCCAATGATTAAGAGTCATTTGCTCTACCAACTGAGCTACGGAGTCATTTCTTTTGTCGGTTGCGGTTGCAAAAGTAATGCTTTTCAAAAAAATGACAAAACGTTTTCAATAAAATTTTATTCGAAATTGTAATATTCTGAAGGATGATTTCTTTTAAGAGCAACTAACTGAACATCCTTTCCCACACGTATTCCCTCCTGATAAAGACGATATTCTACTGTTTTATAGGCCAATTCGGGATGATTATTTTCCCGGCTCAAATGACAAAGAAAAATATATTGCATATCTTCCGTAAAATTCCGAGCCAAAAATTCTGCCGTATCGGCATTACTCATGTGACCGTTCGGGTTAATGATTCTTTGTTTCAAATGCGGAGGGTATGTTCCATGAGTCAACATCTCAATATCATAATTCGCCTCTATAACCAAATAATTCGCTTTGCGAAGATAGTGTGCCACACCCGGAGGAATATGTCCGAGATCTGTAGCAAAAGCAAATTTTCGGTCTCCGTATTCTATAAAGTAACCGACATTATCCGTACCGTCATGAGGAACTTCAAACGAAGTAATCTTAAAATCCCGAATCTCAAAAGGGACTTCCTTACAGATAGGATGACATGCCGTATAAATCTTCTCGGTCATGCAATAGCTGCGATTCATTCCGGCAAGAATTTCCTTTGTCGTATATACCGGAATAAAATATTTTTCACCCAAACAACCTGCAGACTTTATATGGTCGGCATGGTCATGAGTGATACACAGACCGACAATATTTTCAAACGGGATATTATGTTCTTTTAAGTGCTTCTTTATAGTGCGTATGCCTATACCTGCATCGATCAGAATTCCATATTCGTCATTTCCAAGATAATAACAATTTCCGCTGCTTCCGCTGGCAAGGCTCAAAAAACGTAAATTCATCTACAAACTCTCTTTTTGTCTTTGAAGTCTACAAAGATAATTCTTTTGCGTCAAAAAAAGAGGATTGCCAGACTATTTATAAAGTAAAAATATACACGGCTTTTTACCCAAATCAGGTTTCTCTTTATTCCATTCCTTTAATGTCAAGGTACGGATATACTCATCTTCACACGTAATATTCGCTGCGATACACAATTTAGTGCGAGGATTGCATATTTTTATAAAATCATCTATAATACGACTGTTTCGATAAGGTGTCTCTATGAATATCTGCGTCTCATTCTCGGCATAAATTCGATGTTCCAGAATTTTCAGCATCCGTGCCCGCTCTCCGGCATCTATCGGCAAATAGCCGTGAAAAGCGAAACTCTGACCGTTAAACCCCGAAGCCATCAACGACATCAAGATAGATGACGGCCCGACTAAAGGAACCACCTTATATCCGGCTCGCTGGGCAATCGCCACGACATCCGCACCGGGATCGGCAATTGCCGGACATCCGGCCTCCGAAATAATTCCGACGGAAAAACCTGCAGCTAATGGCGTCAGATAATCCGAAACCTCTTCGGGACGTGTATGTCCGTTCAATGTATAAAATGTCAAGGAATCTATATTGATTTCCGGATTCGATTTTTTTAGGAAACGACGTGCTGTACGGATATTCTCCACTATAAAATGAGAGATACCGGATATTATCGTATTATTATAAGCCGGCAATACTCGATCTACCGGCGTGTCTCCCAATGTTACAGGGATCAGATAAAGTGCTGCTGAATGCATAGGTACAATACTCTTTGCGACAAAGGTAAAGATTTCCCGGCACTTATCATAAATGCAAAACCGTTTCTTTATATCCGAAAAGTATGTAATTTTGTGCAAATAACAGAAACACGACATGGAATTACCTCTTGCTTTTACCGACCGAACAAAAGATTTATTGAAAGACGAATACCCGGCTTTCGAAAAAGCTCTGCGAGAAGAATCTCCGGTAAGTATCCGGCTAAACCCTTTAAAAACCAATTCCGGATTGTCCGGGCAAGAGCAAGTTCCTTGGTGTAAAAACGGTTATTACCTGCAAGATCGTCCCGCATTCACATTCGACCCTCGATTCCATGCCGGAGCTTACTATGTGCAGGAAGCTTCGTCCATGTTTCTCGATCATGTCATCAGGCAGCATATAACCCGACCGGTTCGTTATCTCGACTTATGTGCCGCACCCGGTGGAAAAACGACATTGGCCTTATCAGCTCTGCCCGAAGGCAGTCTGGTCGTCTGCAATGAAATAGTCCGTAATCGTGCACATGTTCTTGCAGAGAACATAATCAAGTGGGGGAATCCGTACTGTATCGTCACAAATAACGACTCGACAACGTTCAATTCACTGAAACACTATTTCGACGTTATTCTCACCGATGTTCCTTGTTCCGGAGAAGGCATGTTTCGTAAAGATCCGGCGGCCGTACAAGAGTGGTCTGCATCGAATGTCGGACTATGTTCGGAACGTCAAAAAGAAATACTGCATAATATCTGGGATGCTTTACGTCCCGGTGGTATACTGATATACAGCACTTGCACCTACAACACCGATGAGAACGAATTCATAGCCGAATACATACAAAACAGATTGGGGGCTATACCTTTACCGATAAAAACATATCCAGAATGGGGTATTCATAAAGAATTGACCGGCTCTGTTCCTTGCTACCGGTTTATGCCGCATGTCACTAAAGGTGAAGGTCTTTTCATGACCGTGTTCCGTAAACCGGAGCACGAAGATATTATTCCAAGAGAAAAGCTCCAAAATCGAATGTCAGCGAAAAAGAACAAGAATCGAAACGTATGTTCCATTCCCGATAATATCAGATCATGGATCAGAAACAATGAAAGATTCTTCTTCAGTTCTAACGCAAATTCGATATTCGCATTCCCGTCAGAATATTCAGAAGACCTGATCTTGTTCGATTCCCAGACAAATGTTATACATGCAGGAATTCCTTTGGCTCATGCCAAAGGAAAAGATTATATTCCCGAACATGCGTTAGCTTTATCAACATTCCTGAACCGAAATATTTTTCCGGAAGAAGAGCTACCCCTAAACACAGCTCTATCCTATTTGCGTAGAGAATCTTTTCAATTGCAAAGCAATGAACGTGATTATTTTCTACTGACATTCGAGGGAATGCCGTTAGGATGGGTAAAAAATCTCGGAAACAGGGCAAACAATTTATATCCGCAAGAGTGGCGTATCCGAAGCGGATACACCCCTACCCATGCATCATCGGTCGCTCTCAAATAAGAGATTGTCTGAATTTTCCAATAAAAATAATACTATCGTCATCTTTGCATTTTCTTCCGGTTTTTCCCCGTTTCCTCTCGTCAGATAACCCGCTATCATCCTCGTAAAAACGACAAAACATCCTCGAAAGAAAATCTCAAACCTGACCCGAGTAAAATTTAGACAGGCTCTTAGAGCCAGATTCTTATTGCAAAAATAGCAAAAGAAAACCGTATGACCTATTTTTGTATTCTACTTTATTTTTTAATAAGATGATAAACGAATTTTTTATTCGAAAATTTGCAGAGAATTTGCCATATAAACCTACGGAGGAGCAGGCCGAACTGATTGCGCGACTCGCTATGTTTCTTTTCGATCGGGATTCCCGGTCTTTGTTTTTAATTAACGGGTATGCAGGTACGGGTAAAACTTCTTTGATCGGAGCATTGGTACGGACTTTGTCCGGATTTCAACGGAAGACTGTTCTATTAGCGCCTACGGGCAGAGCTGCAAAAGTTTTTTCAGGGTATGCTACTCATCCGGCTTATACGATTCATAAAAAGATATATCGGCAAAAAGTTTTTTCGGCAGATTATGAGGGTTTTCAGATAACCGACAATCTGCATAAAGATACCCTGTTTATTGTCGATGAGGCATCCATGATTGCCAATGGCGGCGGTGAGCAGATGATATATGGCTCAGGCCGATTATTGGATGACTTGGTAGAATATGTTTATGCGGGAGAGGGTTGTCGTTTGATTTTATTAGGCGATTCGGCTCAGTTGCCTCCGGTAGGACAGACCCGAAGCCCGGCACTTGAGAAAAGTAATTTAATGAAATACGGGTTGTCTGTTATTGACTTTGAATTGCGTCAAGTTGCTCGTCAGTCAGATGATTCAGGAATTCTTTTTAATGCTACCCGCCTACGTATGTTGATGGGAGAGAATCCGTTACCGCTTCCGAAAATACGTTTGCAAGGTTACGCTGATGTGCAGCGAGTCGGTGGGGAGGATCTGATCGAAACCTTATCTTCAGCATATAGTCGAGACGGAATGGATGACACAATTGTAATAACACGCTCCAATAAACGTGCAGGGATTTTTAATCAAGGAATTCGAAATCAGATACTTTATCGGGAAGAAGAGCTTACTTCGGGCGATTTACTTTTGGTTGCAAAGAATAACTATTTCTGGAGTCGGGAGTATAAAGAACTCGATTTTATAGCTAATGGAGATGTTGCCCGTGTCGTGAAGGTGAGAAATACTCGTGAAATGTATGGATTTCGTTTTGCCGATGTTGCTCTGTATTTTCCTGATTATGATGTGGAAATAGAATCTAAAATTATTTTAGATACATTGATGTCCGACGCACCTTCCTTAACTATGGAAATGAATAATCGTCTTTTTATGAATGTTCTTGAGGATTATTATGATATTCCTAACAAACGAGAGAAGATGAAAAAAATTAAAGTTGATCCTTGGTTTAATGCCTTACAGGTAAAATATGCATATGCGGTTACTTGTCATAAAGCTCAGGGGGGACAATGGAAGAATGTATTTGTAGATATGGGATATATACGAGCCGAAGGGCTTGAACTGGATTTTCTTCGGTGGCTTTATACTGCATTTACTCGGGCTACGGAGCATCTTTATTTAATCAATTTGGAACAAAACCTTGCAGAAAATAAATTAGAGTTATAATACAGGACTTAATAGTCGTACTACCGATTCGCATATCTTGTTCCAAAGAGGTCTTTTCTTCCATAAATTCAGAGTGATGCGCCTGCATTTTTTTTGATCGTCCAAAAAGATATTTTTCATTTGTGCGGTGAGCTCCTTACTATACATGAATGCATTTATTTCAAAATTGTGGTCGAAACTTCTGAAATCCAGATTTGTTGATCCTATCGTTGAAAACTCATTGTCGATCGTGATGCTCTTGGCATGGAGAAAACCGTTCTGATAAAAATATATTTTAATGCCGGCTTTTAGCATAGAGGTCAGATACGAGTGTGAAGCTAATTGCAAGATAGGAGAATCTGACTTTTCGGGCAACATTAATCTTACATCGACTTTAGAAAGCGCAGCTACCTGTAAAGCTTTCATCAGACTTTCGGTAGGCAGAAAATACGGAGTCTGTATGTATATATGCTGTTTGGCGTTTGAAATGGCTTTCAGAAATGAAAGCGAAATACCTTTCCATTCACCTATCGGGCCGCTGGTGAGAATTTGGATGTTTATGTTTCCGGTACGTGGTACGGGCGGAAAATAGAGGTTGTCGGACAGCAACTCTCTTGTCGTAAAACTCCAGTCGATAGAAAATGCAGTTTGTAATCCGTACACGGCAGAACCGGTAATACGTATGTGCGTATCTCTCCATATTCCCCATGCCACACCATCTTGATATCTGTCGGCAATATTCATTCCTCCGACATACCCTATTTTTCCGTCTATAATGACTATTTTCCGGTGGTTTCGGTAATTCAGTTTATTGGCTAATTGAGGAAAAGTGACTTTTAGAAATGGGCGCACATCGACACCCGCTGCCTCCATTTCGTCAAAAAAATGCTGTTTCACTTTCCAGCAACCCACATCATCGTAAATAACTCGTACAATTACTCCTTCTTTGACTTTATCGATTAAGAGTTGTTTAATCGTATTTCCGAGTCGGTCGTTGGCAAAAATATAATATTGCAGGTGAATGAATGTTTGGGCATTTTTAATATCTTCTATCAAAGAGGCGAATTTATCTTTTCCGTTGGTAAAAACCGTTACTTCATTACCGGGATGCAGTCCGGATTTTCCGAGTGTGTATGCCAGTCGTATCTGTTGTTTACTCTCTTCAGATAAAGGCATTTCTTGAAGATCTACATCGGGGTCTTCTGTAAGTTGTTGAAGTTTTCTTTTCCCTTTTCGTGAAATCATGTGTTGCCTTCTATATTCCTGACCGAAAAAGAAGTAAAAGACGATACCGACAATAGGCAGAAAGAGAAGAACGACTATCCATGCAATACTTTTTACCGGATTACGATTTTCCGATATAATAACCAAGATCGTACCTATAATAGTAATCAAATATATTACGTACAGGCTGTTATATACCCATTGGTCGATGTTTTGAATTATATTCAGATAAAGCATGGAATCGGTTATTTAGGATATTTTTGGAAAGCTAAATTAAGGATAAAAAATGAATTTATCAATATTTATGTCGATAAGAACCTGCCTAAATTTTGCATGGATCGTTTTTGAGAATTTCTTTAGAGGCAGTTTTTGGTTTTTTATAAGAATGATGGTAAGCTATCCGGCGAATGAAAACAGGGAAATAGACTGACAGAAAACATAAAGATAACCGGATGTAATTTTCCTTATCGGAAAATTTAAACAGGTTCTGAAGAAAATATATGTGATAATGAATTAAAAAATAATACTTTTGCACTCGTTTTAATATAATAGGCAATATTCTATTGTTTTCTTGATAAATTTCAGGTAGAGATATTTTTGAGGAGAATGAAGAAAGATTATTTGAATGATGTGTTTAAAACACTCTTGTGGACATTGTTGTTCCTCGTGTTGTTTTCATTCGTTCCCGAGATAAAAGTAGGTTCGTTTACTTCCCGTAAAGTAGATATGCTTTCCGATATTCGTCTGGTGAAGCCGCAATTGCATGCTGAAAAGCCGGATCGGCCTATTATTGCCGATTCCGATACGCTTGTTGTAAAGAGGGATACAGTCGTTCGGCAAAAAAAGCCTGTACACAAGCCTAATGGAGTCGTTTTATTTGAAGATTATTCTGAAGACGGATCGGGATTGAATCGCTTTTGTCATGCGCTGGATGAAGTGAAAGAACGTCCGGTGAGAATAGCTTTTCTGGGAGATTCTTTTATAGAGGCCGATATTTTAACTCAGAATATTCGAGAAGAATTGCAAGAACGTTTTGGCGGGAGAGGAGTCGGATATGTTCCTATGGCTTCGATGACGGCGGGTTTTCGACGGACGGTCAGACATCAATTCGATCATTGGTCGACCGTTTCGGTCGTGAATCATACGAAGTCGGATAAAAATGATATTTTTATAGCCGGCCAATATTTTATACCGGAAGACGGAGCTTCTGCGACATTTAAAGGTATTTCGTCATTGAAAGGGCTGAGTGCTTTTGGTTCAGCGAAATTTTTGTTTGTAAATCGGGAGAGTACGGAGGTCTGTTTAGCGATCAATAAGGAGGAAGCACGTGTGTATAACCCGCTTTCGGCGGATAGTTTGCAATGTATCGAAATAGACGGTGAAATTTCTTCGTTGGATATTAAGTTATCCCATCCGTCGGGATTTACGGCTTTTGGAGTGTATTTGAATGACAAAACCGGGATATGTGTCGATAACTACTCTTTGAGAGGTACTTCCGGAACGAACTTGTCTCAGGTAAGTTTTTCGCTTAGCCGTGAAATGTCCCGATATGTAGATTATGATTTGATCGTATTGGAATACGGGCAAAATGTCGTTTCTAAAGATGTTTATGATTATCGTGCATATACCGACCGAATGACAAAAGTCGTTCGGCATTTAAAGGAGTGTTATCCCGATTCGGATATTCTTATTATGGGAATCGGTGACCGGAGCAGACGGGGAACAAACGGGTTTGAAACGATGCCCGAAATATATGAAATGATTGCAGCTCAGCGAAAAATCGCACGGGATACGAAATCGGTTTTCTGGGATACTTTTATGGCGATGGGAGGAGAGAACAGTATGATCTCTTATGTGGAACATAAACCGGTTTGGGCAAATAAAGATTATACGCATATTACACATGCCGGAGGGCGTCCGATAGCAAAAAAATTTGTTGAAGCATTGATGTATCGTTATAATCAGGAGTCGGGATTATGAGATATTTTATCGTTATTTCCATACTTGTATTTTCTTTGTGCTTTTTTCGTGTAACGAATGCGCAAGAGAATGTATCCGTTACTGTCAAAGATAGTTTGACGGAGTATCCTTTTATTCATGTGAAAGAAAATATTTTGTCCGATTCTTTAAATACGATGGTCTCTCTTTATGAAAAATTGAAGATTTTAAAGTCAGATACAGATACGGTTCGGAAAGTAGTTAATGTTCTTCATCTTGGGGATTCCCATATTCAGGCAGGTTTTTTTAGCGGACAAGTGATGCGTCGTTTTCAGTCCGATTTTGGAAATGCGGGTAGGGGGCTGATTGTCCCTTTGAAATTGATCAAGAGTAATGAGCCTCGTGACTATGCAATCCGTTCGACAGCATCGTGGTTCGGGAGTCGGTGTGTCGATCGCAAGAATTACCCGTGTCCGGGACTCGGGGGAATGGCTGTCGCAACTTGGGATACATCTTTCTTTTTTGATATTGCAACTTTGAGTAAGACCGATTCTTGCAATACTTTTTGTTCGGTAACGGTTTTTCATCATCCGAGGACATCGCCTTTATCCGTCGTTTCGCAAAAAAAAAGAGTGAATTATTATCCTACTCGATGGCCGTTTGCTTCTCGTATCGAATTAGATACATTAGTATGTAACCTGCATTTGAAGGGGCAGTCTATGCTCGGCGATACGAGTATTTATTACTCTATGAGTCTTGAAAACCGAAATTCGGGTATATTATATCATTCATCGGGCATTAACGGGAGTTGCTATTCTCATTATGCCGAGGCCGGACAAGTTTTGAATCAGACTGCGGCGTTGACTCCGGATCTTATCATTTTATCATTAGGAACGAATGAAGCTTTCGGGAAATGTGACCAAAAGGATATTTATGACCAGATAGACCGGGTAGTGTCTATGTTGCGGAATATTCATCCCGGAGCAGTATTTTTGTTGACTACACCTCCGGAATGTCATCGGCGTATCCGGAGAAAAGGGAAAAAGAAATATTATTATACCTATGTTCCTAATACAAAAGTCGAGAAGGTTGCTGAAACAATTCGTAGGTATGCCGTTGATAAAGGCCTTGCCTGTTGGGATCTTTTCTCGATATCCGGAGGTCGGGGATCAGCTAAATCATGGATGAAATATCAGCTTTCGGCGCGAGATAGGATACATTTTAATGTAAAGGGATATGAATTGCAGGGAAACCTGCTGTATGATGCGATTATAAAAGGTTATAACGATTATGTTGGAAAATAGCAGATGGTTGGGTGAGTTATTTGAAAAGCTTGGATTGGACATTCATAAATTGGGTGTTCAGTTCCTATATGATCCGAATAACCCGATGTTGTTCAATAGCGGTTTTTTCTTTTTCTTATTTCTGGCATTTTTGTTTTTATACCGCTATTGCCGCAAAAATGAACTGTTGCGGAATCTATATGTAATGTTGTTTTCATTCTATTTCTATTATAAATCGAGCGGTATTTATTTATTGGTGCTTATATTTGTCTGTACATTCGATTTTTTTATAGGCAGACTTTTGTATCGTACAGAACGAAAAGTATCACGCAAATGGTTAGTTACATTAAGCCTTATCGTTAATATTTGTATGTTAGGGTATTTTAAATATACCAATTTTATTTTCGATCTGTTTTATAGTGCTGTCAACAGACAATTCGAACCATTCGATATCGTTTTACCCGTAGGAATTTCATTTTTTACCTTTCAGTCGATGAGTTATATCATCGATATTTACCGCAAACAGATAGAACCTTTGCAAAGATGGCGGGATTATGCTTTTTATGTTTCCTTTTTCCCTCAATTAGTTGCCGGGCCTATTGTCAGAGCACGAGATTTTATTCCACAGATGAAACAGCCGGTTTTTGTTTCCGGAGAAATGTTCGGTCGGGGTATGTTTCTTATCATGGCAGGTCTGTTTAAGAAAGTCGTTATATCCGATTATATCAGTCTTAATTTCGTAGATCGCATTTTTGATAATCCGACATTATATACCGGTTTTGAAAATTTGATGGGAGTATATGCCTACGCTTTACAAATATACTGTGATTTTTCAGGTTATTCCGATATGGCGATAGGGATAGCGTTGTTGTTAGGCTTTCGTTTTAACGTCAATTTTGACTCTCCATATAAATCGACATCGATCACCGAGTTTTGGAGACGGTGGCATATTTCTTTGTCTTCATGGTTAAGAGATTATCTGTATATATCTATGGGGGGTAATCGTAAAGGTAAAGTTCGCACCTATATCAATCTGATGCTGACCATGTTGATCGGCGGATTCTGGCATGGAGCTTCTTTGCTGTTCGTTTTGTGGGGTGCTTGGCATGGACTATTATTGGTACTACATAAATGGTTCAGGAGCATGTTCCCTGCATCTAAGGAGATTCGCAGTCGTTGGTATTGGACTAATGTTTTAAGCATAATCCTCACATTTAATTTGGTCTGTATCGGTTGGGTATTTTTCAGGTCTCCTTCTATGGAAGTGGCAAAGTCTGTATTTTCCCGTATTTTTACCGAGTTTCATCCGGAGATTGTTTGGGATTTTATATCGGGATATGCCAATGTTTTGTTTTTTATCTGTTTAGGATTTTTGTTGCATTTTCTTCCTCATCGTTATTCTGAGGGAGTGGCAAGGAAAATAGAAATGTCTCCGGTTACCGTTAAGGCATTTGCGTTTGCATTGTTGATTGTGTTGGTAATACAGATAAAATCGAGCGAGTTGCAGCCGTTCATTTATTTTCAGTTTTAAAACCTGTCGTACATTTTGTATAGGACTTTTTAGTTTTTTATAGCAGCTTTGTTAATAATTCATTTTAAAAAGGATTTATTTAAGAAAAGGATTATCTTTGTATAATAACTTGAAAGATGATTATTATGAAAAAGTATTTAAGTCAGATTATATTATTGATGATGTTCGTACCTGTTTTTGCTCAGGAAAAAAGTAATTCAGGCAGTGGCGAAGTAAAAGTGTTGAACGCTTCGAATTTTACTGCCGAAACGGCAAAAGGTGTTGTTTTGGTAGATTTTTGGGCAACATGGTGTCCTCCATGTCGGCAGATGTCTCCGATTGTCGATGAAATAGCCGGAGAGCTGAAAGGAAAAGCTAAATTCGGAAAGGTCGATGTTGATTCGAATAAAGATTTGGCTACAAGATATCAAATAAGATCGATTCCGACATTTATTCTTTTTAAAAACGGGAAAAAGGTAGATCAGATTGTCGGAGCTGTGGAGAAAAAAGATCTGAAAGATTTTGTATTGAAGCATGTCGATAAGAAGTAAAAAGGTCGAATAATATTTAGCCGGAATCTGTCCGAATTGATAAGTTCGGACAGATTTTGTTTTATGGAGTAGTTTTATTTTATATTATTTGTAATGCGAGGTTTATTTATTGCGTTTGTAGCTTTTTTGCATTCGGTTTCATTGTATGCCGGTGACGGTTCTGTTTCTTCCCCTTTTACGGTAGAAGAAGCATTGTCGAAGAAAAACAACAATATGTTGTGTTATGTAAGTGGTTATATTGTAGGAGAGTATGTTAATTATAGCAATAATAAGCATTTTTATAATATGGCTCCTCCGTTTGAAGGAACATCTACTTATCTGATTGCGGATATGCCTTTTGAATATAGGCTCGAAAAATGTGTGACTGTGCAGTTGGGGGCAACTAATACGGATATTTGTAATTTGGATGAGTATCCTATGTATTGGAACAAAAAATTGCTTTTGCAAGGTAATTTATCATTATTTCAGACATTATCGGGAATTAAGAATCTCAAAGATTTTGTTTTGCCCGAACAGCCATTGGAGGACGAAACTGTATATTGGAATATTTTTGAAGATTTTGAAGCGAAGGATGGTTATAAGCCTATTTCCGGAAATATGTATGGAGGAGGGGTTTTTTATGGAGAGGATAATGCGATTCCTTGGGTGTTTGAAGGTGCTGCCTTAGGTGAAACGGGAAAAGATGCCAAATGGGGTGGAGCTTCAGCTCATTTGCGATTGACGGAGAGTACGTCAGGTAGTCCCGGATCTATTTATATGAAGGAGGATAAGTCGAATGGGATCGGTTACATTCGTTTTTGGGCGGCGTTTTATGATACCGATAAAAAAGGACGGATTGCGGTTTATATTTCAGGCGATCAGGGTAAATCTTGGGAGTGTGTGGCTTCCGGACTTACTCCTGAAAAGACACTGAAAGAGTTTCAGGTATTGGTGAATCGTCCCGGAAACTATCGGGTGGAAATTGCTAAATCCGAAAATTCTTCTGATGGTGTTAATATTGATAATATTCGTATTAGCGATTATTTGCGACCGGCCTCTATTATACGCTCTGAGAAAGATGATACTTTTTGCGTGTCGGTAAATGACGGAATATTGTCTTTGAGTTTTACAGATAAAGCCGAAGCTCTCGATATATATACGATAAACGGTTCTTTAGTCTTTTCGATAAAAGACTGTGTAAAAAATATTTCTATACCTCTGCTACCGGGAGCGTATATTATACGAAGCGGGTCATGTATTCGGAAAATTATATTATGATTTTGTAAACCGAATCTTATGAATAGCGTATTGTTTACATTGGGTAGAGGAATCGGGCAAGTAATGTTCCAAAACAATGCTTTGTCCGGAATAATAATGCTATTGGGAATATTTCTCAATTCATGGCAGATGGGATTATTGGCTTTAGCCGGTAATGGCATAGGTACATTGACGGCATATTTATCGGGATATAAACAGGAAGATATAAGAGCTGGATTGTATGGCTTTAACGGTACGTTAGTGGGAATAGCAATAGGAGTATTTATGCAAATTTCGTTGTCATCTGTATTATTGATGGTTATCGCATCTGCTTTTTCTACATGGGTTACCCGGTTGTTCGGTAAACAGAGGTGGTTGCCGGGATTTACAGCTCCGTTTATTATAACAGTGTGGTTGTTATTGGGGATATGTTCACTCTTTCTCCCTTCATTATTGTTGTCGTCGTCTTCTTTTGTTATGGAATATAATCCGGACTTATTCCGTGCGTTCAGCTTGAATATCGGTCAGGTCATGTTTCAGGGAGAGACAATCGTCTCTGGATTGTTTTTTTTAGCAGCGATTTTTATAAATTCTCGTTTAAATGCTTTTTATGTGGTACTGGCGTCTTTATTATCTGTTGTTGTCTCTTTGTTTTCGGGAGTCGAATACTCGGTATTGAATATGGGACTGATGGGATATAACGGTGTGTTGTGCGCAATTGCTCTGGGTGATAAAACATGGAAAGGAGCATTTTATGCAGTATTATCTGTCTTGATATCGATGTTATTACAATTTGTTGGGATGAAATTAGGAATTGTTACGCTAACTGCACCGTTTGTCTTGTCTGTATGGTGTACAATGGGAATCAACAAATTGGCATCCGGAAAAAAGAAGATGAACGTTCTTATTTGATGATGTAAGATTTTTAACTGACGGAAAATTTATGCAGGCTCTTTTTAATGAATAGTCTTCTTTTTAATCGGGAGTTTGGGAAACATTTTTCTGAAACGAACCATATAAGTAGTTATATTTCCTCCTGCGATAATAAGGGTTACCGCCAAAATGATCATTAGTATTCCGCAGCACAATCTTGGAGTCAGAACTTCTCCGAAAACAGTTACTCCGAAAAAAACGGCAGTCAAAGGTTCTAATGCTCCGAGAATAGCAGTCGGAGTAGATCCTATATATTGAACAGCTTGAGTAGTACAGAGGAAGGATATGGCTGTCGGGAAAATAGCCAAAGCTATTAAATTCCCCCAAAGATACCATGTATCGACGGTGAGTAAGCTTTTCCCGAAATCGACACGCACCAGGAACAGAGTCATTCCGAATAATAAAATGTAAAAAGTAAGTTTGAGTGTTGCGACATCTTTTAATACCGACCTGTTGACACCGACGATGTAAGTTGCATAAGAGAGTGCGGAAACCATTACCAAAATTATTCCGGTCGTACTAAGCGTCGATCCGTCACCGGTTTTATAGAGTAATCCGATACCTACTAATGCCAACAAAATGCAAGAAACAGTTAGTAGAGTCAACTTTTCCTTAAATGCGAAAGCCATGATCAGAGCTACCATAATCGGGTAAACAAACAATAATGTCGATGCAATACCGGCTTCCATATAATTGTAGCTTAAAAATAGAGCCAACGAGGAAAGGGCTACTAATAGCCCCATGATGACTAATGGCAATACTTCTTTACGTTTTAGTTTAAAATTGCGTCCTCTTGCCTTGATCATAATCCCTAATACCGGGATGGCGAACAGATATCTGAAAAAAAGAACAGAATCCGGGTTCATCCCTGCTTTGTATAAAGGGAGAGCAAACAAAGGATTCATTCCGTAAGCTGCAGCTGCGATAATACCTAAGATATAACCTTTAGTCTTTGTGTTCATATTTTTATAATTGACTGGTCGATCAATCGTTTGCTTTCTTTTTTTTCGTTAATTGTAAATCGTCGGAAAAACGTCTGCAAAGATACGTTATTGTTTTTGGAAAATATTCTTGTTCGCTATACATCTTTCTTTTAATTTTGTATTTAACATAGTAGAATTGAATTATTCGTTGGAAGATGATGAAAGTAGCTCTATTTATCCCTTGCTATATCAATGCGGTATATCCTCAGGTAGGCGTTGCTTCATATAAGTTGCTGAAAAGTTTGGGTATAGATGTAGATTATCCGATAGACCAGACTTGTTGCGGTCAACCGATGGCGAATGCCGGGTTTGAAAATGAAGCAGTCGATTTAGCCCGTCGTTTTGATGAATGTTTTAAAGATTACGATTATATAGTAGGACCTTCGGCAAGTTGTGTCGTATTTGTCCGGGATAATTATGGGCGGCTGTTGCAAAAAGATAAGCATCGTTGCGCCAGTGAAGGTAAGATATATGATATCTGTGAATTTATTCATGATGTGATTAAGCCGACATCTCTGAAAGCGAGGTTTCCTTATAAGGTAAGTATCCAGAACAGCTGTCATGGGGTTCGTTTGATGAATTTGTCGTCTCCGAGTGAATTGAATATCCCATATTTCAGTAAATTGCGGGATTTGTTGTCTTTGGTGGAAGGAGTAGAAATCGTAGAACCGGAACGAAAAGACGAATGTTGTGGTTTTGGCGGGATGTTTGCCATAGAAGAAGATGCCGTATCTGTGCAAATGGGACATGATAAAATAATGCGACATATAGCTACCGGGGCAGAATATATTGTAGGAGCGGACAGTTCGTGTTTAATGCATCAGAACGGTATTATTCTCCGGGAGAAACTACCGATAAAGACATTGCATATCGTTGAAGTTTTAGCAGCAGGATTATGAGTACGAAACATTCTAAGGCGGCAGCAGAGTTTTTGAAAAATAAAAAACAAGCTG
The DNA here is from genome assembly GCA_900545915.1 of uncultured Porphyromonadaceae bacterium. GTDB lineage: Bacteria > Bacteroidota > Bacteroidia > Bacteroidales > Coprobacteraceae > Coprobacter. Next base: position 74,049 of record URAV01000002.1, read on the forward strand.
CATGGCATGATGAAACTCTTTGGTTGGTAAGAGAAAAACGGGATAAATTGAGTAAGGAAATTCCTGAATGGGAAGAACTGCGTGATATGGCTTGTGCTACCAAGTTATATAGTAACAGCCATTTGGATGAGCTTTTAGTGGAGTTTGAGGCAAATGCTCAGGCAAATGGCGCTCATGTACATTGGGCGAAGGATGGTGAGGAGTATTGTAACATCGTTTATCGCATCTTGGAACAGCATGGTGTCAGGCATTTTATTAAGAGCAAGTCGATGTTGGCGGAGGAGTGTGAATTGAATCCTTTTCTTGAAAGTAAAGGGATTGAGGTAGTGGAGAGTGACTTGGGTGAGCGTATTTTGCAATTGATGCATCTTAAACCCAGCCATATTGTTCTTCCTGCTATTCATATAAAGAGAGAACAGGTCGGGAAATTATTCGAAAAAGAGATGGGTACGAAAAAAGGAAATTTTGACCCTACTTATTTAACTCATGCTGCCCGGAAGAATCTTCGCCAAAAATTTATTCACGCTGAAGCCGCAATGACCGGATGCAACTTTGCCGTGGCATCTACGGGCGAAGTTGTCGTGTGTACCAATGAGGGAAACGCCGATATGGGAGTTTCTCAGCCTAAATTGCAGATTGCGGCTTTCGGAATAGAGAAAATTGTTCCGGATCGTAAATCTTTAAGTATATTTACCCGGTTATTGGCTCGTTCGGCAACAGGACAACCTATAACGACATATACCTCTCATTATCGTAAGCCGAGAGCAGGAGGGGAGTTTCATATTATATTGGTCGATAATGGCCGTAGTAAGATTCTTGCCGATCAAAATCATATAAAAGCGTTGAATTGTATACGTTGTGGAGCTTGTATGAATACGTGTCCCGTATATCGTAGAAGCGGAGGTTATTCATATACCTATTTTATTCCCGGACCTATCGGCATCAATTTGGGAATGTTGAAAGCCCCATTACGTTATTCAGATAACGTTTCTGCTTGTTCGTTGTGTTATTCATGTTCGAATGTTTGTCCGGCTAAGGTGGATCTGGCAGAACAAATTTATTTGTGGAGACAAGGTTTGGATAAACTTAATAAGGCTGATCGAATGAAAAAAATAATGTCAGGAGGTATGAAATTTATAATGAAACGTCCTCCGGTTTTTAATACAGCATTGAGATTGGCCCCGTTATCTAATCGCATGCCCCGTTATCTTATTTATAATAAATTGAATGCTTGGGGAAATGGTCGTGAGATGCCGGAATTCTCAGAAAAGAGTTTTAATGAAATGTGGAAAAATGGAGATGTGAAGTGATTATGAGCAGTAGAGAAAATATATTGCAGAATATCTGGAATGCTGTGCATAAAAAATATGAAAAACCGGAATTAGAAGCTTTGAAAAAGCATGCTTTAGTTTATCCGGACGTGATAATGCAATTTCAAAGTATAATAAAACAAGTCGGTGGAGAATCGTACCTGCTGAATAAGGGTGAGGATATTAATGATATAATCATAAAAGCATATCCCGAAGCAAAGCGTATAGCTTCTAATATCAGTGGAATTTCTTGTGCGACATTTAATCCGGATGATGTCGCTGATCCGGCGGATTTGGATGGGACGGATCTTGCAATTGTTTCAGGTAAGATGGGTGTGGCCGAAAATGGAGCTGTCTGGATAGAACAGGATGTAAAGTTGCGAGCTATTTATTTTATTGCGGAAAAGCTCGTTATTTTATTAGATAAGGAGAATATCGTAAATAATATGCACGAGGCATACGAGGAAATCGATACGGGAGAATATGGTTTTGGCGTGTTTATTTCCGGACCGTCTAAAACTGCTGATATAGAGCAAGCATTGGTTATGGGGGCTCATGGCGCACGGGATGTGATGATAATATTGAAATGATACCGTTAATTTAATTTTTTGTAAGTAAAAAATCTTTGATCCCTATTGTTATATGAGTTAGAGCTTGTCGTATATTTATACGTTAGTTAATAGCTATTATAATACATACCTTTGAATAGACGTGGAGCAAGACCGAATGGCTTGTGGTTCAAGAAGCTGTTTCAGACGTTCCGTCCCCCTGCCTTTACATCTGAAATCTGGATAGTTCGTTGGGAGTATACTCATTTTTTATGTAAAAATTTGTTTTTCTGAATAAATTGAGTTATCTTGAGACATGAACTTTAAAAATAAAATTACTATGGAAATGATACCTATCGGAAAAAATGCAGGAATGCTATGGAATCTTTTGGAGAGTGGTTCTGAGTTTTCTGTCAGCCAGCTTATTTCTAAATTAGATATGACACGAGACGATCTTTTTTCTGCTATCGGCTGGTTAGCTCGTGAAGGGAAAATATATTGTCGGAAACAGGATAATGAACTTTTTTTCAGTAACAAATGCATTCAAGGTTATTTTCATTTCGGATAGTCTTAGAGTCTGTCTAAATTTTCCGACAAGAGACATTATCAGGTTATCTTTGTGTTTTTTCTTGATCTGTTTTTAGTTTTTATTTGTGGTAGTCTGCTTCCTTTTTATAGAAACGACAAAACATCCTTGAAAGAATTTTTCAAAACTGACCCAAATGAAATTGAACAGGCTTTCTATATTTAGTGTAGTATTTTGTTATCTTAAAATAAAAAGAGTCCAGTCATTAAATGAGCGGACTCTTTTTATGAATCATTTAAAAATTAGGCACCTACATACAAGTTTACACCAACGATTTAGAGATAGAAAAATCCCCTTGCCGTAACTTATTTACAACAAGGGGATTGCTTTGTTTTTATTGTATCAATTCAACGAAATAAGATTGATGATTTTATTTCCGTTATCAGCAGCACTGTTGATTACTACTTCATCAGTTTCAGTGATAGTTCCTACGACATTAATACCGTCCGAATATCTGAAACCGCTGAATGTAATATTAGGATTTTCAGGGCTTGTAGAAATACTTTGTATTTCATATTCCGAGACTTGAAATTGCGATTCTTGATAATCTTTCATTGCTGTTTTTGAGAACATTGTATTGTTTAGAATATACCATGCTTTGCTTGTACAGATATTTCCGATGTTCACATACTTGTCCAGTTTAACACATTGCTCTCCGTCAAACTCTAAATTCCCATTTATTACCATTGTGTTGCGTACATAGTTTGGTATAAATTCCCAATAAGTATCATCATTCGGTATTGTACATATTACCTTTTCTTTTAATTCATTGTTACCGATAGTCTCATGCTTAATAATCTCTTTATCACGAATTGAATACAAATCACCATTGAAAATAAAGGTATAAATATCCGCAATCGGATACATTCTTCCTCCCGGACATTTTACACGACAATTTTGTTGCTGTTCCATGCCATTCCAATATACAACAAAGCCATCGTCAGTTACTGCAAAGTTATCAAAGCGTATATCATCTGGCAACAAAGCCTCGATAGTCATTGTTTCTGGCGACAACTTTAAGACCTGTTCACCGTTCAAATAACCTTTGTAATAGATATTGCCTTGTTTGTCCGTGAATATATTATCGTCTTTACTTGGTCTCGATACGTTTTCCGGAAACCTATATAATTTTTCAGTTTCTTTATTCAAGAGCATTGCGTAGTATGTATCTGCACCATGTGGCTCATTTGGTACGGAAATTATTGGAGCGTCATCACTGTGTGAATTATACCATTCTTGCATTATCCTATTTGTATCATAGTAGTCAGGGTACATCAATAACATCTTATCTGATAATTTATTGATTTCATAGATGTTCAAAACATTTGTTTTACCGTCAGAACCTGTGATTATTAATTTGGATTCATTGCCATTTTGGTCAATCTTCCACACTCCACCAAAAGTTCCAGATTCTCCAGAACGAGTATTAGTACCTTCTTTCGTATAAATCATCTTTGCATCACGAACATTTACAGAGGAAAGATGCTTGTAGATTTCATTACGGTCAAATTCCTGATAGTTTCCACTCTTTTCACAACTTGACAGCATTGTCCCAAACAGGAACAAACTTAAAACGAACGAATAACCTGTCTTCATATTATCGGTCTTTATGTTCTTCACCAGCCCCCAAAAGAAGATATTACTTTATTAAATGGGAAAGCGTGAGGGCTGCTAACTTATTTCAACCGATAGGCGTCTGGAAATGCCGTGAACTAAAACAAGCAACAGTCCCTCACGCCATATTACATGACGCGAGAGATGCTAACTCATTCTCGTTCACCTATTAGTTTTCCAGACTTTATCGGTGAGAATCAGTTAAACACTTTCGTGTATTCTATTCTACTATGTCTGCCATATTTCTATGACGTTGCAAAGATACTCAATTTATCATGATTCTCAATACATAAATGCCTCAAAAATCACAGGTTAGCAAACATTAGCGGGTGTTCAACATACATCAGCAATTTATATTTCCCCGGAAAAATGGATATATCTATCTTCGACATATAACAAATAACGAGTAATATGATAGATTTCAAATTCAAAACATTAACAGAACTAATTAAGACATTCCCTGATGAACAGAAATGTATTGATTTTCTGGAGAAAGTTCTCTGGAACGGTAATCCCGTATCTCCATTTGACCCGACATCGAAAGTCTATAAATGTAAGAACAACCGTTATCGCTGCAAGAATACGGGTAAGTATTTCAATATTAAGACGGGTACTATCTTCGAGAACACAAAGGTGTCACTTCAAAACTGGTTCATTGCCATTTGGATGTGTATGTCTCACAAAGGCGGTCTTTCTTCTATGGAACTTCAAAGAGAACTCGGTGTAACTCAGAAAACAGCTTGGTTTATGTTGCAGCGTATCAGAAAATGTTGTGAATGTGAGAATCAATCTATACTTGACAACGAAGTGGAAATGGATGAAACTTACGTAGGTGGTAAGAATAAAAACCGACACGCAAACAAAAGAATCAAAGAGTGTCAGGGACGAAGCTGCAAGGGTAAAACTCCGGTGTTCGGTATGATTGAACGTAACGGTAAAGTTGTGGCTCGTGTAGTTTCTTCAACTACCGCAAAGGATTTAATGCCGAGGATTATCACGCATGTTAATTCATTTGCTACTGTATATACTGATGAATGGGGCGCTTATAATGGTCTGAAACATACTTATGACCATCATATCGTACGTCATAATATCAAAGAGTATGTGAATGGTAAAGCGCATACGAATAACATAGAAAACTTCTGGGGAAACTTCAAACGTGCAATAATTGGTGTATATCGTGTTGTTTCGCCACAACACCTCCAATTTTATGTGAATGAGTTCGTTTTCAGAAGAAATACTTGTAAATTTGTACCCAGCGATAGATTCTTGCATCTTATGGAGAATGTACAAGGGTATCGGTTAAAATATAAAGAATTGATTGAATATGCTCGTTGTAGTTGAATATATATCGGAAATAAAAATTGAAAAAACGGTAATACCCGTTTATGTTACTGACGACAGCCGCATGTATGTCGGTATGGAGATTATGCCTTATCTGAAAACTCTACGTCAAGTAAAACAAACTATCATAACAGACAAGGACGGAATACAATATGATGTATATCCTATTCTTGAAGTATTCAAGTTTATAAAGAACAGAAAACTTGTCTCGTTAGACACATCATCTATCTATAAAAAACAACATGCTCTTATTCCGAATAATGAAACCACTGAAAGCGAATTTGCCTTAACCATTAAAAGGATAATGATTCCGAAAAAGAAGAAGTAAAAAAATCCTTTCTTAGATAAAGTGGTATATATCCCATAAGGACTAAAAAAGAATCTTATGAGTAAAATAACTGGCAACGATAATGATTTTCCTACAATTAAGCAAGTCAATGATGCTTTAACAGGTAGTAATAGCACATTAGATATTTCAGCTTATGCTACGGAATTATTTGAATTGAAAAACACAAAATATGTTGGATTAACAGACAGTGGTTCTATGAATAATGAATATTTGGAGCTTACAAGCCCAACACTTATCGAGTTATTTGATAAAATAAACAATACAAAACCATCATTGATTTACGGAAAAGGATTATTTGAAAATAATGAAATTGAATTTACGACTAATTACAATTTGTGTAATACTAAAATTCTCTCATATAGTACCTATAACTATATTATCTCATTCAAAATTTATTTAATTGCTTATGGTTTTGTTTATAACTTTGTTGTTTTTAAAATGTTAGATAGTTACTTTTACCATAAATCCATGTTAGAAGGAATTAGCTTCTTATAGCCCATGAAATCATTAGATACGGTCATTAGAGAGATTCGTGATAGAGTTGCGAACTCTGATATTATATGGAATACGAATAGTTCCGATATTCAATCAAATGAAGTAGCAGAGATAATTTCTGATGTTACAGGTTTTAATCAGTTTGAGAACACAGAAGTCTTTAATGCTATCGTTGATAAACTTTGTAAGGAGTATGAAATAGGTATGTATCAAAACCTATCTGAATCACTCGAAACAGTGTATAAAGTTAGTGGTGGTTTACTTGGAACTTCAGAGGGTTAAACGAAAACCCTCTGAAAATTCTAGTGTAAAGTTGTATGTAGGTGCCAAAAATTATTCTTCTACTTGAAATTTTCGGCTGACTTTCAGTAAATTGCTGGTGTAAGCTACTACATTTTGAGCTTCTTGTATCATTGTAAGATATACCATGCTTACTTTCAGACTTCCGGTTTGTCCTTGTATCCGTTTCAGCTCGGCACGTTTTAATTGAGCAAGACTGTTGATCAGATGATTTGCAGTAGATATGGCCTCTTCAAAATTTGTGTAATCATTTTGCAGAATAATATTTCGTGCTTGTTCCAGAAAATCGGTAATACCTTCGGAAATATGTTTAAATTCTTCTTTTTGAGCTTCTTGTAAAGGATTGAAATTGTTGTCGGTATGTTCCAAACAAGGTTCGCATATACGTCCTATGCTATATATGACTTCACTGATGAAATCATTTCCTTGATAATAATACAACCCTTTTTCGATCGCGGTATTATTGTCGAGATGAGCGACTCCTAATGTACCTATTCGCTTTACTTTTTTGATATGGTCTTTTTCATCGTCGATAAGATTCATTGCCTTGCGTAGTCCTCTGTAACTTTCGGACATAAATGAGTTGACTGTTTTGTCAAAAGTTTGTGAGGCAACTTCCAGTATAGATCCAAGCTCATCTCTGGTATGTTTCCGGAGTAAAGATAAAGCCTCTTGTGTATCATGGCTACTCATCAATTTTTGTACGGTCGGATCTCCTTTTTGTTTTGTAAGCGCTTTTTTATAGACTAATTGGCTGCGAATAAGACTGAATATGGCTAAACCGATAAAAGCTATGATAGCGATTGTTCCGCCAAAGTGTATAATAGTAGTAACAAAGAAGCAGATAAAAAATGCTGCTCCGGCAGTGATAAACCAACCGCCTATTACAGATAGTACTCCGGTAATACGATATACGGCACTTTCACGACTCCAAGCTCTGTCTGCGAGAGAACTACCCATCGCTACCATAAATGCCACATAGGTAGTGGAGAGTGGCAATTTGAGAGCTGTTCCCATTGCTATCAAGAACCCTGCCAATACCAAGTTTACAGAGGCTCTTATTAAGTCGAATGCTGCCCCTTCTGCTAAAATCGCATCGTCTGTATTGAATCGTGCATCTATCCATCGTTTTGTTTTATCTGGAATAATGTTGGATAGACTTGAACTGATAGAACTTGACAACCGCACGATAACTCGAGCGACGGGTGAAGTTCCGAAAGCTTCTTCTCCTTCTTCCTGACGTGAGAGATCTACTGAAGTTTTTACTACATTATGAGCTTTTTTTGAAGTAAATAATGCTATAACCATAATGAGTCCGGCAGATACGAGAAAGTACCATGGCGTGTGTGCTGATCCCATAAGAGAAGTCATTAAATAAGTGTCGGGATCAGCCCCTGATTGAGAACTGAGATCGATAAATGATGAATATCCGGCGAGGGGAACTCCGATAAAGTTTACCAAATCGTTTCCGGCAAATGCCAATGCCAGAGCAAATGTTCCCATCAGAACAATGACTTTAAATACATTGATATGTATCCATTGGAATATTTGCATGAGTACGGTAGATCCGATAAAACAATAGAGAATCAGAGAGCCGGTATTTTCTTTTATCCATAGTTTGTTTTCAGGAGTCATGAATGATGATTCTTTTAATCCGCTGATCAGTACGAAATAGATGATTGTTGTTATTGCTATTCCACCGAAGATCGCAGCGAAATATTTCATCTGTTTTTTATAATTGAATGTGAATATGAGTCGAGCGATATATTGTACCACAGTCCCGAAAAAGAAAGCAATAGCTACGGAAACGAAAATTGCCAGAATCACGGATAAAGCCTTATCGGTATTCAGCAATTGTCCGAATTCTAAAGAGTGATCACCGGCGATTTTTATGATAGATAATGCAAAAGTTCCACCTAAAAGTTCAAATACCAAAGAAACTGTAGTCGATGTCGGCATTCCCAATGAATTGAACATATCGAGAAGCACGACATCCGTAAGCATGACGGCAATGAGAATACACATGATTTCGGTAAAATAGAAATGTTCCGGTTGGTAGATTCCGTGACGTGCTATATCCATCATTCCGTTGGAGAGGGATGCTCCGACAAAAATCCCGATTGCGGCGATACACATGATTGCTTTGAACGGTGCGGCTTTTGCCCCGATTGCCGAATTTAGGAAATTGACGGCGTCGTTACTTACTCCGACTACTAAGTCGAATATGGCTAATATAAAAAGAAAAATAACGATTCCTAAGTAGAATGTTTCCATATAAGTTCCTTTTTGTACTTTTAACGGACGCAAAGGAATGAAAAAGATGTTACAATAAAGTTACAAAATGAGAAATGTTGACTTTTTGAGGAATTATCTTTGTTTAGGACCTATCTGAATTTTCCAATTTAAGAGCCTGTCGTAAATTTTCCGACAAAAAAATATTATCAGGTTATTTTTGTGTTTTCTTCCGGTCTTTTTTCCCGTTTTCATTCGTCAGATAGTTCGCTATCCTCCTCGTAAAATCAGAAAAACATTCTCGAAAGAAACTCTCAAAACTGACCCGAGTAAGATTTAAACAGGCTCTAAGCTTTTTCTGGTTTTAGAAGTGCTTTAGACCATTCTTCTTCATTAAAACCGGTAAGAACTGTATTTCCGGATATTAGTACCGGACGTTTGACTAACATCCCTTCAGAGGCAAGTATTCGCAAAAGTTCTTCTTGTTGTGTATTTTTAATTTTTTCTTTAAGATTCAGTTCTTTATAGCGTAGGCCGCTTGTATTGAAAAATTTTTGTATTGGTTTTCCGCTTTTTTCTATCCATATCGATAATTCTTGTTGTGTCGGATTATCCGAAACAATATCACGAGTTATTACATCTATATTGTTGCTTTTCAGCCATTGAGCAGCTTTCCTGCATGTCCCGCATTTAGGATATTGTATAAAAAGGGGTTTCATAATTCTTTATAATTAAAAATTGGTATGCTCTTAGAGCCTGTTGAAATTTTTGAATGAGATTCAACCAGTCTTTTCTGGAGCAAATTTACAGAAATATTTTAAGTGAATATGGTAATAAGAAATGTTTTTTCTATTTAGAAAAGTCGGCAAATAAAGCTTTGGTCAGATTTGTTTTTATCATGAAAGCTTGTGTTTTTCGACAATTAATATTTACATTCGCAAGAATAAGCAATTGTAAAAAGTTAATTCCGTGAATACACATATAGAAAGAGAGAATAACCGATATAGAAAGTTGCTGTCTTTGGCACGTATGGGATGGTGGGAAGCTGATTTTAAGAATAGGTCGTATCGTTGTTCTGATTTTTTGATAGATTTATTGGATCTTCAATCTGATATAATCGGTTTTGAAGATTTCGAACTTTTGATAAGAGAAGATTTTCGGGAACGTATTAAAAATGAGTTTTCTTCTATTTTGTTACAAGATGTATATGAGCAGTCCTTCCCGATTTATTCTAAGTATGGGGTTGTTTGGGTACATTCAAAATTAGGAGAAAAGAGTCTGAATGAGGACGGACATTTATGTGCTTTTGGCTTTTTACAATGTATTGATAATCCTGAGGATATAAAAGAGCGAGGATTATCATTGGAACACATGAATAATTTGCTGTACCAACAAAACTCGATTTCTCGTTTGTTGTTGCAATTTTTTAAATCTGACGATGTAACGGGTGCTATTGATAAAATTTTGGAAGATATTTTGTATCAATTTAAGGGAGGACATGCGTATATAGCCTCATATGATTGGGAAAATAGGGAGTTAAATATTCTTTCGGAATCGGTGAGGGGAAGTTTGGAGGAGAAAAATCGAAATATACGTAAACTTTCTGTCGATAGTATGCCTTGGTGGACACGACAAATTATGAATATGAAGCCCATCGTTTTGTTTAATTTAGATGAACTTCCCGAAGAGGCTGTTTTGGAAAAAAAGAGACTTGGGGCTCGAAATATAAAGTCGTTGATGGCTGTCCCGATGGTTACTGACGATGGTGTGTGGGGATTTATGGGAATCGATATGATCGATGTTTATCGGGATTGGAGTAATGAAGATTATCAGTGGTTTACCTCGATTGCAAATATTGTCAGTTTGTGTCTGGCGTTTCGGATATCAGAAAAGAAGGCGGATATGGAACGACTTTATTTGAAAAACTTGTATAAGCACATGCCAATAGGTTATGTCAGAATGGAGTTGATCAGTGACGATCGGAAAAATGTTATAGATTATAGGATTGTTGATGCGAATGAAGCGGCACTCGAAATTTCCGGGTTAAAAAAAGAAGAGATCGGAATGTTAGCTTCGAAACTCGATGTTACTCCGGTTTCGCGTTTAATAAAGATATTGTCGAGTTTTGACAATATGAATGAACATACGGAGATCGATGTAACATTTCCGCGAACAGAGAAAATAGGGCATAATATTTTATATTCTCCAGAGCCGGGTGTTGCTGTAGTTTTGTTTAGCGATATTACAGAAAGCGTAAAGGCACATGAGGCTCTTGATCGGAGTGCAAAAATTTTACACAATATTTATACGAATATTCCTGTAGGGATAGAGTTGTATGATGAGAACGGTTATTTAGTCGATATGAATAACAAGGATATCGATATTTTCGGGTTGAAAAGTAAAAGATCGGCATTGGGAATTAATATTTTTGAGAATCCGAACATTTCTGATGCGATTAAAGATAAGCTGAAACGTCAGGAAGCGGTATCTTTTCGCTTTAATTATCCGTTTAAAGCAGTTGAGAATTATTATCCGACAGATAAGAAGGGATATATCGATCTTTATACAAAAGTGAGTATTTTATATGATAATCGGGGAAAATTTTCTAATTACTTATTTATTAATATCGATAATACCGAGATAAATAAAGCTTATAGCCGTATTGCAGAATTTGAATCGTCGTTTTCATTAATTAGTAGGTTTGGGAAAATAGGATACTGCAAATTTGACGTGATTTCCTGTACAGGTTATGGGATTACTCAATGGTTTAATAATTTAGGAGAAAATGAGTCTACGCCTTTGAATCAGATAATTGGCGTTTATCGACATGTGCATGAAGAAGATCGTCGGGCATTGTTTGATTATACTGTACAATTGAAGAATAATGAAATAGACAGTTTTAGTAAAGAGCTCCGTGTTCGCAACGGAGATGGATGGAAATGGACACGGGTAAACGTTATGCGTGACGTAATGAATAATACTCCCGGTAAATTGGAACTTATCTGCGTTAATTATGATATTACGGAACTTAAAGAAACCGAACGCAAATTAATAAAGGCCCGGGATAAGGCAGAAGAAAGCGGTCGCTTGAAGTCTGCTTTTTTAGCGAATATGAGTCACGAGATACGAACTCCACTGAATGCGATAGTCGGTTTTTCTGAGTTGTTGATGAATGCCAATTCTTCGGAAGAAAAGTGGGAGTTTATGAATATCGTAAAAGAGAATAATGAATTGTTACTGCAATTAATCTCTGATATTCTTGATATATCGAAGATTGAGGCCGGTACATTCGATTTCGTCGTAGGACAGGTAAATGTCAATCTTTTATGCGAGGAAATTGTTCGTTCATTGCAAATGAAAGTTTCTCCTGATGTGCGTCTTCTTTTTGAAAAACCATCTGTCGATCCTATAATTCCCGGAGATAAAAATCGTATCAATCAGATTATTACTAACTTCGTGAATAATGCGATCAAATTTACCAAAAAAGGATTTATACGTGTAGGTTATAAGGTGCATGATAAAGAATTGGAATTTTATGTCAGTGATACGGGAGTTGGAATCGAGCCTGATAAACTTGGTACTATTTTTGACCGTTTTATAAAACTTAATAATTTTGTTCATGGGACGGGACTCGGTCTTTCTATCTGTAAAAGTTTGGTCGAGCAAATGGGCGGAAGAATAGGGGTAGAGTCGAAACCGGGAATCGGTTCTCGATTTTGGTTTACTTATCCGTTGAATGAAAATTTTGTTTGTGATAATATGCGTGAAGAATTGAAACCGGCTCTGTCGGAGGAAGAAGTGTCGCAGAAAGGGAATAGAAAACCATTGATTCTGGTTGCGGAAGATACGGATAGTAATTTTCTGCTGATTTCTATCATTTTGAAAAAGGAGTATGAGATTATTAGGGCTATAAATGGTTTTGAGGTAATGAGGCTCGAAGAAATACATAGACCTGACATAATTCTCATGGACATACGTATGCCCGAGATGGATGGTATAGAAGCTACATATAAATTGCGGGATAAGGGTGTGGACACTCCGATAATTGCTGTTACGGCTTTTGCTTTTGATCAGGATCGAAACCGTATCCTCGAAGCCGGATGTGATGATTATATCAGTAAGCCGATTTTTTCAGCAATATTAAAAGAACGAATACGATATTGGTTAAATGAAAGAGGAAAATTGTAAAGGAAAGAAAGTACTCCAAAAGGTTATCGTTAGCTTTCGGAATACTTGTTTAAGAGAGTGTTGAGAGTTTCTTTCGAGGACGTTTTTCTATTTTTATCAGGCTATTTGAGGAGTGAAAATTGGAAAACAAGCCGGAAGAAAACATAAAGATGACCTGATAATGTTTTCTTATCGGAAAATTTAGATAATCCCTTAGACCGTTCAGTTTCTTTTCTTGGAATTTTTATTTTTTTGCCCATTCTAAGATTATCGGGCTGTTAACCTTTACGCCGAATTTTTCAGCCTTAAGTAAAATATTCCGGGCAAGTTCCGCCTTTTCCGTGTCGGGAGCATATCTGAAATAAGCTTCAGCTGCTCTTACGTGAGCTGCGTCGGGCATAGGGAAGGCACGTTGTTGAGGAAGTCCGAATTCTGAATTGTCGAGTTCTCTCCGTTCGGTAGTATCAAGTTTGTCAGATGCAGTCATTTTTTATTATTTGTTTTGTTTTACCTTCAATTAAAAACTCTGTTTTTTCTTTAGCTTCTTCCGGAGTCAAGAATCCTGGGATAAAGAGTGGTTTCCCAGTTAGGGGTATGAACATGGTCGTCGGAGATGTTTGAATATCGTATATTTGTGCTACTTGAGGGTCTCGGTCGATCAATACTTGATAGAAATTAACTTGAGGAAATAGTTTTTTCAAGGGATCGTAAACGTCCCGTAGTCCTTTTTCATATAAATGAACCGAGTCGTGGAAAACGATAACGGCCGGATTTATGCCTCTGTATATCCATTCTGAGCCGTGAGTAAAATCAGCTATTTCTTTTATAAAACGAGCTTTCGATAAATGTTCTAACATATTTATTGAGTTTTAAGTTTATAGGAGTAGAACACTTGTCGCATCTTGAAAGATTTTTATTTCTCTTTTTTTTAACGTATCATTCAGAAATATGTGTATATATATTTATATTTGTGGCAAATTCTATATCCCAATTCCCGAATTTATTATGCAAAATTTGATCAGAAAGTTCAGTATATTTATTCGTAAACCTTTTTTTAGTGATTACCGGACAGTTTTCGGATTGTGGATGCTGTTGGCGGTGATAGCATGGGTGATGAAATATTTTCATCATTCGTACAATAATTTTATGATTTTCCGGCAAACTTTTTGGCATGCTCTTTCACGTTTGTCTTTGTATGCAGAATATCCTGCTGAGTATTTCGACCACAATCATTATGGTCCTTTTTTTACATTATTTGTCGCTCCGTTCGCATTTACACCGGTATGGTTAGGTTTACTCAGTTGGCTGTTGTTTTTGTCGTTTTCGTTATACGTTGCGACTCGTACTTTACCGCTTGAAAAGAAAAAATTGATATTTATATATTGGTTTTGTGCTCATGAGCTGTTGACGGCATTGTTTATGTCTCAGTTTAATATCGGCATTGCCGCTATTATTATATTGTCATTCGCTTTGATAGAAAAAGAAAAAGATATTTGGGCGACTTTGCTTATCGTTATCGGATTATTCATAAAGCTGTACGGAGTTGTCGGATTGGCGTTTTTCTTTTTCTCCCGTCATAAGCTCAAGTTTATCATCTCATTTATCGGTTGGTCTGTTTTTCTTCTGGTGTTGCCGATGTGGGTATGGGGTACTGATTATGTATTGAATCAATACGTAGAATGGTTTGTCAGATTATCTGCTAAAAATCAAGATAATCAGTTCGCTTTGATGCAGAATATATCATTGTTGGGAATGATCCGAAAAATATCCGGTATAGCAACGTATTCCGATTTATATCCGATATGCGCTGGTTTGTTGTTGTTCGGATTACCTTATTTGCGGATAAAACAATACCAAAATCCGGCTTTTCGATTGACTTTATTGGCATCTGTCCTGATGTTTGTTGTTCTTTTTAGCACGGGTAGTGAGTCCAGTACTTATATTATAGCATTTATGGGGGTCGCTATTTGGTATGTAGCAGCACCTTGGAAGAGAAGTCGAACAGATGTTGCCTTGATGGTTTTTGCATTTATTCTGACTAGTATGTCTCCTTCGGATCTTTTTCCGGCTTATTTGCGCAGACACTATATTACTCCTTATGCATTAAAAGCTTTACCGTGTGTTATAATTTGGTTCAAACTGGTGTATGAAATGTGTTTTAGAGATTATGCTTTGCCTAAGTATGATACGAAGAGTATGCTCCAAAAGTAAAAGCTATATTATTATATAATGCCAATTGTTCGAATGTTTTTAATCATTAAAATTAACCATGAATACGCATATTCTTAAACCGTCTGAGCGACTTAAGGTAGTAGATTCTTTGCGAGGATTTGCATTGTTGGCAATTGTATTGTTACATAATCTGGAACATTATAATTTGTATTGTATTCCTGATTTTTATCCCGAATGGTTACAAGCCGTAGATAAGTTTTTCTGGGATGCGATGTTTTTCTTATTTGCGGGGAAAGCGTATGCGACATTTTCATTATTGTTCGGGTTTAGTTTCTATATTCAGTTTAATAATGCCCGGAAAAAAGGAATCGATTTTCGGGGGCGTTTTGCATGGAGAATGTTCCTTTTATTCTTGTTTTCACAATTTCATGCGTTGTTTTATAATGGCGATATTCTTTTGTTATATGCAGTAGTCGGTCTTGTTTTGATACCTGTATGTAAATTAGGTGATAGAATTGTTTTAGCTATTGCTCTATTTCTCCTTTTGCAGCCCTATGAGTGGGGACGTATGATGTACGCCGCATTTAATCCTGATTATGCAATTACGAATAGATATGTTCCTTATGCTATATTATCGGGACAAGTTACAAGTCAGGGAACTTTCTGGGAAGTACTTTGTTCGAATATCTGGACAGGACAACTGTACAGTAATATCTGGCAGGTGGAAGCCGGGCGATTATTCCAGACTGCAGGATTATTCATGCTCGGGATGTTGTTAGGGCGCAGACGATATTTCGAGAAAAGCGATGCTTCTTGTCGTGTATGGCATCGGATTTTGAAGTTGGGAATTATTGTATTTATTCCGTTATATGTTTTGAGAATCTTTGTTCCGGATTATATAGAAAATTCGTCAGTAAGGATTCCTTACTCTATTATAATTCAGTCATTGTCTAATTTTGTTTTTATGGCAGTTCTCATATCGGCATTTACATTGCTTTGGTTTAAGAAAGAATCGGGCTGTAAATGGCAAAACTTTATAATACCCTATGGTCGAATGAGCCTGACAAATTATATTACGCAGTCTATTATCGGGGTAGCGATTTATTATGGTTATGGTTTATGCCTATATAAAAGTACAGGAGCTATTGTGACATTATTGATTGGTCTCGCAATTTTTATAATTCAGTTGTTATTTAGTCGTTGGTGGTTGAGTAGGCATAAACAAGGTCCGTTTGAATATATATGGCGTAAGGCGACTTGGATGGGATATAAGCATTATTGATATTGTTAATGATAAACGTAAGAGAAATATATTTAGAACTTATCTAAGTTTTCCGATAATAAAAAAATACGATCAGGTCATCTTTGCGTTTTTTTCCGGTCTTTTTCCCCATTTTCCTTCGTCGGATAGCCTGCTGTCATCCTCGTAAAAACGATAAAATATCCCCGAAAGAAACTCTCAAAACTGATCCGAGTAAAATTTAGATAGTCTCTCAGGCATCACTTCTTTGGATATTTTATGTTAAAGAATAAGTAGATAGTATAAATAGTTGTTTTTATCAACTATTTATAGTAAGAATATAGTTCTTTTTTCAGAATAAATGTCGTTCTTTGACAAATCAACAAAATAAGTTTATTTTAATCTTCATTTTCTGAGTGAGTTCTCATTATACTACGTATTGAGTTTTTTGGCAAACGCAGGCTATATAAACTTTTCTTGTTTTAAACACAGTATTATTAAAAGAAAGAATTTATTATGAAATCTTTTTATATAGGAAATCTAAAGATAGATTTACCTATAATTCAAGGGGGTATGGGAGTCGGGATTTCCTTATCCGGTTTAGCCTCGGCAGTAGCCAATGAAGGAGGGGTTGGTGTCATCTCATGTGCGGGACTCGGTTTATTATATCCTAAGTTATCGTCCGACTATTTGAGAAACAGTATTTGGGGATTAAAAGAAGAACTTCGTAAGGCTAAAGAAAAGACCAATGGGGTAATAGGTGTCAATATTATGGTGGCATTGAGTAACTTTTCGGATATGGTAAAGACCGCTATTTCTGAAAAGGTCGACATCATATTTTCTGGTGCTGGTTTGCCGTTAGATTTACCCTCTTATTTAAGAAAAGGTAGTAAAACGAAATTAGTACCTATCGTCTCCTCGTCACGAGCTGCAAAACTGATTTGTGAGAAGTGGAAAAATAATTACGGTTATCTTCCGGATGCAATTGTTGTAGAAGGCCCTAAAGCCGGAGGACATCTGGGATACAAAGACGATCAAATTGAAAATGAGCATTTTTCATTGGAACATATTGTCCCGGAAGTTATCGAGGTAATAAAAGCCTATGAAAAATCTGGGCACTGTAAAATTCCGGTTATTGCTGCCGGAGGGCTTTACACGGGAGGAGATATTTATCGTCTTATGCAGTTGGGAGCTACCGGAGTTCAATTAGGGAGTAAATTCGTGACGACAGAAGAGTGCGATGCTTCTCCAGTTTTCAAACAAACATATATTGATGCCGAACAGAGTGATATTGAAATCATTGCCAGCCCGGTAGGAATGCCGGGACGTGCAATATCGGGAGAGTTTACTCGGAAAATAAAATCAGGAAGTGAAAAGCCTCGACGTTGTGCGTTTCATTGTATCAAAACATGTGACTATACCAAAAGTCCTTATTGTATAATAAAAGCGCTTTATAATGCAGCAAAGGGGAATATGCAAAAAGGATATGCTTTTGCTGGGGCAAACGCATTTCTGTCACAGAAGATTGTGAGTGTACGAGAAACTATCGAGACCCTTAAAAAAGAGTTTATCCAGGCAGAGGAATCTGTTAAATAAGAGAGTTTTCTGACATGTAAAATTTTTGTGACCGTTCAGGGTAATATTGATATATTATTTTTGAACGGTTTTTTTTGTAAAATGAGGTAGATGATTGTACGGGAAAATCCTAATAAAATGTTAAACGAATTCTAAATTTTTATTCAGATATTTATTAAAGAACATATCCTTTCTCGAAAAATTATTATCTTTGGAAATATTAAAAGGTGTCATGTAAATAAAAATTTCCGGTAAATGAGAAACACAGCATTTAAAATAGCATAAAGTCAAAAGAGGAACTTTACCAAAAAATGAAGTTATTATAATATTTTGATCGAACACTTCTCACAATAAAACACACGATGTCTATGAAAACAAAGAATTGGGGTAAGGTTTACCTGATAATACTACTTGCATGGATTCCGTTTTTCGGGAGTGCAAAGAGGAATGTTACCATTTATCCGATGCCGAGAGGAGAAAAAATCAGTACAGAATATGCTGTTTCTGTTGCTGGTCGGGATGTCCCGGTTTATATTGCTAAAGTCGCACCTTTGGATAAACAAAAACGATGGGATGCAATGGATAAGCGTCAATGCGGAGAGGGATATTATGATATTGCTTCTTTTGCTTATTTTGATTTGAATAAAGGAAAGGTTAAAGTAACCGTTACAGTTCCGGAACAGATAGATTCGGTGAGGATATTACCTTCTTCTTACGGTATAAAACCGGATATTAAAGGAAATAAGTTCTCTTTTACGGTATCCTCGCCGCAAAATCTGACGATAGAAGTAAATGGAGAGTGGATTCGTTCTTTGCATTTATTTGTAAACGGACCAGAACAGAATATTCCTGATCCGAACGATCCGAATGTTATTTTTTATGGACCGGGAATTCATGAAATTACTCATGTCGAGGTAGGAGATAATAAGACGGTATATGTTGCCGGAGGGGCAATCGTTCGCTTGACGATAGGGGAGAATGAGCCTTTTCATGTTTCAAAGTTCGGATTAAGGGGATATTCGAAGGCTTTTTGGTTGAAAGGAAATAATATAACTTTTCGGGGGCGTGGTATTTTAGATGCAAGTGCGTGTACGGTACATTCCCGTCACATGATCGGGGTACGTGGAGAAAATATCCGCCTTGAGGGAGTTATTCTCCGAGATGCACCTTTGTGGACAGTTCCGGTCGATTATTCTAAAAATGTGGTGATAGATAATATTAAGTTATTGGGGCGGCGGGCAAATTCAGATGGTATAGATATTTGTAGCAGTGAAAATGTCTTAGTTAAAAATTGCTTTATCCGTACTTTGGATGATTTGATTGTTTTGAAAACACCGAGAGGCATGAAAGATATGAAACATATAAGAGTTGAAAAATGTGTGTTATGGAATCAAATGGCTCATTCTCTAAGTATCGGGGCTGAAATTACACAGCCGATAGATGATGTTTTGTTTACCGATTGCGATATAATTCATGATATCGGAAGGGAGTGGGCTTTGCGAGTTTACCATACAGATAAGGCTTTGGTTACGAATGTACGTTTTGAGAATATTCGTATTGAAGAATGCAATAGGTTGATGTCTGTTTGGATAGGAAAAGATGTGTGGACGACAGATCCTGAACCGGGTAGAATCGAAGGTGTTACATTTCGTAATATAACAGCATTTGGTAAAACTCCGAATGTGGAGGTTGTCGGTTTTGATGAGGCACATAAGGTAAAGAATATTCTTTTTGAGAATATCCGTGTGAATGGTCGGTCGTTGATTAAGAATAATGTGTCGGTCAATAAATATTCTGATAATGTCATGGTTAAATAAGGCATGAAATCTGATAGGTGAAAAACGGGAAAAGTGGCCGGTCGGAAGGTAGCGCAAAAATGATCTCTTACTTTTTTATTGGGATTCATATTGTCCGTTCATTTTTTATCTTGTGATAGAGTTTTCAGGAATTTTATTTTTCTAATGATAATTTGATACATTTGCAAAATATTTGAGGTAAATATGTTTATAAAGGTGTAATATAATGGAAGAAAAGAACAAAGGGACTAAGAAACCGAAAAGGAATGGCACTCGACCGGCCAAAAACAGTGGTAAAAGAATCGGGAAATCCCGTCCGGAAAAAGCGGATAATGCACGTAACCGAATATTAAAACAGGCTTGAATTTTCAAGCCTGTTTTAATATTCGGTCGATGTTGAGTCATTGTTATTCATTCGCATGAATGATTTGAGAGAAAGGAATATTGTATTCTACTCCTAATAATGCATGATATTCTTTGCAGAAATTATCGTATGTGTTTTTTGCTATTCCTTTTTTCCCACTGTTATATAATAGAGTACATTTAACTTGTAATGCTTCTTCGTTTAGTATATCGTGAGAAAATATGGTTTCTGCAATTTGTAGCCTGAATTTATCATTGTGCAAGAACTCTTCTTTCTTTAGAAGTTCATTTAATAAATCGATAGTTGCACAAGAATAATCGCTTTTAAAATTATCTAACCAGTCAAATTGTGTATTAGGAAGTAGTGGCCCGTAAAATAGTAATTCGAGTAAATCGTAGAAAAAAGATTCTTCTTTGTGCTGACTGTTAGTAGCTTCTTGAATGTATTGAAGAGCCATTTGATAATCACAGTATGCAGGATTATCGCTTTCTATTTTCCAGAAATTATTATCTTGCACGATACGTACATTTCCGATTCTTTCTAATAATGACCTTAATTTACTTAGTGAGACGTTTCGGTTGTTTTGTGCAGATTTTTCGCTTTTGTCCCCCCATAAAGTCTCGTCTATTTTTTTGTTGGTAATACCTCGTTCGTCTTTTTGGCTATGCAATAAAATTAATAGCAATAGAGATTTTAGGATGGGAGTGAAACTTCCTGATATATCATTACCTTCTTTATCTTTAACTTGGAATTTTCCTAATAAACGAATGCAGGAATGGGCTGAATCGAAGATGGGCTTGCGTTTAATTTCCTCTTGATCGGTAGAAACAGAAGGTAAAGAGGTTTCCGGTTTGATAATCGGGGCTTTTGTTTCTGAAGAATTATTTTTTCTTTTGAAGAAAATAAATGCAATACTTATCAAGACGATTACGATCCCGAGAAGCGTGTACAATATCTTCGGTTCAGATTTTTCTTGTAAAGTATCGACATAAGATAATGTCGGATAGTGGATGGAATAAATATCGAATAGAGATGTCGAGTCTTTATATTGCTTGCAGAATAATGCATATATTTTTTGTTGTTCAGGGAATTGATACAGAGTGTAATTGGTTCGTTCGTCAGCCTTTAAATCTACATTGATATCATCTGAAACCCGTTCCAATCCGGGCTTGTCTATTCTTATTTTTACAAGATAAGGTTTAGGATTGATAATAAGAACATAGAAACTATTATCAGACGGGCTGTAAATCATATTTCTTCCCGGGAAAATATTTACGGTGTCGGGCATTTCGATATCCCATAGTTTCTCTGTTTTAAAAGTTTGTAAATTTATTTTATACAGGTCATAATAGTTGTGCGGAGACATTTCTTGACGACCCGATTTGCATCCTCTTCCTCCGAATATATATAGGTTATTATTGACTACGGCCGATGTTGTAAAAAATCGGGGATCGATGTCTTCGATTTTAATTTTTTCCCATTCTCCAGTATATGGTTTTATTTTGAATAAATCGTTTTTATATATATAATGTCCATATCCTCCGAAGGTAATTATAGAAGTATCTGTCGGATTATAAGTTTGAGTATGATCATAATATTGCATATCTACTTCGGGGACGGATTTGTTTTCCCATTCGTTGGTTGCCGGCAGATATCGGGATAATGTTTTGTTATTGAGATCGAAAGATATAAGTTCTTGAGTATCGGGAATATAAAATAATCCGTCATTCTTGTCTCCGGCAGGGTATCCCGATATATCTTTTATAATTCTTTCTGTTCTTGTAACTACATTATAAGTATAAAGGGTCTGTAAATTTTGATTAGATAAAAAATAAAATATTCCGTGAATTGGATCAAAATCGAATTGTGGCTCGTCTTTCTGCTTGATACTGAATACTTTTTCCCATTTACTATGCGTGTTAATAAGCCAAATAGGATTATCGGCATGAGCAGGTATATGTCTTATTGAATCTAAACAAAAGCTTTCTTGATGTTTTCCTAATTGCCAATAACGGATTAGTTTATTTCCTTCATATACTCGTATGTTTTTTATATTTATAGGTGCAGCTTCCGGAGATTTATATTTAGGGATTCTACAAGCTCCGAAACTGACTTGAAAATTATGTATGCTGGAGAAAGAGTGTTCAAAACTCTTCTTTTGAGAACCGAAAGTAAGTTCTATTTGCTCATTCTCCGGCAATAGTGAAATTTTTACAGGAATCCATCTGTTATGTTCTATCGTAGCGATATTATATCTTTTTTCATTGATTAATAAAGAGACATACACATGTTCTCCGTTATTGGGGGAAATTAAAAGATCGATATTTTCACCGGTATTGGTGATGATGCGGTCTATGAAACCGAAAAGAATAGGTTCTTTACGAATATAAAGGTCGAAAGATAAAGATGCCCCCTTGGGCGATAGTTGAAATGGTTTTCCGTCATTCAGAATGAGTCCGGTTCGTTGCGCTCCGGTATATTGGTTTGATTTAATATATAGACCCAAATTCAGATCTTCTGCATGGAGCGATACTGCGATAAGAAAAAAGAAGAATATAAATAAACGATTCATTTATTATTTTTTTATGCACTTCAAGTTTTAGACAGACTAACTATCATGCAAAGAAACGAAAAAAAAACGGCATTTTTATTTATTTGATGTAAATAATGCTTTTTTTGTATTTCTACTTGCTTTTTGTCTTAAAATCAGGTATATATAGAATATATAATTGATAGCTTCCTATTAAAAGATAGTTTAGTATTGATTTTAAGGTGAGCAAATTATAGTAAAAACTCAGACAGGCTCTAAGTAGATTATAAAATCTTTTATTCAAGAATATTGAGAATATTTTGATTATGCTTTAAAGTTTTTTATAGTTTGTATGAAAAGGGGGCATTTTGTCGAGAAAGTGTATATTAATGAACAATTAATATTTTATTTGGATGATCGAAAATAAAAATGAACGTGTTGTCTTTTTGTATGTTTTTAGACAGTCATAAAAAAATGAAAAAACAAAAAATTCTTTCGTTTAATTTGAATTTTAGGTTCAAATTAATCTGTTATTACTCAAATTTTAAGACAGATATTTTATTTTTGTCTTGAATTTAGAATTTGTTTGAATCTTTGTTCAGAATTATTTTGAAAATATTTTTCTGATTTTATGAGATAATAGGCTGTAAAGACGGTGTAGGGTTGAGAAAAACAGCCCCAAAAGAGGTTCGAAAAATCTGAATATATAATTTTATTATCAGAAAATTTAGATAGATTCTTGAAATCGTTTTATTGTAATTCGGAAAAGACAGTTGGATTTAGATAAGCTTTTAAGATAGCTTTTTAAAGAAGTACTTTAAATATATACAAACACAAAAAAATAATTTATGAGAAACATCCAGAATTTTTTATTTGGTGCGTTAGCCTTGTTGGTTTCCTGTAGTACGCCAGATGTTACAGAAAAAACTCCGGTAGATTATGTAAACCCTTACATGGGAAATATCAGCCATTTGCTGGTTCCGACATTCCCTACTATTCATCTTCCGAATTCTATGTTGAGGGTTTATCCTGAACGACCTGATTACACAGCCGACCAAATTAAAGGGTTGCCTTTGATTGTAACCAGCCATCGTGGAAGTAGTGCGTTTAATCTAAGCCCTTATCAGGGTAGTGAAGAAACTCTACGACCTGTCGTGAATTATACTTATGATAATGAAGTTATAAAGCCTTATTATTATAGAGTATATCTTGATGAGCAAAATACAGATGTAAAGTATGCTCCGAGTCGTCAGTCGGCTCAATATGAGATTTCGTATGAAAAAGACGCTCCGGTTTATTTAATTTTGAATAGCAAAAATGGAGCGATGCAAGTAAACGATAACACGGTAAGCGGGTATCAACAACTCGAGAATAATACTCGGGTCTATCTTTATCTCGAAACAGAAAATAAACCCGAAAAGACCGGTGTGTTGCAAGATAACAAGTTAAATACCGAATTGGACACGATTAGCGGGAATAATGCATGTGTAGCATTATATTTCGGAGATAAAGCCCAAGTTCAGAAAATACGTTACGGTATTTCTTTTATCAGCGAAGAACAAGCTAAAAGCAATATGGAACGTGAGCAAAAATCCTATGATGTAAATGCTTTGGCAGAAGTCGGTAAGAAAGTCTGGAATGAAGCTTTAGGTAAAATAGAAGTTCAGAGTCCTGATGAAGATGAAAAGACTATATTCTATACCTCTTTATATCGGTGTTATGAGCGTCCTGTCAATATCAGTGAAGATGGAAGATATTTCAGTGCATTTGATGGTAAGATACATGAAGATGGAGGAAATGCATTTTATACGGACGATTGGATTTGGGATACATACCGGGCGACACATCCTTTGCGTGTATTGATAGACACGTTGACCGAGACGAATGTGATTCGGTCTTATATATTAATGGCAGAGCAGATGGGAGATATGTGGATGCCTACTTTCCCTGAAATCACTGGCGATTCTCGTCGGATGAACTCGAATCATGCCGTTGCGACAGTTGCGGATGCATACGCTAAAGGATTGAGGGGTTTTGATTTGGAAAAAGCTTATTTGGTATGTAAAAAAGGAATAGAAGAAAAAACTTTAGCTCCGTGGAGCGGAAAACCTGCAGGTTGGTTAGATGATTTTTATAAAAAGAACGGTTATATTCCGGCTTTAGCACCGGGAGAAAAGGAAACAGTTCCTGAAGTTCATCATTTTGAGAAGCGGCAGCCTATAGCGGTTACTTTAGGTACGAGTTATGATCAGTGGTGTCTTTCTCAGATTGCCGAAAATTTAGGTAAGAAAGATGATGCAGAACATTATTTAAAGTGCTCGTATAATTATCGAAATGTGTATAACCCTGAGACTCAATTCTTTCATCCGAAAGATAAGAATGGTAAATTTATAGAACCGTTTGATTATCGTTTTTCAGGAGGACAAGGTGCTCGCGAATATTATGGTGAAAATAATGCTTGGGTATATCGTTGGGATGTACCTCATAATGTCGGAGATCTGATCGCTATAATGGGAGGAGCTGATCGTTTTATAGAAAATTTGAACCAAACTTTCCGTGAACCATTGGGACGGGGAAAATATTCTTTCTATGCACAGTTACCGGATCATACGGGTAATGTAGGACAATTTTCTATGGCGAATGAACCCAGTCTCCATATTCCGTATCTATATAATTATGCGGGACAACCTTGGATGACGCAGAAACGTATCCGTACGTTATTGAAAGAGTGGTTTCGTAACGATCTTATGGGAGTTCCGGGAGATGAAGACGGGGGCGGTATGTCTGCTTTTGTAGCATTCAGTTCGATGGGTTTTTATCCGGTAACTCCGGGTAGTCCGACTTATAATATCGGTAGTCCGATATTTCCGTACGTGAAGATGACTTTAAGCAATGGGAAAACATTCGAAGTTATTGCTGAAAATTGTAGCGATGAAAATAAATATATTCAGAGTGCGACTTTAAACGGAAAAGAATTGAATCAGCCTTGGTTTAATCACAGTGATATTGCGAATGGAGGAAAATTGGTGTTGAAAATGGGTGATAAAGCGAATAAAGCATGGGGGAGTGATTTGAAAAATGTCCCTCCATCGGCTAAACCTCTTTAAACATTTGTTTGATATATACAATTTAGAAAGCCTCAGAGAAAATTTTTTCTGGGGCTTTCTTGTTGTTTTTCGGGTGATGAATGTACTAATGATAAAGAGCGATTGTTGTCTGTCGAATTCAACAATCGCTCTTTATCGTTTTTTTAATCTATTTAAAATTCTGCCCGACTGGATAGTAGATATTCTATAAACAGGTTCTTATGCTTAGAATGATTATTTCCGGTATTTTATTTTAGTCTTTCCATCCCAATGATCTGTGCGGAACGGAGAAGCCGGTAATCCTTCTGAATTATATAGGTTGCAACCTTCCGGATTATCAGACCATGCATATCGTACGGCGATGGGTATTTTTACAGAAGGATTGGATACGATTACTGTATTCCCGTTTATTACGGCATCGGCCCATACGAATTTTTTATCAGCTCCGGCAATGGCAAATTGTTTAAGTTTTCCGTTTCGGGCGGTTAATCCGTTCCCTATATTTTCAAAAAAAAGTATGATTTTATCGTCTTTGATCTTCATATTTTTATAAGTCGGTCCTGAGGCAACTATTCCCTTTTCTCCGTATGCTGTTTTTCTTGCGGCTAAGGCTAAACGTTTTCCCACATCTTCTTTATTTACCGGATGTATGTCATCTGCTTCTCCGAGATCTATGATTACCGACATCGCAGTTTTAGGTAGTTGTAGAGTCATAGATTGAGCTTCTCGTAGTTCTGCCCAATCAGATTCTTGAGGTTGGGTATCTGCTTTTTTAAAATTAGCCAATTGAACAAATAAGAATGGAAATTCTCTGCCCCATTGCTTTCTCCAGTCTTTGATCATTGCCGGGAATAACTCTCTGTATTCATAAGCTTGATCTGTATTACTTTCTCCTTGATACCAAATGACTCCTTTAAAAGCGTAAGGTTTTAATGGCGAGATCATACCGTTGTAGAGAGCAGTAGGCATATTGTAAGGATTATATTCACCCGGTCGTCCTCCGATTTTTACGCTTCGTTTGAATTTCCATGCACCGTCAATGTTTATGCTATTTTTATTTCCGTTCCAATTATATTTTCGGGGTTGATCGAGAAGTCCGCCTCTTCCTCGATTATTTATGATACGGACGGCGATAATATTTTTTCCGGCTTTTACTAATGATGCAGGAACTTTATATCGTCTGATTCCTATTTTTTGTTGTCCTATTAACTGTCCGTTAAAATAAGTATAGTCAATGTCGTCTACACCGCCCAAATCGAGAATTCCGTCCTTACCGGCGGCATCTTGAGGTAATAGTATTTCTTTTCTATACCAGAAAGCGCCTTGGTTATTCGGAGATGCATATCCGTGGTTGTCCCATAAGTCGGCCTGAGGCATTGTTTCCCAATTGCTGTCATCAAAATCATAGGCAGCCCATATAGCATGTCCGTTTTGATATCCTTTATCTTCTCGTTCTACTTGTAAATCCCATTTCTCTCCGTTTTGTCTGGCTTGTTCAAATTTTTTTTCAAGTTCTTCCGGAGTTTTGAGAATAAAAATATCATTATTATAACGGGACATGTTTTTCAATCCTTCTTCACTTGTCCATGCTTCGGCTTTAGTTCCACCCCAGTTCGAGCTGATCAATCCTATGGGAATTTGATATTTTTCATACAGTTCTTTGGCAAAAAAGTATGCAACGGAACTGAAATTAATAGTATTTTGAGGATGTACGGATTTCCATCCGTATGTTTTGCAGTCATCTTGTTCTGACACGGCATATTTTTTTTCGATCATTATTTGGCGTATTCGGTCATTTTGAGCATTTGCAATTTCATCTGCATATTTGATTTTGGCTCGTGGATTCGTGAATTGGTACGCCATATTGGACTGACCGGAACATATCCACACATCACCGATCAATATATCTTTAATATAGATATTGCTCCCATCACCTTTAATATTCATATCGTATGGACCTCCGGCTTTGAGCGGCTTTAATCGTATAATCCATTTACCATCGTTTCCTGTTTTGGTTTTGTAAATTTTATTGTTGAATTTCAACTCTATTTCCGAATTTTTTGTAGCCCATCCCCATACGGGTATTTTTGTATCGCGTTGCAATATCATGTGGTCTCCTATTAATCCGGGTAATTTTATTGCTGCATTTGCATTTTTGTATCCTGCAAGCAGACATAAGAGTAAAAATACGCTGATAAATTTTTTGTTCATAGCAATATAATGTTTAGTTGATTTTGTAAAATTCGATAATGCAAATAAAAAATCAGGCTCTTAATAAAAGTGCGAATATGGACTTAATAAGTGAAATTTTTGAAAATATCATTATTTAAGCAACTTTTGAGCAGCAGAAAAAAATGTAGATATAAAAATATTTAGGTATAGTGTTCGTTAGTAACATACAGGAGTCTTGGAATTATTTTTATGATTCCTGATCTGTGAACATTTTCTGAAAGGGCGTCTGCCGAGAAGATATATAAAAGAGAATACTTCCTATTTAATTGAAATTAATGTCTTGGGTTAATTCTGAATTAAGAAGTTTTTTAAGGTATCCCATTTATTTTTGTATCATAATTCAACACAACATGAAAAACAGAGTATTGATAGCATCCGTATTGTTCTTATCTGTTATCGGGATAAACAGAGCATTGGCACAAAAATATGAAAATAACCGTTATGGATTGGCTTTGGAAAAAAAGGAAGGCGGTTATGTTTTGAAAGATGCCAAAACGATAAAACGTTTAGAAGTATTCGATATCGATAAAGCTCCGGCCGATATGTTCATACCTTATAAACATAAAATGCGGAAACTTAAATCTGAGGATTTTAATCAGTGTACGACTCTCCATTATGTATTTAAAGAATATCCTAATCACAAATTGGTAATAGAAGTCGATTTACCAAAGAATAATAAGGATAAGAAAATACCGTATATGGTATGGATTCATGGAGGAGGATGGCATGGTGGAGATTGTATGGGACATAAAGGAATTTCTACTTATCTGGCATCTCACGGTATTGCAGGCATTCGGGTTTCATATTCTTTCCCATCTGACGGTTCAGATTTTAATGCTTCTTATCAGGATTTGAAAGATGCGTTGAAGTTTATCCATAAACATGCTAAGGAGTGGAATCTCGATGAGAAGAACTTCGGTTTCGGGGGACATTCTGCAGGTGGACATCTTTCTTCTTATATGGCCATGACGACTAAAGGAACGAAATTTCTGGTTGCATTTAATGGAATATACGATATAGAACATGTCAAACAGGGATTTGTACCGGGAAAAGATTTTACCTATTTCGGAACAACAGATGCACAACGAGCAGAAGCTTCTCCGGTTAATAAAGTGCCGAAGAAACCACCGTATGTGATACTTACATATAGCGGGGGCGATTATTTGGTAGATCAGGACCAGATGCTTCGTTTTGAAAAAGCGCTAAAGGCGCGTAATGCTCGAGTAGAAACTCATTATAAAAATTATTATTCACATGCAGGATTTATAGGAGGATCTGATATTTATGAAGATATGATGATTCATGTGCTGAAAAAAGCACAGGAGATTTTACAGTAGGAGAAAAAGAGAGAATAAAAATGGAACATGGAATAACATATAAAAGAGAGAAACATTATGAACAAACGATTATCTTCTTATTTTGCTGCCGGGTTGATGGCCTGTTTGGTAGGCTTTTCGATGAATAAAGCAGAGGCGCAAGAAGTATTTTCCAATAACTGGTATGTCGGAAATACCGAAGCCGGTGAATGGATACGTTACAAACAAGTCTATTTGGCTGAAGGAGACTACCGTTTCACAACCAGGGTTGCTGCACGTAGGGATAACTGTAAGTTACACCTTGAGTTGAATAACGAAACTTTGGTAAGTGACGTTGAAGTACCTTCTACTCAAAACGGGGAGTTTACTTTGGTGCATTTAGGTCATAAACATTTGAAGAAAGGTTATTATGACATAAAGCTTGTTTTTGATACGGATGATATCAATTGTGATATGATTTTTATTCGTAAAAGCTCTGCAACATCAAATAATGTATTAGATGATGATATTCAATATAGTTTGAATTGGGATGATCCGATGCCTATTTTTGCAATTACTGCTACTAATTTTACCAGTGCGGCTTTGGCAAAGTGTGGGGATAAAGGCGATAACGGGAGCTGGACGGATAAAAATAATAACTATTTTACCGCCGAGCAGATGCTGAGATGGTATAAGCAGCAATTGTATACTTATACGCCGGAAAATACTGAGGAAGCAATGGACCAATTGGTTTCGGAGCTGGTTGAAGCGAAAGTGGAAGTAGCTTATATGCATGGACGAGGAGATCATGATCAGGTGCATAATGTCGATGACCGTCTTTATACAGGAGGTCCTGGAGCTTTCGGCCCGCGTCTGATCAAACGTTTTGTGGATGCCGTAAAGCGTTCGCCTTATGCCAAAGATCATTTAAAAATGGCTTATTTTGTAGATAACGCTGTATTTCCTCGTGCTTACGATGATCCGAAGTATGGTAATACGACCGGGAAGACAATGGAATGGGGTGATCCTGATTTTCAGGAATACATCTGGAACTATATGTTTAAGCCTTGGTATGATGTTGTACCAAAAGAAATGTTGTATATACGCCCTTCTTCCGGAGCTGTACCCATTCAATTGTGGACGGCCAATTTCTCGGAATACGACTACAATAAAAAGGATAATAAAATATTAGAGTTTTTAGAATATATCGAAGGTAAAATGGATGAAACTTTCGGATTGAAGGTCGATTGGATTTTACCGGATAATTTCTGGAAAAGAGATCCGCGTACTGAAGAGAAAGCCGCAGGTATTCAGGGATGGTTTACTTGGGGAGCTAATATAACACCGACACCATGGGAGTTTAAGGGAAAGTATTATAGTTTTGCTTTTAATGGAGGACGTTTGCCCCTGAATAATGTATGGTATAACGATTGGGTATATGATAAAGACCCGATTCTTGAGACCGGAACTCCTGTTTTGGATAACAGTGGAAAGCCCAAGGATGATGCTCATTTTTCTTCATTGGCAAAAGATGGAAAAACTCCGGTTATTCGTGAAATTTTCGAGAATGGCAAAAAAGTCAAATCTGAGTGGATCGTATTGGAATCTTGGGTAGACTGGGCAGAGGGTTCAACGTGGTATCGGAGCGATCATCCGGAATATTTATATCCTAATCAGTATATATCTTTGGTTCGTGAGTTTGCCGATGAAGAATCTCAATGTGTGCTTCTTGAGGCGGAAGGCTGTGACGATTATTATGATAAAACTCCGGGAAATTCGGGCGGCGCTTATCGATATGAATGGCATCACGGTAAAGAATCCGATTTGGATATTTATCGTCCTCTGCATAATATCTTAGATTTGTGCGAACAAGGAACTGCTTCTTGGCCGTCAACTGCGTACGTAACGAATTTTACAGCAGGATTTAATGATGTATGGCAGAGTACATCGGTAGGAAATATTGTTTGTAAACCGATTCATGGAGGAGGTTCGTCCTTATCTTTTCTTCCTATTGATAAAAAGCCGAGTGGATCTTTGAAAAAATTAGCATTGGGAAAATATTATGCTTGGTCTATAACGGATGTAAGCGGAAATAATAAAGTTTATCGTACGGAATTGCAACCGGGGGCAGCTTGCAATCAGGCTTATGGCTGGGTAGATGTGACGAATGGTCAGCCGATGGCGGATCTTGATCTGAATATGCGTGAGGTTTGGGGTATCGATGCCGAAGGTGCTGTATATTATCGTAATTTGCATGGGGAAGTTCGTCTTGACGGAGGTACGAAGCAACAGACAAATTGGACGAAAGCGGGAGATGATAATATCCGGTTAAAGTCGATTACGGCCGATGATAAATTCGTATGGGGATTTACTACTGACGGGAAACTAGTTCGGATGTCTACTGAAAGTAAAAAAGGTTTTCTTGAAGTCGGAAATCCATATAATCTGACTAAAATCGATGCCGGTGGCGGTGAAGTATGGGGTGTTAATGAAGACAAAGAAATTTATCGGATTAATTCTTCTGGAGCAGGAGAATGGGAACGAGTTTTGACAAATGGTGTTATTCCGGACGATAAGGCAGAAAATGTCAGTGTCGGATATGAATATGTTTGGATACAAGGAGTACCTGTTACTACCGGGCGATCGAAATCTTCTACATATTATCGGGCGATTTTGGATGGATTCCAAGGTAAAAGTGTTTATGCTTTGGCGGGCAGTTCTACGGGAACGGGTGTGGATATTACAAATGCAGAAACTAAAGTATCTGCTTTCCCGAATCCGTTTACAGATTTTGTTCGGGTAGATGTTTCTGCATTTATAGCAGAGCCTGCACAGGTTGCATTATATGATATGAAAGGTAATTTGGTTATGTCCAGAATGGAACAGTTGCAGGAGGGACAAAATCGTATTACATTGAATACTTCGAGTCTGAATAATGGTGTCTATATTCTGAAAGTGATTTCAGAACACAGTAAAGCAATAATAAAGCTGGTAAAATAAAAGATTGTTTTAGGTTGATTTAGTTTGGTAAAAAAGAGAGAAAAGGCAAATGTTTTTGGGCATCTGCCTTTTCTCTCTTTAATTAATATCCATTTTTAGTTGTCATTTAACCGTAAAGTAAGTCTTTGGTTAATTTGCTCGAACTATTTTTGAAATTAGAAAACTTTTATTTTGTAATACACATGAAAACAAAAACTCTTTTTTTAGGGATGTGTCTGTTAATAACGTCGGGGATAACGGCACAACAACGTACTTCGTTTCAGATTGGAGATGATGGTTGGGCGCTTTGGCTAGACCGAGATGCTTCGTGGAAAAATGATTCGTTGTATTTGCCTCCAGCGGATATTTCGAAAATAACTGTTGCAGAACCGACTTGCGGATGGGATAATCTTTTTTCGTCGCTTCGCCCTGAATCGGAAGCAAGGGAAGTTGTTAAAAATAAGACTTTATCTTTGAAAGTCAGAGTTCCCGGAACGGTAGAAGAATACTATTGGGATGCTCTTTCGAATAATAAAGGTTTAGGAAATACAGGAGATTATAAGGGTGTCAGTTGGTGGGGAACTGATTTTACAGTTTCTCGGGAGATGAAGGGAAAACGTATAAAGATATTTTTCTCAGAAGGTATTCGTCAAAGAGCAGAGGTATTTGTGAACCGTAAGCTGGTAGGTTATGAATTGGTGCATCAGACTCCTTTTGAGATTGATGTGACCGATGTTGTAAATTACGGAAGTAATAATGAATTGGCAGTTCGAATAACCGATCCTTCCGGGAATTTCAGTTGGGGAGATTATACCGGAGATAAATGGGGAGATTACTTGTTTCCCCAGTCCCACGGTTTTGGTGGAATTTTGGGGGCTGTCGAGCTTCGCTCCGTATCACCTCTATATGTATCGGATGTATTTGTTAAAAATAAACCATCTTTAAAGGACATAGATGTCGATATTGAAATTATTAATGAGGCGTCGTCTAAAGTTTTAAAAGGAAGTGTCGATGTGGCTATTGTAGAGGCTTGGAAAAGTAATGCTCCGGTAACTGATCCGAAGACTTTGTTTGCGAAGAACTTAGGCAAGGTGACTGTAAAGACCGGAGAAACAATAAAGTTGACTTTTTCGGCCTCAGTTCCTAAGGCTCGTTTATGGGAGTTGCGAAATTCGAATTTATATAATGTCGTGACGACAATTAAGGATAGTAAGGGAAAGGTTGTAGATCAGCATAAACAGCGTTTCGGATTTCGTTTTTTAAGTGTAGAGGGATACGGTAAGAATGCTACGCTTAATTTTAACGGTAAACGAACGTTGCTTATTTCGTCTATTAGTTGGGGGTATTGGCCTACGAACGGGATGTATCCGACTCGGGAACTGGCTCGTAAACATATAGAATCGGCATTTATATTGGGACAGAATATGTTGAATTTTCACCGTTGTCAGGGAAATACGCAGGTACTTGACTTGGCCGATGAAATGGGGATGTTGTATTACGAAGAACCCGGAGGATATAGTAGTTCGAGAATAAAAGAAGGAAGTGAGCAGAGTAAAATGAAAAATCGACTGCTCGCTAATCAATTGAATTCTCAGCGTTTTTTGAGAATGGTGAAACGAGACCGTAATCATCCGTCTTTAGTCATGTATAATATGATTAACGAGCCGGGATGGATTCCAGATGAAAGGGCGAAGAAAGATATGGCGGAAGCCCATTTGCTTGATCCGACCCGTCTGGTCACGTATGGTTCGGGATTTATGAATGTAGGGAATGATGAGCCTCGAAAACTGCATATGATTCCGTATGACCAGACTCAACGCACGACAGGATATTGTGATATCCATAATGCTGGAAATTCGGCCGGAGTTTATGTTGATGCTATCTATAATTCTCCTGAGAGTTTTTTGCGAAATGAACGGGCTGAATCGGAAATTTTTGTTTGGGGAGAAGAGGCGGCTTTGGCATCTCCTCCGCAGTTAGAAAAAGTTGTTGCAGCAATAGAGAAAAACGGTAATCGCAACGGATGGGATGGTGCTGATTATAAAGATTGGTTAAATTCTTATAGAAATTATATTAAAAATAAAGGACTTGAGAAATATTATCCCTCGATAACAAAACTCATTACTTCACTGGGCGATATAATGTACTATGAACACGGACGTTTTCTTGAAAATGTGCGGATCGCCGACGGTGCGGATATCTATGTTTTCAATGGGTATGAAGATATGAAAAACGATAATTTTTCGGGTGCTGTCGATGTTTTTCGTAATATAAAGGGTACTCCTGAATTGATTAATCATTATGCTCAGCCTGCGTTTGTTGCTGTGAAAGTCCGGGAAAAAATCGGTCATGTAGGAGATACGAATCTGTTCGATATGTTTGTTGTCAATGAACATGCTGTTCCAGGGGGAGATTATAGTATAAAAGCTTGGGTTGTCACTCCGAAAGGGGACACAGACATATTGTATGACGGAATTGTGAAAGTCTCTGGCGGTGATACGTTCAGCGATTTGGCTGCAGCGAAAATTCCTGTGAAATTAAATAAAGGTATAGGTTATTATAAAATAAATGCAGAATTATCAGATATGTCGGGTAAAAAAGTCGCATCCGGTTATGACGATATTTTTGCAGTAGACTGGAAATCTGACAAGATAAACGGTTATGGTGCTGTGATAGGCGGTGGAATGGAACTTACTAATTTTTTGAAAGATCAGAAAAAAGCGAATGTTGTTGCTTATGACGAGTCTCTCGGAAAATTAGATTATATTTTGGTGGGTTCTATCGATCAGGGTACGGCATTTAATACTATATCGTCATTTTGTTTCAAGGCGAAAGACGGAAAAACAATGGGATTGAATCTAGATTATTTTCGAGGTAAAAATTTTGATATGCAAGTTGACCGTCGTATTTCTGCCGCACCGATAGATTTTAATGTCGGCAGTAAACTCATTCCCGGATATGATATATTGGGTGATACAAAATTCTCACTCCGCTGGGAAGGTTATATTGTAGCACCATATAGCGGAGAAACGGAATTTGAACTTTCGTATGATGATGGAGCGAATCTTTGGTTCGACGGAGAACAGGTTGTCGACAATTTTAGGAACGGGCCTAAAAGAGTTGTGACGTTTAAACGTAATTTGGTAGCCGGAAAATCATATCCTTTAAAGATCGAGGCTTATCAAGACGGAGGAACTTGGGAGTTTGCTTTGAAATGGAAATTACCGGTAAAGATTCAAGAACCTGATATGTCGGCATTATTGAAAAGAGTGCGGGATGATGGAACTAAATTGATGTTGATTGATAATGCAGAATCGTGGATGAGTAAATTAAGGGCTGTCGGCGCAGTTCCCGGTTATAAAGTATTTCATCCTTCAAAAGCTTGGGTGGGAAGTAGTTTTATGGTAAGGGAACATCCTTTTTTCAATGAGTTGCCCGTAAATAAAGGCATGAATTGGGAGTACCAACGACTGGTAGTTTATGATGGACCGAAGCATTTCGGGTTATATGAAATGCAAGGGGAAGAACCTGTGGTATCTTTGGTTGGATCTCCTTTTCACCAGATAACGACATCTGTCGGGGTATTGCCTTATGGAAAGGGGAAAATTGTATTCTCTTCGTTAGATCTGTTGCCGAATTTGAGTTTAGATAGTAAACCGGCGAATGTCCCGAAAAAGATTTTATGTAATTATTTGAAATGGGCTACAGATGTACCGATGAATGAGACCTATTTTAAGTAGTTTATAACTTTGGTGAAAAAGATACTTTTGTTGAAAAATTAAGCGAGAAAAGTCTCTTAAATTAATTAAGAGATTTTTCTTTTGCAGCATAATTTAAAACTTAAGAGAGATGAAAAACATGAAAAGTCGATTGTTGACATGTATTTGTTCGACACTGTTTTTGTTACCTTTTGATTTAATGGCAAAACACCTTGATCGAGATCGTATTGTTGCGAATCCTATAGATCTGAATTATCGGTTTCGTCCGGAGAAACCGAGTCGAAGAGAAGCTGCCGATCCGGTTATTGTCTTATATAAAGACAAGTATTATATGTTTGCCTCCAAGTCTGAAGGATATTGGAGTTCGGCCGATCTGGTGAAGTGGAATTATATTCCTTGTAAATCTATTCCGATTATAGAAGATTATGCTCCTATGGTTATAGAATTAGGCGGTGAGTTATATTATACGGCCGGATGTACCCGTTTCTTTAAAACATCCGATCCGGAAAAAGACGATTGGAAAGAGATAAAAGTCAACAATAAAAATCGGCATGACGATATTACTATTTTTCAGGATGATGATGGCAAAGTTTACTTTTATTGGGGATGTCATGATAAAAAACCGATACAGGGAGTACAGGTAGATCCGGAAAACGGTTTCAAAGAGATTGGTGAGGTAAAAGACCTGATTTTGCATAATTCAGTAAAATATGGGATTGAATCGAACGGAGACCGGAATGAAATGAATAAGGACGGCTATAATGAAGGTGCTACCATGACCAAATATAAAGGGTTGTATTATTTGCAGTATTCTACTCCGGGAACACAATTTATAACGTATGCTGATGCGGTATATGTATCGGAAAATCCGTTAGGTCCTTTTACTTACATGGAGGATAATCCTTATTCGATCAAACCCGGAGGGTTTATTTCCGGAGCGGGTCATGGACATACATTTCAGGATAAATACGGTAATTATTGGCATGTTTCTACAATGGTAATAGCGGTAAAAAATTGGTTCGAGCGACGTTTGGGCTTGTTTCCAGTCTATTTCGGGGACGAGGGTCACATGTATTGCCACACGGTATTCACCGATTATCCGATGCAGATACCCGATAGAAAGATGAATTTCAAGAAAGATGATTTATCCGTGGGGTGGAATTTGTTATCTTATAAGAAGAAGGTTTCCGCATCATCGTTTCAGCAAGGTTATGAAGCGGGAAATGCCGTGGATGAAAACATCAAGACATGGTGGGCGTCTCAGAGTGGCAGGTCAGGCGAATGGCTTCAGATCGATTTAGGACGGACAATGCAGGTCGAAGCCGTTCAGGTAAATATCAGCGACCAGGATTTCGAAACATTGCGGAGAGATGCAGCACCCGTATACCGTTATGTTTTGGAATCGTCTTGTGACGGAAAGAATTGGCAGATGATAGGCGACCGGAGAAAGAATGATCGGGACGCCGTACATGAATTGCTTGTTTTGGATCGTTCGGTATCAGCCCGTTATATTCGGATAAAGAACATGGAAGATCTCAATGGGGGAGTTTTTTCTCTGTCCGGACTGCGAGTTTTCGGGACGGGAAAGGGAAAAGCTCCGTCTGCAGTTACCGGATTTAAGGTTGTCCGTAATGCAAACGACCGACGTCGAGCCAGTTTCAGATGGGATAGTAAGGGTGAAACGACAGGTTATGTGATCCGTTGGGGAACTTCACCGAAGGTACAGAACAATGCCGTCATGGTTTATGGAGACGAGGCAGAATACGGTTTTTTCAATCGGGATTCTCGATATTATTTTACGATACAGCCGTTCAATGAAAATGGGAAAGGCAAGATAAGCAAAGTTATTTCTGTAGAATGAGTAAGAACCATTATTGAGGAGCATTTGGTATAAGTGAAAATTTTTTAAGAGCTTGTCTAAATTTTTTTGAGAAATTTATGCAGGCTCTTTTAAATTATGTATATAAAAATTTTAATAAGAAATTAATTCAAATACGGTTGAATATTTAATAGAACAAGGCTTTCTTTGTTAAAAATATTTGATTTGCGATACACACATATATTATTTTACAACCATGAAGAATTTCAATTTTTCTCTTTTTCTGTCTTTATTTTTTTTGATAATATTGTTGCCGGAATCGGTTGATGCAAAAAGGATTAATAAAAAGGTCGACGAGCAGGGTGTAGATATGCCGAAAGTTCGTATTGCTTCTTTTAAAGGTGATAAGGCATGCGCTATCAGCTATACTTTTGACGATGCGTTGAGAGATCAGAGCATATTGGCTGCCCCTATGCTTGAAAAATATGGTTTTCGAGGAACTTTTTGGGCAATACCTTCGATGGTTCCTGAGACAGAAGAAGAAATTCTTACAAATTCGAAGAAGAAGTGGGGTGGAATTACATGGAAAAGATTAAAAGAGATGTCGGATAATGGACATGAAATCTCGAATCACGGTTGGTCTCATAAGAATCTTGTAAATCTGAAATCGGAACAGGAGATTCGTGCGGAGATAGAGAAAGCCGATAGTCTTATTCTGTTGAAAATAGGAAAGAAGCCCCGGACATTCTGTTATCCTTATAATGCATTTAATGACCAAGTTCTTGCTATTGCAATGGAGAATCGTGTGGATACTCGTACACGCTGTTCGGGCTGGGGATATAGAACAACGACTCAGTGGATGAATAATTGGGCTGACGGATTAATTAAAAAAGGAGAGTGGGGCATACCGATGATACATGCTATTATTGATGGTTTTGATGCGTTTCCATCAGCGGATGTTTTGGATAATCACATGGCTTATGTAAAATCTAAAGAAGACCGAATATGGGTCGGTACATTTCTCGAAATTGCCAGTTATGTGAAGGAATCTGAAAATGTTCGTTTATCAGTGACTCCCCGAAAGAACGGTTTGATTTGTAAAACGGAGATGACTTTAGATAAAAAACTTTTTACTGAACCTCTTACGTTGGTTATAGAAATAACCGGAGTGACATCTGTTAAAGCAACACAGAAAGGAAAGAAGCTTCCTGCAACAATTGCTTCGGATAAAATTTGCATTGATTTTATGCCCGGAGATTCTCCGGTTAAAATACGTTGGAAAAAGTAATAGATTAACGATAAGTATTTTTTTGATATTATGAAGAGCGGAAAGAATAGTAAGTTAAAGACTCAGTATTTAAAATTTTTCTGTTTGTTATTTTGTCTTGTATCATTTTCCTCAGGATATGGACAAAGAGAGCGAGGATGGAAGTCGGATTGGAAGGGAGACTGTTCAGAAGTAAAGATTTTAGAACCAGGTTTAGATGTGACTGGTGTCGCTGTCTTTAAAAACAGATTGTTTTTAGATGCAAAAAAAGATAATATAAAACTTTCCCGTGAATTGTCTGATGAATATCGAAATACTAAAACTTTATGGATAAGTTTTTCAGTTCGGAAGAT
This sequence comes from uncultured Porphyromonadaceae bacterium, assembly GCA_900545915.1. Taxonomy (GTDB): domain Bacteria; phylum Bacteroidota; class Bacteroidia; order Bacteroidales; family Coprobacteraceae; genus Coprobacter. The sequence continues at coordinate 113,421 of URAV01000002.1, forward strand.
TGCCGGAAACGGACGTTTCGGATTATCTTTATTAGAAAATTCTCAAGAAAAGTTATTTGTGGGAGCTGTCGGTCAGGATAAAACGATTTGTTTCGGTTCGAAAAAATGCCGTGAAAAAATGGAAAATGCCGTACAACTTATTTTAAGGGTTGAAAAAAATAAGGCTTATTTATTCATAAATCCTCCCTTAGCATCAGTTCCTGATGTTGAAGGAGCGTCTATGACTTTATCCGGAGATTTTTCTTTTGACCGGATTACCTTTTTATGCGAAAAAGGCAATGCCGGAGAATTTAGTAGGGTTGTTGCGGGAGAACAGTTTGCAGATGTCGTTTTTCCTCGCAAATTGAATGATGATCTAAGAAGTATGGGAAAGCAACCGGTTATTTCATGGAAAAAGGCGGAAGGGGCTTTATGGATAAATACGGAGTCTGGAGTATTACGGTTGAAACCTTATGAATTCGGAGCTCTTGCGGTTCATTCAGGATCATTGAATGCGATCGAATCGCAGAAAAATTATGCAGTTTCTCAAGAACCTGCCGGAGCAAAATTTTCGGTAAAGGAAGACTCCGAGCGGATTTTATTAAAAACAGATCGTTTTTCTGCTACCGTAGAAAAACGTACGGGGCAAATCTGTTTGTATGATCGTTTGGGCAAATTGTTGATACAAGAATATCCGGGCGGAGGCCGTTCTGAAACCGGATATGGAGAAAAAGTGGCTTGCCGCTTTAGTTTATCTCCGGAAGATGCTCTTTACGGGTTAGGACAATTTAGAGATAATTCGTTGAATTTGAGAGGTAAAAGAAGAGAGTTGGTGCAATTTAATACTCAGGCCGCTGTTCCTGTTATTTATTCGACAAAAGGTTGGGGAATATTATGGAATAATCCGTCTCGAACTATTTTTCAAGATAACAAAATGGGGATGAGTTTTCAGTCTGATATAGGAGATATAATCAGTTATTATTATTTCGTAGGAGATAAATTAGATGATTTGATTGCTTCTTATCGTTCGCTTACCGGTAAAGCTCCTATGATTCCTTATTGGTCTTTGGGGTATCATCAAAGTCGAAATAAATATGCAACGCAAAAAGAAGTTATGGATATTGCAGAACGGATGCACAAGGAAAATATCCCGATGAGCACAATTTTTATCGATTATTTTTATTGGCAGAAATATGGTACGGGTTCTCATCGATTTGATGAAAATCTTTTCCCTGATGTTCCGGGAATGTTAAGTTCTTTACATAAAAATTATAATACTCGTGCCGTAATTACGATATGGCCGACATTCCGTCCCGGAATTCCTAATTATGAAGAGTTTAATAGAGACGGTTTATTACTGGACGAAGCAAAAGCTCTGGATGGCATTATTTATGATGCATTTAGTCCTAAAGCTGCCGAGATTTACTGGAAACAGGTAATGCCGTTAGTCGATTTGGGAATTGACGGCTGGTTCTTGGATGGTTGTGAACCGGATCAGGTAAACTCTTTTTTACCGACTGTAACTCACGACGGACCGGCATTGAAAGTTCGTAATCTTTATCCGTTAGTACACGCTACGACGTTTTATAACGGGTTACTGAAAACTCGTCCGAATCAGCGGCCTTATATATTGACACGTTGTGCATGGGCTTCTCAGCAAAAAGTAGGTACGGCTGTTTGGTCGGGAGATATACCCACTACTTTTGATGAGTTGCGTAAACAAGTAACGGCCGGGTTAAATTTTGTAGCCTGCGGGATTCCTTATTGGACTACCGATATTGGAGGTTATTCAGGTGGCGATCCTGCTGATAAAAACTATCGGGAGGTGTTTACTCGTTGGTTTCAATATGGCACTTTCTGTCCTGTATTTCGAGCACATGGAAGACGTTATCCGGGTAATACGAAAGTTCCGAATGAATTGTGGGCATATGGTGCTGAAGCGCAAAAAATTTGTACGGAATTTATCAATTTACGCTATGCTTTGTTCCCTTATATTTATACTTTGTCTGGTCAGGTAACTCGCAATCATTATACACCGATGCGGTTGTTGGCTTTCGATTTTCCGGAAGATAAAAAAATTCTCGATTGTAAAGATCAGTTTATGTATGGTCCTTCCCTTTTAATTTGTCCGGTTTTGAATGCGGGAGACCGCAAACGTGAGGTATATCTTCCTTCAGGGAAGCGTTGGATTGATTTTTGGACGGGAGAGAACTACGAAGGTGGGCAAACAATCGTAGCAGATGCTCCGATAGAGCGTATTCCTGTATATGTTCCGGCCGGGTCGATTATTCCTATGAACGTATCATTATTAATGAATCCTGATTCAAGTGCTCCGGTTGAAGTACGTGTATATCAAGGTGCGGACGGTCGGTTCGAATTGTATGAAGATGACGGGGAAACATTTGATTGTGAGCGAGGAGAATATAGTTCGATTCCTTTTATGTGGAATGAAAAAAAGAGGACGTTGACCATTAGGAAACGGCGGGGTGCGTATAAAGGCATGTCGAAAGAAAGAGAGTTTCGTGTTGTTTTAGTTTCTTCCGAGAAGGGAAGAGGTGTAGAAAAAAACTCACCTGATAAAGTTGTTAAGTATGTAGGAAAGAAGGTAGATATTAAACTATAAAACGTTACACGTGATTCAAAAAATAAAAAGATCTTCTCTCACCGGATTTTTGAGATATTGGGGTATATTATGTTTTTGTGTGGGAGGAACTCTGCAAGGTCAAAATATAGTTTCCCCTATATCGTTTGTCCCGGATAATTCTGTGCAAGTCCATAATTTAGCACTGAATAGGGCTGCTTATCATTCTTCATGTTCGAATTTTGATTATACGGCTCATTTAATTACTGATGGAAATACGGATGTTCAGGGAGATTCGAAAATTACGGTACAATATTCAGATTTTCCATCTGGAGAATCTCCTGAAAATCTGTTTGACGGATCACCGAATTCAAAATATTTGACATTCCATTCGGAGGGTTGGATTCAGTATGAATTTGCAAATGGAGCGTCTTATATAATAGATCGTTATGTCTTGACTTCTGCCAATGATGATGAAAAAAGAGATCCGAAAAATTGGACATTTTCAGGATCGAATGATGGTAAGAATTGGACTTTGTTAGATACGCGTTCCGATATTCGTTTTAACAAGCGGAAAGAGTCTCTTTCTTTTACAGCAAAGAACACGAATGCGTATAGAATGTATAGGCTCGATATTACAGATAATAGAGGGGATAACCGTACTCAATTGTCTGAGATAGACTTGTTCGAGAAAAATGTCAGTCGAATCGATCGGTCTGTTTTTTCGAGTAAATGGGAGAGTGCCGGAAAGGAGGATCAATGGGTTTATATTGATTTGGGGACGATTTGTCGGATCAATAAAGTAAAGTTGTTTTGGGGAGAAGAGTTTGCACGGTCATATCAAATTCAATTTTCTACTGATAAACGCAATTGGCGTTCGCTGTATTCAACGAATGAGGGAAAAGGAGGAATAGAAGAAATAAAACTGACTACGGCAACTGCGAAATATGTAAGGCTATATATGACAGGCGGTATTTCGGAGCATTATTCTTTGGCAGAGATGGAAGTTTATGGGACGGGAGGAGTAATCCCGAAACAAATGGCTGTTCCGTATATGGGAAAAGAAGGGGCTTATTATTTGACCGGAGGAAATTGGAAAGTGCAGCGTGCAAGTTTGGTGAAATTAGATGGTCTTGAGGTTTCTGATCCGGTATTTGATGACCGGGATTGGATCATCGCTACAGTTCCGGGAACGGTGTTGACCAGTTATTTGAATATAGGAGCTATTCCTGATCCTAATTTTGGAGATCAACAGCTGCAAATATCAGATGCGTTTTTTACTGCAGATTTTTGGTATCGTACAACTTTTATTGTTCCTAATAAGTATAAAGAGAAAAGAATCTGGCTTAATCTTAACGGAATTAATTGGAAAGCCGATGTATTTGTAAACGGACATCGTGTTGGAGATATAAAGGGCGCTTTTATTCGTGGAAAGTTCGATATAACTCCTTATGTCGTTTCAGGTGAAAAGGCGTGTATTGCAGTATATATTCATAAAAATGATACTCCGGGACAGATAACTGTACAAAGTTTAAATAGTGCCGGGAAAAATGGAGGAGTGCTAGGAGCTGATAATCCGACGATTCACGCCAGTGTGGGCTGGGATTGGTTACCGACGATGCGAGGTAGAAATATAGGAATACAGGATGATGTGTTTATTTCGGCTACCGACGATGTTTCTTTGATTGATCCTTTTATTATATCGGATTTGCCTTTGCCAGATTTGTTCTCTGCTGATTTGACTTTGAGAGTCGAATTACAAAATCATTCGGACAGGGCTTGTAAGGGAAAATTGATGGGAATAATCAATCCGGGAAATATCCATTTTAGCCGGAGCGTGTCATTGAATGCTTTTGAACATAGAGATTTGGTCTTGGATAAAAATACCTTGCCTCAGTTATGTATCGAAAATCCCGATTTGTGGTGGCCTAACGGTTATGGTGAACAGAATATGTACTCGCTCGAATTATCTTTTGTGGCGAACGGAGGTGTATCCGATAAGAAAACTATACCTTTCGGAATACGGGAGATGAGTTATGATGAGAGTGACGGTGTCTTGAAAACGTATGTAAACGGTACTCGTATATTTTTCAGAGGGGGCAATTGGGGACTTAGCGAGTCTATGCTTCGATTGGATAAAGAGGGATATGATGTTCGGGTTCGTTTACATAAGGAAGAAAATTTCAATATGATCCGTAATTGGGTAGGAATGACTGGAGATGAGGATTTTTATCGGGCTTGTGATAAATATGGAGTTATGGTTTGGGATGATTTTTGGTTAGCTAATCCGGGAGATGGCCCTAATCCGAATGATGAAAAGATGTTTATGAAGAATGCTGTCGATAAAATAAAACATTTTAGAAATCATCCTTCGATAGCTTTGTATTGCGGACGCAATGAGGGTAATCCTCCGGAAACATTAAATAAGGCGTTGCGAGAGCAGACATCTTTGTTGGACGGAACTCGTTTGTATATACCTCATTCTGCGACCGGTACGGTTTCTGGATTTGGACCTTACAGCGTTCAGAATCCGAGGCATTATTTTAAGATAAGAACGCATAGGAAACTTCACTCGGAGATGGGAATGCCTAATATCCCCTCAATAGAAAGTATGAAGAAGATGTTGCCGGAAGATAAATATTGGCCGGTGAATGATGTCTGGGGGCTACATGATTTTTGTATTCATTCGGCGCAAGGTGCATCCGGTTTTATGAATGCAGTGAACCGTTATGGCAAGGCCTCTGATTTGCAGGATTTTTGCAAGAAAGCGCAGATGGTCAATATGGAAAATCATAAGGCTATGTTCGAATCTTTTGTCGGTGCTCAGAGTAATGGTATGTTAATGTGGATGAGTCAGTCTGCATGGCCGAGCACTGTATGGCAGACTTATGATTATTACCTTGATCAGACAGCCGGTTATTATGGTTGTAAAAAAGCTTTAGAACCGTTACATATTCTGTGGGATAGTCAGCTTGATAAAGTCAAAGTTGCGAATAATACTCGCCAAGGATATAAAAATTTGATTGCAGAAGTGCTTATCTATAATATGGACGGTACTTTGATGTTGCGAGATTCTGTACGACTGGATTCCGGATCTGATACCGTTACGGATTGCATGTCTATCGTTTATCCGAAAAAACTTTCTCCGGTTCATTTTATAAAATTGGAACTGAAAGACGGAAATAAAATTATTGCCGATAATTTCTACTGGAGGGGAAATAAGTATCAAGAGTATTCCGATTTGTCGAATATGCTTCCGGCCGACCTGCAATATAGTCTCTATCGGGAAAAAAGTGGAGGAAAGGTATTTTTGACGGTCGATATTAAAAATGCAGGAAAGAATATTGCGTTGATGACTCGTTTGAAAGTTTTGCGTGATAGATCAAAAGAACGGGTGCTTCCGGTTTATTATAGTGATAATTATTTTTCTTTATTACCGGGAGAGACCAAGCAAGTGATTCTTGAGTTTAATGCAAAAGATTTACAAGGAGAGAATCCTGTCTTAGGTATAGAAGGTTGGAATATCGATTATATGGAAATTGTAGAATTTTAGGTGTTAAGGGTTAGGCTGGTTATTCTGAATAATACAAATAAAGTATTATTCAGAATAATTTTTTCTCCGTAGTTAGTTTATAATCAAATTACTGATTTGTTTTGTTACTTGAAATGGAAGTTCCGGATATTCATAGAGTTTGAAACGGGGTTCTGTTTCTCCTTGATAATATTTCCAGATTGTTGCATAATCTTCGGCATCTTCTCCTATTTTTATGAGCTGGCGCAAATATTCTGCAATAGATTTGTTTTCTTTGATATAAACATATTCCATTTTATCGATAATCGGACTGTGTTTACGGGTATGATCGTGATCGAAGCGTAATATTCGTTTCCCATCTTCAGTAATTCCGATCGTTTGGAATGTCATGCTTTTACCTATTCCCGGTAGATTTAACACATTTCTGTCTGTAGCGGCAAAAGGTAGATGATGTTTGCTCAAGAAAGAACGGAGACTATTCGCTGTATTTTCTCCGGATTCGAGGATAGAACACAATTCTTTTGCTTGCTCGGCAGAAAGGTTGCCATAAATTTTTTCTTCGTGTTGTTCTTGCAAGGAACGGCTGTTAGGAGTAAATACGGCATGATTCTCGTTAAATCCTTTTACCGAAAAGGTATAGTAACAGACTACTCCTAAATGATTAAGAATCTGGCGAAGACGAGTTGTGTGTCCTCGGCGGGAAGCAGCCACTGTATATACGAGCTGGTTAGTAATCAACCATCCGGCGGATAGTATTTTTCGGATAGCATTTTTAGCTTCGGGAGTGACTTCAAGCGGTGTTTGAAAATGTGTTTGTATAATAAATTGCTTGACACCGATTGCGGAAGCTTTTTCTTTGAACTCTTTAAGTATGTCGATCAATTCTTGGTCGATGCGCATCGGCAAATAAGCCAGAAGACGTGATCCTAACCGGATGCGTTGCAGCTCTGCATATTTTTCTCCTTCAGGACGATTTTTGTTTGCTTTACGTTTACGGACAGCCATTCGGTAAACCGCTTCTAATATATTGCGTAAAGTTTTGTTCTGACTCATTAATGCATCGCCTCCGGTAATGAGTATATCGCGTAATTGAGTATCCGTTTCGAAATAGTCCATTAGTCGTTTGAGTTTTTTCTCCCAGCTTTCTTTCGGGCGTAAATTTTCGAATTCGAAGTTTAGCCGTTCACTTTGAAAATCATACATTCTTTGACAAGACGCACATAAACCTCCACAGGCTCGTCCCATTGTATCAGGTATGAGAATTGCCACTTCCGGATAACGTCTGTGAATATTATGACCTTCAGGAAGCAACCACCCGGCAGCATTTGGCCTTCCGTCTTTTACAATATCTTCTTTTTCCCAAGCTTTTATATGGCCGTATGTCTCGACTAGTTCGGGAGAATATAAGATATAACTACGTATAGAAATATCATTATATCCTTCTTCATTTATATTTAATAGTGAAAGATAATACGGAGTGACAAAGAATGGCATTCCGATTTTTTTTGCCCGTTGCAATAGATACATGGTTTCGTCAGAGAGAGAATTTCCTAAAAATCTATTCAGTTCTTTGGGACTTTTTACGGCTGTCGAAAGATGAAATCTGAAGTCGTTCCACCATTCTTTGACAAGTTCGTATTTTTCATTATAGTTTAGGTCAGATTCGAAATGATAACGAGACGCAGTTTTCCTATTTTCGATTTTTTGTATCAGAATATGTAAAATTCGTTCTTTGTTTTGTTCCCGAATTTCTATTACTTTCTTATCCAGACCGCTTTCCCATAGGTGTGTACGTTTTTTGATTTGTTGTAAAGATGGGGAGGTATAATTGTTTTCTGATCCTTTAAATAGAAAATATAGATCGATAAATAAATCTGTTGGAGTTTCTTCGTCGTTTAAATTTTCTGTGAGAAATCGATATAAGAGAGAGATTGTTTTTATTTGGATGTTTTGTCCCGTAGAGAGTTCGAAGATAGATTTTCCATCGTAGTCTATCAACATTTTGATCGTTTCTTGAGTATTGTTTGTCGGTATAGTATCTATAAATGCATTTAATTGTATCTTGAATTTTTCTTCATTGGGACTATTTTGCGCGATTGATATAAGTGCAGGAAGTTCTTGTTTATATAGTTGCTTTAGTTGAGAGAGTGTGAGAGTTAGTATTTTTTTCTGTTTCATAGGCTGTTTATTTATATGGTCGTTAAGAATATTTTACCGGCTGATTATAGATAATAACAAACAAAGTATTTTATTGGTTGTTTGTCTTTTATGATTAAAATACGCTGAAAAATTATTGAATTTATATGTGCGTATAATTAGTGACCGGAACAATCCGTTTTGAATGTTTACATTTTAGGCAAGATAAACTCCGATATTTCAAATATAATAAAAAAATCGGATATTGATTTGAAGATATTTTTCTTTAACGTTGTTTATCTTCAGTATAAAAATGCAAAAGAGGAGAATAATCAATTATTCTCCTCTTTTGCATTTTTATTAATTAAGGAATTAATAAGCAAAGATGGGATATGATTTCATTGTTTGGTTCACTTTTTCACGGACGGCTTTAATAACGTTTCCGTCTTCAGGATGAGCCAGAACAGTATCTATCATTTCTACGATTTCGAGCATGAGATCTTCTTTTGCTCCTCGTGTCGTGATTGCCGGAGTTCCTACACGGATACCGGATGTCTGGAACGGTGAGCGACTGTCGAAAGGAACCATATTTTTGTTTACGGTGATATCCGCTTCGACCAGAACTTTTTCAGCTACTTTACCAGTAAGTTCAGGGAATTTCGTACGGAGGTCGATCAGCATGCAATGATTATCTGTTCCGTTTGAAATAATTTTGTATCCTTTGTCCATAAAAGCTTGTGCCATGGCTGCGGCATTTTTCTTGACTTGTGTCTGATAAGCTTTATATTCAGGTTGCAATGCTTCTCCGAATGAAACGGCTTTAGCTGCAATAACGTGTTCCAACGGACCTCCTTGCACTCCGGGGAATACTGCAGAGTCGAGAAGAGCCGACATTTTCTTGATTTCTCCTTTAGGTGTTGTCTTTCCCCAAGGGTTGTCAAAATCTTTTCCTAATAAAATAATACCGCCACGAGGTCCACGCAAGGTTTTATGAGTCGTAGAGGTTACTATGTGTGCATATTTCAACGGATTATCCAATAATCCGGCGGCAATAAGTCCTGCAGGATGAGCCATGTCGATCATGAAAATAGCCCCTATTTCATCTGCGATTTTACGCATGCGGGCATAATCCCATTCGCGAGAATAAGCCGAAGCCCCACCGATAATTAATTTTGGACGTTCGCGAAGGGCGACTTCCTCCATCATATCGTAATCTACATATCCGGTATCTTCTTTTACGCCGTATTCCAGTGGTTGGAACATCAGCCCTGAGAAATTGACAGGTGAACCATGAGATAAATGTCCTCCGTGAGATAAATTTAACCCGAGGAATTTATCTCCGGGATTCAGCACTGCCATGAAAACAGCCATATTGGCCTGTGCTCCGGAATGTGGTTGCACATTAGCCCATTCTGCTCCGAAAATTTCTTTGATTCTGTCTATTGCAATTTGTTCGCTTTGATCTATCACCTCGCATCCGCCGTAGTATCTCTTTCCGGGATATCCTTCTGCATATTTGTTGGTTAGGCAAGATCCCATAGCTTGCATTACTTGATCACTTACAAAGTTTTCTGAAGCGATGAGTTCTATTCCCTTCAGTTGTCTTTGATGTTCTTGTTCGATAATGTCGAAAATAGCATTGTCTCTTTTCATTGTTGTGCTTTATATAAGATGGTGTTTATGTTTTCGTTGTGCAAAGATACCTTTTTTCGTTGTTCTTATAAAATAATACCGATCGAAAAACTGAGAAGATTAATACCTCTTTTTAAATAAATGTTCCCTTCTGATATGTTTATTCCGTCTTTGTAGAGGATGTATGTCGTAGGATGTGTGAGATTTGTAATCCCGAATTCATAACGGAAATCGATAAAAAAACGAGAAATGGATGTTCCTAGTCCCAAAACGAAATTTGCAGTTAACGGACGTATGTGTTCGTCCATGACAAACTCATACGTTTCCGGTGCGGAAAGTTCACTCTTTTTCTTGTATAAATATTTAAGTTTTGGACCGGCAAAAAAAGACAATTCATACGGACCTTGTTTGATAAAGTTATATCCGTATAATAAAGGTATGTCTAAAGAATAAATTTTATTACCGACCGTTATTCCTTCCATGTATCCGATAGAACCGTCGGTGATGACAGATTCAGGTCTCGGACTCATCCGGTAACGCATATAATGTGTTTCTGTTTCGAGTTGAAGATAATGTCTGTTGAAGTTGGTTCGGGCAAACAAAGATATGAGGATCCCCATTTTTGAGTTTGTTGACGGTTCTTCTATTTTTATACCATTGATCTGACTTTTTCGCATATCGACGAAAGGGGCATTTACTCCGACGCGAATTCCCCAATTGAATAAATTCTTTTTGGATATATCGGACTGTGCCGATATCGTACCTGCAAAAAGTAAATATATACAGAATAAAAATAGAATGTACACTCTCATTTCTTCTTTTTCTTTTTTTGTACCGACCAACCGAACTTACCTATTTCTTTGCCGATCCCGTAATAATGGCCATGCGAATAAACCAGCAATTGGGCTTTTTCGAGATTGAAAGCTCCGTTTTCAGGATTAATAAATTGCTCGTCGGCAATAACGTTGACCACTTCTGATATAAACATATCATGAGAACCTAAGTTCACGATTTCCTTAACTTTACATTCTATGCATAGAGGGGATTCCTCAACATAGGGAGCAGCTATTTTTTCTGAAGGAACAGGAGTCAGCTTGCTTTCTGTAAATTTATTATAATCTTTTCCGGAACGAACACCACACCAGTCGGTTGCTCTTGCCATATTTTCTGTTGTCAGATTAATGACAAATTCCCTGTTCTCCTTTAAAATGGAGTATGAATGTCGTTCGGGACGTACGGATATATAACACATCGGAGGATTAGTACAGATGGTTCCTACCCAGCTTACCGTAAATAAATTATATTGTTCCGGACGGTTTCCGCAACTAACCAATACTGCGGGCAACGGATAAATCATCGTACCCGGTTTCCAGTTCTGCTTTTTTCTGTTTGTCATTAGCGAATTTCTATATCTTTTTGAGAAATAGCCCGTTCGCAATATTTACATTTTACTTCTACGGTTTCTTTATTGATTACACGAAAGACTGTATTCATCGGTTCGTTGTTAGTGATACATTTCGGGTTATTGCAACGGATAATGCCGGTCAATTCATCGGGTAGGGTAACGACTCTCTTTTCGGTTACCTGATAATCTCTGATGATGTTGATCTTTGCATTCGGTGCTATTAATGCGATTTTATTGATCTCTTCTTCTTTGAAAAATGTATCGGCGATTTTGATGATACCTTTATGTCCTATTTTTTTACTTATCAGATTATTTCCGATAGTGATGCTTTTATTGATATATTCCAATCCAAGAAGTGAGACGACTTTAAATAGTTGGTTTGAAGGAATATGATCGATAACCGTTCCGTTTTCTAATGCAGCTACTTCGAGCTCTTTTTTATGTATAGCCATGATTCTATTTTCTTTTCTTAAATGTTAAATTTCGATACCTAATACTTTGCATATAATAGCTTGACGGGCATATAATCCGTTTTTAGCCTGTTCAAAATAGTAAGCTTTCGGGTTGTCGTCTACATCGTATGCGATTTCGTTTACGCGAGGAAGCGGGTGCAGTATCCGTAAGTTCGGTTTACTGTTTTCCAACATTTGATTATGGAGAGTATATACGTTTTTTACTTTTTCATATTCCATGAGGTCGGTAAAACGTTCTCGTTGAACGCGGGTCATATATAGTATATCTGCCTGATTGATGACTTCTTCTGTGAAATCTTGATGCTCTTGATAGGGAATTCCTAATTTATCGCAATAAATTTTATATTCTTCCGGCATTTTCAATTCTTCAGGGGCTACGAAGTGAAACGTAGGTTTGAAGTGTGACATTGCCATAAGTAAAGAGTGTACGGTTCTTCCGTATTTTAGATCTCCCACCATCGTAATGTTTAGATTCTCTAATGTTCCTTGTGTCTTATATATAGAGTAAAGGTCGAGCATTGTTTGCGACGGGTGCTGATTAGCTCCGTCTCCTGCATTTATAATAGGAATTGAAGAAACCTCAGAGGCATATCGTGCAGCTCCGTCTAGATAATGACGCATAATGATGAGATCTACATAGTTACTGACCATCATTATCGTGTCTTTAAGGGTTTCGCCTTTGGTCGAACTCGTAGTAGATGCATCGGAAAAACCGATAATTCTCCCTCCCAATCGGTTTACTGCCGTTTCGAAACTGAGTCGGGTACGCGTAGATGGTTCAAAAAATAAGGTTGCAATCACTTTACCTTCCAATACTTTTCTGTTCGGGTTTTCTTCAAATTTTCTTGCTTGCTCCAGCAGATACAGAATTTCTTCCTTAGAGTAGTCGGTGATAGATACTAAACTCTCTTTTCTCATATTGCGGTATGTTTTAAGAATATAGATTTATATAACAAATAGACCGGTTTGGCATGAAGAGTCAAATCGGTCTATTTACAATTTTTGATCGAGTGTTTATATTCCCTACACTTCTGTAAGTGTATGAAATCGAAATGTTTATATTTCTTTGTGTTTTGTTTCATCTACACTACAAAAATAGTAAAAAAAGTCTATATCAAAGCTTTTCTGCTTAAATTTTCTTGTTCTGTATTTCAATCAATTTATAAATAAAATATTTATATTACCTTTGACGGAAAATATGAGAATTCATAATTTGTATATCCGGAAACCGTACGGATATAATTTTGAGATATTGCTAAACGAATATGTTTCAAAAACAAAATTTGAAATGCCAGAACTGCCTAAGAAGAAATCCGGATCTGTTTCCAGAATTATAATTAAATGTCTTTGGATATTTTTTTGTATAGGAACCGTTTCGATAACCCTTTTATTCTTTTTTATAGCAAAGGGTTTTATCGGTTATATGCCTCCGATCGAAGAGTTGCAAAATCCGAAAGATAAATTCGCCTCCGAGATATATTCGTCCGACATGGAAGTGATCGGGCGATACTATCAGAGTAAGGGAAACCGGGTGTATGTGGGGTATAATGAAATCTCTCCTTATCTGGTTAATGCTCTTATTGCGACCGAAGATGCTCGTTTTAAAGATCACTCGGGAATCGATGTAAAAGCTTTGGCAAGGGCGATAATCAAAAGAGGTCTGTTTTTTCAAAAGAGTGCGGGAGGGGGAAGTACAATCTCACAGCAGTTGGCCAAGCAGTTATTTTCTCCGAATGCCGAAAATATAATGGAAAGGCTTTTTCAAAAGCCGATAGAATGGGTAATAGCCGTTCAGCTGGAGCGTTTCTATACAAAAGAGGAAATTGTGAATATGTATCTGAATAAGTTCGATTTTCTTTATAATGCCGTAGGAATACAGTCGGCAGCACAAATTTATTTTAATACGACTCCAGATAAACTGTCGATAGAACAAGCGGCTACATTGATCGGAATGTGCAAAAATCCATCGTACTTCAATCCTGTTCGTCAACCCGAAAGAACGAGAGGTCGTCGTAATACGGTTTTAGAACAAATGTATAAATCGGATTATATTACTCGGGAGGAGAGAGATTCATTGCAAGCTCTTCCGTTGAAACTCTACTTTAACCGTGTAGATCATAAAGAAGGGTTAGCTCCTTATTTTAGGGAACATTTGCGTTTGATGATGACTGCCAAGAAACCGGATCGAAGAGATTACAGAGGATGGCAGGGACAAAAATTTGTCGATGATTCTATCGCTTGGGAAACAAATCCTCTTTTCGGATGGTGTGAAAAAAATCGGAAAGCAGATGGCTCTAAATATAATATCTATACAGATGGGTTAAAAATATATACATCATTAGATTCTCGGATGCAAAAGTATGCGGAAGAGGCTGTTGAAGAACATATCGGCGGTTTTCTGCAACCTAAATTCTTCAGTGAGAAGAAAGGACGCAGTTATGCTCCGTTTGCGAGGAATTTATCTAAATCGGATATTGAAGCTATTCTTAATAAGGCAATGAAACAGAGTGATCGGTATAGATATATGTCGGAAGCGGGAGCGTCTGAAAAGGAAATCAGGAAAGCTTTCGATACACCTGTGGATATGCAAGTTTTTTCTTGGAGTGGAATGATTGATACAGTCATGACTCCTATGGATTCTATTCGATACAATAAATCGTTTCTCCGTACAGGATTTATGGTAATGGATTCTAAAACAGGGCATGTGAAAGCATACGTCGGAGGAATTGATTTTCGTAATTTCCAGTATGATATGGTTTCAGATGGCAGGCGTCAAGTAGGTTCTACTATAAAACCGTTTTTATATACGTTGGCTATGGAAGAAGGTTTCAGTCCATGTGACGAAGCTCCGAATGTACAACCTCATATTCTTGATCCGGCTACAGGAAAGGTTTGGTCTCCGAGAAACTCTTCTAAAGCCCGAATTGGGGAGAATGTGACTTTACGTTGGGGCTTAGCTAATTCTAATAACTGGATTTCAGCTTATCTAATGGAACGGTTATCTCCGAGTTCTTTAGTGCGTCTAATGCATTCGTTCGGTATTCGCAATTATATCGATCCGGTTATTTCTCTTTGTTTAGGACCTGCAGAAGTCTCTGTTGAAGAGATGGTGACAGCTTATACTGCCTTTTCGAATAAAGGTATTCGAGTTGATCCGTTATATGTTACCCGAATAGAGGATAATTTTGGGAATGTAATCGCTGAGTTTACTCCGAAAGTAACCGAAGTATTCAGTGAGGCTGCGTATTATAAAATACTTCCGATGCTTAGAGATGTTATAGATCATGGTACAGGCGGGCGCATCCGGTATCGTCATAAGATAACAGCTCCGATGGGAGGAAAAACTGGAACTACCAATAATAACTCGGATGGTTGGTTTATGGGATTTACACCGAGTTTGGCTGCCGGTGTATGGGTTGGAGGCGAGGAGCGTTCTATCCATTTTGATGGTATGGCAAACGGTCAGGGAGCAACGATGGCATTGCCTATCTATGGAATCTTTATGAAAAAGGTTTATGGTGATAAATCTTTGGGATATTCTGAAACGGAAGATTTCATAATACCTGAACAATATAAAGATCCGTGTACAACCGGACCATATTCTGAAGAGGAATTTTTATCGGAGCCAACTGAAGCTATAGAAGGTATTTTTGATTAATCGATTATCTATGAAAAATAGGTGTATCAGACTCCGATACACCTATACACACCCATGCTCCAATTCATCTTTTTTTGATGAAATTTTATAACAACACCTATGCTTTGAATATATGAATTATAAGTTTGTCTAATTAAATGTTCGTTTGATTGGACAAATCCATAGGAGTTTTTTATAATGGAATATGCTGAGATCATATATT
>URAV01000003.1 GCA_900545915.1 uncultured Porphyromonadaceae bacterium
ACGCACTTTCAGGCATATTATTCGGAGCTAAATCGTGGGACTTTTTTCTCTATGGGTTTAGCCTCATGATTTAGCTTATTTCTCGCTGGTTTACAATGTTTTGCATAGTTTTATTCTGAACGAGAATACATAGTTTTGTAACTCTAAAAACAATGTAAAAATGGGAAGAAAAACTTTCAGCATTTTGTTTTTATTAAAAGGAGTGACCTTTTGAAAAATGGCGAATCACCTGCTTGTATACATATTATTGACTGAATAATATAGGGTAGAGGAAAGCACGAAGAGTATTTATTTTTTCGTATAGAGAAAAATATTATCCTGATATTTTACATTGCTTTAAATTAACTTAAGAAGAAACCACTTTCAAGCCAATGATGGATATTATCAGAGTGAAGATAAAAAACAACCTTCCAAAACTTACAGGTTCTTTAAAAAAGAGAATACCCATTAAAACTGTTCCAACTGCGCCTATACCGGTCCAAACAGCATAAGCTGTACCTATTGGTAATGTTTTGAGGACCTTAGTTACAATAAATAAACTTAATGTAATGGCACTTACAGTACCTATACACCATAAGCCTTTCTCAAAACCTATGGTTTTACTTACTTTTCCTAAACAAAAAGTAAAAACAAGTTCTATGCATCCGGATAAAATCAAAAGAAACCAATTCATAATAATCTTTATTTTTCAGGCGCAAAATTCTTTATTTACTGGCTATTTCTTTTTTACATGTTTTAAAAAACGATTTTACATTTGATAAATTATTTATCTTATTTGTGCTCGGATGCGGCTCAAGTTGACTTGAGAAATTCCTAAATAAGATGCTATTGTACCTAATTGAACACGTTGTGTTATATCGGGATATTCGTTTATGAGTTCTTGGTATCTTTCTAATGATGTTTTGAATTGTCGAGAAATAAATAATTTTTCCGACTTTATACAAGCATATTCAGCATATTTACGTCCCCAATTTGCAATGTGTATATCGTTTAAATATAAATTTTGTAACCGTTCTAAATCAATTTCGTATAAAATACAGTTTTCTAATAATTCTACATTTGCATATTCGCCCAAACCCACAAAAAGGGTCTGTAAAGGGAAGATAAAATCCCCTTCTTGACCAAGCCAAAATGTGACTTCTTTGTCATCTTTATGAGCGTATGCTCGAACGATTCCTTTTTTCAGAAAATAAGACTTGGATTCTTTTCTATTTTCCCGAAATAAGTGAAAATGTTTGGGATATTCAACTTCTGATATGAGATGAGTTAAGGTATCAAGAGAAGTTGAAGGTAATTTGTAAATGCTATTTATTATGTCATTGATATTCATACTGATGTTTTAACTTGATAAGGCTTATAAATACAAAAATAGAAAAAAGGAATGACCCTATAAATATAAAATGCTTCCTTTTTTAAGTCGTTTTTTTATGGCAAAGTGTACCTGATCTTGGAATGCTTGTTTTTAGCAATTTAAATTGTTAAAAAAATAGTTACATATATTTGAACTTGAAATTTAGACAAACAGATATTAGACAAACACGAACAGTTTTGAGATTAAATAAAACGTGAAACCCTGAAAAATTGATATTGAGGAAGAAATAATGTTTGGTTCATGATCCGGGCGGATTACAGAAAGACTGAACAAACACGAACACGCAAAAGACAGCTCCTACCAATACCTTGATGTTGTAGGAGTTGCCTATTACTATTCGTGGTCTAACGCATATTCGTTTTGTTATTTCCTGTCGAGCATCTTTAATACTGTATTTGGGAGGAAATGCGGTTAGTTATGTATTATCTAATTACCAAATATTCTTGTGAATCCGATCCTTTGTTAAAATCTCTTTTTGTTTACAGATATGTGCGTTTTCATCTGCATAACCAATAGCGAGAAAACAGGTAAATTCATATTCTTCAGGAGCATTAACAAGCTGTTTTACATGTTCCGATTCATTACTGATAGGAATGCGGAATGCACATGATAACCCTTCTGCTGTTGCGGCTAATAATATGTTTTCTACTGCTGCCCAAGCAGAAGCAAAATAGTTCAGTGAACTTTGTTCTGCCGGCTTACATAAAGGATAGTCTTTTTGTTTGAAAAACGGTAAGATAAGACAATTGCTTTGAATCAACATTCGTTGTTGTTTTGGTAAAGCATCTACAAACATTGCATGTTCATCCTTATCCATTATATCTGCAGAGGCATTGAGTCCGATTTGTTGGATATTTTTCGTATTTTCTGCCACAGGAGATATAAGTTTGGCAATATTATCTTGCCCTCTAATGACAACAAACTCAAGTTGGCGCAAATGGTCATTCGTTGGAGCGAAAAATGCAGCTGATAATACCTTTTCCAATACTTCATCTGTTACTTCTTTTGATGAAAAGTCACGAATGGTTCTTCTTTTCCTCAATACTTCATAAAAGTCCATAGTAATGTATTTTTGAATGGTTCAACTTATTATTTCCAATAGCAAAATTATAGGGTATTATTGTTGCATATTTGTCATTTATTATTAAATAATTGTCTTATATTTGTATTAAATAGAGCTTAGTAGGATGATATGGAAGAAATAGTAATACCTTATGAGTTGCCGGAAGTGGAGAATCACTCTTTCTTTTTTGTGAACCAACGAATAAATGCATGTTTAGAAGCCAAATTGCATCAACATGATGCTTGGGAATTGTATTATGTGATACACGGTTATGGTGACCGAATGGCAGGCGATACATTACAACCCTTTTCGGCGGGAGATGTAGTTTTAATTCCTCCATCTATGCATCATTATTGGAAGTATGCGTCTTCGTCTGTGGATAGTAACGGATGTGTTCATTATTTAATGGTTGCCTTTAAGCATACTTTGGTGGTACGATGTATAGAAATATTTCCTGAGTTGCGTAACTGTTTGATAGGTTTTACATTTCCTATTAATGCATTAAAGTTCGGACAAGAAAGTTCACGTATCATTCGTAAAATACTGTCACAAATGAATGAAATGGATGAATTGGGACGCCTATGCGAAATGTTTCGTTTGTTGCCGACTATTTTCACGTCATCTGATCATACATTTGCCGGTAAACCGGTATATATTGAAAAAGACGTAAGACGTATGCAACAAATTTGTACCTATGTAATGGCTCATTATGTTCATTCTATTTCTTTAGAAGATATTGCGGCGGAAGTAGGTATGAATCGTTCAGCATTTTGTTCTTACTTTAAAAAATGTAAGGGTATCACTTTTTCACAATTTGTTACTCAATATCGTTTGAATACGGCTTGTGAACTTTTAAAACATTCGCAAAAACAGATTTCTGAGATTTGTTTTATTGTAGGATTTAATGATGTCCCACATTTCAATAGGGTTTTTAAAAAACAAAAGGGAATATCTCCTAAGGAATACAGAAAGTTGGAGACATAAACCGTTATTTTTATTAGAATAAATATTTCTATAAAAAGTATGTTTCTTTAGCAAAAAGTAGTTCCGATTATTTGTCTATATCAAGGTGATTAAAATCACCGTTAAAGAAGAATGGTAACTTATTTGGTATTATAGTATTTTTGGGGTACTTATAATAACGGTTTACCATTCAACTCTAAATCTAACAATAGACGTTTTGCCGCAAGTCCGCCTCCATATCCTGTAAGAGAATGATCACTACCGATGACTCTATGGCAAGGTGCGAAAATTGAAATGGCATTTGCCCCGTTTGCATTTGCCACAGCACGTACAGCTTTCGGGATACCCAATAATTTAGCTAGTTCACCGTACGAAACGGTTTTCCCATAAGGTATTTCCAATAGTTTGTGCCATACATTTTTCTGGAATTCCGTGCCGATAAAGAGTAGAGGAATATCGAACATTTTTCGTTCCCGGTTAAAATATTCATCCAGTTGTTTAGCCGCTTCTTCGATAGTCTCGGATGTTTTTTCTTCGTAGCTGGCTTGTAAAATTCGTTGCACTCTCTTGTCTACTGCGCTTCGGTGTTTTTCTATTGCCCAGTCGCAAAGGCACAGTTTATCTTCAAAAGAGCCGAGTATCAAGTCTCCACAAGGAGAATGATACCGTTGTGTTCGAATAGTATTATTTTTTCTGTTTTCCATGTTGAAAAGAGAATTTTGATTGTGTGATGCTGAATAACGGTTTAGAACTTATATCTCGTTTTTAGATATGTTCTTTTAACAATACAAAGTTATAGTTTTGATATTAAATATTTGGGTATAAAGCTATTATTTTTTATAAAAATGTTTACTTGAAATTTTTGTAATTGTCGATTATCTTGCATAGCGTATCATCGTTATTTAATTCGTCGCGAGTATGAGAGGTAACCAATCCTAAAATTGATCCTTTCTCCTTTAATGTTAAGATTGTATTTAGGATATTGGAATCAGATTTATGTACCATAAAATTCTTACTCCATGTGGCGAATGTAGCTTTCGGATTTTTTGCATCGAGTTGCTGCATTATTCCTGATTGGGTCGTTTTAGGTATTAGCGATATTCATCAGGAAAAAGGCTTGACGTGTCCGGATAGAGAAGAAGCTATGATTAAACGCAGTATGATAGAGAGGGGAATAAAAAGGGTTGTCCTTACCGATAGTTATAAATTAAATACTGCAAGAACATATCATGTCGCTTCCTTGAGAGAGATGGATTATATTATTACAGAAAATACTAAGGTAGATTATATCAAACAGCATTGGCCTTCTTATTCGTACAAAGTGATATAGAATCTTATCATTTAGGAACTGCTTTTACTTTTGTAAAAAGTAAAATTTCTGTTGAGGATATTTACCTGTTTTTATGACGAAGGTAATAGGAAAACAAACTAAAAGAAAGCCTCGACCTTGTTACTTTATCGGGAAATTTAAAAATTTCTTATACAGGGCAGAAAACTTTTGTTCTTAAAAATGGAACTTTCCGCCCTGTTTATTTATCTATGTACAGAGTTCAAGAAAGAAAAAGTTTCTCTTTCTATTCTCCCAGATAATCGAAATACTCGAACTCTGCATATCCTTTTGATGAAGGATTGATTGAGACAGCATACAGACCGAGCATGATTCCGGTAAAGCCCCCCGCAGTTTCAGTGCTTAGATAACGAGTATTCATTCGTCCCAATTCATGAAAAGTCTTATTATTCGTAGCATATTCGAATGAATAGAAGTCCCTGTTCCCTTTCACACGAAGTTGTATGTCTCCTTTAGGAAGAACGATTTCTTTTTCTATATGAGAAAGTTCTCCTAAACGATAACGGAGAGTGAGGGCTTGTTTTTTGTCAGAAAGCTGTTTGATGAAAAGATCATAATGAGAAGTTTCCGACATGTAAACAGTCAGACCCGCTTCGTCCCCAGAAGATGCTTTTTGTAGTTGTACCGATGTTGTTGCCGTGAAGTTTATGTGTTCTTGTCTTCGGCATACCAGAGTCGGACTGTCTTTAAAGTCATTCAAAGTGACAGGAGTAGATTTTAAACATAGTTTATCGGAGTTGAATGTGTAATTTTCAGGATGATGATTCCGTACGTGAACCCATTCCAAGCCGAATTTCCCGTCCTTAAAATTCGTGCGTGCAGGCTTAGTTGCAAAAGGTTGTTGAGGTAATGTCGGGACGTCCATTTCTAAAGATACGCTTCCGTCACCGTTGATTACCGGCCATGCGTTTTTATCCCAGCGGACAGGAGCGAGGAATGTTTCTCGTCCGAGTAAATGGTGCATATCGCTCTGTGGACGGAAAGCAAGGAACACCGTCCACCAACTTCCGTCAGGGGCTTGTATAAAATCTGCATGTCCGACTCCCTGAATAGGACTGCTTTGCATATTTCTGTTGATATGAGTTAAAATAGGATTTGCCGGATTCTGTTCGTAAGGTCCGTCAATGTAACGGCTTCGTGCAATCGTTACTTTATGCCCATATTCTGTTCCTCCCTCAGAAATCAGTAGATAATACCAGTTATCTTTTTTATAAATATGTGGTCCTTCCGGAAAACGTCCTCCTGTACCTATCCATATACGTTTGCTTTCAGTCAATTGTTCTCCGGTTTTCGGGTTTATTTGACACAATGTAATATAATTGTCTGGATTACTTACCAGATAACATTTTCCGTCTTCAAAATAGAGCGAAGGATCGATGCCCCCTTGTTTGATCGGTATCGGATCAGACCATTCTCCTGCAGGATCAGTCGTATGTACGAGGAAATTACCTTTATCGGTAACATTCGTAGTGATCATATAGAAGACTCCTTCATGATAACGAATCGTAGGTGCGAAAATGCCGCCCCAGACACTAGCGCCGTTCAAGTTTACTTGTTCCGGTCGTGTTAGGCAATGACCTATTTGTTCCCAGTTTATCAAGTCTTTACTATGAAATACAGGTACTCCGGGAAAATATTGAAAACTGCTGGTTACCAAATAAAAATCTTCACCTACACGGCATATACTCGGGTCGGGATGAAAACCCGGTATTACAGGATTTTTATAACCTTTCTGTGTTTGTGCCGGACAAGACAGACTAGCAATCAGTCCGGCGATTAATAAGAACTTTTTCATTATGATATTATATTTAGATAGTGAGTTTTATTATTTATGTAACTGTTTGTGTGTTCATTAACATTTGCAGGTTTTTCACAAAGTTAAATATAAATAAAAAACTGCGAAATTATTTTCGCAGTTTTTATTTATTTCTCCCTTTCGTAGAAAGGGGAGTTTATCTTGATTACCATTCGATAAATTTGCCTCGCTGGCGACGTTTTTCAAGTTCCTTTTCCAAATAAATCTGACGATCACGAGCGATATAACGGCGGGCAAAGATATTAGGAATAGCTACACCTAATGAGATACAGAGGATTATAAGAGCCGATGTAGTTCCATTGTAAAAAGCATTAGTCACTTCTCCGACGATACCGTTCATATTTATAAATGCCAGTAAAGAGCGATACATCAGTACACCGGGAATCATCGGGATAACTGACGGAATTGTTAACACATGATTAGGTACGTGAAACCAGTGAACAGCCTTTACCGCAATAAGGCTGACGACAAAACTTCCCATGAATGAGCCGATTATCGGACCTAATCCCAATTCGAAATTTACAAAATTGCGCGTACATACAGCGATGATACCACCAATTGCTACAACCCATAGTAGACGGCGCTGAATATTGAATATCATAGAAAATCCGACTGCCGCGATTGCGGCTGCAATCGCATATACGTAGTATGAATCATGAGGAACCATACTCAATTCACTGAATTTATGATCTATCGTAACATCATCCATCATCAATACTCGCATGACGAAGGCTATTCCGAATGTCATTGCCCCGACCATCATCGCCGTATTGGCAGCGCGAGTAATTCCGGTAAGCAGATGATTGTCTATCATATCGTCCACAAAATTGATCAGCGGTACGCCCGGTACGATAAACAAGGCACATGCCAATAATGGATGGTAGGGTGTTTCAGATAATCCTGTATAAGATGAAGCGTATGCCAGGCAGGTAGATATGAATGCTGCGATGGCGATGCTCATGTAAACGTTGATTCCGAAATCGATGCAACGGGCACGTGTTCTAAAGCCTATAAACGCACATATTGATGCGAATAAGAAAGCTGTCCAGTCACAACCGAATAGTTTACAAAATCCCCCACAAGCAAACCCCGCACCCATAGCAACTATATAATGAGTATAGTTTCGGGGTTGTTCGGCTATTTTAGTGAGCTCCTCTTCGTATTTATCCAATGAATAATCTTCTTCGATCGCCCGCCATGACAGTTTACTGATTTGTGAGATCGTAGTCATATTGATACCATGTTTCTCACACTTTTGGAATTTTGAAAAAGAATGGCATTCATCGCTTACATTCACCATTATCATGGTCCATCTGATATCGATATGCAACTTATTTTCAGGAATTCCCATAAAAGCGGCAACACGCTTCATATTCCGTTCGATCCGGTTTGTGTCGGCTGCACTTTCCATCAGCAGTTTGCCGGTACGCAGCAAAAGGTCAAGCTTTTTTCGTAATAATAGGATCTCTTGTTCCGTCAAAGTATTATTTTCCATCTCCTGTTAATTCAGTGATTATAGGGGCATATTCCCATGCTTTTTAGGAGGATTAGAAACATTCTTGTTCTGAGCCATATCCAGAGCGGCAATCAGTTTAGCCCTTGTCTGCTCAGGAAGAATCACCTCGTCGATATATCCGAGCTCCGCGGCCCTGAACGGATTGGCGAACTTCTCCCTGTACTCCTCGGTCAGCGCCTCCCTCATTTCATTCTCCGCGTCCCTAAACAAAATATTTACAGCCCCCTCAGCCCCCATTACAGCAATCTCCGCATTAGGAAAAGCCAGATTAATATCCGCCCCCGTCTGCTTACTCGCCATGACAATATAAGCCCCGCCGTATGCCTTTCTAGTAATCAATGTCACCTTCGGGACAGTCGCCTCGGCAAACGCATACACGACCTTCGCCCCATGCCTGATAATCCCGTTATGCTCCTGGAGCGTACCCGGTAAAAATCCCGGCACATCCTCAAAAGTCACCAGCGGAATATTAAAACAATCACAAAACCGGATAAACCTGGCCGCCTTATCAGAAGCATCAATGTCGAGAACTCCGGCAAGAAACGCCGGCTGGTTCGCCACGATCCCGACCGACCGTCCCCCCAATCGCGCAAACCCGACCACGATATTCTTCGCAAAATCCGGCATCACCTCGAAAAAATACCCGTCATCCACGACCGGAACAATCACCTCTTTCATATCATAAGGAATATTCGGATCATCCGGAATCACCCCTCTCAATCCCGGTATCTCACGCCGTATATCATCCCTACACGCCACTCTCGGCGCATCCTCCATATTATTAGCCGGCAAAAAACTCAACAACTCCCGGATAGCCAACATCACCTCCTTCTCAGAATCCGCCAGAAAATGAGCGACCCCGCTTACCGCAGCATGCGTCACCGCTCCCCCCAGCTCCTCCTTGCCTACTACCTCGTGAGTCACCGCCTTAACCACATCCGGACCCGTAACAAACATATGACTTCCCCCCCTGACCATAAAAATAAAATCGGTCAAAGCCGGAGAATAACACGCCCCCCCAGCACAAGGCCCGAGAATAGCCGAAATCTGCGGAATCACCCCCGAAGCCATAGTATTGCGGAAAAAAATACCCGCGTACCCGGACAAGCTCTCCACCCCCTCCTGAATACGCGCTCCTCCCGAATCATTCAAAGCGATCACCGGCGCACCGTTTTTCAAAGCCAAATCCTGCACCTTCATGATCTTCCGAGCATTCTCCGCACTCAACGTACCACCAAACACCGTAAAATCATAAGCATACACAAACACCAGTCTGCCATCGATTTTCCCATACCCCGAAACGACTCCGTCTCCGGGTATTTTTGATGCGTCCAAACCATAATCATTACATCTATGAACTACCAGTTTATCCAACTCATTGAAGGAAGCCGGGTCCAGTAACAAATCGATTCTCTCTCTTGCCGTCAACTTACCAGCCGCATGCTGCTTTCCGATCCTATCAGCACCACCAGCCTCCTCAGCCGCTTTGATCTTTTCGGCAAACACCTCATATAATTTTTCGTTATCCATATCAATCCAAATCGTTTAAATTAAGCCATACCAATACTTGATCACTGTTTACAAGGTCACCCTCCTTCACGAGAACCTCCCTGACCACACAATCCTCACTCACCTTAAAATTACTCTGCATCTTCATCGCCTCGATCACCAGCACAGTATCCCCTGCCGACAACCTGTCCCCCGCAGCAACCATCACCCGCACGACCTTTCCCGGCATAAGAGAAATGATTCTGTCGGTCTGTTTCTCTCCGTCCTTTTTCCGAGCAGACAACAATTTCGCCTTAGCATCGAGAATCTCCACACCTAAAGAAGCGAATAAAGTATTTACCGTATAGATCTTTCCTCCTTCAGCTCTGATCAATTCGGCATTATATGAGATCCCGTCCATCAAAATCGAACATACTCCGTTTTCGGCCATCACGACATCTACATCCAGCACCTTACCGTCAATAGAAATTTTTACAGCATTCCCATCCTTGCTGATCAATTCTATATCTGCTATTCTGTTACCAACACGTATCTCCATAACCGTACAAATTAAATTCTCAAAACCCCCTTATGAATACCAAACGCCCTCCATCTACTAATCGGTCTATTATCCATTCTCCCCGTCACATTCTCCTCAAACCCCATCAAATAATCGATATAAGCCGCGATCATCGCTACTTCCTCACATGCCTCCTCCCGAGCAGGTTTACCTTCGAGAAGAAATTCCGAGTTATTGGCTATGAAGCCTGTATCATAACACCCCTTCACAAAATCCGGCGTATCCATAATCCTCCTCAAATAAGCAATATTACTCTTCACCCCCGTAATCTTATACTCAAACAACACCCTTCTCATCCTTTCAATCGCATACTCCCTACAAGTCGCCCACACGATCAACTTACCGATCATCGGATCATAAAATACGGGAATCTCATACCCCTCATACACATAACTATCCACCCTCACTCCGATACCATTCGGTTCGGTAATTTGCTTGACAATTCCCGGAGCCGGTAAAAAATCAGCCTCTGTGTCTTCTGCGCAAATCCGGCACTCGATCGCGTGTCCTCTTTGTACAATATCTTCTTGTTTCAGTCTTAGCGGTCTGCCGTTTGCAATGTGAATCTGTTCCTTTACCAAATCGATACCCAATACCTCCTCCGTAATCGGATGCTCCACTTGCAATCTCGTATTCATCTCAAGGAAAAAATAATTTCCGCTCCCGTCCACAAGAAACTCGATCGTTCCAGCCCCCACATAATTCACCGCCTTAGCCGCGGCCACGGCTTTTTCACCCATCTCCCGTCTCAAGACCTCAGAAATAAAAGGCGAAGGCGTCTCCTCCACAATCTTCTGATTCCTTCTCTGCACCGAACATTCCCTCTCACAAAGATGGATCACGTTGCCGTGTTTATCACCCAGAATTTGGAACTCGATATGATGCGGATGCTCTACGAATTTCTCGATATACACGGTATCATCCCCAAATGAAGTCAAAGATTCGGATTTAGCCGCCAGAAACGCCTCTTCGACCTCTTCAGGCTTTCTAGCCAACCTCATTCCCTTTCCACCTCCCCCGGCCGAAGCCTTCAACATCACCGGGTATCCGATACGATTGCACACCTCTATCGCCTCCACAGAAGAATTCAGATTTTCAGTCGTTCCGGGCACGACCGGCACACCCGCCTCCCTCATTCTCCTACGCGCAGAAATCTTATCCCCCATCACCACCATAGTCTCCGGCTCCGGTCCAATGAAAACAATTCCAGCATCATTACACCTTCTCGCAAACGCAGCATTCTCGGACAAGAACCCGTATCCAGGATGAATCGCATCCGCCCCGTGCTCGACCGCCACTTGAATAATTTTGTCGATATTCAAATAACTCTCCCTAGCCTCAGCCGGACCGATACAATACGCCTCATCAGCATACATCACATGCCTGGCCGCCCTGTCGGCCTCAGAAAATACAGCTATTGTACGTATCTCCATCTCTTTGCACGAACGCATCACTCGCACGGCGATCTCGCCGCGATTGGCTACTAATATTTTCTTTATCATTGTTTTCCTATTGATTATGTTGTTATAACATAGATTTTTAAAAAGTATGAAGAGTCACTCTCCGGTATTTCCCGGACAGAATTTGTATAAATATTTTGAATGATTGTGTGATCGGACGTAAGAGTCTTGTAAATCGTCCAGTTCAGTAAAAACACATAAATAGTTATCCGCATTATCGGATTGGTTGATAAAAGAGATATCGCATTGCGGACATATCTTTTTCATAAATGATAAAAATTGAAATCAATAATTTTTTCGTATCTACACTCTAACCCTCGAGAATGTAAACCTTTAATGAATGGCAGGTCTTCTGACTGACTCCCATTCTGAAGCCTTCCCGGTCATAAACCAGTGGCAAAGTTTTTTCAGAATGTTGAATAGAGCTTCACAGCAGCGGGACTGTTCGGGATTTGCACCCGATTCCCTTTTAATTTGCTTTTACGAAAAGGAAAAGCAAAACCAATTCTGCGGCAAATATAGGGATAAATTTTAATTTATGAGAATATGTAATGAAATATCAATGGCGGAATATAGCGTACGATATAACATTTATAGGACTTATTCCCTGATTATAAGGTTTATTTTTGAATTGATTTATGAATATTTTTTGTCAAAAAAATTAGATAGACTCTACGATATTTTTCGTATATTTTTTTTCTTCTTTTTTCCCGGATCTTCTTTTAATATGTATTTTTGGTAATAAGCCAGAACGAGAGACGTGAGAGGAAGAGCTATAATCATGCCGATGACACCGAGCAGAGTTCCCCATATCGACAGAGATAAAAGTATAATTGCCGGATTTAATCCTGTGACATGTCCCATGATGCGAGGGACGAGAATTATATCTTGAATTAACTGTACTATGATGAAAACAGCCATGCATGCTGCGAACAAAAGCCAGAAATTTTGTCCCGATTCAGAGGCTTTTATCAAACATAACAAAACTGTCGGGATAACTCCGATGATTTGCAGATAAGGTACCATATTCAGTAGTCCGATAAATAATCCCAATACGATAGCGAGGGGTAGTCCGACGATAAGAAATCCGATGCTGAAAAGAACGCCGACTAAAAAGGCAACGAGAGACTGACCTCTGAAATACCGATTCATGCTTACTTGCACGTCGGTGAGTATCCCTAATACTGTTCTGCGGTAGCGGCGTGGAATGAGGCCTCGGAAGCCGACGATGATCTTTTCATAATCAAGCAGGATGAAAAAAAGATACAATAATACTATAAACCAGCTTATAATAGTGATAATCTGGTTTACCGACCCGGTAAGAAAAGACCATGCTTGGGTAACAGTTGTTTCGATCAATTTTTTCCAGTCTTCTTTGTTCATTATCTGTGCGATCTGCTCGAAATCGATTTTTTCCCGAATATAATCATGCCAACTTTCGGGAATGAAAGGTATAGCATTATCCGTCGATATGTAATTATGAATAAGAATTTTCA
Source organism: uncultured Porphyromonadaceae bacterium (assembly GCA_900545915.1). Classification (GTDB taxonomy): domain Bacteria; phylum Bacteroidota; class Bacteroidia; order Bacteroidales; family Coprobacteraceae; genus Coprobacter. Next base: position 13,103 of record URAV01000003.1, read on the forward strand.
TTTTATCTATTTCCTCTATAATAGATGGTATGAAAATCCAGCCGAGCAATCCGAAAAAAAGAATGACAGAAAGGAGGGTCGCTGAAATAGCTACTACCCGGTTTTTGATATGGCATTTATTATGAAAAAATTCTACGATCGGATGCATAAGGTAGGCCAGTAACCATGCAACAAGAAAAGGCAGAAGTGCACCTTTCAGCAAGTTTATCAAGTAAAAAGTCCCGATGAGAACTGCGATACTGAATATGATTCGGGTAACCCGGTCGAAAGTATAAGGACGACGTGAAAGATACATGATTACTTCTATTTTGATTATAATTGATAATGAAGAATATATGCAAGTGTGAATATCTATTCTTGCAATGTATGCTTTTTATTATAGCATGTGCGACAAAGTGGCTGATATTCTCCTTTTTCGCCTAATAAAACTCTTTTATCATTGTCTACGAGTCGGTGAGAATAATTTGCCAAATGTCCGCATTCTACGCAAATAGCATGAACTTTGGTCACTTCGTCGGCAATCGATAACAAATAAGGCATAGGTCCGAAAGGTATCTTTTTGAAGTCCATGTCTAATCCTGCTACGATAACCCGTGTTCCTTGATCGGCAAGCTGGTTGCAGATATCGACGATGCCCTGATCGAAAAATTGGGCCTCATCGATACCTACGACATCTACACCGCTTGATAATAGCAATATACTTGCAGAACTGTCTACCGGAGTCGATTGTATGGAGTTACTGTCATGGGATACGATTTCTTCTTCCGAGTAACGTACATCGATAGACGGTTTGAAGATTTCGACTTTCTGACGAGCTATTTTTGCGCGTTTGAGCCGTCTTATCAATTCTTCGGTTTTTCCTGAAAACATCGATCCGCAAATTACTTCTATGCGTCCGCGTTTATGGGTTTCGTAGTTTTCTTCAGAAAATAACATTTTGATTCTCTTATATTAAATAGTTCAAGAAGTTTTAGAACCTGTCTGAATTTTCCAACAAAAAAATATTATCAGGTCATCTTTGCGTTTTCTTTCGGTCTTTTTCCCCGTTTTCCCTCGTCGGATAGCCCGCTATCCTCCTTGTAAAAACAGAAAAACATCCTCGAAAGAAACTCTCAAACCTGACCCGAGCAAAATTTAGACAGGCTCTTATATCTTGAAACAAATGTACGACACTTTTTTATTTTTTTGAACTATCCGGTTCGAATTTACTTATATGACTTGTTCAAAATTATGAAAATGCTTTTAGAATAAGAGGGATAGCGGATTGCATAATGTACAGGAACAGGAAAATATCCTTATATATCTATTGTCGGAAAATTCAGATAAGGGCTAAAAATGAAACAAAATTGTATATTCTTTGAAAATCGGTTATTTTTGTTTTAGAAATTATATCTTCTTATGAATATATCTGTTATAAAATATCTTATTGTGTTCTTTTGGACGGGATTATTCTCTTTTTCGCATGCCGAGACAGGTATATCTCGTTTTGTTTCTTTGCCGGAATTGCATTCAGCTTCGGTAGGTTTTTGTATTATGGATGTTGAAACGGGAGAAATAGTATCTTCTTATGACTCTCGGCGCTTACTTCTTCCGGCTTCGGCATTGAAGCTACTAACTTCGGCAACAGCTCTCGGAATATATGGGGGAGAACATCGTTTTTATACCGATGTACAATATTCGGGACATATCGGTAAAGATAGTGTGCTTTATGGCGATTTATATATTCGGGGGTGCGGAGACCCAACATTAGGTTCGGAATATGGTACACGTCAGGTTTTTGATTTTCGAAATCGTTTGTTGAAAGAGCTTGAAAATGCAGGTATTCGTCGTATAGAAGGGAGCATTATTGCTGATGACAGCCGATTCGATACGGAAGGGGTTTCGCCGAAATGGTTGTGGGAAGATGTCGGGAATTATTTTGCAGCAGGTTGCTATGGCATTAATTATAGAGACAATACTTATCGTCTGACATTGCGTTCGGGAATAAAAGGTTCGATACCCGTTATTATCGGAGTAGAACCGGAAATACCCGGATTGAGTTTTTCTAATCACCTTGTTTCGAGCAGTAATGCGATTGACAGTGCCTACATATACGGAGCTCCTTTTTCTTTACGGAGGTATATTTATGGGAGTATTCCGGAAAAACGGGATCGTTTTGTCATAAAAGGTGATTTACCAGATCCCGCTTTGTTTTTTGTAAATGAAATAACGTCTTTTTTGAAAACTTCCCGAATCGAAGTGGTCGGTGCACCTGTAACGATGCGTATATTGAATGAAGAAAAAAAAATAAAACCTTTACCAGATCGGTATGTGCTGTTTCGTTATTCTTCAGACCGTTTATCTGATATTATTCGCATTGTAAATCATAACAGTAATAATTTATATGCTGAAACTTTATTGCGTTGGATCGCTTTGTCTCGTTATCCGGAAGCATCGGCATCGAAAGGTATCGAGGTGTTGAAGCATTTTTGGAAAGAGAAAGGAGTGTTTCTGGATGATCTTGTTATGTACGACGGTAGCGGTTTGTCTCCGGTAAACCGTATCTCGGCCGCAATGTTGTGTCGGATACTTGCGGCTGTGGCTTCGGATAAAAATTCGCAGGCGGTATTTTATTCTTCGTTACCGTGTCCGGGAGTAAGTGGTACGGTACGTTCATTTTTGAAAAATTCGTCTTTTTCGAAAAGAATGAGGTTGAAAAGCGGTAGTATGGCACATGTCCAAAGTTATGCAGGATATTATGATGCGGGAAATAAAAAATATGCTGTGTCTGTCATTGTAAATAATTTCTCAGGCTCTCGTTCACATTTGCGTCGTGTGTTGGAACAGATGTTCGAGACAGAATTGAGATCGTTATAGGTTGAATCCTCAAAAAACAGAAAAATATTCTCAAAGCCGCCCCGAATAAAATTTAAATGGGATTTTAGAACCGTTTTTTATTCTTTATGAGAAAGTTTCCCTCATATGAACTTTTAACAATTTTATACCTCTGTCGGACAGAGTACTATTTTCTGATCGCATAGGTAAATCAAATCCGAAAACTTATCTTAAATCATCATGTATGATAAAAGCAAACGGTTTCTTAATATTCAGAATATCGGTAAGATAAAAGATGTTTTGCTATATTTGTAAATTGTTAACCTTAAAAGGACTCTTGTAGGATAGTTTTAGAGCCTATCTGAATTTTGTTCGGGTCAGATTTGAGAGTTCCTTTCGAGTATGTTTTGTTGTTTTTACGAGGATGATAGTGGGGTATCTAATAAGTGAGAACAGGGAAACAAACCAGAAGAAAACGTAAAAATGACCTGATAATATTTTTTTGTTGGAAAATTCAGACGTACAAATGTACGACAGGCTCTTAAAGTCTTCTTCTGAGAAATATATAATATAGGAAAAATCTGGTTTGATAATTTTTTAATTACTGAAGATATTTCATTGATAAATTCCGGTTTTTACCCTGTATTTACTTTTATTTTTATCATAAGAAGAACAAGAATTCATAATTTATTTGTCTGAATTCTTACGTTTTTTTGAATATTATTAGAAGAAATTATTGGCCAACTCACATGAACGTTTGTTAAAACGCAAATAATTTCTAACTTTGTAGTGTCGGAATTGGAGTAGAGACTTTTTATCCGACATACATGTTAGAGAAGCGTTTAGTTTTATCCTCGCTTTGAAAATCGCCAATTTTTAAAACATTGAAGGATAAACAGAACAAACGTTCATGCTTTTCCATTATAATCACGAGAGTGAATATATAAGGTTAGGCGTGGGTTGGCTGTTTATTTCAATGTGGGTGTTTGGCGATACCTCAAAGCGAGTAAACTGACAAATTCCCACGCTTTTTTTATGTTTTGTTTTATCTTAAGTGAAACTGCTGATTTGGGGAATTTATGGCGAAAAATCTTTAGATCATGAAAATAGTTTTGTCATTTAAGATGAAGAGTCCGATACATGGTTTGCATGGATTAGTTGTGGCAGTAAATTTTTTGATGAACTCTGTTGGTATCGTTAAAGCCCATACTTCTGGGAGTTATCTTAATAAATCTATTTTTTAAATCCATCTTGTTATTATTAAAAATTAAGAAATGGCAAAAGCTTTAATTGCTTGTCATTTAGTCGAATCTATTATTATATAATTAAATTGTGAAAAGATATAAAAAAAGGTGGGTCTTATTGTTGATAACTGCATTATTTTTGTCGGGTATTGTATGGGCGCAGGAAACATCCGAGACTTTCACTTCGTGCTCGAATAAAGATTATCCTAATTATGTGATTTTTTTGTCAGATAAAAAAATCGATTCTGTTTTTTATTATGCCAATACTTCGATAGCACCAGTTATTTTTAAAGTGAATAAGCATAAATTGTATCCCAACAAACAGTTGGATAGTATTGCTGATATATTACGGCGAATACAACAAGATACTGTAATCCGTTTGTCGCATGTATGGGTCGGAGGAAGTGCCTCACCAGAAGGACCTCCGAGTTGGAATTATCAATTAGGTGAGTATCGTTCTCGGGCTCTTGCCGATTTTTTGTTACAAGAAACCGGTATTCCGGAAAGTAAACTTAAAGTTGAAAACCTTTGGGAAGATTGGTATTCGTTTGAAGTTGCATTGAAAAATGGAGCGCAAATTCCCAATAAAAGCAAGGTTCTTGATATTTTAGCAAAAGAGACTGATAATGAACGTCGTAAAAAACAAATTAAAGCTCTTGACGGAGGATATACTTGGCAACGGATTATTCGGAATATATTTCCTCCGTTCAGGAATGCACGTATTGCCATTGTCTGTCAGGAAGAACAATTTCCTCTGCCTCCAGTATCAAAAAATTTACAAGTTGCAGAATTTCGCATGCCAGATTTGAATCCTGCTATTCCTTTTTCTTTACAACCGTCGCAACAAGAAAAATGGATAATTGCTATTAAGTCGAATTTATTGTTTGTTGCGGCATTGACTGCTAATTTGGGTATTGAAATTAGCCCGTGTTCCCATTGGTCTTTTGATTTACCGGTGTGGTATTCTCCATATAATATTACTTCGACGCGAAAGTTGCGTTTATTGGCGGTACAACCGGAAATACGTTGGTGGCCGAAAGAAACCATGAAAGGACATTTTATCGGTTTACATACCCATGTCGCCGGTTTTAATGTGGCAATTAATAATCATGGTCGTTATCAAGATCCTAACCATGCTTTATGGGGAATGGGAATCAGTTATGGTTATGCTATCGATATCGGTAAAACGAAAAGATGGACTTTGGAATGTAATATAGGAGCAGGATTTGCTGAATTTGATTATGATGTTTACCGTAACTGGAAGAATGGTCCGAAATTTCGTTCGGGGTCAGACTGGTATTGGGGTATAACGAGAGGAGGCGTTTCGATATCCTATAAATGGTATAAACAACGGAAAAGGTAAAGAATATGAATGGAAAAAATCTAATGATTGCTGTATTATCCGTATTTATGGGATTAATGATGGCTTGTGATGCGACTGTTCATGAGTATCCTGTTCCCGATAAATCGTTTGTTGTCATAGAACCGAATGTTGATCGGTTGCCTCCTCTTTATTATAAAGAAGTTTTTTATGATGAAGAATGGAATCGTACGATTAAAAATCTGGAAGAAGCACACTCCAAACCGTATGTTCCAGATGAAGATTTTGCAATGCGTATTATTCTTGATGTTTATGAAAAAAAATCAGGGAAGAATAGAATCGCACAGCAGAGAACCGAGCGACGAATGCTTTTTGTTGATAAAGATGCATTACCTCCACAAGATACGATACAAGTTTATTTACCGAAAGGTGATTATCAAGTGTTGGCATGGGCGGATTATGTCTATAAAGATAATCCTGTCGATCTATTTTATCAGACAGATGTGTTAATGTCCATTAAGGCGAATACGGATGTTTATCCTGTTAATACGCATCATCGAAGTACAGCAGTCGGTCAGGAGGTGTTTACGGTAGGTTCAGATTTTGAGCCAAATAGTTTTTCTTTTGGAGAGTCCGGGAATTTGCCTTCTACGGTTATTCCAGTTATGATGGAAAGACCTTCGGGGCGTTACAGAGTAATTGCATCCGATTTTGACGATTTTATCCGGGCTGGAGGTGCACTGGAGGGATTGACTGTAAAAGTAATTTATAAACAATATATCGGAGTCGGGTATAATGTAGAAGCCCGAAAACCGAATCTGTTTACAACGATGTATAGTTTTAATACGATTCCTTCTCAAATAGTTTATGATGGAAAAGAGGCAGTCTCTTTGTTCGGAGATTATTTATTTACCGATTGGGAAAATGAAACGAATATTTTGGCTGATTTTTATTTTTTCGATGCTTCAGGAACAGAAATCAGCCATTGCCAGAATATCGAAATTCCTTTGAAGCGTAATCATGAGACTGTATTGAGAGGGTTCTTTCTTACTCGAAAAATAGGCGATGGTAATAACGTAAATATCGATGATAGTTTTGGTGGAGAATATGTAGTAGAGATCAACTAATATATTGTTTAACAAAAATGTAATTGTATGAGAAAATTTAAAAATTTAGTTATGATCGGATTTTGTTTGCTATTGGTAGCATGTCAATCGGAAGACTTGTTTACCGATGCTCCGGTCGCTGCAGGAGAAGGGAATGTAAATTTTACGGTTTCTGCCCCTGATCTTTTACAAATGACGCGTGCAGCTTTAGGTGAAAATAGTAATAGTATGCGTGGGGGAATCACTAATGTAGATTTTGCTGAATATGATTTGCGTTATCAGTTAGCGGTTTATCGCGTGGATGGGGAAGGGGAGAATATCTCCTATACGCAGGTAATTTCTCCTCAGAAAAAAGTTGTGGATAGCTATCAAGCTGTAAATTATTCTTTACGTCTGACTCCGAACCGGAATTATAAATTTGTCGTTTGGGCGGACTTTGTAAAGCAGGGTACTGATACGGACTTACATTATGAAACCAGTAATTTCGAAAATATTACTTGCATAGACGGAGTTGATAAACAACTGAATGATGAGAGTCGGGATGCCTATTTTGCAACTGAAGAGATTACAGTAGGTAGCGACGGGGTCATGAAAGATTTGACATTGAAACGTCCTTTTGCTAAACTTCGTGTTGTTGCTACTGATTGGGGAGTATATGATCTGGAGATGCCAGATAATTTTAAAATAACTTATTACGGATGTAAACGTTTTACTAATATTAATGCAGTGACCGGTTTGTCTGAAAGTACAGATTTGGCTGTTGACGTAACGGCAGTTACTGAAGTTTATACAGGTTCGATTGATAAATCTCAAAAAGATTATGCCTTAGGTTATGATAAAAGTATGAATAATAGAACTTTGACAGTCGATTATCTGATGACCGATGCAACGGAACAGACTCCTATTCATTTTAAGTTCGAAGCATTGGACGGTACTTCACTTGTTAGTTCACATGATTTAAAAACAGATATTCCCATTCAACGTAATTGGTTAACGACAGTAATGGGTAATATTTTGACTACAGATGCACAGTTTACTATTGCTATTGATGAAAATTTTGAAAATGATTGGGTTGATGCAGAAGAATGGTGGAATCCGGCGGTAATTGTGCCGAAAGAACCTGTCTATGACGAGAGTACCCAAACTTATCATATCTATACGAGAGAAGAGTTTGCATGGCTACCGGATAATATCCTTGATATGATTACTAAAAAAGATGCAAGTGGTAAATCGGTAAATGTTACGATCCTTTTGGAGAACGATATCGATATGAGCGGAGTTGAATGGAAACCTATTTATACTTCAGGAGAACAGACATACACGGTAGATGGTCAAGGGCATACTTTAAGGAATTTCTCTTTGAATGGGAAATTCGGTGCAGTGTATGAATATCAGATTTGGGGAATTACTATCGGTAAATATAATGCGTATACGGGAGTTTGGGGTAAGTTTGAAGGTGTAATGAAGAATTTGACGTTCGAGAACATTACTATTAATGGGCTTGCCGATGATGAAGTGCATACGGATGTTGATGGAAATCCGATAGATCATAGTAAAGAATATGCTTATTTTGCCGGTTGTGTGGGATATACCGGAGCAAATTATAGTACCGTTGCTCAATTTGAAAATGTGCATGCAAAGCATATACATATTAAAGCCTCTACGGGTTTGACTACCCAAAATGTCGGAGGTTTGATTGGATGGATCGGTGTAGGTGGAGGAGCTACTTGGTTGGATAACTGTTCTGCCGAAGATATTTATTTAACTGGTTATCAGGCTGGAGGATTAGTTGGTCAAATTGTCGGCGGAAGGGGTGTCGCAGTTAAAGATTGTCGGACGGAAAATATTCATATTCGAATGAGAAGTCGTTCGGGAATATCCGGATTTATTGGACAATATAACGATGGTGCAGGATCGAAAATAGAAAATTGTGTTTATCCTGCACATGTTGAATATATCGATGATAAAAATGGAGTATTGACAGATTATGAGCCTGCAAATAATTATTATGGTTCATGTAGTAAAAATAAAGACAAACTTGTCATAACTACATCGACTCCTTTACCATGATATATTATAGCTGATCTTTGTAAAGATTTATTATTGAATTAGAACCTGTTTAAAAATTCGGATAAAGCTTATTATCAGACTTTCTTTGAATTTCTCTTTCGGTCTGTTTTTTATTTGTCAGGGAAGCCACTATTATTTTAGTGAAAGCAGATAGATATTCTCGAAAGAAATTTTTAAATCCGATTAAATAGGAACAGACTCTTAGAAAGCCGTTTTTAGTTAACTTTATTTTAAACTAAAAACGGCTTTTTATTATGTTGAAATTTGCAGTCGGTTAAAAGCTATTTTTTCGGTATTGGAAAAAAGTCGATTCTGAATGTTATTTAGATAATTCTTGCTTTTTGTAAAAATAATGTTTCTGTTTTTTCATACATATTTCTTTAGAAATAATTATTGAAGTTGATTATTGATAGTATATTTGAATTCTGATATTTTTAATTTATGGTTATATGAAAAGATTGGTGTATTTATTATGTTTTGTCTTCATAACTGCCGTTGCGCAGGGACAGGCCAAGTATGTGTTTTATTTTATTGGGGATGGAATGGGAGTAAATCAGGTAAATGGTACGGAGATGTACCGTGCCGAATTGCAAAACGGGCGTATTGGAGTAGAGCCGTTGCTTTTTACTCAATTTCCGGTAGGAACTGTGGCAAGTACGTTTTCTGCTAAAAATTCTGTAACAGATTCGTCTGCGGCAGGTACGGCTTTGGCTACTGGGATCAAAACTTATAATGGAGCGATAGGGATGGACGAACAACAAAATCCATTACAGACAATAGCAGAAATGGCTAAAAAAGCGGGTAAAAAAGTAGGTATTGCTACCAGTGTCAGTGTCGACCATGCTACTCCTGCCGCATTTTATGCACATCAGCCTCGCCGTAATATGTATTATGAAATAGCAACAGATCTTCCGAAAGCCGGATTCGATTTTTATGCAGGTGCGGGTTTTTTAAAACCGACGACTTCGGCAGACAACAAAGAAGCTCCGAGTATTTTCCCTATGTTTGAAGAAGCCGGATATACATTGGCACGTGGATATGATGATTATAAGGCAAAATCTGATCAGGCACAGAAAATGATATTGATTCAGAAAGAGGGTGCAGATGCCTCTTGTTTACCCTATGCGATTGATCGCAAAGAAGGGGACTTGACGCTTGCTCAAATTACTGAAAGTGCAATTGATTTTCTTACTAAAGATAAAAATAAAAAAGGCTTTTTTTTGATGGTAGAAGGGGGCAAAATAGATTGGGGATGCCATTCTAATGACGCTGCTGCGGCTTTTAATGAGGTGATAGATTTGGATAATGCGATAAGAGTTGCTTATGAATTTTATAAGAAGCACCCTAAAGAGACATTGATTGTCGTTACGGCAGACCATGAAACCGGAGGAATTGTGCTTGGCAATGGTAAATATGAACTGAATTTGAAGGTTCTGCAATATCAAAAGAATTCGGCAGATATATTATCGAATCAGATCAGTGCGATGCGAAGAAATAAGAATAATAAAGTGCTTTGGGATGAAATGAAGGCTTTTCTTTCGGAAAAAATGGGATTTTGGAAAGAGATACCGCTTACGTGGGAACAAGAAAAAAAATTACGTGATGAATTTGAAAATTCTTTTGTAAAAAATAAAGTCGTATTTGAAGAAAGCCTATACTCGAAAAATGAACCTATGGCTGCACGTGCGAAGGAGGTAATTAATGAAATTGCAATGATTAGTTGGGCAAGTGGAAATCATTCGGCCGGTTATGTTCCTGTGTTCGCAATCGGGGAAGAGTCGCAACTTTTTCATGAAAAAATAGATAATACCGAGATTCCTAAACGAATAGCAAAAGCGGCAAAGTATAAATAGCGCGGATGTCCGCTGTTCATATATAAATAGCTGTTTTTTTATAATGCTTGTTTAAGAGTCTGTCTGAATTTTCCGACAAAAAAGTATTTTCAGAAGAAATTTCCGAATCTGATATAGGGTAAATTTAGAACAGAATCTAAGACTATAAAAAGAGTCCGTTTCAAAATAATTCTGAAACGGGCTCTTAACATGTGTAGTTGTGTATTTGTGTGTGAATTGTATATCTTTATTTTAATTTCGTTCCGGCATTTTTTTTGTCAGAGGCATCTCTTTTCGTAACATTTGAGTCGCTTTACCGGTGAGCCATAGATAATGGTCCGAAGGTTTTCCATCCATTCCGATAAACTGGGATATTTTAGTTACAGGAGGTGTATCGGTACATTTAAATATCGCAGTGCCTTCGTCTATTTCATCAAACATAGCTACATAGATCATTTCTCCTCCGGCTTTCATGGCATTATACATTTGATCCCAGAAAAATTTCCCTCCTTGACGCGGTATCGAACCTGATGGTTTTATGTCATCGGGAAATTGAATCGTGCTTAAATTATGCCAACTAAAACCCGGAGTGACGCAAGGTACATAATCTATTTTGTTCTTTTTACACCATTGGATATCGGCTTTGGTCTCGTCATGATAACGGTCCATATCGTTATGTAATAGCGGAGTATAACGTTGTACGGTCCAAGGTAGTAATAAATCTGCTTTTTTGATTATTGTGTGCAGATAAGGATCATTGGTACAATCGAAATTCAGATCGCGCCAAGCTGTAGGAACTCCCAGCATGACAGCGCAGCCTCCGTATACCGGATCATTTTGTAAGAAATCGATTAGTTTTTCTATACCTATTTCGTTAACCTTGTATGGACGATCTGTAAATCCTAATCCCCATATTGCAACGACCGGTTTTTGGTTATGGTGCAGGTATGTTTTACTACCGTTTTGGTTCGTAACTTTTAGTTGATCGACCAGATATTTCCAGTCTTCAATAATAACCGAACAATCTTCTTTTTTGTGCCTTAATCCTGACAAGTCGTACATAATCGCTATGGCTCGATCATATTTCGAAGCGGCGTCAAATGCATTTTTAAGAATGATATCAGGTAGTGATTGTTCACCCCTTCCTCGTGCGTAATCAAAGAAGCGTTGCATAAATACTCCGTCTATACCATATTCTTTCATCCATTTAAAATGGAGGTCTGTCGTGCTGATATCATAAGAGCTGAATATACGTGCCGTAGATCCATCGGCATTTTTAAATTCTGTAGGATAAGTTTTTGAATATTCCCGTACATCAGGCCAAATATCTATATGGCAACTTCCATCTTTAAAACCGTTTTTACCCGCCATGTGGCGGAATCCTCCGCTTTTACCATCTTCCGGAGTTCCGAACCAACCTTGATATCCCGCCATAATCATCCCTTTGTAACTTGGGTATTTGGTCTCTTTGGCATGTTTTGTTGCACCTTGCATGGTCGGGATCATAAGGTAAGAACACATTGCAAGAGTTAAAATTTTCAGCACTTTCATTTTTTATTTTTTGTCGTGTCGTTATTAAATTTTGTGTTTCAAAGGTATTTGGGAACACTTAATAAAAGGACATTAACTCTATTAACAGAAGTATAAAAAAGCGATTAAATTGATTTTTTTACTTGATTAATAATAAAAACCGCTCTTTTTATCATTGTAAAAAGAGCGGTTTTTATTATTTCTAAGAGAAATCTCTCTTTAAGGTTTTTCTAATACCGAATCCATTTCTTCGGCAAGATAATCCGGTTGATTACAGATTAAGCGTCCGTTGAAGAACCAACCGCCTCCGCCTTGAATAGCTTTGATAAGGAAGTGATTCCAGCCTTGGTGCAAAGGCAACCCTTTTGATACGGCTTTACCACCTTCAATAGGGCCTTCGCGAAGATTACTGATGATCATTTTTCCGTTCAACCATACTTGCACGGCATCATCAGCAGCTACTTCGAGATCGACGACAGGCATGTTCGGTTCTATAAGCAGGTCATCTAATGGTCTCGGACTGAATACCCAAAAGCTCATATAGGCTTCTGCGTTTTGGGTAGGACCGTCTAATTTTGCTTGTTTGAAGTCGATCAAACCGCTTTGCGAATGATATTTTTTCCATGTTTTTCCGTCGAGTGTCGTATTTTCCTTAATAGCATCGACTTTAGTTAAGTCAACACGGTTTTGCGTTCCTGCCTCTTTTACAGAAGATACAGGGTAGCTTCCACTCATCAATACACGTACGATTTCTCCTGATTTTAATAATGGTTTACCGGAGTCGCTACCTGATCCTAATTCAATGCCCATATTGGTAAGAAGTGCCCGAACTGCTTTTTCTGCTTTAGCGCCACGGGGTGCAGCAGGGATAGTCGTAACGACCAAGTTTCCTTGTCCCATTTTCTTTTTGAGCATTACAACGCCTTCGGGTTTGCTTTCTTTTTCGGTACGTAGAATCATACCTGTCTTGGCATATTCCGGTTGTTTATTCCATTTCATCCAGTCAGTATCGCATGCCTTAAGCAATGTCGTGCTGTTTTTTACTAAAGAACCACCTAATCCGACGGTCGTAAATTCTGCCGGATGTAATTCAGAGAAATAGAGATCGGCTTCGGTAAGACCAGAAGTAATATCGTCCGGAGTGCCGAATACCAAAGACGTTGCTTTGCGATCGGTTATTACTACCGGAGACGGTAATATTTTATTCAGTTCGTTTACTTTTTTCGGATCAGCCCCCCAAATAACTACCGTACCGCCTTTAGCATATACTTTTTGCATAACAGATGTGGCATTTGCCGGAATATTTGCACCGTCGATGATCAGCAGTTCGGGTACGGTTTCGGTATTCATTTTCTTCACAGGAATGCCGGTACGGAACAATTCCCTGCTTAATTTACCGTTTTCGGGTAATATTTTTATCGATTTTACTTTTTTCACGTTAGCGACTTTTGCCGGAGTTACGTTTTTAACCACCCATTTGCAAGGTTGCATGGGTTCGGCATTTGCAGCTTTAATTGCATCGAATAGCGGCCATGTTTTGTATAATGGCAGAGATTGATCGTAACCGGGGTTAACAGTTGTACTGTATGGTCCGATGCGTTCTGGCTGTACACCCGGTTTCCCTTCTACGAAAGAGGTGAATGCTATACCGTCTTTTAATGTAGGAGCTTTTGTCTGATCTTTTAGACCGATTGGGAGGGGTTGCAATCCGTACCAAATTAAATTGAATACACATCGGTAGCTGGCTTTGTATTTACGTTGATTTGCTAAAGAGTTATAAGCATCTACAGCAACGCTTTCCATACGTCCTTCAAATGAACGGTATGCACGTCCACCATCTTTTGCAGCGTTGGAGACTTGTTCGGGTGTTCCGTAATATGCGTTACAAGCTTCACCGACACCCCAAGGTTTTCCGCTGTCTAAAGCTCTTTTCATAGCACCTTCTCCACCGTAGTGAACCATGTAAAACGGTAATAATCCGCGTCCGTCGTCTTCCCCGTCGGCCGAAGCCCATGCACGTGAGGGATCATATTTAAAGCATATATCAGACCATATTTTAAAATGTTTTACCAAATTGTCTTCTAATCCCGGAGCATTACGCATGACACCTCGGATAATCGGCATAATTTCATTGGAAACGCTCCATCCGAATACTGATGGGTGGTTGCGGTCACGCAGTACAAGTTGCTTCATGTGCTCTTCACTGCATTTCCAAAATTCTTCACTGCCCAGTTTTTGACCTCCGTCACTGGCCCACATGGCGCTCTCGTCTAAAACAAGCATACCCATTTCATCTGCTACATCAAGATAAAATGTCGGGTAAGGTTGAGCGTGGAAACGTACGGCATTGCAGTTTGCAGCACGTAATGCTGTGTACCATGCCCAAGCATAGCGGCGTGTCATTTGAGGGATACCCATAAAATGCCATGAGTCTCCTTTTAATACGAAAGGTTCTCCGTTCAACCAGAATTGTCCGTCTTTCAGTTCGGTTTGTCTCCAGCCGAAGCGAGTGTATTTGCTGTCATTCGTTTTTCCGTTTACCGCAGTTTTTACTACTAATCCATATAAGTTTGGAGAAGAAGGTGACCACAATTTCAATTTATTGTCAACAGTCGTTTTCAACGTTGTTTTTATTTCTTTTCCTGCAGGTATAGTTATTTTTTGAACCGGAATTTGTAATGCCGCTTGAGTGCCTAACTGTGAACTCGGATTTGCAGCTGTAAGAGTCGTTTTCCCGGCTTTTGATATCCATGGGTAAGCCGCTGCGCTAAGACTTACTTCAACCGCTTTATTTTCATCGTTGCGGAGTGTTACTTCAACCTCTAATGTGTTTTTATTGACAATGGGTTGAATATATACATCTGCTACACGGGTTTGCGGCAGAGCTACGAGATATACATCTTGCCAGATACCGGCAATGTGTTGTCCCCAGAATGACCCGCCTTGATATGTTCTTCGTCCCAATGGACTTTTTCTATCATCGAAAAGAGAAGATTTTAGAATCCCTACATTCAGTACATTTTCTTGTCCGAATTTAACAACATCGGTAATATCTACGTCAAAAGGCATGAAAATGTCGAAGTTGTTACCGACAATTTTACCATTGACATATACATCGGTTTTTCCGGCGACAGCTTCAAAGTGAATTTGTATTCTTTTTCCTTTCCAAGAAGCCGGAACGGTAAACTTTTTCTGTAACCATCCCATTTTTATCGATTCCCACTCTTTAGGATAACTCGGATATGTACGATGGTCTCCACCTAATCCGTTTTTATCGGCAAAACTATTGACATTCCAAGGTGATGGAATGCGAATCGGAGTTTTGCTGAATGTTACTTCATTTACTCCGGGTAAAGCCGGTGCGGCGGTTTCGCCTTCTTTAAATCCTGCCGGTAATTGTACGGGAGCAAAAGCCCATGTCCCGTTCAGGCAGATTTCTTCCCGGTAAGGTTTTTCTACCGGTTTGATCCAATGCTCTGAAGGAGCGAACTCCATGCTGCTTTTCATTGTTTGTCCGGTTGCAGATGCTGCAACAAACAATAAGCACAATGCAGTCCAAAAACTGTGTTGTTTCATAATGATTTATTTTTGTTAGTGTGTATTAAAAACTTTATTATTTTGATTTAATGATCACAAAATAAAAGGGCAAGTATTAAGTAATCTCCTTTTTCGCGATTAAATTTGAACTAAAAAATTATTTATGCAGTTTTTAATTTATAATCTGCTTTGAGCTTGTCTAAATTTTCCGATAAGAAGATATTATCGAATTATTTTTGTGTTTTTCTGTTCTGATAAAAATTAAAAAATGTTTGCGAAAACAACTTCTAAAAAAAGTCTGTGCAAAAAATGATTCAAAAAAAGTTCGAGTATATGATTTTACTCAGAGCTGCTTTAAGAATTTCTTTATCGAAAAATTAAATAAGCTCTTAAATGTCACTTTTTATTGATTAATTTTTGTCCTAATGTGATATTAAGACCGATTTAAGGCATTATTAATCCAAAATTTAAGATTGAGTATTTTTCTTTGCATTTTGTAGTAATGCATGGGAAACATCATCTGTTTTTGATCATTTTTCAGATTTGTAGGGTATTCCGGATTATTTAGAAAACACTAAATATAAACATCTTCAAATAAATAATAACTAATATGCAAACACACTTACGAACCCTGGGTTTGGGATTGGCTTTGAGTTTCGGGCTCGGACAGCTAAGTGCCCAAAATGGCGTTTTCAAAGAAGATTTCGCAACCGATGGGATGGCTCTTAAAACTATCGGTAGAGGAGATTGTCATGTAAAAAATGGCGTTTTTAGCAGTCGGGAATCTTATGCTCTTTTCGGGAATCCCGAATGGAAAAATTATTCGGTAACCTTTAAAGCTCGAGCTCCTAAAGGCAGTGAGCAGGTTCAGATATGGGCGGGATTTCGTGCCTATAATCGTAATGATCGATATATTATCGGATTAAAAGGCGGATTGCAGGATGATATCGTACTTGCTCGTCAGGGGTATATGGGTACAGATGAGTTTTTTGCCGTAAAACCTCTCGGATTTCATCCGATTCCCGGAGAATGGTATAAATTTAAAATCGATGTAGTAGGAGATCGTATCCGGGTTTATATTAATGATGAGAATATTCCTCGAATAGATGTAACTGATAAAAACTCAAATTTAGCTCCCAGTGGTCAAGTTGCTCTCGGTGGCGGTTGGTTAACTACTGAATTTGATGATCTTGAAATTAAGGAACTTCCTGAAAATTATTTTCAAGGGAAAAAACGTCAGGAGTATAAATATGCTATGACTCCGGCAGAAAAAGAAGCTAAACGTCAGAAAGAAAGAAGTCGTTATAAAGCGATTGAAGTGGGAACACTGAATCCGGGACGTACAGAAATTAGTCTTGACGGTCAATGGCTTTTTATGCCTGAATATCAGTTGAGCGATCAAGCAAAAGCTATAAATCCAGCTGTAGAAGATACAGATTGGCATTCGATGAGTGTACCTAATTTCTGGAATCCTATTCGAATTTGGCTTCATGGAGAAACATTTGGTCCTGAACATTATTCCAAAGGTGTTTCAGATACCTATTTTCAACAGGAAACCGAGCGTTGTGAAAATTATACTTTCGAATATGGGAAAGTAAAAGCTGCTTGGTATCGTCAATGGATAGAATTACCTGAGTCGATAGAGGGTAAACAGGTTGAATTGCATTTTGATGCTGTGTCTAAAGTTGCAGATGTATTTATTAACGGGAAAGAAGCCGGTTCGCATATTGGTATGTTCGGAGATTTTTCGGTCGATGCGACACCATATTTGAAACCGGGTAAAAATCTTATTGTTGTAAAAGTAGTCCGTGATTTTATAAAAAATATAGCGGATGCTGATAAAATCGTAGATGTTGCTGTAACTGTTCCGGTAACCAATAAAATGTTAAAAGATATTGCTCACGGTTTCTATTGCATCGATAATGGAGGAATATGGCAACCTGTGCAAATGGTAATTACAGACCCTGTAAAAATAGAGGATGTATTTATCAAGCCTTCTCTTACCGGAGCTGATTATGAAATCACTTTGAAGAATTACGGTAAGAAAAAACAGTCATTCGATATTAACGGTAAAATTATCGATAAGTCGAACAATGTACAGTTGAGCGATGTCCTTTTACAGAAAGGAGTAACATTAAATCCGGGAGAGGAAAAAACTGTTATGGCGAGTGTGAAAGGTTTGCAACCTAAATTGTGGACACCTCAGCATCCTAATCTGTATAATTTTAAGTTTTCTTTGAGTAATAAAAAAGGAGCGATCGATAGTAAAACTATTACTTCTGGATTCCGTACTTTCGAAAAACGTGACGATGGTTTCTTATATTTGAATGGCGAACGTTATTGGTTGAGAGGCGGTAATCATACTGTTTTTGCGTTGACACCAAATGATCGTCGTATGGCTGATACTTTCTATCAAATAATGAAGAGCGGTAATATAGAGACTACCCGTACTCATACGACTCCCTACAATGAGTTGTGGATTACTGCTGCCGATGAGAACGGTATCGGTATAAGCCATGAAGGGACTTGGCCTTGGTTGATGATTCAGTCATCTATGCCTGACCAGAATTTGATTGATATGTGGGCGGACGAATATGTCGGCATGTTGAAAAAATATCGTAATCATCCGTCTATTTTCTTCTGGACTATCAATAATGAGATGAAATTCTATGATAATGATCCGGATAAGGACCGTGCGATCAAGAAAATGCAGATTATCGAAAAAGTAGTAAAACGAATGCGAGAAATAGATCCTACTCGTCCTATTTGTTTCGATTCTAATTATAAACGTCCGGAAAAACGTTTTGGAAAGGATTTCTTCAAAACGTTTGACGATGGAGATATAGATGATGATCATTCATATATCAATTGGTATGATCATACTGTGTTTAAGCAGTTTAATGGTGAATTTCAGAGAAATAAACGCGAAGGTCGTCCTTTAATCAGTCAGGAGATGTCCACAGGATATCCGAATAATGAGACCGGACATCCGACAACTTTCTATACGTATGTACATCAGAATCCTCAGGTATTGGTAGGGGACGATGCTTACCCTTATGGCGATCCGAATGCGTTTCTCGAGGCTCATCGTTTCATTACCGCCGAGTTGGCAGAAGCACTTCGCCGCAGCAATCCTGAAGCATCGGGTATTTTGCATTTTGCATTGCTTACATGGTTTAGAAATGTGTATGATGCAAATACTATCGATCCTTATCCTGCATACTATTCTATGCAGAATTCGTTGAATCCTCTTTTGGTTTCAGCTGAATTATGGGGACGCCATTTATATGCCGGATCGACGTTGCCTGTCCGTTTTTGTGTCGTGAATGATTTGGAAGACGGTAGTACCATACCGGCTTCTACAATTACTTGGAGTCTTGTAAGTGCCGGACAAGTATTGGCTAAAGGTAATGTAGATGTTCCGGTTGTTAAACATTACGGCCGTCAATGGATGACTGCCAATATCAATGTACCTTCTGATTTGCCTGAATCTCGTGTGGATGCTAAATTGAAGCTTGAATTGAAAGATAAAGGTGGAGTGTTGTTGAGTCAGAATGATTATAATATTACTTTGGCAACCCAAGAATGGAGTAATAATGAAGAACTGAAAGATAAGAAGATCGTTTTGGTAGATAATAACAATACTGCTAAAGTATTTGACCAATTGCAGATACCTTATACTAAAGTTGCTACTGTTACGGAAGCTGTGAAAGCAAAAGCCGATCTTTATGTTTATGCCGGATTGGATGATAAGAACTGTTCTGCAGAAGAATTGTCAAATGTGAGAAAATCAGTTCAAAGTGGTAAGAATGCTCTTTTCTTGAATTGTGAAAAAGCGATGTTGAAAATGTACCCGGAACATTTTACCGGATTCCTTGTTCCGACAGAAGGGGATATTGCAACGATGGAAGTTCCTGAATCTCCCGTGTTCGATAATATAGAAAAAATGGATCTTCGCTATTTTAACAATAATAAACGTGAGATTCCGACAGTTTGCAGTGCTTCGATGCAAACTGTACGTAGTGAGAAGGTTGTTCCTTTAGCAGCTCAAATGAAAATTCATGGTTATATTAACGGTGATATGCATAAACGTTCTGAATATGTATCGACGATTAAAGGATTCCCCTTGTTGATGATTCAAGATCAAGGTAAAGTTATGGTTTCTACTATGCGTACCGATAAAGCTGCAACAGATCCTATTGCAGGAAAATTACTTTCAAATATGGTTAGTACCATGCTTAAATAGGACATGATAACATATAGTTAGTTGAAACTGTGTCACGATAATTTTTAAGAAAGAATCGTGACATAGTTTTTAGACAGGCTTTTAAAATAGTATATACACATACTTTATATTTAATTTTATTGATAGATGAAGAAAACTTTTTGCATCCTGTTGGGGATACTTGTTTTTTGTTCTGTCGGGGTTGAGGCCAAAAAGAGGTATTCTTCTTATAAGGGATTGGTAATGGCCGGGTATCAAGGTTGGTTTAATACTCCAGATGACGGTGCTGACCGAAAGTGGAGACACTATCCCGGAAGGCAGGGATTTAAACCCGGTTCTTGCAGTATAGATATGTGGCCTGATGTCAGCGAATATGAGAAAGTGTATCCTACTTCATTTAGTTTTGCTGACGGGAGTGTTGCTAAAGTATTCAGTTCTCACGATGAATCAACGGTAGATACCCATTTTCGTTGGATGAAGGAGTACGGTTTAGATGGGGTTTTTATGCAACGATTTGTAGGAGAAGTGAAAAATCCTTCGGGGAAAAATCATTTTAATAAGGTTTTGGCTTCGGCTACAAAAGCTGCCGATAAATATGATCGTGCAATTTGTGTCATGTATGATCTTAGCGGGATGAAAGGAACGGACGCATCGTTTGTTCTGGATGATATAGATGAACTCACCCGTTTGTTTAATATCGGAAATCGGAAAAAGAATCCTTCTTATTTGTTCCATAACGGTAAGCCTCTTGTCGTGATTTGGGGAGTGGGATTTAATGATCGCCGCAGATATACTACTGAAGATGTCGAGCTGATTGTTGATGGACTCAAAAAACGAGGTTTTAGTGTAATGTTGGGAGTTCCTACTTATTGGAGAGAATTGAGGTCTGATACGGAGAATAATCCGAAACTTCATGAATTGATTCGTAAAAGCGATATTATAATGCCTTGGTTCGTTGGACGCTATAATGACCGGAGTTTTGAGAAGTTCAAGCATTTAGTTTCTGAAGATATTGCTTGGTGTAAAAGCAATAAGATAGATTATGCACCTTTGGTTTTTCCCGGATTTTCATGGAAGAATATGAAAGGCATGAACAGCCATTCTACACCGAGAAACAGAGGCCAGTTTTTATGGGATCAAATGTATAATGCCGTAAGTTCCGGAGCTGAAATGATTTATGTAGCTATGTTTGATGAAATGGATGAGGGCACGGCCATATTTAAATGTGCGACAAAAGTACCGATTGGAGAATCTGTTTTTGTCCCGATTGAGGAGGGCTTGTCGAGTGACCATTATTTATGGTTGGTGGGACAGGGAAAAAAGATGTTGAAAAATCCGAAAGGCTTTTCTTCTGATCTTCCGGCCAGAAAATGATAATTATTGCTTGAATATATAGTTTAATAAAAAGAGTTGATTCAAAAATTTTGAATCAACTCTTTTTACTTTTGTTTACGGGAGTAAGTTGGCTATTCGGCGAAAGAAAACTCAGAGAATACCAACATGGAAAATGTTATTCTATGCAGAATTAATATGTTGCATATCAGTATAATAATAACAATTCTTACTTATTAAAGAAACAGTATAGAAACAAAACTAGTATTTTGAGAGATTCTTCGGTTTTTGTTTTTCACTTGATTTCATTCCTTGTACTTGGTTACACACAAAGTGTTTTCCGAAACAATTTTTCCGACTACTTACCTCTCACCTGAAAAATATCGTTTGGTTGCCCATAGAAAATGTTGCAGCTAAAAGAGAAACGGGCAAACGTACATCTTCAGGCCACACGTTCACCGGAACTTTTGCATTCCGTAAAGGTAAGTATTTCTATCAAGTCATAGGCATATGTAAAGGCAGATATGCCTACCTAAATGTAGTTTACTTTGGTTTAGCTTATATATAGAGCTAACAAACCAAACTAAACTGAATTTTCAATGTATTTCCACCATCTAATAAACATATACAGTCAAAAGAAAAGGTAACTCTACTATGTATTTTCTCTTTTCGATGCAATACAACTTTGGGGCTACTTCATTCTTATGAACCCAATACGAATGGCCGGAAAATTCATGGACAACCAAGTTTTGCATCAAACAGATAAGAACGATTGGAATATCATCCTGTTTTTATCTTTTTATCGCATTGTATTTTATATCTTTGTAGTCGAATATAAACGGATTAACATGAATAAGCCAAGGAATCGCATAAAAGAGGTACTTGAAGAAAAGGGTATCAAACAGATATGGTTGGCGGAAAAACTCGGAAAGAGTTTTTGTATCGTCAATTCCTATGCCTGCAACAGACGTCAGCCAAGTTTGGATGTGCTGTTCGAGATTGCAAATATCCTACAAGTTGATCCGAAAGATTTGATTAATAGTAAAGAGAAATAAGATATGGCAAAAAAGAATATACAATCCGTAGAACCCAATATTGCGGATTTGGCTAATGATTGGCTCAAATCTTATAAATTGGATTATAAACTTGAACAAGAATCTTTGAATGAAGAGATTGACAAAGCTCTTGAAGATTATTTCTCTAAAAACGGCGGTGTAGGTGGCAACCGCCCCGATGCCAAATTGCTTTTGCAGGATAAACGGTTGAACTGGTATCCGGTACTTATCGAATATAAAGGATATAAAGACAAATTGGAAAAACTTGATGCTCAGGGTCAAGTGGAAAACAAGACGGCTAAAAACGAACCGAACTTCAAACATATCAATTCGTATGCCGTAAATGGCGCTGTTCATTATGCGAATGCCATACTTCATCATACCAGCTATACCGATATTATCGCTATCGGCATGACGGGATATAGAGATGAATATGGAGAGTTGCAGCATCAAATAGGAGTATACTATGTTTCCAAAAGCAACTTCGGTATTGGCCAAAAGGTCGGTGAATATTCGGATTTCTCATTTTTAGCGCCCGCTAATTTTGAAAAATTCATTGAAAAAGTCAATGCCCTTAGCCTGACCCAAGAGGAAATAGACAGAATCAAGGAACAACGAGAGAAAGAAATCACCACGAGTTTAACCAAACTCAATAATGAGATTTACCAACACGAGAAAGGACTTGGCGAGAATGACAGGGTCTATTTGGTTGCAGCTTCGATTATTGCAACACTCGGTATTCCCAACAAGGTATCTCCGCTTGAAAAGTCGGATTTGAAATCTTCGTCAGAGCAAGGTAATACGGATGGCGATATAATCGTAAGAAAGATTCGTGCCTTTCTGAATGAAAAGCACTTGCCTGATGAGAAAAAGCAACTCATCATCCGAACTTTAGAAAACACTTTGACAACAGATAATATCAACCGGCCGGAGAAAGGGGAAAGCCAACTGAAAAGGGTATTTGTCAAGATTGTAGACACTTTGGGGATTTACTATAAAATCGGCTTGACCACCGATTTTACCGGCAAACTCTTCAACGAGATGTACAGTTGGCTCGGTTTCACACAGGATAAGTTAAACGATGTTGTGTTAACGCCGTCATACGTAGCTACATTGTTGGTAAAGTTGGCTCGCGTTACTAAAGATTCCTACGTCTGGGATTTCGCTACGGGTTCAGCTGGATTATTGGTTGCCGCGATGAACGAAATGTTAGTTGACGCAAAAAATAGCATACATTCTCCAGAAGAACTTGCTGCGAAAGAAGCAGCAATCAAGGCGAATCAGTTATTGGGTTTAGAATTGCTGCCGAGTATTTATATGCTGGCTGTTCTCAACATGATTCTGATGGGAGACGGCAGTTCGAATATTCTAAATAAAGACTCGTTAAAAGACTTCGATGGCCATTATGGTTTTGGTGAGGTCAATGCAAAATTCCCCGCCGATGCTTTTGTCCTGAACCCTCCGTATTCTGCCAATGGCAACGGAATGAACTTTGTCGAAAAGGCACTTGGAATGATGAGTAAAGGCTATGCAGCTATCATTATTCAGAATTCCGCAGGCTCGGGAAAAGCCAAAGAATATAACAAAAGAATATTACAGAAGAATACGCTTTTAGCAAGTATCAAGATGCCTATTGATTTGTTTATCGGCAAATCAAGCGTACAGACAAACATCTATGTGTTTCGGGTTGGAGAAGCGCATAAGAAAGACGATATTGTAAAGTTTATCGACTTCTCGAACGATGGGTATACCCGTACCAATCGTAAAAAGGCTAGTTGTAATCTGCGGGATACCAACCATGCCAAAGAACGTTACGAGGAGGTTGTGAACTTGGTGCGTTTCGGCAAAAAGAAGTTAAAGTATCTCGCAGAAACAGATTATTACGAAGGAACTATTGACCCCAACAATGGATCAGACTGGAATCAATCCGCTCCGATTGACACCAAGCCCACCTTGCAGGATTTTAAAAAGACGGTTGCTGATTATCTTGCATGGGAAGTGTCCAATCTTTTGAAACGCCAAAAAGCTGGGGAGGACGGCCTGGGAAAATAGATGCCCCACTTAACAAAAAACTGTCCGAGGTTAAGTGGGGCGAATTTGCTATTTGTGATTTATTTAATAAGATTAATGTTAAATCCTTAAAGTATAAAGCTTCAGATTTACCTAATGAAGCAACGGCTGAGTTTAATCTTCCAGCATTGACTGCAGGAATTCAAAATCAAGGTTTAAATAATTATGTACCTAAGGCAGATGCTACAGTTTTAAAAAATGTTATTTCAATCTCTGCTAATGGAGCGAACACTGGAGCAACTTTTTATCAAAGTAATGAATTTACGGTGCTCCAAGATGCTTATGCTATTAACTGGAGTAAGGAGATGGTATTAACAGATAACTCATATTTATTTCTAACAGCTGCCGTATCTAAGGCTATTTATGGAAATTATGAATGGACCAATAAGGCTGGCTGGGAAAGAATTAAATTTGAGAAGATATACCTGCCAATTACGAAGGATGATGAAATTGACTTTGCTTTTATGGAGAATTTTATAGCGGAGCTGGAAGCGGAGCGTATAAAGGAGCTGGAAGCTTACTTAACAATAGCAGGATTGAAAAACTATGAGCTTACCGATGAAGAACATAAAGCATTGGAGGATTATAATAGTTTATCATTCAAAAATTGTTCTGTTCCAAAATTGTTTGAAATAAAAAATACAAGAAATATCCTTTCAAAAGACATTGTAAAAAATAGTGGAGAATATCCATATTTGTGCGCAAGTGCTGATAATAATGCTGTAAGTACTTACATTTCTTACGACAAGAAATATATGGATAAAGGCAACTGTATTTTTATTGGGGGCAAAACATTTGTTGTAACTTATCAGGAAAAAGATTTCTTCTCTAACGATAGCCATAATTTGACTTTGAGATTAAAAGATGAATTAAAAAGATGTAAAGATATTCAACTATATATGGCAACCTGCATAAACAAAAGTTTAGGTCATAGATATTCTTGGGGAGATAGTATAAGTAACAAAAAAATTAAAAATGATGTTATTTCATTGCCGTCTTTAGGAGAATTCATTGATTATGATTCAATGCCAATTTTAATTTCCGCTATCAAAAAGTTGGTTATAAGAGATGTGGTTCTCTTTGCTGATCGAAAAATCGGAATGGCTGAAAAAATTGTGAATAAATAATATGATTAATTTCGACGAATATATACGCCAAGGCGAGCCGCAGAAACGGGAGAAGGGTTACGCATGGCAGACTGCTATCGGGTTGCAGGCTGTCGATGGGCTGAAGCCATCCGATTATCTTATCGAGACCGCTCGTAAGGATATTGAGGGCGAGATTACAATCGACGAAGCCGAACAGCTTATTCGTAGCTATTATCAATCAAGAATAGCGCATACGCCCGAAGATACGGAAATGCATGAGGCGGATATGGCATCGACCAACATCCGTCGACTTCTTACCGAGAAAACTTTTGCTTTTACACTCGTCGGGCTGACATCAATTCATCGTCGTATTTTTGACGGAGTTTTCAAATTTGCGGGGCAAATCCGTGATTACAACATTACCAAAAAGGAATGGGTGCTACGTGGTGATACGGTGCTGTATGTTTCCGCACCCGACCTTCGCAAAGCGATCGAATACGACTTGGAACAAGAACGCCAGTTCGACTATTCAAAAGTGGACAAGAATGGATTAGTGAGCCACATAGCCAAATTCGTATCGGGATTATGGCAAATTCATCCGTTCGGCGAGGGAAATACCCGGACGACTGCCGTGTTCACGATTCTCTATCTACGTTCTATGGGTTTTGATGTAACAAACGACTTGTTCGCCAATCATTCGTGGTATTTCCGTAATGCGCTGGTACGTGCCAACTACCAAAACGTGCAAAAAGGCATCATGCGTAATTCTGAATACCTGGAACGCTTCTTTCGCAATCTGTTATTGGGTGAAAACAATGAGTTGCGGAATAGATATATGCTGGTTAATGCTCCCGAAGGGCTGACTGCAAAACAAGTCTGGCAAATTGACCGTACAAGTACCGAACAACCTGCCGTACAAGTAACCGAACAAGTTCGCGCTTTGTTGTTGGCTTTGTCAAACGAACAATTATCGTTAAAAGTATTGATGGAGAAAATAGGCCTGAAACATCGTCCGACATTTTTGGAGAACTATATAAACCCCGCTTTCGAAGTCGGTTATCTCAAGGTGCTATATCCAGACAGGCCTAATCACCCGAAACAAAAATACCTGCTTACGGCAAAAGGGCTGGCTCTATATAACGAAATAAAGAAAATGCAATAGTCTTGATAATTGCTTCCATTATGAACCTTTCCATCTTCATAGCGATATCCTTTTGTGACATTTTTATCGGATAGCTTTCGGCGGTTGGAGCTGTTTCTTGCATTGGACGTTTGCCAAAGCCGATTTGATCCGGGTTTGTCCGTTTGCCACGAAATTCATTTCGGGGGAGCCTAAATACCCCGTCCGACATTCGTCGTCGGGTGGGTTGCCATACAATCTGCAAGCAGAGACGATGAGATTGTCCGATGTCGGGTAGATTATAAAGTGGCAAACGGATAGGCAGAGTGCTTTTGGCGTATCGGGAAATTTAGCCTATACCTGTTCATGTCGAGCAGGCATCCGACAAGAGGGAGGAAAAAAGAATTTGCCCCTTGTAGCGTTGTCTTATCTGGTAAATTTGTTCAAGTACACTTATTCTTCTTTTGTTACATCATTAAAGGAAAGTCCGTATTTTTCACCTAAAAGGGTTTGATATTCTTTGCAGAAATTATCATATATGCTTTTGGCTATACCCATTTTGTCGTTTCGGCAGAAGATAGAACATTTGATACGTAAAGCTTCTTCGTTGAAACTGTCATGTTGAAAAATGGAGTCTGCTATTTTTAACCGGAACTTGTCATTGTTCTGGAATTCCTCTTTGTGTAATAATAGATGCAACAAATCGATTGTTATATCTGAATAATGGCTTTTGAAACTGTCGAGATAATCGTTTTCTGTATTAGGCAATAACGGCCCGTATAGAAGTAATTCAAGAACTTTATTAAAAAATTCTTCATCATGTTCTGTTGTTTTGGTTGCTTTGTCTATATAATCTAAAGCGGTATGGTAGTCACAGAATACGTCATCTCCTAAGATTATTTTCCAAAAATTATTGTCATTGACGATTTGTATGTTGCCGACCTTTTCGAGTAATAAACGTAAGCGGCTGATAGAAACGTTACGGTTATTCCGGGCAGATTTTTCGCTTTTGTCTCCCCATAAAAGGTCATCCAATTTTTTGCTTGTGATTCCTCTGTTGTCTTTTTCGGTGTTGAGCAGTATTAATAATAGTAGGGATTTCAAAATGGGAGTAAATGAAGAGGTCATATTTTCTCCTGTTTTACTTTTTACGTTGAATGAACCCAATAAACAAATACATGCACGATCACGATTGAAATACGATTTATCCGGAACGGTAAAGATCGAAGATTCTGTTTCAGGTCTGCCGGTAGAAAATTTATTATCCTTTTTCAGATTTTTGCCGCTTTTCCGTATGAATATACCTGTTCCTGTCAGCAGTACTATTGCAGGAATCAGATACCAAAGGAAAGAAAGGTCTTGCTTTTCTTTGTCTTGTTGTAAAATTTGAGAATATACCATTGGAGGATAAGATAACGAGTATATCTGTATTTGAGACGGCTGTCCGTTTTTATAATTTTTCGCATAAAGACAATATAAATGTTGAGAATGGGGAGCATAATATAATTGGGAGAATGAAAAGTCTGCACCCGAATCGAAATGTTGTATTTCCGATACAGGAATAATTCCCGGTTCATTTATAGAAATTCTCAGTAATACTCCGCCCATATTTCCGGTAATAATATAAAAACAAGATTCATCTTTATTATAAATCATATTGCTGCCCGGAAGGAACTTCTTGTCGAAATTTGACATTTCCCATAGTTTTTTTGTTTCGAAAGTATTCAGATCGATCGCATATAAATCGGAAAAATCGCGAGGGGATAGTTCCTGATGTCCAGAAGGACATCCTTTGCCTCCAAATATATAAAGCGTATTATCTATGATTGCCGATGCAGGAGAATACCTCGGATATATTTCAGGGATAGTCTTTTCTGTAAATTCTCCTGTTTGAGGGTCGATTTTAAATAGAGAATTTTTGTATAAGAAAGAACCGTATCCTCCAAAAGTAATAATGGTAGAATCGGGAGCTATGCCCGATGTGTGATGCCAAAATCCGGTTTCTTTTTCTGTTTTTGAGGTTTGAGTCCATGCCTTATCGGTGAAAGAAAATATCGATATGGTCTGATCATCTAAATTGTAAGATTCCAAACGATTCGTCTTTGTATTGAAAATCATTTGATTTGTGCTTGCAGCTGCCGGATATCCGATGATACCTCTGATTGTATCTTGGTGATTTGTAAGAGGATTATAGATGAACATTTCCTGACCACCGGTCGTAATATAGAACAGTTCTTTCTCCGGGTCGAATGCATACTGCGGGTTTCTTTTAAATTGGTAGCTGTATATATTTTTCCATACTGCATGATCATCTGTGAGCCAATGAGGGTTTATGGCTTTTGCCGGACTATGATTGACAAGATCGTAGCACACTCCTTTACCATGCTGGCTTAATTCCCAATGGCGAAATAACTCTTTTCCGTTGTAAATGCGAATATTTTTTATGTTTATAGGAGCGGCATCCGGGGTATTATAATCCGGATGGTCGCAAGCCCCGAAATAGATACGAGTGTTTTTTATCTGGCTGAAATCATAATCATATACTCTTTTTATTGAGTTATAGGATAATTCTATTTTATTTTGTTTGGTTAGGAATGTAATACTGACAGGAATCCATCTATTTCGTATTATTGTATCGCTGATAAAGAAACGCTTATTTTTTATCACAATAGCCGGTAGCTTCCTTTGAAGAGTGTCTATGGAAAAAATAAGGTCTATGTTTTCGTTATTGTTTGTTATGATGCGTGTGGCGAAACCGAATATGATTTCGTCCCGGATATTCATTTCGAATGAAATTTGTTGTTTGTCTTGTATTTCTATAGGCTTTCCGTTATCTAAAACCAAAGAAGTCCGTTTATCCCCGTCATGCAGATGACTGTTGAAAAATAGTCCTGATGTCAACTCTTCAGCTGATGCTGATAATATTTGGATAGATATAAGGAAGAAAAGTCCAATTATTTTTTTCATGATGTTCTAAGTCGTGAGAACGTGATGATTATAAGTCTTAATATGCAAAGGAATAAAAAAAATGAGAATCTTGAAAATTACATGATGAAAAATTCGCTTGTTTTTAAGAGTCTCTTTGAATTTTCCAATAAGGAAAATATTATCAGATCATCTTAGCGTTTTTTTCGGTCTTTTTTCCCGTTTTCCCTTGTCGGACAGCCCGCTATCCTCCTCGTGAAAAAGAAAAACATCCACGAAAGAAAATCTCAAACCTGACCCGAGTAAAATTGAGACAGGCTTTAAGTTTTTGTCTGGTTTTGAGTGAATTTTTTATTTTTCGAATTTATGATCCTGTTTGTCGTATTCTCAATGCTTAAATTTTTCGGAATCGAATCTTTTGGTTTATGTTTTTTTTAATCTGTATTTAATCGGTATGTTTTTATTTCTTTAATATAGAATCGTGATCTTTGTAAATGTAATTTTTTGAGATTACAAATTAATATTATTTTTGCATATTCTGAATTTTAATCATCAACATAAACACTATCATACATGAAAAATCAAATTTTTTATTGCGTTTTATTTCTCTTAGGAGTTTTTTGTACCTATACAGGAAAAGCTCAAAATACTTTTCCGTTTCAAAATCCTGATCTCTCTTTCGAAAAAAGAGTAGATGATTTGGTCTCTCGGTTGACATTGGAAGAAAAGATTTCACAGATGTTGAATAAAGCTCCGGCTATCGAGCGGTTAGGCATTCCGGCATACGATTGGTGGAATGAGTGTTTACATGGGGTTGGACGTACTCCCTATAAGGTAACGGTATTTCCACAGGCCATAGGAATGGCTGCTACGTGGGATGAGGCTTTATTTCAACAGGTTGCGTCATCTATTGCCGATGAGGGACGTGCCATATATCATGATGCTATATCAAAGGGTGTTCATGAAATTTATCATGGATTGACTTATTGGACTCCGAACATTAATATTTTTCGAGATCCGCGTTGGGGAAGGGGACAGGAAACTTACGGAGAAGATCCCTATTTAACCGGAACTTTGGGAAAAGCTTTCGTAAACGGTTTGCAGGGTGATGATCCTAAATATTTAAAAGCATCGGCGTGTGCGAAACATTATGCAGTGCATAGTGGCCCGGAAATTTCCCGGCATTTTTTCAATACAGAAGTGAGTATGTATGATTTGTGGGATACATATTTACCTGCTTTCAGGGATTTGGTCGTTGACGCGAAAGTTTCGAGTGTAATGTGTGCCTACAACGCTTTGGCTGGTCAGCCGTGTTGTGGAAATGATCTTTTGATGCAGGATATTTTGAGAAAACAATGGAAGTTTACCGGTTATGTGACGTCTGATTGCGGAGCTATTGATGATTTCTTAAAACATAAAACTCATGCCGACGCTGCTCATGCTTCGGCTGATGCCGTATTGCATGGAACTGATCTTGAATGTGGGCAGAATATATATATAAAGTTGGTTGATGCCGTGAAACAAGGTCTTATTACCGAAGCTCAGATCGATGAATCTGTAAAGCGTCTTTTTATGACTCGTTTCCGTTTGGGACTTTTTGATCCTGCAGATCGTGTAAAATATGCCGATACTCCGTTGTCTGTTCTTGAATGTGACAAACACAAGGCATTAGCTTTGAAAATGTCCAAAGAATCGGTTGTTTTGTTGAAAAATGATAATGTATTGCCTTTACGTAAAAATTTAAAAAAGATTGCGGTTATAGGTCCGAATGCAGATGATTCCACTGTTGTATTGGGAAATTATAATGGTTTCCCGTCTAAGGTTATTACTCCATTGGAGGCAATACGTTCGAAAGTCGGAAAACGTACGCAAGTTATTTATGATAGAGCGATAGATTGCGTGAAGCCTTCGGATGAAAAAACTGTAAACGCTTTGATAAAACGTTTACAGGGTGTGGATCAAGTGATTTTTATCGGAGGAATATCCCCTCGTCTTGAAGGAGAGGAATTACCGATATCGGTCGAGGGATTTCGGGGAGGAGACCGTACGACAATTGCTTTACCTGAAGTACAGACCGAATTGATGAAAAAAATGAGGGAAGCGGGATTACCGATTGTTTTTGTGATGATGACGGGTAGTGCTTTAGGTATAGAATGGGAATCGCAGAATATTCCTGCTATCCTGAATGCATGGTATGGTGGTCAATTTGCAGGGCAGGCAATTGCCGATGTATTATTCGGCGATTATAATCCGTCTGGTAAATTACCTGTTACGTTTTATCGTTCGGATAGTGATTTGCCACCTTTCGGTGCATTTTCTATGGTAAATAGAACTTATCGCTATTTCAAAGGTGAAGCGTTATATCCGTTTGGATTTGGATTAAGTTATACGATGTTCGATTATTCTGCACCGCAAATCGTATCTGGAGGAAAAGTCGGTGAATCGATTAAGGTTTTGGTAAAAGTAAAAAATATTGGGCAGAAAGATGGGGATGAAGTTGTTCAGTTATATCTTTCTCATGAAGGTATGGAAAAAGCTCCAATTACGGCGTTGAAAGGATTTAAGCGAGTTTATTTGAAAGCCGGAGAAGAAAAAACTCTTTCTTTTGAAATTTCTCCTAAGGATATGTCTTTGCCGGATGAGAATGGAGTTATAACTATATTCCCGGGTAAGAAAACAATATATGCAGGGGGAGTGTCGCCTACTTCTGAAGCCAAGTCGAAAGGGTTGGTAAAAAGTACAGTATGTCAGGTTACAGGAGATGCCTATGTAATAAAATGATTTGGTTTTAGAAATATATTTGTAACAGATTTTAAGGCGGTCGTTTTGACCGCCTTATTTTTTTGTCACTTCCTGCAACTTTAGGAGCTGTTTAAGAGCCTGCCTGAATTTTGTTCAGGTCTGGATTAGAGTTTTTTTCGAGGATATTTTATTGCTTTTACGAGGAATATCGCGGGCTATCTGACGAGAGAAAGCGGGAAAACAGGCTTGAAGAAAACGTGACAATGATTTGATAATATTTTTTTTGATTGAAAGATTTAAACAGGTTCTAAATAGGTAGTACTGCTACTATGTTTTTTCTCTCTTGATTATTTAGTTAAAAACAAATATTTGTCTATTGTATGCTTGCTAACAGTGAAATGAGATTATATCAGAAATAAAATTCTTAATGTGCAGATATACTGTGGAGAAGATATGGGTAAATATTTTTTTAGCGTTTGGATAGAAAAATGATTATATAAATCATGTGAAAGCTTCCTGTTAAAATGATATTGGATGAATTGTGATTATAGATTTATTCCTTTCTTTGTCTTATTCCATTAATAGTTTTGTAATATATAGGAATGCCGATAAGTATTTTAAAAATGAATCATTCGATAGATGATTATTTGAGATATTGAATAGTTTTATTCTTGATGTAAAAAATCTTATATGCTTATTATTGAGATATTGATTTATTTGTATTTTAATCGATTATGATAAAATTAATTCATATTTATCGTATATTTTAATTGTTTGGATAGCTTTGAATTTGAATTGAGGTTCTGAAAATAATTCTATCTTTTTCTTTGTTTAATTATTTTTTAATCGCTAATTAATATGAAATAAAGAGGTGAATTAATACTCTAAATATACTTTTGTTTTAGAAATGATAGGCGATATGAAACTCGCTGAAGATTTACATTGTCGGTTTTGAATTTGAAAAATGTAATAGTTTTTTAATAATAAAAGAATTGATCTTAAATCATCAATATAAATTAATAACTAATTGTAGAATTAAAACTTAATTATCATGAGAAATGTAAGTACTCTGAAAAGGATGGCGCTTGCTGTTTTGTTTGCAGGTCTTTTTACTTCATCTTATGCTGATGCCAAGAAGTATTATTTGTCACCCGAAGGTAGTGATGATAATGACGGATTGACAGAAGCTACAGCTAAGGCCTCAGTATGTGGTATAATCACTGAAATTTATAAAAGTCCGACTTTAGCTCAGGATACAATGGGACACACCCCTGTGGAAATTTACGTAAACGGAATTATCGATATTACTAAAGAACCTTCAAAATCCGGAGGTTGGAGAGATGTTATCGGTAATGCGGGAGATTACGCTACCGGTTATCCCGAATTGTTAAAAGGTCCTGATGGCGTGGAGCGTGAATATCGCACATGGAATGCAAACGGTGGAGATATGGGCGTATTATTTTTGGATGTACCGATGACATTCATCGGGAAAGATACTGTGACTTGTGGGTTTACCGGAAGTGATAGAAGTCGTATATTCCGGATTGACGGAGGTTTAACCGGTGGAAAACATACTTTTAAAAACCTGCGTTTTACGAATGGTAAAGGGGCTAGTGATACAGGAGGTGCTTGCTACATAAGAAGTATAAGTGTCGATTTTGAAAATTGTCTTTTTACGGGAAATAAAGTGTTGACTCGCGGAAATGATAATAGTAATCAGGGGGGAGCTATGGTGATTATTGCGGCAAACATCAATATGGATAATTGTGAGTTCCGTTATAATTTTGGTGGTCTCGGCGGTGCTGTTGCTTGGCAAGGCGGTGGTGCTGTTAATATTACAAATACACTCTTTTATGCTAATAATGCTACTTGGGTGCCGGATGATGCAGGAGGCGGTATTTGGGGAATTCCCGATGGTTATGGCGCAGCGAATAAAGGCGGTGCAATAGGTATTTCTTTAAGCAATGGGAAGAATAATAAATTGCATGTGAAAAATTGTCGTATGGTCCATAACGGAGCTAATGATTCCGGTGGTGCTATTTATTTTGAAGAAACAGGAGCTGCCAATAATGGAGCGGAGACTCCTATCACGTTTGAAAATTGTGTTATAGCAGATAATTTTGCGATGTCGAGTTGGAATGGAAATGGAAATGCCGATGGTGGAAAGGGCGGTGGAGCTATTTATATGCACAATGCTGTTTCTAATATACAAGGATTTTTTGTAAAGTTTAATCTGGTGAATACGACGATTCTTTATAACTATGCACAAGGTGCAGGAGGTGCTATTCTTTGTAAATATGGTCGGTCGACTAATGAGTTGAATATTATAAATTGTACGATAACCGAGAATATGAGCGGAGCTCTTAACGGTAATGGATATGATGCCGCGGGGATACGCACTCTGGATGCAGACGGAGACTTGTCGCCTCAAGCAATGAGAAAGAGAATTTGGAATAGCATAATTGAGAACAATCACGCATCGAATCCAGTGCAACTTAATGATGGACGTCCCGATCTTTATTATGGAGATGTTAATTTCCAGAATTCAAAAAATAAAGATGTTGTAGCCAATTTGGATTTGAGACGTTCATGGTTGGGGCGCATCTCTTTCGGCGGTCAATATGCGTTAGTAGGAACTTCTGCTGATGCGGCTATTGCTACAGAAGAAGAATTGGCTAAGTTGAAAGAAGAAAATCGCTGGAACTATTCCTCTAATGGAGAGCTTAAAGCAGGATTTTCACTTTGGGATAATTTTGACTATTATATTGATGAAGGATATCTGTTTTTACCTTCCGATAATGAAGGTTTGACTTTTGGAGAAGCTCGTTTATTACAACCTTTTTCACAAACAGACGGACGAGACCTGTACCGTAAATTTACAGATGGAAAATGTGCAATTGGAGCTATCGAACAAGATTCGGAAGTATATCCTTTGGCTGTAGATAAAAGTATTGTATCCGGTTCTGACTTGAATATATATTATGCAGATGGAAATATTCATATTAATGGTATTTCTGAATCATCGCTTGTTAAGGTCAATATATATGATATGTCTTCTCAATTGTTATCTTCCTCTACTAAATCTATAGAAGCGGGAGTCTTTGTTCAAGAAGTTCCGGTAAACTTGTCTTCTGGTATTTATGCGGTACAGGTTATTGTAGGAAATCAAGTAAAAAGTATTTTAGTTAGTGTAAAATAGTTAGTGAGTGCTGGAAAATAGGAGTGTCTGGAAATTTAAACAGACACTTTTATTTTCTAATTTTAAGATTTTCTTAATGACATGGAAGTCAGATTTTGTAAAAATAATAGATTTTGTTATATCTGAGATTTTTAAGAAAATCCCTGTTGAACTTATGTTTTTTAATCTTTGTTATGCTGAAATTTTTTTGGCAAAGAGATATACACACATTTATTAAATTTATTTTATAATTATGGAAAACAATAGAGAATGTGAAGATCGGATGACGGTTAGACGTCCGTTCCGAATGAGTTTTTTTACTCTGATCTTCGTACTGATTCTTTCCTCTTTCCAAACATTATCTGCACAAAATCGTAAGTTAGAAGGTGCAGTATTTGATGAGCAGGGGGAGCCGGTAATTGGGGCGACGATACGGGATTTGTCATCGAAACGGGCAACTACGACTAACATCGATGGTAAGTTTACGATACAGATTCCTGAGAATGCCACAATTAATGTGACATATATCGGGTGTGTACCGCAGAACATTACGGTTAATTCTAAAACTACTTTTTTGAAAGTCACGTTGAAACCGAAAGTTCAGGAATTGGAAGAAACGGTTGTGACGGCTTTGGGTATTCGTCGTGATGCTAAATCTTTGACTTATGGACGTCAAACCGTGAAAATGGATGATGAAATGACCCAGACTCGTGACGCGAACTTGTTGAATATGTTACAAGGTAAGGTTTCGGGGGTTCAGATTATATCGGGAGGTGGTCCGGGTAGTTCGACTCGCGTAGTTATACGCGGTAATAACTCTATTACGGGTAATAACCAGCCACTTTATGTGATCGACGGTATTCCTATTATGAATGATATGGGAGAAAATGGTGAACTCGATTATGGTAATGCTGCCGCCAATATCAATCCGGACGATATAGAAAGTATAGAAATCCTGAAAGGTGCGAATGCATCGGCTTTGTATGGATCTGACGGAGCGAACGGTGTTATTTTGATTACAACGAAAAAAGCGCAGGCCCGTGCAGGATGGGGTGTCTCATTTTCTTCCAATGTCCAGTTGAGTCGTTTGTATCAATATCCGGCTTATCAGAATATTTACGGTTCTGGTATGAATGCCGAGATTAACATGAACGCTTTGAACATGACGGGCCGGAATGGATTGAATACGACTTATAATCCGGATCTGCCTTGGGGGATATTTAATTTGACTTCTCAGGATGCCAGTGACCGTAGCTACGGTTTACCTATGTTGGGCTTTCCGATTATCGGACGTGGAGGAGAACTTCGTACTTACTCTCCGAATAAAAATAATATTTCGGATCTTTATAAAACAGGTATTGCTTGGACGAATTCTTTGTCTTTCGATAAAGTGACCGATAAAGCTTCAGTTCGTTTTTCTTATACTGTACTAACAGCGAATGATGTCGTTAAAGATTGGAACGAACGCACTCGTCATTCATTCAATTTGCGTACGCAATCTAAGTTGACCGATCGTTTGACAGCCGATGTCAACGCAAGTTATACATACGATGCTATGGATAATCGTGGTTATCGTAATTCATCGAGTCGCAATCCGCTATATATATTGGGAAATTTACCTCGTGATACTTCGATCGAAGAGTTGATTCCTTGGAAAGACGGAGAAGGAAAGCCATATAACTTGAATGGTGGATTTACTAACCCGTATTGGTTGTTATACGAATTGCCGAACCATGATACGAAACATTGGTTTATGGGGAATATCACATTGAATTACCGTATTTTGAATTTCTTGAATTTCCGATTGCGTATTGCTACCGATTTACAGACAGCAAGAGGATGGGAATATACCAACATGTATAGTCAGTTCGATACAGACGGTCAGTTCAAAGAGTTTTCTCAAATGGCTCAGAATAACAATATCGAGGCGATGCTGAATTTTAATAAACGTTTTAAGAAAGATTGGAATCTAACTGCATCGTTGGGTTATTCATGGCAGAATCGGAGAAATGAGCGTACAAATTTGACTGTAGGTACGACTTCTCAACCGGATATGCCGAGTTTGGCGAATAATGGAGCTATTTTGGTCGGAAACGACAGTTATGATGGTAAAGAGAAGGTTTCTGCATTCGCGATGGCCAATGTCGGATATAAAGATATGGTCTATTTAGACGGAACAATACGTAATGACTGGTCTTCTACTTTGTCTCCCGGAAATAATTCTTATTTCTATTGGTCAACGGGATTGAGTTTTATATTGACTCAGGCTTTTGATATTCCTAAAGAGATATTGACATTCGGAAAATTGCGCGGATCTGTCGCTACAGTCGGTAATGATGCTCCGTTCGATTCATTATACGACGGTTTGAATCTTTCGAGTACATACTTGGGGATGCCTTATTATATGACTGATAATATTCGTAAAAACCCTAATTTGAAACCCGAACAGACCACATCTTATGAGGTAGGAGCTGATTTCCGTTTTTGGAACAATAGGATCTCTGTCGATTTTACTTATTATTGGAAAAGTACGACAGATCAGATCATGCGGGCGAGTGTATCTTCTGCGTCAGGTTATAAAGAACGTTATGTGAATGCCGGTGAGATTCAAAATCGCGGTGCTGAGTTAACGGCTTCTATTACTCCGGTAAAAACGAAAAATTTTGAATGGACTACAATCTTCAACTGGTCGAAAAATAATTCGAAAGTCGTTTCTCTGACTCCGGGGGTAGATCGTTATCAGGTGCGTGCTGCCGGAGCAGACGGTTGTATCAGTTATGTTGAAGTGGGTAAACCCTATGGTCAGATGTATGGTACGGATTGGCAACGAGATGCTGCCGGCAATGTTATTGCCGATGTATCTGGTAAACCGCTTGAACAGAAAGATGTGTATATCGGTTGTGTTGAACCGGATTTCTTAGGGGGCTGGAAAAACCAGTTTAGATATAAAGGTTTTGATTTCTCATTCTTATTTGATTTTAAAAAAGGCGGATTGTTCTATTCTGAGACTGCTTATAAAGCAAATAATATGGGTAATAGTATAAAGTCTTTAGAAGGCCGTGATGAATATTTTTTCTCCAAATGGGTATTGGATGAAAGTGATCAAGAACGTGCCGGTTATTTGAGACCTACCGATGTTCCTTTTCCGGCCGATGCTCAGGCTAATCGTGTTCCGTACATGGATGGCTCTCGGCCTAAAGGAGTATATTTCCCCGGACGTGTATTTGAAGCAAGTATCGAAGGTTTGGGCGGACAGCCGGTTGTTAATGACTGGGTGAAACCGGATGTAATGTTCTGTCACATATCCGGACGTAATGCCAAGATGAACACTTATGATGCTACCTATGTGAAATTGCGCGAAGTAGCTTTAGGATACACTTTCCCGAAAAAGCTTTTACGGAAAACTCCTTTCCAGAGTTTGCGTTTATCTGCTGTCGGTCGTAATCTTGCTATTCTTTTCCAGAATACTCCGCAAGGAATTGATCCTGAAGCGACTTCTACGACTGGGAATGGTCAAGGTTTTGAACAAGGCTATCCATTGCCTACTGCAACTTATGGTTTTGACTTGAAAGTAACTTTCTAAAATATAGAGATGAATATGAAAAAAATAATGTATTTATTAGCCGGACTCTTGCTTTTTACAGGAATTACTTCTTGTGAAGACCGTTTTGAGGAAGCTAATACAAATCCTAATAAAATATATAATGTTCGCTTGCAGGATGTGTTTCCGGGGACGATTTACAAGAGCCTTGATTGTATGGCGGAGCTGAATTATAACTACTTTATGTGGTTTTCCCGCTATTCGTTCCTTACTTTCAGAGGCCCGAGCGATAAAGATAACACGAGCGGTGCATTTACTAAAATGTATGTTGATATTTTGAAAAATCTGCAAATTGGTATCGATAAGGAAAAAAATATACCGGAGGCTATAAATAGAGTGCAGATCGCTCAAATCTGGAAAGCATACGTATATTACTTCATGGCCTCTTCTTTCGGTCCTATGCCTATGCAGGATGCTTTGAATGCCGATTTAAATGAGTTCCGGTATGATTCTGAAGCTTCGATTTATACAGAAGTGCTGAATATGCTCGATGACGCGATTAGTAAAATCGATTTGAATAAAGGCGGTTTTGAAAAAGATCCGGTATATTATGCTTCTGGAAATGAAAGCGATATGACTCGTTGGTTGAAATTCGCCAATACGTTGCGCCTTGAAGTGGCTATGAATACACAAAGTGCAATTCCCGAACGTTCGTTTCAGGCTATTCAGGCAAGTATGGGACGGGAAGATCTGTTGATGTCGACGGTAGAAGACAATATGTGTCCGAGATGGGGAACTCAGAAAGATGTCGATGTATCTTGGTATTATACTCGTTTTTTGAAAGAACTTGATACAAAGCCGAATAATATCGATTCTTATCCGAATGTCAACCTCTACTTCTTTATTTGGCTGAGATCTTTCAATGACCCGCGTTTGGAAGCATATTGTCAGAAAACGTTTGATTTTGAAGATCGTTTTGAAGTACGGGATACATTGTTTCGTCAAAGTGTAATTGAGGGACATGAATTGATGATGGACTCTATGATTGTTACTTACAAAGTTCCGTATTGTCCTCGTGAAGAATATTCTCCGGTTACGACAGGTGCGTGGGAAGTAGGTACTTATGACGGTGTCAATAAAATTCCAAGCCCGTTCTCAAGTGCCAATGTTAGTAGAGATACTTATTCGAAGGTCGCTTATGATCTTGTTAAAATGGATGCATTTCATCCGATTTTGACAGCGGCAGATGCTAACTTTCTTGCTGCCGAGGCTAAAATTAAATATGGATTGGGCGCGAAATCTGCTGAAGATTATTATAAAGCAGGTATTATTGCGTCGTTTGATCAATGGGGAGTATCGGGCGCTTCCGATTATTATGAACAGGATGGAGTGAAATGGAATACGAACGGAGAAGGTATATATGATTATCAGGGTATTTACAAGGTTGAAGTTAATGGAGAAGGCGGTGATGAAAATCACTTAGAGCAGATATGGAAACAACGTTATTTGGCTGATTTCTTTAATGGCCATGCTGCGTGGACTTTGGAGCGTCGTACAAGGGTGATGAACTATCCTCCTTATTTCTATGCTTCTGTTAATAATTTGCCGGAAGGTTCGAAAACGACTTATGATTATATTCCGGAACGATTGGTTTATCCGACAGAAGAACTTACTAAAAATAAGGTGCAATATTATAAGGCTATCGATTTGTTGCAAGCCAATTCACCGCAGTCATCACCTATTTATCATTGGGGAGATAACTTTTTCACTTTATTGCAATTTGCAAAAACATTCGATACTGCAGCCGGAGATGCAAAATGGGCAAGGGGTACAGTTGTATACAGCTCTAAATTTGCTCAAAAATGGTATGGTAAAGATTGGGATCATTTCTTGGAGGGTGTAAAGAAAGAATTTCCGGCAATCAAAGATACTACGGAATTTGGCAAGTATATCGATATGAAGGTGATTAAACAAGTTGAGTTTACACCCTATTGGTAATAATATTTGTATAAGTTAGAACACATAAAATCAATATAGAATGAAACGAAATAGTAAAATAGGATTGTATCTCTGTGCC
Organism: uncultured Porphyromonadaceae bacterium; assembly: GCA_900545915.1. Classification (GTDB taxonomy): domain Bacteria; phylum Bacteroidota; class Bacteroidia; order Bacteroidales; family Coprobacteraceae; genus Coprobacter. Next base: position 53,910 of record URAV01000003.1, read on the forward strand.
GGATTATTGATGTTTTCTTCTTGTGCGAAGGATGACGGACCCAGTATAGATGATTATTTTCTGAATTATGAAATTCCTGATGTTGAGCCGCCTGCCGGTCTGCAGTTAGGAGCTTATTATATGAATTTGGGTAGCGGTGGTCTTAATGCGGAAAAATATGCGCGGTTGAAACAACCTTTAGATTATGCCAACTCTATTTTAGGAGCGAATGTCATACCGATGTTGTCTTCTGTGAATTATCCGGAGGAAGGATCTAAAGCCACAGATGCTCCTTATCCGATGAACCCGAATAATGAGGAGTTTATCGCTATAGCTCAGCAGCAAGTAGATTGGGCATTACAGGCGGGACTGGACTTTTTCATTTTACCGAATTGCAATACTTCGATGGGTAAATATCCTAATGTGTTAGGAGATACTGCATTTGTTAACGTGGTGACAGGACGTCGTGATGTAACCGGAAAGGCGGCGAATGATCCGGCTTGTGGTGCTCTTGTCGATTTAAAGGGACTGAAATACGTGATTTCGGTGAATATGAATAATTTTAATAATCAACCGACAGCTTTAAAAGCTGAAGAAGGAGGGCGTGTTGAGGAGGTGCAAGATGTGGTTTCTACTCGTCCTTTGAAGTATCAAACACGGCTTCAGCGTTTTAATGATATCTTCAAGCGCATTGCCGATTATTTTAGCGATCCTAATTATTTTAAAGTTGACGGGAAGCCGATGGTCGTTATTATTGCCGCTGATAAAACTCATTCTTTAGATAGTAAGAAGCTATATGCCGATATGAGGGCTTATGTGAAAGAAGAAAGAGGGTATGATATGTTCTTGGTCGCTCGTCAGGGTGCTTTTACTCCTCCGGGACGTTATCAATATTATTTTGTAGGTAATGTAGATGCGTTGTGTTGTGAAACGATGTATAAACAGACCAATTATAACCGTTCGCAGATGTACCCGCAACTGATAGACCAGAACTGGGCTTATTTCCAGAGTTTCTTGTCCAGCAACTTCGGGCACGAATTTATTCCGACAGTTTCTCCTGCATTTAATTGGTATGTAGAGAATCTGCAAAATTATGCTCAGTACCCGTTGGTTGTTCGCAACAAAGATACGTTTAAGACTTTATGTAATGTGGCCAAACGTAATTTAGGTAAACATCCTATCGTATTTGTCGATTCGTTTAACGATTGGAATACCAATACGGCAATAGAGCCTACCGATCCGGCTTACGGTGATGGTTATGGAACAGAATATCTTGATTTCGTAAGGGCACAGTTTAAGAGATAAATAAGTGTATATGTTTTGAGAAAAATGCGGAGGATATTTTTATTCTCCGTATTTTTTATGACCTGACCGATCGTTTAAAGAAATGGAATAACAGGCTTTTAATATATAAAAACGAGCCTTATTTCAGTTAAAAAAATAAGGCTCGTTTTTATATAAAGAATAATATTCTTTATGCTTGTTCCAATTTCAAAGTTTCTGTAGGCTGGTCGCAAACTTCTGTCGGTCCGAAGTATTGGATCGGTCCGGGATAAACATAGCAGGTCTCTTTAGCCCATTGTTCGCGCTGTGCTACAAAGTGTTTAAAAGGTGCGCCATCCAATTTTACTAATGCTTTTTGTATAACCGGTTTCATTTCTCCGTGGCGACGTTCCATATTCATCATCATGGTTACAGGAACACCGCCTGCAATCCATTGATCTGCAGGTTTGGTAGTATTACGTACCGAAGACATGTATCCGGTCTTGCCCTCACCGATCAACATTGCTGCTGTGTATCCTAATGAATAGCAATAGTCGGCATCGAAGTTAGAAGGAGCAGCACAACGGCCTTCATATCCGAAGAAATGATGTTGAGCAGCGAATTTACCGCTGTATTTGCCTTCCGCTTTCCATTCGGCCAATTTTTTACCGACCATTTCTGAAAGCAATTTCTCAGTTTCGATCAATGATACTTGAACATTTCCGTGAGGATCGCGGTCTAAAGACAGTTGGCGGGCAACCCCTTCGGGAAGGCTTGCATAAATAGCCGAATTTTCGGGAGAAAGGTGATTGATAATATAATTTCGTTGTTCGGATTTTTTAATCATAGCAAATTCATTGCTATTGTGTGCAAGGAAGTCGTTCAGTTCGGCGATAAGTCTTTTCATTGCCGGGATAAATTCGATCAATCCTTCTGGGATGAGAACAGTTCCGAAATTATTACCTTTTGCTGCACGGTCGGCAACGATCTTTGCAATATATGTCACAACATCGTCTAATGACATGTTTTTGGCTTCTACTTCTTCCGAGATGATGCAGATATTCGGTTGAGTCTGTAATGCGCATTCCAATGCAATATGAGAAGCCGAACGCCCCATCAATTTAATAAAATGCCAATATTTTTTTGCAGAGTTGCAGTCACGTTGGATGTTTCCGATAACTTCGGAATAAACTTTACAAGCCGTATCGAATCCGAAAGAAGTTTCTATCATTTCGTTTTTGAGGTCTCCATCGATTGTTTTGGGGCAACCGATTACCTGTACACCCGTATTGTTTTTTTTGTAGTATTCTGCCAATACGCAAGCATTAGTATTGGAATCATCCCCTCCAATAATAACGAGGGCCTTGATATTTAATTCTTTAATAATTTGTAAACCTTTATCGAATTGATCTTCTGTTTCGAGTTTTGTACGGCCTGAACCGATAATGTCGAAACCTCCGGTATTCCGATATTCATCGATAATATCTTGGGTCAGTTCGATATATTTGTGATCGACGAGACCTCCCGGTCCTAATAAAAATCCATATAAGCGGGAGTCTTTGTTCAGCGCTTTTAATCCGTCGAAAAGGCCGGCAATTACATTGTGACCGCCGGGAGCTTGTCCGCCCGAAAGTATAACTCCTGCATTAATTGCCGGATAATTTTTTACTTCGTTACTTTCTATGAATGATAATACCGGCATTCCGTAAGTATTGGGGAATAATTTCGCAATAGCATCTTGGTCAGCTACAGACTGGGTCGGAGCTCCTTCTTGGATTTTGAGAGACCCTTTAAGCGCTTTAGGCAACTTCGGTTGATAAGCTGCACGAGCTATTTGCAGAGCACTTTTTTTCATTGTAATTGAGAATTTATTTGTGTTAATAATTAAAACTACTGTCAATCTTACAAAAGCGACACAAATTTCGTCAAATTTTTTCAGAATGCAAAAAGAGCTTTTATCAATTTGACAAAAAATAAAAATGAAATCGATTGCACATCGTATGGATATGTAACCGTTTTAATAATGGATATGAGAGATGCCGTTGAAATTTATCGGTTATTTTTTCCGATGCTGAACGTATATCCGATAGAGAGGCTGAATTGTGTCCGTAATTCCATCGGCCTGTCTATACTTTCGGTAAATGGGAGATAAGTGTTTATCTTTATGGGAATTTGATACTTTTCTTTGTTTATGGATATTCCGACTGAAGCAATTATCCCGACAATGTAGTGGGGATATTCCATTGAATTGATATTGTGTCCTAACTCTCGTACAGATATGTCGAGTTTGTTTTTTACCGGAATATATACTTGTTGATAGAGCCCTATTTCAAGTAAAGGTTGTATTTTCTTTTTGGCCATCAATCTGCCTTCTACACTGATTTGATTATATATCCCTAAAGTACGGAATAAATAATGGTATTCTATATCGTGATATGTTTTTGGTCCTGTAACGTTTCCTTCATTATCTGTGAATTCATATCCGGGATGATAAAATATTTTGTTGTAATAGGTGTTTTTTTTAGCATTCAGATAGAATAGACCAAGTGCGACATTTAATCGAAGCCTGTCTGTGAATTTATTGAGGCTATGGCTATATGTCACTCCGACATGTACCATGGGACAGAGAAAATTTTCTTGCTCTGGATCGAGTATATCTGTTGCTCGTCTTTTTTGAAATCCGAAACTTGTGAAACAAGTCAAAAATTGAGAAGGTCTTTTATGGGGTTCTTTATATATGACACAATCTTTGTCTGTACATACGAGGTCATGGTATTTTTTGAACAAAGCGATCATCTTATCTCGGTTATAACTTGATTTAGGTATATCGTTTTTCAATTTCTCTATTTGATTTATAAAAAGGCTGGTCAATTTCTTGTCGTTTCGTTTCGATTCCAGTTGGTCGTTGAAAATATCAGTCGGACAGATTATTTCAACCCAACTGTCTTCTTCCGGGATTTCGGCTAAGAATGCTGTGACGATAGGCCCGAATGATTTTCGATCATCCATTTCTTTCGAATAATCTATTTGTGCGCAATATAAATTGATAATTCCTTCCAATAAACATTCTACGAAATATTTTCCGTTGAGATGTGATGTTTTTATATTTTTACTTTGAAAACATAGTCCGTCATCGTATCGATATGAGATCAATTCGTTCGGAGTATAGTTAAATTCTGGAGATCGCATGTCTTTTTTAAACAAGCATTTTTCTTGATCTTCCATGCTTTTTCGATAGGCGATATATCCTTCTATTGTGTCGTTTTGAGTAGTGACAACATATCCCGGTTTCCACTCTTTATTCGCTGCGAATAAAATCTCGGGAATGAAAATTAGCAGAACTGAAATTAATTTTTTCATGATGTAGTTAGTGTGTGAATAGTAATGTGAATATAATACAAATGTAGAAAAATTTTGTGTTTACTCGATAACATTTATTTTAAATTTTAATGATGACATTAAATTGATGTCAATTGCTCTGATTTTTCTTCAAGTATATATGTTGTTAAAATCGGGAAAAGTTCTAACTTTGCGGTGCTTATTAATGGCTTTAAATTTTATAAATAAAAAGAGCGAATTATTATGATCTATTCACACGAAGTAGAACACATGTGTGTTGTAAAAAAAGGACCTAATCATGGTCCGGCTCCTATACCTGAAGAAGGTAGATGGGTAAAAGCCAAAGAAGTGATTGATATTTCAGGCTTGACTCATGGTGTGGGGTGGTGTGCTCCGCAACAAGGTGCGTGTAAACTGACTTTGAATGTAAAAGATGGTGTAATCCAAGAAGCCTTGGTAGAAACTATCGGCTGTTCGGGGATGACTCATTCGGCAGCTATGGCTTCTGAAATTCTTCCCGGAAAGACTATTCTTGAGGCGTTGAATACCGACCTTGTATGTGACGCTATCAATACGGCTATGCGTGAACTTTTCTTGCAAATTGTTTACGGACGCACTCAGTCAGCTTTCTCTGAAGGCGGTTTGATGATCGGAGCGGGCTTAGAAGATCTTGGTAAGGGTCTGCGTAGTCAGGTAGGTACTCTGTATGGTACTTTGGCAAAAGGCCCTCGTTATCTCGAAATGGCGGAAGGTTATATTAAAACTATCGCTCTCGATAAGAACGATGAGATTTGCGGATATGAATTTGTTCACCTCGGAAAATTCATGGATGAGATTAAGAAAGGTACGGATGCCAATGAAGCTTTGAAGAAAGTAACCGGTACTTACGGACGTTTCACTGAAGAACAGGGTGCAGTTAAACATATTGATCCACGTCACGAATAATATAAGGAGGAACAGATAATGATTAGAGAAGTAAAATTTGAAAGTCAAGACCGTCGTATCAAACAGATTCTTGCTGCATTGAACGAAAACGGAATTAAAGATATCGAAGAAGCAAATGCTATCTGCGAATCTTATGGTCTCGATCCTTATAAAACGTGTGAAGAAACTCAGCCGATTTGTTTTGAAAATGCGAAGTGGGCTTATGTTGTAGGTGCTGCTATTGCTCTGAAAAAAGGTTGTAAAAACGCGGCAGAGGCAGCAGAAGCCATTGGTATCGGGCTGCAGGCATTTTGTATTCCCGGTTCTGTTGCCGATGACCGTAAAGTCGGTATCGGACATGGTAATTTGGCTGCAATGTTATTGCGAGAAGAAACTAAATGTTTCGCATTTTTGGCCGGCCACGAATCGTTTGCTGCCGCTGAAGGAGCTATCAAGATTGCTGCAAAAGCCGATAAAGTACGTAAAGAACCTTTGCGTTGTATTTTGAATGGGCTTGGTAAAGATGCTGCACAAATTATCTCTCGCATCAACGGATTTACTTATGTTCAGACTCAATTCGATTACTATACCGGAGAGTTGAAGGTGGTTAAAGAGATTGCATATTCCGATGGTCCTCGTGCCAAAGTAAAATGCTATGGTGCTGACGATGTTCGTGAAGGTGTGGCTATTATGTGGAAAGAAGGCGTAGATGTTTCTATCACAGGTAACTCTACCAACCCAACCCGTTTCCAACATCCGGTTGCCGGAACATATAAAAAAGAACGTGTATTGGCAGGTAAGCCTTATTTCTCTGTTGCTTCAGGTGGTGGTACGGGGCGTACCTTGCATCCTGATAATATGGCTGCCGGTCCTGCATCTTACGGTATGACCGACACGATGGGCCGTATGCACTCAGACGCTCAGTTCGCCGGTTCTTCTTCAGTTCCCGCTCACGTGGAAATGATGGGCTTCCTCGGTATCGGTAACAACCCGATGGTAGGATGTACAGTGGCTTGTGCGGTTGACGTGGCTCAGGCTTTGAGCAAGTAATATAATACATTACTAATATATAAATCCCTGTAACTGTAATGGTTACGGGGATTTTTTTTGCTTTATTGTAAATAAAAATAATAGTGTTATTTTTTCGAACTCGAAATCTCGGGTTAATGTAGTCTTTCAATTAAAATAATAAAAGAATAAAAACATAATTCTGCATAAATGGTGTATATTTTATCATTTTTCTTGATAAAATAGCTGCTGTATAGCATATATTACACAAAAAAATATGTTTTTGATAAGAAAAGAAATAAATTTATTATATTTGTAGCCGTTAGGCTTGAATGTTTATGCCGGGTTAGCGTATTTTTATGCTAATATTTTATTATATATAAGGTGAATCGTCCAATTAATTGAACGTTTCTTTGGATTGTGGAAGAAAGATATTGTGTTGGTGAGGAAAAGTGGATATTGTCCTGAAAAGTAATTTCTTAAGTGCTAATGGAAAAAATGTCTTTAATAAAAAAAATCGTCCAGATTAATGTTCGTTAATATAGACATCTGTAGATTATAAGGTTTTAATAGGATTCTGATAGTGTTAATTTTATTCTTAAATAACTAAAACTTAAGGCTTATGAAAAGATGTTTACTCTTATCTGCTCTATTGTGTGTTTTTTCTATTGCACATATGTATGCAGAAACTACTACGCCTTCTATTACATTGACTACGACTAAGACTGATGTGATAGAAATGAAATTTGGTTGTAGAACAGCTCATACGATTCATATTGATTGGGGAGATGGAAAACTTGTCGAAACGGTAGAAATTGCCGATTCAGCGACCGTTTATCCGACAGCTTCTTCTGCAGCAATTCATCCTACTGTTGTTACTGGAACTCCTGTAAATGGTGGAAAAATAAAGATTTATGCAGATGATATTAAGTTTTTTGTTATTGATACAGATCAACAGATTACTGAATTGGATGTAACGGGGGCAACAAATTTGGGATATATTAAAGTTAATGATAACAGTTTTACGACAATTGATTTATCGAAAAATAATCAGTTAGAATATGTGAATCTTGACGATAATAAACTTGAAACCCTTACTTTGGGAGATGCTCCTAATTTGACGCAACTTTTGGCAAGCGGTATGTCGATAGCCAAGATCAAGCTGACCGGATGTCCCAGTCTTACCAATGTAAATCTTGCAGATAATAAAATTACTACGATCGATGTAAGCGCTAATACTAAAATGACGTCATTAGCGTTAACGAATAATCTTTTGACTGATATCGACTGTTCAATGTGTGAAAGTTTAAAATTCCTTCGGTTGTCAGGGAATAGATTCGCTGCTGCAAATTCGGTAATTTTCCCGACATCGAGTGCCAATTTAACACAAGTTCTGTTGAAAGATAATTATTTTAAATTATCTACTTTGCCTGTTACGAAAGCTAAATCTTATACTTATTATCCGCAAAATCCGTATCCATCGCCTAAAGAAATAGCATTAGGGGGAACAGTAGATCTTTCATCCGAATTGACATTACAGGGATTATCCGATAAAGAAGAAACAACTACTTATAGGTGGATAAAGAAGGAAGACAATACGGTTTTAACATCCGGAACGGATTATACTGAAGTCAGTGCGGGTGTCTTTAAGTTTGATAAAGAGTTATCGGATACGATTTATTGTGTAATGTCAACTAATGCATTCCCTAAATTTACAGGTACTGCAAATTCTTACAAGACAGATCTTTCGGTAGTTGCTACAGAAGCTGCAATTACATTAAATACTACAAAAGTCGAAGAAGTGGAATTACAGCTTGGTTGTGCTACCGGGCATAAAGTGTTCATTGATTGGGGAGATGGGATTCCGGTAGAAACTGTAGAAATAAATGACTCTCTTGCGGTTTTCGGACAAAATACCATGAAACCGACTGAGTTAACGGGCACTTCGAAAGGAACGATAAAGATATATGCCAATGATGCCCTGTTTTTCGGTGCAGATGGGCAAGAGGTTACTTCTGTAGATGTGGCGAAAGCCGTTCAATTGGGAGTTCTTAAAGTTCCGACTAATAAATTGAAAGAATTGGATGTTACGAACAATGAAGAATTATATTATATCTATGCAGAAGAGAATGAATTATCTGTTTTAGATGTAACTCACTGCCCGAAATTATTTTGGTTGTCTGCAAATGGGAATAGCCTCGAAAGTATAGATTTGACCGCTTGTCCGGATCTATATAATTTGAATTTAAGCGAAAACCTGTTGTCAAGTATCGATCTTTCGGTATGTAATGATTTAGGGCCATGTCGATTAAGTAGCAATAATTTGGAGGAAATAATTATGCCGAGTGAAGGGGTTGCTCCTACAACGACATTGGATGTGAAAAATAATAAACTGACAATTTCTACTCTTCCTGAGAAAACTTTAGGAATGTCTTCAGCAAGTCGTCTTACTTATGCACCTCAAGCACCTTATGTGTTGCCGAAAGATATTACTGCCGGAACGGTTGTCGATCTTTCTTCCGAATTGAAGGCTTTCGGGGTGTCGGATAAAGAAGAGACTACGACATATACGTGGCGTTTGAAGACAGCCGGAACAGCATTGCAAAAAGATGTGGATTATACAGAAAAAGACGGTGTGTTCACATTTACCGGAACTGAACTTGCTGATAGTGTGTATTGCGTTATGGCAACGGCGGCTTATCCTAAATTTACGGGTACTGCAAATATGTTTAAAACAACAAATGTTCACATTACTGTTCCTGCAGGAGTAGACGAAAATACAGTAAGCGGTAGAATCATAACTACCGGAAACGGCTTGATTAAAGTGTTGAATGCCGAAAATAATGATATGATCGAGGTATTCTCTTTGAATGGAGCTTTGGTAACAATGCGTAAGGCGTCCGAAAATGTAGAAACTATAAAAGTCATACCGGGTTCATATATTGTTAAAATCGGTAATAAACGGTGTTCGGTAATAGTTCCGTAAAGTTGAAAAATATATATGAAAAAACAGGGAGATCCCCGCTGAATTACGGGGAATCTCCTTTGTTTGGATATTAGAAATTGGAAATAGAGGAAAGGCGTGTTCTGTATTTTAGCTGTTTAACTTAACTATGAAAATCATAGAACATGTTTAGGATTAATAATTAAATTATAGGTAAGTGCAAATGAGAAAAGTTGGATTAATATTGCTGTCGGCAGTATTATTGTTCGGATCTCCCGATGTTTATGCCAAAAGGGGGAAATCCAAAAAGTCTAAAAAAACGGAAGTCTCGAAAGATTCTTCAGTGAAAAAAGAGAGTAGCAAGTACAAACGGACTTTTAAGACGAAAGCTTGTGAAACGGCGAAAGGAGACTTCCTTACATTACATTGGACTAAAGGGAAAATCTATTTTGAAATGCCGGTAAAATATCTGGGTCGGGAAGTTTTGATTGCTTCTACTATCTCAGGTGCGAGTGATACAGATCTCGGGATGATCGGGTACAAACCTAAACCGCCGATGTATGTGAAATTTGTCAAGATGGACAGTCTTATCTGTATGTCGAAAGTAAATGTCGCTCCTCGATATGATGAGAGTGATGCAGCTATGAAGAAAGCGATAGACATCAGTACTTTAGACCCTATTTTAAATACAATGCCTGTTTTTTGTTATAATCCGGATAGTTCTGCTGTCGTATTCGATATGACTACTCTTTTTACCGGATCGAACGATCAGTTATCTCCTATGTCGAATGGTGGCGGTGTAGTAAGTGTCTCGGGTACTTTCAATTCTAAAGCATCGGCTGTGACGGGAATAAAGGCATTCGAAGACAATGCTTCTATAAAATCGTATATGTCTTATTCGGTTTCAACAAAATTGATGGGCATGTACACATTATCACAGAATGTTCCGGTGACATTTCAGGTAACACGTACGATTCTTCTTTTACCGGAGCAAAAAATGCGTCCTCGTGTTTCAGATTCACGAATAGGTATTTTTAATACAAACCGTTTGAATTTCGATAAAAATGAAGATTTTATCAAAACCTATTCGATGATTCACCGTTGGAATTTGCAACCTAAAGATACGGCAGCTTATTTACGTGGTGAATTGGTAGAGCCGGTGAAACCGATTGTTTTTTATTTAGATGACGCTTTTCCTGCAGCTTGGGCTAAAGGTGCGCGTATGGGTATTCTTCGCTGGAATAAAGCATTCGAAAAAATCGGTTTTAAGAATGTGATTCAGATTCTCGATTTTCCGAAAGATGATCCTAATTTTGACCCGGACAATTTAAAATATTCTTGTATTCGTTATGTTCCGGCACGAGTTATGAATGCTATGGGACCATCATGGGTAGATCCTTCTACCGGAGAAATTATCAATGCATCGGTATTGGTTTATCATGATGTGGTTAAGTTGTTAAACCAATGGCGTTTTGTACAAACTGCACAAGTAGATGAAAGAGCACGAAATAAGAAAATGGATGAGGATATGATTACCGAATCTATTGCCTATATTTTAGCTCATGAAGTCGGTCATTGTCTCGGATTTATGCACAATATGGCAGCATCTGCTGCTTTCCCGGTCGATTCTTTACGTTCGGCAAGCTTTACGCAGAAGTATGGAACTACTCCTTCTATTATGGATTATGCCCGTTTCAATTATGTTGCGCAACCGGGAGATAAGGGAGTTAAACTGACTCCTCCCGATTTGGGTGTATATGACTATTATTTAGTAGAATATGCTTATAAACCGATATTTGAGGCAAAAGATGAGATGGAAGAGATTCCGTATCTCGAAGCTATGATCGATGCAAAAGCCGGAGATCCGCTTTATCGTTACGGAAGACAACAAGTTTCAGGCCGTTACGATCCGAGTGCTGTGGAAGAAGATCTTGGCGATGATGCGATCAAGGCATCCGATTATGGTGTAAAGAATCTGAAATATATTCTTGCTCACATGAACGAATGGATAACAGATGAAATGGATCCGGATGGTTCGTACAGAGAAATGACTTATGAGAACTTGGCTAAACAATATGATCGCTATTTCCGCCATGTTATGTTGAATATCGGGGGGATTTATTTAACAGATCTGAAAGCTGGTACTCCGGGCGAAAGAGTTCGGGCAGTAGAAAAATCGAAACAAAAAGCTGCTCTTAAATGGGTGATAAACGAGTTGAAAAATTGCGACTGGTTAGACAATGAAGAGGTGACAAAGAATTTCGGATTAAGAGTCGGATTAGCTCCGATTATGAGATATTATACCGGACTTGAATTATTTAATTCATACAGCAATGTTATTTTCTCGTCTCATATTGCCGGTAAAGAGGGATATTCTCCCAAAGAATATTTTGATGATCTTTATTCTTTAGTTTGGGAAAGTGCCATAAAGAAGAATCATGTACCCGAATCGGATCGTATGTTGCAACGTCTTTTCTTAGAAAGAGCTGTATATGTAGCCGGTAAAACAACCAAGCCTTTACAAAAAATGGGATTGACCGACGAAAATAGCGTTGCTGCCGCTTATGCTCCTTCTGTTGATGAAATTATTTCTATGGGACTGGATGAAAGCGGAGTTGTAGAACGCTATAAAGATGTCCTGCGTGAATTGGAAATGAAGGAAGGTTCAGGTGTTGTCGCACGCAAAATGGCTCAAGATGAGATCGGTTACGGTTACGGTTGGCAATATAGAGTAAATTTGAGAAGTATAGATAATTCGAAAGATCTGTTATTCGGTCAACTTTTACGTGTTCAATCTTTATTGAAGTCACGAATGGGTGCTGTCGATACCGATACAAAAGCTCACTTTAAAGCTATGTTGTACTTGATCGATGAAGCTTTGGATGCAAGATCTAAATAAATAGGTTTTGAACGGTTCGGAAGAAAATTTTTATTTTTCTTCCGAACCTGACCTTTTCCTAAACTATGCAAGATTTATAAGATTGTAGGTTATATAGTTCCGGATACTGAAACCTGAACCGATTCCGGATTCTAATTTTATGTAAAATAGTCGAATATGTTTTCTCCGAACGGAGAAAGATTATAAAAACTCAGAAATTATATGTTATATTACACTTTTGTTCTGAGACGGTGGTTAAAGAGAGTTTTGCTGTTATCTGTTTTAGTAATGGTAACCGGCTTAATAAATGCTCAAACCCCTCCTAAAAATGAAAATAAACAAACTTCAGATAAAAAAGAACAACCTAAGACCCAGCGTGTTACGGTTATCGGTACGGTACTTGACAGTAAAGAAGAACCGTTACCGGGGGTTGTCGTGAAAGTAAGAGGAACAACACAGGCGGTAGCTACGGATGTTGACGGGCGGTTTATCATACAGATTCCTAAATCGGATAAAGATATCTTTCTCGATTTTTCGTTTGTAGGTATGTTGCCGCACTCTATCAAGGTTGTAAAGCCTGAACGAAAATTGATTGTTCACTTACAAGAAGATAATGTCGCTTTAAGTGAGGTTGTGGTAAATGGTTTTTTTGCGCAAGATAAGAAAACCTTTACGGGGACGGCTACGACATTGCAGCGTGATGATTTGTTGAAGGTTTCCAGTACGAACGTTTTGAAAGCGATTACGGCACTGACCCCTAATATGAAGATTGTAGAGAATAATGCAGCGGGATCAAATCCGAATGTAGTTCCTGAACTGATAATTCGTGGGGCTAATTCTTTGGCTATTAGTGGAGAGCAGGGAATTAATAATCCGTTGGTAATATTGGATGGAGTAGAGATTTCTATGGAAGAGCTTTATGATATGGAAATCAATGAAATAGAATCTGTTACGATATTAGAAGATGCTTCGGCTACGGTACTTTACGGTGAACGGGCTGCCAACGGTGTAATTTTGGTAGAACGTGTCAGGGCAAAGGATAGTAAAGTGCGTTTACGTTATAGTTTTACTCCGACATTTGCCTATGCCGATCTTTCTTCGATGAACTTGACCAATGCCGAGCAGAAATTGGAACTGGAACGTCTTGCCGGCCTTTATGATACCGATGACGGTTCTTTGGATCAGGCATACGCATATAAATTGGAAAATATTCGGAGAGGAATCAATACAGAGTGGTATAAAGCTCCGTTGCGGTTCGCCTTCAGCCATTCCCACTCTCTGACACTTACCGGTATGGGGCAAAACTTATCTTATTCGGCGGGGCTTAGCTTTAGAGATACTTATGGTATTATGAAAGGAGACTATCGTCGTAATTATGGATTCAATATAAATTTCGGTTATCGGTTGACTGATAAGTTGACTATCTCTTTTACCGGAAGTTATGGATTAGGCGGAAGTAAGAGTTCTCCTTATGGAGATTATTCCACATATAGTAAAATGAATCCGTATGAACCGATTTATGATGAATACGGGGAATATATCAAAGAATATTATTTCGATCCTTTCGATCCTTCCGGATCAGAAAAAAAGATCGAAAATCCTTTGTATAATGCGACTTTATCGAGTTTTAGTAAAAATCAGAACCGGAATATGAAAAACTCGGTAATGATACGTTGGGATATCGTACCCCAATTCTATGTTACCGGGCAAATCAATTATTCTTCAGATTACAGCCAGTCCGATGTATATGTTTCTCCGGATGACTCTCAATATCTGTCAACGGTAAATCAGGCTGAGAAAGGTTCTTATACGATCTCCGGAACAAATAATTCGGCATGGGACGGAAAATTTACAGCCAGTTATAGAAAGCAGTTTAAGGATGTCGGATTTTCTGTTAATGCAGGTTGTTCAAGCATATCCTATAAATATACCAGCGACTTTTCTGCGCAAGGGATCGGATTTATGAAGGATAATTTGAATGATATCAAGTTTGCTATGGGATATACCAAGAATGGAAAGCCGAGTGGAGACGAGAATATCAGTACGAGTGTAGGGTTTTATGGGAATACGACGATTGTTGTTTTAAAACGCTACATTATAGATGGAAATCTTTCTTATTCGGGAAATTCTTCGAATGGTGCGAATAAACGTTTCGGACCGTTCTGGTCGGTCGGTGCTCGCTGGAATATCCATGAAGAGAAATTTTTTAGAAAGAGTTGGTTGAATGATTTGAGCCTCCGTTGGAATATGGGATCTACGGGAAATGCCGGATTTAGTGCAAAACAGGCGGTAACCCGATATCAATATGATCAGGATAATGATTATTATACAGGAGTTGGTGCTACTCCGATAAATATGGGAAATCCGTTATTGAAATGGCAAAAAACCTTGAAGAATACATTTGCGATCAATACTCGTATGTTTCAAGATCGTCTCTCGTTTAATTTCAGTTTCTATTTAGATAAGACCTTTGATATGTTAGTCCCTATCGATTTACCTCCTTCTGTCGGGGTATCCAGTGTAAAAGTCAATATGGGAGAGCTGCTGAATAAAGGACTTAGTTTTAATTTGTCGGGAAGAATCCTGCAAACGAAAGATTGGTATCTGAGCTCATATATTAACGGGTCTCATAATTTTGATAAAATAACGAAGATCAGCGATGCCTTGGAAAAAACCAATCAAGGAGGAGATACCGGGACTAAACCTAAACTTCTTTACAAAGAGGGCGGTTCTCAGTACGATATATATGCAGTGCGTTCTGCCGGTATCGATCCGGCTACAGGGCAGGAAATTTTTATTACCAAAGACGGACATTATACTTTGAAGTATAATGAAGATGATAAAGTCGCAGTGGGAAATGAAAATCCTATATTAAAAGGAAGTTGGGGAATGACATTGGCATACAAAGGATTCGGATTGAATCTTACTTCGAGCTATACGTTTGGCGGAGATATTTACAATTCGACGATTGCCGATGCTGTTGAGAATATTGATCCTTATTTTAACGTTGACGTCCGAGCTTTTACCGATCGATGGAAACAACCGGGAGATCATACGCGTTTCCTCGGATTGGGTGAGAAGAAAGAAACCTATCGTTCTGAGAGGTTTGTAGAAAAGAAAAATGAATTTTATCTGTCGAACATAACTTTTACGTATGAGTTGCCTAAGTCGTTTCTGAAAAAAATCAAATTGGAGAGATTAGTTGTCGGAATTGCTTACGACGATGTATTCAGAATTTCGTCGGTAAAAATGGAAAGAGGTACTTCATATCCTTACCAACGAAGTCTGAATCTTATATTCCGACCGACTTTCTGATAAACGTGTTGTCAATTTATTTTATCAAAGAATATGAAAACAATAAAATATATCAAACTCCTGCTTTGTGTGACGGTATTGCCGTTGTTGTTGGCGAGTTGTGCAAATTTCTTGGATGTTAATCCGAAGGCGGAAGTGCTTGATAAAGATCTTTTTGAAACGGATGAAGGTGTTGAAGATGCTCTTTATGGAGTATATACGACTTATCGGTCTAATGAAATTTATGGGAAATATATATCCGTGCTTTATCCGGAGGCCATGTCTTTGAATTTTTCCGCAAAAGGCGGTGGTGGCTTAGATTACCTTGCTCATGCCGATTTTGAAAATGCATCTGGGCGTTCTTTATGTAATGCCACATGGAAAAAATCTTATCAAGCTATCGGTTATGTAAATAATATAATACAGAATTTGGAGGCAATCAGTCCGACAAAGTTCAGATATTATAATTTGTATAAAGGAGAAGCTTTGGGACTGCGGGCAATGCTGCATTTTGACTTGCTGAGACTCTTTGCCGTGGATTATAATGCTAATGACAGGGAAGCTTGGAATAAAGCTATACCTTATGTCACGCGTTACTCCTATGATATCACTCCATTTTATACGGTAGGTGAGGTATATAATAAAGTGATAAAGGACTTGAAAGATGCTGAAGTTTGTCTGGAAGAAGACAACCATTTAGTTCAGGCAGAACGGACTAATGTCGGCAGTTCTTTTACCGATTGTCGGATTATTCACATGAATCTTTATGCCGTTCAGGCATTGTTGGCGAGGGTATATTGGATGAAACAGGATATGGATAGTGCAGCTATTTATGCCAAGAAAGTAATTGACAGTCAAAAATTTCCGTTGATGACATCTTCTGATTTTGTTCAATTCGAGAGAGGAGTGTTGAATATGAAAGAGACGATTTTCGGACTTTATGCACCTACTTATGCTTCAAATTGTTATTCGATATTCGGAAAAACAGGTAGTACGGATATGTTAACGTTAAATCCTGATTATGAAAATTGGTATAGTGATACACAAGGACCTACACCGGAAGGCTCTGATTTACGTTTGTCTGCATGGTTCGGTTCTACACTTGAGGTAAGCCCGGCTTGTGTGAAAATGATCAATTCGATGTTTGATAGCGGTTCTACCGATTCACAATATTCAGGAGATTCATATCTTGGAGTAAGTTTGATTCGAGTTCCGGAGATGTATTATATCATGGCAGAGGCGTTGCTTGAAAAAGATCCTCAGCAAGCGACGGCTTATTTTGATAAAGTAATCGAATCGCGAGGCATGGTCAAATTTGCCGATCGTGTCGAGGGTGGAATTACAGCAGACGATATTTATATTGAACGGCGGAAAGAATTTTATGGAGAAGGACAGCAATGGTTCAATATGAAGCGTTTGAAGAAAGATATTCAGATCAGCGAGTCGAATATTCTGGACGGTCGTTTAGATAAAAACTATAAAATGTTGATCCCGAATGATGAGGATTTGCGTGATAATTATGAGTAAATTCATTATAATATTGAGTAAAGATATGGACAGAATAAAAAAACATGAAACAGGAATAGTCGGGAGCTTTTTGCTGTCGTTGCTTTTGCTGTTCAGCTCTTGTCAGAATACGGGTCTTATGTATGATGTTTCTCAGCCGGGTACTGTGTACTTTGTAAAAACAGCATCGGCCGATGCTCCGGTGTGTTCGTTTGTTTTTGAAGCTGAGGATGAGATAACCTATGAAGTCCCGGTAAAACTGATGGGGATGCCTTGCAATTATGACCGGGAATTTGTAGTGACATTAAAACAAGATACAATGACTACGATAAAGGCGGGAGGTGTCAGCTATCCTGTCGAAACAGCCGAATTGGGAAAAGATTTCGATATGGGAAATTTGATTATACCCGCAGATTCTATCATGGGAAAAATCGTATTTACATTGCATCGTATTCCGGAGATGCAAAATACCTATCGAAGTGTGTTGATGGAAATCGGTACGAATGAAAATTTTATACCGTTATACGGAGATTATTATCGGTTCTTTATATCCGATGGAGATGTGCCTCTTCCGACATGGTGGAACAACGGAGGTACAGGTACGGGACTCATTGAAGGGTGGCAAATGTATGTCGGTAAGTTTTTCCCGGAGAAATTTAGGCTGATGCTTGAATATTATTGGGATATGGAAGAAACACAACCTGAATTTTATGAAGAAGCTGTAAGTAAGTATGGCAAATATCTGGATAAAGAGGGAATTACAGCCGGGTTTTATCAAAAAGACAATCCTGCTGTCTGGGCTAAGTATGTTCTGATCCCGTTGTATGAGCATTACAAGGCGAACCCCATTCCGAATGATTGCCCTTTTGCCGAATCCGGCAATCAAGGCGAGTTTTGGCGTGATCCGGTTGCGTTGTATAGATGATATTATTTAATTGTAAAATATTTTTCTTATGCGGAAAATTAATATATGTTTTTTGATACTGCTGTTGTTGACAGGATGTTACGGTGTGGAAGAGCAAGAACTGACTCCGTTGGCAGAATTGACAATCGGTAATCCTACCGATGTGATTAATGCCGATTTGGGGATCGAATTGGTTTTTGATGCTCAGGTATCCAGTGCAAATGAACAAACGGTAAAATATGAATGGGCTTATGGCACTCCTAACCCGTCTTCTTCGGCTGTATATCCTATAAAAGGTGATCTGAAAGTAATCTCGACAGATCCTAACATAAGATATACGTTTACTCGTGTCGGTAATTATATTATGCGGTTGAAGATAGATAACGGCGAGTCTATTGTCTTCAAATTCTATACTTTAAATGTCAATTCGGGGTTGGACGAAGGAATCTTGATCTTGAATACCGATGATCAGGATCATAGTTTGCTGACATTCATTAAAACCCGAACTCCGGAAGAGGAAGAAGAAGGAGCGCAGGAAATATATGAAGATATTGTCGGGATGATAAATCCGGGTATTGAAATAACAAAAGGCGTCGATCTCTATATCGCCAATAAGAATTCAGAAGGTAACTATCCCGATCTGGTCGTTTCTTCGGCCGATGATAAAGGCTCGATTATCAGTATGGATCCCCGGAATTTTGAATTGAAGAAAGTTTTAAAGGTCGAGGAACTTTATCCCGGTGTAAAATGCCTCAATTTTGCCGGATTTTCTTCGTCTGCCAGCGGTCGATATACGATGATGAACGGAACGGACGGAGCTATTTACCGGTATGACCTGTTGACAAATGATGTTGCACTTCGTACGGATTCGAGAAATTTAGGAGTCGAAAAAGCCTATTATGGTACATTTGATGACGATCATTATCATTTCTTCTATAAAGAATCGGTAATTTATGCTCCAAGCTATGCTAAGATCGATAGTACATCGGTTGCAAACGGATCGTCATTGACTGATTACAAAATCGTAAACATGGTTTTCAGAAGAAGAGGTTCAAGAGAATTATGGGTAATTACTCGTCGCAAGTCCGATAACAATATCGTATTGCACAAGATGTCCAGTACTTTTACTCAATATGCCAAACGGTTGGATTATGCTGAAACAGAACCTATGGCTATGGATGAAAATTCAGTAATGATTACTACACGGAGATCGGCACAGATGTACTATAATTATGACAATAAGGTTTATCGTTGGGATTATGCATCCCGCATTCCGACGATAAATTCGAAGCCGGCCATTACTCCCCCTGCAGGAGAAGAAATAACGACTTTGGGACGCAGTTATGATGAGAACTATCTCTATGTAGGTACTTATAACCCTGCCAGATCAGGGAAAAAAGGAAGCCTGTATATTTACGATTTTGCAACCCAAAATTTGGTGAAGAGTTACGAAGGAATTGTCGATAAACCTGTAAAAATTCTTTATAAATATAGAATGTAAAAAATATAAAATTAATCCGGTCGGGCAGAAAATTTTTTTGTCCGACCATAAAAATTGGCAGTGTATGAAAAAGAATTTACTAATTGCTTTGTTTGCCCTCTGTGCGTATAGTTTGTATGCCGACGGGCAGGTGGTGACTCTGGACAGCATTATGACCAGAGATGCGTATGACGATTTGTGGAAATCGGAAAAATATACTTATGACGAGAAACAACAGGTTGTGAAGTATATCAAATGGGATAATACGGGAAGCAGTCTGAAACAGGATAGTACCTTCTATCGCTATGATACGCAGGGGAATATGATCTTTCGTGAAAAATGGGCATACCCGCGCACATCAAAGTATCCCGGATGGAAAGGTTCTTCTCGGGAAGAGAATGAATATTCTGCAGATGGGAAACTTTATAAGGAAAAAAGTTGGAGTTATTTTCAACCGAATGCCGATACCGAAGGGGAATGGTATGCCAATCTCGGATATACCTATACTTATTATGATAATGGGAGTATTCATACTAAGTTGATGTCAAGTGGAGGCTATAAAGATGGAGCTCCGTTACCTTATAAGGATAAATTGATGTATGTTTATACCTATGACGATCAAGGACGTGTAATATTGGAAGAAACCTTTGATAAAAATGCTTCAGAAGAATGGACAGAAAAAAGTAGCCGAAAAACTTTTGAATATAGTAATGATAGACTGGAAGATGCTTCTCTTGAGTTATATGAAAATTATGAAAAT
Source organism: uncultured Porphyromonadaceae bacterium (assembly GCA_900545915.1). GTDB lineage: Bacteria > Bacteroidota > Bacteroidia > Bacteroidales > Coprobacteraceae > Coprobacter. The sequence goes on from URAV01000003.1 coordinate 74,189, forward strand.
GGGGAATGGATACCTTCCAGCAAGACAATCAGAGCCTTTGACGATTCCGATAATTTGACACTTATAGAGTATTGGTCTTATGATGAAACTTTAAAAAAATGGGAAGGCTCTTCGAAAATCGAATATACTTTGAATACAAAAGGAGATATACTTGGTTATTTAGGGTATGAGTGGGAAAATGATAATTGGATGGCTTCAAAGAAATCGGAGAATCAATTTGATGATAACGGAAATATAATTCTTACCCATATCTGGTTGGTTGAAGATGACGGTAGCCTGGAAGATTTTACCGAGACGGAATATGGATATGATGATCAGGGACGGCAAAATATGTCAGCTTATTATACTTATTCGAACGGTTCGAAAAAAGGTTCTTTGAAATCTGAATATGTTTTTAATGATAAAGATCAGGAAATTGAAAAAACTACTTATCAGTGGAGTACATTTGACAATAATTGGGAAGGAAAAAAGAAAGAAACCACTACCTATAATGAAAATGACGATATCGCATCTATAAAAGAGGATGCTTTTGACGGGTTCGAATACATGGACAAATATGTACACACATATTATTATACGGTTCATAATACCGGAGGTATTTCTGAAGCGAAGTCCGACACGATGAATTTTAAAGTTATGGTACAGACCGGTACTATACAAGTTGAAGTATCGGATGACAGCCCGGTTTCTTTTTATGACTTGAACGGTAAATTGATAAAGAGCAATAGTACGATATGTAGTTCTTTATCGGCGGGTGTATATGTCGTAAAAGTCGGTGTTAATACTGTTAAAGTAATAGTTCCTTAATTATTATTTCGAGAGGGGAAAAACGGATATATAGAATTTAGCCAGCCTCTTAGACCAATTCTTAAAATTGATTTTGAAGAGATTCCTAAAAAGTTGTTTTGTTCGACTTTTAGGAGTCTCTTCTTTTTGGAAGTCTTTTTATAATAGGATATATCCCTATCCTTTTGCTTAGAGCCTAAATTTTACTTGGGTCAGGTTTGAAAGATTCTTTTGGAGATGTTTATCTGTTTTTATGAGGATGAATCTTTTTTATCCATTTGAAGGACGGTTTCAGAGCTGTACGTACCAATAAAAAATTGATCGGAAGAATAACGATCCAAACAGGCATGGGAGCGTACGCTTTAGGCACACCGAGAAATATGAATAGATTGAAACAAGATATTTGCAATAGATAGTTAATGACATGGCTTCCGCAAAATCGGATTGCGTTTTTAACCGAAGGTTTGGTTTTGAATGTGTAGTAGTTCGATAATAAGAAGTTACAGACAAAACTGATAATGAATCCGGTAGTATAAGCAATGTTTAAAGAGAGAAAATTGCTTAGTGCTAAATAAATACTATAATGTATGACCGTAATGATCGTACCGGTGACAATGAAGCGGAAAAGTTCACGGTAACGAAGCTTTTGTTTCATAAACGGTATTAATTCTAACTTAATAAATATTCGTTTTTGTGGAACTGTGAATTATAAAATTCCGACAAATGTAATGTAAAAAGATCAGATACACAATTTTATTACCGATTTGCTTTATATTTTGCAATGTGATTTTTTTAAGAGCTTTTTAGAAACTTGTCGTCGGTTGATTGACGTATCCTATTTGCAGGAATAGTTGTTAAACAGTTAATTGAATGTGGAAATTTACAATGGATCTTTTTTAGAGAATTGGGAGATATAAAATTCAATAAAAGGGCATTTTATTGTGTCGCAATAAGTCTAATCTCACCGTTTACTACATCCTTCAAAATAGCTTTAATAAATTTCTTGAACATCGATAGGAAATATCTATAATTCTGTTATCTTGTTTATATTTGAAATACGACTTTTGAGGGAGAAATATTACTGTTTGTCGATGAAGCCATCAGAAGTAATAAGGATCTGTATTAGTATCAAAGGCATAGCAACCATGAACCCCATAAACACAAAAAGCATGCAACTCATTGAGCTGCATGCTTTTGCTTATTGTTTATTATCTATTTACTTATCGGAATTACTTCACTTCCTCAAAGTCAACATCGGTTACATGATCACCGTTATTGTCATTGTTCGGAGCTGATTGTTGCTGCTGTTGAGCGCCAGCCTGTTGCTGTGCTCCTCCTTGTTGAGCATTATACAAATCTTGGGCTGCCGATTGAAGAGCAGTGTTTAATTCGGTTGTTGCCGAATCTATGCCGACCATGTCTTGAGATTTGTGAGCTTCTTTCAACTTAGAAAGTGCACTTTCGATAGCAGACTTTTTGTCAGCCGGTATTTTATCACCCATTTCACTCAACTGTTTTTCAGTTTGAAAAATCAGAGAATCTGCATGGTTCAATTTGTCGATACGTTCTTTTTCTTTAGCATCGGCATCGGCATTTGCAGCAGCCTCTTCTTTCATCCGTTTGATTTCTTCTTCTGTCAAACCGCTTGAAGCTTCGATACGGATGCTTTGTTCTTTACCAGTTCCTTTATCTTTTGCAGATACGTTCAATATACCGTTGGCATCGATATCGAATGTTACTTCGATTTGGGGAACACCACGCATAGCAGCGGGGATTCCATCGAGATGGAAACGTCCGATTGTTTTGTTATCTTTTGCCATAGGACGTTCACCTTGCAATACGTGTATTTCTACAGAAGGCTGATTATCTACGGCGGTAGAGAATACTTCTGATTTACGTGTCGGAATAGTCGTATTCGCATCGATCAATTTTGTCATGACGCCACCGAGAGTCTCGATACCTAAAGATAACGGGGTAACATCCAATAACAATACATCTTTGACATCTCCTGTCAATACAGCACCTTGAATAGCAGCACCGACAGCAACGACTTCATCGGGATTTACACCTTTTGAAGGAGCTTTGCCGAAGAATTTTTCAACAATAGTCTGTACTGCCGGGATACGAGTAGAACCACCGACAAGGATTACTTCATTTATGTCCGAAGCACTTAATCCTGCATCTTTCAAAGCTTGACGACAAGGTTCGATAGTCGCCTGAATCAATTTGTCTGCCAGTTGTTCGAATTTAGCACGAGTTAGAGTTTTCACCAAGTGTTTGGGTACTCCGTTCACAGGCATGATATACGGCAAGTTTATCTCAGTAGAAGTCGTGCTCGAAAGTTCGATTTTCGCTTTTTCAGCAGCTTCTTTCAGACGTTGTAAAGCCATAGGATCTTTGCGCAAATCTACGCCTTCTTCTTTCTGGAACTCATCGGCAAGCCAGTCGATGATAACATGGTCGAAGTCATCACCCCCAAGGTGAGTATCACCGTTTGTGGATTTTACTTCGAATACGCCGTCTCCTAATTCGAGGATAGAAATATCGAATGTACCTCCACCTAAGTCGAATACGGCGATCTTCATGTCTTTATTAGCTTTATCGAGCCCGTATGCCAAAGCTGCGGCAGTCGGTTCGTTTACAATACGTCTTACGTTCAATCCTGCGATTTCTCCGGCTTCTTTAGTCGCTTGACGTTGAGCATCGTTGAAATATGCCGGAACGGTAATAACGGCTTCGTTCACTTCCTGGCCTAAATAGTCTTCGGCTGTTTTTTTCATTTTCTGAAGAATCATAGCCGAAATTTCCTGAGGAGAATAAAGACGTCCGTCGATATCGATTCTCGGAGTATTGTTTTCGCTCTTGACAACCTTATAAGGAACACGAGCTATTTCGGAAGCTACTTGATCATAAGTTTCTCCCATGAAACGTTTAATGGAGAAAATCGTACGTGTAGGGTTGGTGATCGCCTGACGCTTTGCCGGGTCACCGACTTTACGTTCTCCTCCGTCTACGAATGCGACGATAGAAGGAGTCGTTCTACGACCTTCGCTGTTCGCAATAACAACCGGTTCTGAACCTTCCATAACGGAAACACAAGAGTTGGTTGTTCCTAAGTCTATTCCAATAATTTTTCCCATCGTAATTATTTTTTTTAATTGTTTATATTCTTGATTTAATTTGTACCGTTTGTCTGATCGGAGTATTTATTTATCCGTACCTTTTAAACGGTAGCACAAGTAGTGTATCAAATCATGTGCCAGAAAAAATGAGTTTATGTTTCCATTTTTTTGTCAGTTTGTACGGCTATTTTACCAAATATTTGTCATATTTTTCTGTCGAATTGGCAGAATTTAAGTAAAAAATAAATTCTATATTCTTTCTTTCATCAGGGTTGCCCGGATAGATTTCTAACAAATTCGGAAAGAAATAGTTTACACCGGAACAGCCTGTTTTTTAATTTGGTATTTGTCGTGAAAATCATTTACGATATGTCGGACGGAAATGATATGGAAATGCTTTAAATCACTAGATTGAGATTAACGGATAAACGCTTTTTGAAGTCGGTGGAATCGGAAAGAAGCCTTGGACGTGTTGAAAATAAGAGAAAGTCGGTTTTGTATAGATTTGTAACCATATTTATTTATGGAAATAATTTCTTTATATGGGTTTATTCTTTTATATTTGTCGGGAATGGTCCGGGATTTCGGTCTGAAAGCCCGGTTTCTTTATTCTTATTTATATTGATTAAATTGACTAATTAAATTTTTATATTATGAATTTGACACATATCGAACATCTGGGGATTGCTGTGAAAAGTATTGAAGAAGCTCTTCCCTATTATGAAGGAGTTTTAGGTTTAAAATGCTATTCGGTAGAAGAGGTTGCCGATCAGAAAGTAAAAACTGCTTTTTTTAAAGTCGGTCAGACTAAGATAGAATTGTTAGAGCCTACCAGTGAAGATAGTACGATTGCGAAGTTTATCGAGAAACGGGGAGAGGGCATTCATCATATCGCATTTGCCGTAGATGGCGTAGCCGATGCTTTAGCTGAAGTGGAAAGCAAAGGTGTGAGACTTATCGATAAAGCTCCTCGTAAAGGAGCGGAAGGGTTGAATATAGCGTTTTTGCATCCGAAATCGACTTGCAGCGTATTGACCGAATTGTGTGAAGATCCAAATAAAAAATAAACGATAAATCCATTACCATGAGTAATCAACTTGAAAAAGTGAAAGAGCTGATCGCTTTGCGGGAACAGGCTCGTTTAGGAGGGGGAGAGAGACGTATCGAATCTCAACATAAGAAAGGTAAATATACGGCTCGCGAACGTATTTCTATGCTACTGGACGAGGGCTCTTTTGAAGAAATAGATATGTTTGTGCGGCATAGAAGCGTAAATTTCGGAATCGACAAAGAGAGTTATTTGGGCGACGGCGTAGTGACCGGAACAGGAACGATTGCTGGACGTCTGGTATATGTTTTTGCACAGGACTTTACCGTGTTCGGAGGTTCTCTTTCCGAAACTTTTGCTATGAAGATATGTAAGATTATGGATCAGGCCATGAAGATGGGTGCACCGGTAATCGGGATTAATGATTCTGGTGGTGCTCGTATTCAAGAAGGGGTTAATGCTTTGGCCGGATATGCCGAAATATTTCAGCGGAATATTTTGGCATCTGGGGTCATTCCTCAAATCTCAGGTATATTCGGACCATGTGCCGGGGGATCGGTATATTCTCCCGCTCTTACCGATTTTAATATTATGACCCGTGGTACTAGTTACATGTTTCTTACCGGACCGAAAGTCGTAAAGACTGTTACGGGTGAAGATGTGACTCAAGAGCAGTTAGGCGGGGCAAGCGTGCATGCTACAAAATCGGGAGTGGCACATTTTGCGGTAGATACGGAAGAAGACGGATTGAAGTTGATCCGGCATCTGATGAGTTTCTTGCCTCAGAATAATATGGAAGAGCCGCCATTGGTAGATTGTGAAGATCCGATAGACCGTCTTGAAGATTCGTTAAATGATATTATACCGGATGAGCCGAATCGTGCTTATGATATGTATGAAGTAATCGGAGCGATTATCGATAATGGCGAATTTCTTGAAGTGCATAAAGATTATGCACAAAACATTATTGTAGGTTTTGCCCGTTTTAACGGCCAGTCGGTAGGTATTATTGCTAATCAGCCCAATAAGATGGCCGGAGTACTTGATATAAATGCTTCTCGGAAAGCTGCTCGTTTTGTACGTTTCTGCGATGCTTTCAATATACCTTTGGTAACACTGGTAGATGTTCCGGGATTCTTGCCGGGGACAGGACAGGAGTATGGCGGAGTAATTTTACATGGTGCTAAGTTATTATATGCGTATGGTGAGGCTACCGTACCTAAAGTGACCGTTACATTGCGTAAATCTTACGGAGGAGCTTACTGTGTGATGAGTTCTAAACATTTGCGGGGAGATGTCAATTATGCATGGCCTACTGCTGAGATTGCCGTTATGGGTCCGTCCGGAGCAGTAGAAGTGATATTTGCAAAAGAGGTGGCGGCTTCGGAGAATCCTGCTGCTACGGCTGCTGAAAAAGAGGCTGAATATAAAAAAGCTTTTGCTAACCCTTATAATGCAGCCCGTTATGGTTATATCGACGATGTGATCGAGCCGCGCAATACCCGTTTCCGTATTATTCGTGCTTTGCAGCAATTGCAGACGAAAAAGTTGACTAATCCGGCAAAGAAACACGATAATTTGCCATTGTAGTAACCCTTAAAAATTTGAAAAGTATGATAAAACGTAGTATAGGGGTGTTGCTGCTGGCTTTAGTTTCTGTATGCACTGTAACGGCGCAATCTACTTCGGCTCTGCGGATTAATGAGGTTTTGACGAATAATGTGAGTAATTATGTCGATCCTTTTGGCAATCGGGGAGCTTGGATTGAGATTTATAATTCTTCTGCCGGAACGGTACAGATGGCGGGTTGTTATATTACCAATGATAAGAATAACCCTAAGAAATATATGATCTCTAAAGGAGATCTTAAGACAAAGATAGGACCTCGCCAGCGTGTTCTTTTGTGGGCGGATAATCTGACTCATCATGGAGCATTTCATACGAATTTTGTATTAGAACCGAATAAAGAAAATTATATCGGTCTGTTTGATGCAAGTGGTAAGAATTTGATTGATGAGGTCATCGTTCCTCCTTTAGGACCTGATGAGAGTTATGGTGCTCCGGTAGACGGGAGTAGGGAACTGAAAATACTTCCGCATCCTACACCTGATGCGGCAAACTATGTAGAAAACAGCAATCCGAAAGTAGATAAGTTTGCAGAAAAAGATCCGGATGGCGTTGCTATGTCATTGACGGCAATGTCTGTCGTATTTCTCGCTTTGATACTTTTGTATCTGGTGTTTAAACAAATCGGTCGTACGGCTGTTTGGATGAGCGCCAAGCGGGCGATGAAAGCTAAAGGTGGAGATTTGAAGAGTGCTAAAGAGGAAGCGGATATTCCGGGAGAGGTGTTGGCTGTAATATCGTTGGCTTTATATGAGTATATGGAGGCGGAACATGATTATGAAGAAACTATACTGACGATGAAACATGTTACGCGTCGTTATTCTCCGTGGAACTCTAAGATTTATGGTTTGCGTGAATTACCTACAAAAAAATAACTCAGAAATTTTATACACATGAAAGATTTTAAATATAAAATAAACGGTAATCTTTATAAGGTAAGTATTAATAGTGTAGATGAGTCTGTTGCCGAAGTGGAGGTAAATGGAACTCCTTATAAAGTGCAATTGGATAAACCTGCAAAAAAACAGATAAAACCGTTGACTCGTCCGCAAGCCGCTCCTGTGACTCCTACCGGAGAGCCGGTGGTGAGCCGACCGGCAGCTTCTACAACGGCAGGTGCTGTCCGCACTCCGCTGCCCGGTGTTATTCTCGAAATATCGGTTAAGGTCGGAGATACGGTAAAACGCGGTCAGAAAGTGGCTATTCTTGAAGCTATGAAAATGGAGAATGTCATTAATGCCGACCGGGATGGAAAAGTGACCGAAATAAAAGTAAACAAAGGAGATTCTGTACTCGAAGGTGCGGATATTCTGATTATAGGATAAGCGTATGGGTGGGGAATTTTTAACATTCTTGAGTGAAAACATACAGGAGTTTTTCACTTATACCGGGTTTGCCAATTTTGAAATGGGAAACCTGATAATGATTCTTTGCGGTGTCCTTTTTATCTATCTGGCTATTGCGAAAGAGTTTGAGCCGATGTTGCTTATTCCTATCGGTTTTGGTATCTTGATCGGAAATATACCTTTTAAAGATGCTGGATTGCAGGTAGGGATTTATGAGGAAGGTTCGGTATTGAATATTCTTTATCAAGGAGTCGTGCAGGGATGGTATCCTCCTTTGATTTTCTTGGGGATTGGTGCGATGACCGACTTTTCGGCCTTAATATCGAATCCGAAACTAATGCTTATAGGAGCTGCTGCCCAATTCGGTATTTTCGGTGCTTATGCGATTGCATTGATGATGGGGTTTGAGCCCAATCAGGCAGGGGCAATCGGTATTATCGGCGGTGCTGACGGACCTACCGCGATTTTCTTGTCTTCGAAACTTGCTCCTAATCTTATGGGTGCTATCGCCATTTCAGCTTATTCATATATGGCATTAGTTCCGGTGATACAGCCTCCTATTATGCGTTTGCTGACGACTAAAAAGGAAAGACTTATCCGGATGAAACCTCCTCGTGTCGTATCTCAGACGGAGAAGATAATTTTCCCGATCGCAGGTTTGTTGTTGACTTGTTTCTTAGTGCCTTCGGGTCTTCCTTTATTGGGAATGCTATTCTTCGGAAATTTATTGAAGGAGAGTGGAGTAACTCGCCGTCTTGCCGAAACAGCACGTGGACCGCTGATCGATGTCATTACGATTTTGCTGGGTGTTACGGTAGGTGCTTCGACTCAGGCGTCGCAATTCTTGACGATGGACTCGGTGAAAATATTCGCTTTAGGTGCTCTGTCGTTTGTAATTGCTACGGCAGCCGGAATTTTATTTGTTAAGTTTTTTAATCTGTTCTTGAAAAAGGGAAATAAGATCAATCCATTGATCGGAAATTCCGGAGTATCGGCTGTGCCCGATTCGGCACGTATATCTCAGGTAGTAGGGTTGGAATATGATCCGACTAATTATTTGTTGATGCATGCTATGGGACCCAATGTTGCGGGTGTTATAGGTTCTGCTGTTGCAGCCGGTATTTTGCTGGGATTCCTTGCGTAAGGAGTAGTATGATATTGCATAAAAGAAAAATCCGGGATTTTATCTTTTGATAAAATCCCGGATTTTTTTAGAGTTTGTTCAAAATTTTATGCAGAGATAAATAAAGATGATTGAAACGGAGGAGTCGAGAATTGATTATAATTAGGGGAGACTCAAAAAAGCATTTTATTATAATCGGTGTGGGATTGAAAAAAGAACATTTCTATAAAATCTAAACAAAGACACTTATTTGGTACGGGGTTACTCGATTATAATTCCGTATCGGTCTAATAACCCGGGAAGTCCGTTGAGGGAAAAACGAGCTCCTTTTAATCGGTTTGTTTCGGGATTGATGGAATAGTAATTTGAAGTGCGGAAGTCGGCTTTTTCCAAATTTGTGTGATCGAATATTGCTCTGTATAAGTTGCATTCCTGAAAAGATGCGTTGGTTAAGTCTGTTTCGGTGAAATCGACTTCTTGCAAATCGCATTTATTGAAACAAGCTTCTTTTAACTTGAGATTATAAAAAACAGATAGTCGCAATAGACAGTTATCGAATCTGAACGAGAGGAGAAAACGACGGCACTCATTGAATTGAACTCCCAGAATCTTACATCCGAGAAAAACTATTTCGCTTAAAGTCGTATTGTTCATCTTGGTTAAGCTGAGGTCGCAGTTTTCGAATTTGCATTCTCTGAAAATTTTATGGGATAGGTCACAATTATGAAATATGCAATTCTTAAAAATGCATTGTTCATATTCGTTATAGAGAGGGGTTTCATTGAAGTTGATTCCGGAAATCAATTGATTAGAGATATAAGAGTCCATAGGTTGGGATTTTGAATTTTGTCGTATGTGAGAATATTTGAGTCAAAAGTAAGCATTTTATTGTATTCTTTATTATAGATAAAAAGAATAGATCATGTTTATGGAGTTTAGAAAATATTGATGGTTATTTATTATTTGATTATATTTGTTTATCCGAAAAAAAGATGAATTTATGAGAAAACCTGACGTTGCAGTTATAATTCCGGTTTATAATACAGAAAGGTATTTATCACGTTGTGTTGATAGTGTAATTACTCAGACATTAGAAAATATTGAAATTATACTTGTCGATGATGGTTCTTCTGATAATTCTGGTCAAATTGCAGATGCATATACACATAAAGATTCCAGAATAAGAGTTTTTCATCAAAAAAATATGGGAGCTGCTGAAGCACGACGTACAGGAATAAGGATTTCTATTGCAGACTATTTGTTTTTTGTGGATTCTGATGACGAAATACTTCCGACGGCTGTAGAAACATTGTATCGTCGTTGTATAGATAACAATCTCGATATTGTTTATGGAGCTTATATGAGAATTTTATCTCAGAAACGATATCCGGTTTACCATCCTTTTGAAAAGATTATGTCGGGAGAAGAGTTTTTATCCTATATTTTGGATTTAAGATCTATATGCGGTTGTTTCTCTATGACTCGTCGCGATATTTGGCATGATGATGTGTTTCCTGATAGCAGTATTAAACTTCCGAGTGAAGATGTATTGATGAATATTAAACTTTCGAAATATGTAAGTCGGGCCGGGATATTTAATGATATTGTTTATAAATATTATTATATTGATACATCGTCATCTATAACGGGAAGATTCAGTTTGCAGATTCTTTGGAAACAATATTTTGAAATTATTAGAACCGATTTAGAGGATAGAGGTTTATATAAGAAGTATGAGAAATCAGTTCACATTATGGAGATCGACAGATTAGCATTTTATTTGTCACATATCGATAAAAATGATGATTGGGTAAAGCAAGTTCTCCATTATGATTCTTCAGATTTTCCTTTTAAGACACGAGTGTTGAAGATATTGCTCCATTATCCAATGCTTTGCAATTTTTTTATTGAAGCAAATCGGTTTATGAAAGCTAAAATAAAGGCTGTTTCTAAAAGTTAGTCTAAATTTTGCTCAGGTCAGATTTGAGAGTTTCTTTTGAGAATGTCTTGTTGTTTTTGCGAGGAAGATAACAGGCTATCTTGATAAATGGAAATAGGAAAACAGACCGAAAGAAAATGTAAAAATGACTTGATAATATTTTCTTATTGAAAAATTTAGACAGGCTCTCAAGTATAAACTTTGAAAGTTATGCGTGATGTAGTTTCTGAGATATTTTGTTCAGAAGTTTTTTAGGAATAGCTATAATTAATAGAGATAACATGATTGTAATGTAAATAATATCTTGCCACCATATATTGCATATATGGAAAGCAATTGCGCTTATTACGGTTATGAAAATCGGAATCCATGTCAGTCGATATAATTTTAGCTTAAAGTAGCGTTTCATATCGTGGAGACGATATGCTAAAAGAACTCCGTATGTTACTATTGATGTCGTTATTACTCCATATATGCCGAATTTTTGCACCATGAAATAATTCATGACAACATTTACAATTGAAGCTAATATGATAGCTGGAAGCGTGCGCGCTGTATCACGCGCACATTGGTAGCCCATATCGAGAAATGCCGCTATTGCGAAAAGCATAGTTGAAATCCCCATGATATATATATAATTCACACTCTCTTGATAACTTTTATCGATAAGCCAGAAATAATTTAGTTTAAGGCCAAATGAGTAAAGTAATAGAATGATAGAAAGAATGTATATATAACCGTTGAACATATCGGAAAAGAATTTATTCCGATCTTCGCTTTCGTATTGACGGATAGCGGTTTCTTGCCATGCTTGATAGAAAATTGTTACTAAAGTTTGCAATATAGACGTGAAACGCAGTGCTACTGCATATATTCCGTTATAACTTAGTCCTAAATAGTGTTCGATAAAAAAACGGTCGCTGCTTCCGGTAAGCCACCAGCATATCACTCCGGGTAATAACGGAAGAGAATATTTCAGTATATCATGTTTCAGCGCACGGTTTTTTATGTTAAAATGAAAATAGTTTGCTATAATTTTTATTCTTAGTTCTATATAAATAAGAGCTACCACACGTGCAAAAATATTGGCAAGAAATATTCCTGTGATTCCCATATTGAGTAGTACGACAAATAGGATACTGAAAATTCCTATGCAAAAGGATGAAATAATACCGGTAGTAACAAAAACTTTCGTGTATCCTAAACCTCGCGTTACTTGAGTAATTACCTCATAAAGAGACATTACACACAGTAATAGTAAAGAATACCATAAATATTCGACTTTTAGGAAAAATGAAATGATTAAAGCTATTATTGTGGAGATCGATATGGATGTGATTAGCGTGCGATATACGAAGGATACTATTTGAGCTTTGTCTCGTTTTGTATTGCAATCAAGAAGGAATCGGAAAGCGCCGTCTCTTAATTGCAATGTCACAAACGGGATAAAAAGAAAGATTACGGTAAGGCAAATATCATAATATCCGAATTCATCTGTATTTGTAATATAGTGAGTATATAACGGTACAAGCATAAATGTGATTAGCTTTGATCCTAAATTGCCTATCGCATAAATGCCTATATCTTTTAAGAATTTATCTATCCGGTTTTGGGTATTACCTTTCAATATCGTTTCGACAGTTTATTTACAAAAATATTGATTTTTTGTTTAGTTGAGAAATATCGAATCTTGTTTTAATACAAAAGCCTGTAAATTCAAATTTACAGGCTTTTGTATTGCGGAAGGAGGGGGATTCGAACCCCCGGTACCCTTACGAGTACGACAGTTTAGCAAACTGTTGGTTTCAGCCACTCACCCATCCTTCCTTAAGCAGTATGAGTTGCTTTTGTAATGCTGTGCAAAGGTAGTACTAATTCTTAAATCTCAAAATTATTTCAGACAAATTTTATTTTCAGATGTTGTTACTTTTTCTTTGATAAAAGAGTTTTTTATCTGTATATGAGTTTCTTGTAATTTGTTTAAAATTTTGTTCGTGATATTGAGAGCCTGTCTAAATTTTGTTAATGGATCAGTAGTATTCTATATTGAGTATTTTTTTATTTCACATTCTTTGCCGACAAAATGGATAAATTATTTAGGAAAAACGATTGAGATTAGTTTTTTAATATATTTATCGATGGCGAGTTTATTGTAAAAAATGATTGCTTGAAAGTGTAGAGGACAGACTTTTCAATAAAAATCCCTGTCAGATTCAGCCAATGAGAAACCCCTGATACCGTGAGGAAAACTCTCTCACTTAGACATTGCTTGCGGGATTCCGGATTAGAAGACGTTTGACAGGGAATATGAAAAAATAATTTCTTATTTCTTTTCACGTTGAGGACCGAACTCTATCAAAGCTTCGGCTTCAGGTGTTGTGGCGTATTGCACAAAGTTGTCGGCATATTTATTTGCTAAAGATTGTGCTTTTTTGCTCCATTCTTCGACATTAGGGTAAGTATCTTTCGGATCGAGGATTCCGGAGTTTACACCCGGTAGTTCGGTCGGTATGGTCAAATTGAGAATAGGAATATGCTTGGTCGGGGCTTTTTCAATATCACCCGAAAGTATTGCATCGATAATAGCACGGGTTTCCTTGATCGAAATTCGTTTTCCCGTTCCATTCCAACCGGTGTTTACAAGATATGCCTTGCAATGATGATCTTTCATTTTTCTGGCTAATACAGCAGCGTACATCATTGGATGCACGGTTAGGAACGCTTCTCCGAATGCAGGAGAAAAAGAGGGCTCTGGTTCGGTAATACCTCGTTCTGTCCCGGCAAGTTTTGATGTATATCCGCTGATAAAATGATATTGTGCCTGTTTCTCATCAAGTATCGATACCGGAGGCAATACACCGTATGCATCTGCCGATAAATAAATAATTTTGGAAGCATGCCCGGCTTTCGATGGCTCTACGATATTGTCTATATGGTAAATGGGGTAACTGACACGAGTATTTTCCGTAATCGACTTATCTGCGTAATCGATACTTCCGTCAGCATGTACGGTAACATTTTCCAATAAAGCATCTCTTCGTATTGCGTTCCAGATTTCCGGTTCGTTTTCTTGACTCAGGTTGATTACTTTGGCATAGCAACCTCCTTCAAAATTGAACACTCCGTTATCGTCCCATCCGTGCTCGTCATCTCCTATCAATAGACGTTTCGGATCGGTTGACAAGGTTGTTTTTCCAGTACCGGATAATCCGAAAAAGAGAGCGACATCACCGTTTAATCCAACGTTTGCAGAGCAATGCATAGAGGCTATTCCTTTTAACGGCAGGTAATAGTTCATCATGCTAAACATTCCTTTTTTCATTTCACCGCCATACCATGTTCCACCGATGATCTGCATGCGTTCCGTCAGATTGAAAACAACGAATACTTCGGAGTTTAATCCCTGTTCTTTCCATTTGGGATTGGTAACTTTAGAACCATTGAGTACGACAAAATCCGGTTCTCCGAATGCCTTTAATTCTTCTTCGGTCGGGCGGATAAACATGTTTTTGACAAAATGTGCTTGCCATGCAACTTCCATAATGAAACGGACTTTTAACCGAGTATCTTTATTCGCACCGCAATATGCGTCTACGACATATAGTTTTTTCTTGTCCGATAGTTCTTTGATGACGAGTTGTTTTAGCTCATTCCATATTTCGGTAGAGATCGGCTTATTGATTTTTCCGTCCCACCACATGGTATCTTCTGTTGTTTTGTCTTTAACCGTATATTTGTCTTTAGGTGATCTTCCTGTAAACTTTCCTGTTTTTACTGCGACAGCACCGGTGTTAGTTACTATGCCTTTTTCATAGCCAGAGAGTAACGGGTCGGTTTCTGCTTTGAAAAGTTCATCGTATGAGGGATTGTAAATGATTTCTTCTACATTCGTAATTCCGTATTTACTTAAATCTATTTTTACCATATTCCTGATATTTTTTAGTTTTTATTCTTCTGTGCAATTAAAACATCTGTTTGAGGATATTTGTTTGTAAGTATATGGTAATAAATATCAAATAAATACATAGAGGAATATTATAAATAAAAAATCCCGGCAGATACCGGGATTTTTTATCGAGTAAAAATCTTGTATATTTTTATAATTCGATCGGTTTGTATTTCGGTACAAGAGTTTTCATAACAATCCACCCGATCAAATATGCAACGGCACAGATACAGAAAATAATGAAATACCCTGCCGGTTTGCCTATAAATCCCATGAATTCCATTTGTACTTCGTCTGCATATACAAAGAGATTCCCCGCACATTTCTGTAAGATCATAGATCCTACACCTCCAGCCATACCACCGATACCGGTAATAGTAGCAATTGCACTTTTAGGGAACATATCGCCTACGGTGGAGAAGATATTGGCAGACCATGACTGATGCGCTGCACCTCCGATTCCGATCATAATTACAGGAAACCAAGGAGAAATTGTGCCTAAAGGTTGGGCTAATAATACGAGTAACGGGAAAAATGCAAAAATGAGCATAGCTTTCATACGGGCAGCATAAGGATTCATCCCGGTTTTATTGATAAATATGGTCGGTAATTTACCGCCGTAAATAGATAACATCGTGATGGCATAAAGAGTAAAAATCAAAGCCATCCCTAATCCTTCGGATGTTTTAATTCCGAATTGAGTATTTAAATAAGATGGTGTCCAGAAAAGGAAAAACCACCAAACTCCGTCTGTCATGAATTTTCCGAAAGCAAAAGCCCATGTCTGTTTATAAGAAAAACATTCCAAAAAGCTCATTTTGCGGGCTTCTTTAAGTTCTTCGACAGGAGTTACATCTTGATCTTTATCTTGTTCGATATATTCTAATTCTGCTTTATTTACAAATCTGTTTTTAGAAGGAGCACTGTACATAAATACCCAGAATCCCATCCAGATAAAACCGAGAGCACCGATGATGATAAAAGACATTTCCCATCCCCAGATTTTCGCCAATACGGGAATGCTTAGCGGTGCAATCAATGCTCCGATCGAAGCACCTGCATTAAAAATAGATGTTGCATAAGCACGGTCTTTTTTAGGGAAATATTCTGCTGTTACTTTAATCGCTGCAGGGAAGTTCCCGGCTTCACCTAATGCCAGTACACATCTGGCGGCAAGGAAGCAGTACATACTTATCGTTGCAATAATGACAGCAACATCTCCGGTTGCGCTCATTAGTTCGGCGGCACTATGCAATCCTACGTATGATTCTGTTATGATACCGCATACTGCATGGAGACATGCTCCGGCCGACCATACACCGATAGACCATAAGTATCCTTTTTTTGTTCCCATCCAATCGATAAATCGACCTGCGAATAGCATACATATCGCATATACGATTGAAAATACGGATGTGATAGTTCCGTAGTGTGATTCATCCCAATGGAATTCGGGTTTTATGAACTCATCCCACGTTAATGATAATACTTGTCTGTCGAGATAATTGACAGTTGTTGCGAAAAATAACATGGCGCAGATCGCCCATCTGTAATTTGTCATTTTCGCGGCATTTTCTTGTAATCTACTCATTATTTGTTCTGTTTTTGTGTTTTTCAAATGAAAAAATACTTTTCCGATAAAAGAACCGGAAAAGTATTTCTATATGTGTTTATCTGTATTTCTTAATAATTGCCAGAGCCTCTTTGCATTTATTTGTAATGGCAGCCCAATCTTTAGCTTTTATGATGTCTGCAGGGAAGAGGTTCGATCCCATACCTACACATGTAACTCCGGCTTTGACCCATGCCGAAAGATTTTCTTCGGTAGGTTCTACAGCTCCGGTAACCATAAGCATAGACCAAGGCATCGGAGCTTTTACATTTTTTACGAATGACGGGCCTCCGACGTTTCCGGCGGGGAATACTTTACAGAGGTCGCAGCCGACTTCCTGTGCAAATCCGATTTCAGATACCGATCCGCATCCCGGAGTATAAGGGATAAGACGGCGGTTACAAACTTTTGCTATTTCAGGATTAAATAAAGGACCGACAACAAAGTTTGCTCCCAACTGTATATATAGAGATGCTGTTCCCGGATCGACGATAGAGCCGATTCCTAAGATCATTTCAGGACATTCTTTTGCCGCAAATTTTACTAATTCCGCAAAAACATCTTGGGCGAAGTCTCCGCGATTGGTAAATTCGAAAGCTCTTACTCCACCTTCATAACATGCTTTTACTACACTTTTTGCAATCTCAACGTCTTTATTGTAGAACACAGGTACCATACCTGTAGAGGTCATGGCGTTGAGTACCTCTATTTTTGAAAATCTTGCCATATTATTTTTGTATAAAACGAAATAATAATTGAGAAGTGATTTGGTAAAGGACTTCTCTATATTATAAAAATAGAAACCTGTTTAGATAATCTTTTATCGGAAAATTTAGACAGGTTTTAAGTAATCGCATTTTATCTCGACACTCTACCCGAAGCATCACCGCTCATCAGTTTCTCGACTTCTTCTACCGTTACCAAATTAAAGTCTCCGTAAATGGTATGTTTCAGACACGATGCCGCTACGGCAAAGTTCAGCGCTTTCTGATCGTCTCCGGTATAGGTCAATAACCCGTAGATGAGACCGCCCATGAATGAGTCGCCTCCTCCTACACGATCCACAATATGGGTAATATCATAACGCGGAGATTGATACAGTTTCCCGTCGCTGTACAATACGCCACCCCATGTATTGTGGTTGGCGTTGATCGAGCCGCGAAGCGTAATGATGACTTTTTTGGCTCGGGGAAAACGTTTCATCAACTGAGTACATACCGACTCGAATTCGGTGGCGTTCACCTCTCCGTTGGTCTGTGCCACGTCGAAACCTTCCGGTTTGATCCCGAATACCTTTTCCGCATCCTCTTCATTTCCCAGTATGACATCGCAGCCGGCTACCAGTTCGGGCATAATTTCTGAAGCCTGTTTCCCATATTTCCACAGGTTTTTCCGGTAGTTCAGGTCGCACGATACCGTTACGCCCAGACGGTTGGCTGCCTGTATGGCCTCGAGACAGGCGTCGGCAGCACCTTGTGAAAGTGCGGGAGTAATGCCGGTCCAGTGAAACCAGTCTGCTCCCTTAAAGACTTCATCCCAGTCGATCATACCCGGT
The DNA here is from genome assembly GCA_900545915.1 of uncultured Porphyromonadaceae bacterium. Lineage (GTDB taxonomy): Bacteria > Bacteroidota > Bacteroidia > Bacteroidales > Coprobacteraceae > Coprobacter. The sequence continues at coordinate 92,292 of URAV01000003.1, forward strand.
TTGATTTCGGCGATTGCCGAATGTGCCCGGTCATAAACCACCTTGCTGGCTCGGGCTACTGCTCCCGTTTCGAGGAAATAGATTCCCAGACGGTCGCCTCCGTAAATGATATGATCGGTCTTTACGCCGTGTTTATGGAGATCCATCTCGCAACTTCTGGCTATATCGTTTTGGGGCAGGCGGGTTACGAATTCCGATTCCATACCGTAATTGGCCAGCGATACCGCTACATTGGCTTCTCCGCCCCCGAATGTGGCTGTGAATTCCGTTGCCTGACTGAAGCGTTGGTAACCCGGTGTGGCCAACCGCAACATGATTTCTCCGAATGTGACTACTTTTTTGCTCATGGTTCAAATATAGTTATAAAATATCAGTGTGCAAATATACACTAAATCTTTGATTTAAAACAATCGATTGCACAAAAATAAAAACGAACTTTTTAGCTTTATTTTAGATGTCTGTCAATAAATGTGTTACAAATTTCGTGTTCGTTGACGGGATTTGCGGTTATACTATTCTTTCAGAGAATCGGACAGGTGTTCTTTTATGACATATTTTTTGACCATCTTGAAAAGATTGGAGGCAAAAACAAAGTCATTTAACGCTTTATTATCCGAAGTAAAAATTTCTTCATTGTTTCCGACCCATTCTTTGTGCCCTTTGTCCAGAAATACTATATTTTCTCCGATACCCATAACCGAATTCATATCGTGCGTGTTGATGATTGTCGTAATGTTATATTCACGAGTAATATCTCGAACCAATTCGTCAATGAGAATAGAAGTACGAGGATCTAATCCGGAATTAGGCTCGTCACAAAATAAATATTTTGGATTTAGTGCAATCGCTCGGGCGATCGCAACACGTTTTTGCATACCTCCGCTTATTTCCGAAGGAAAAAGATTGTCAGCACCTTTCAGGTTTACTCTATCCAGACAAAATTCTGCACGCTTTATCCGTTCGGACAAGGATTTGCGAGTAAACATCTTTAACGGGAACATGACATTTTCTATTACGGTCAGAGAATCGAATAGAGCTGATCCCTGAAATAGCATTCCGATTTCGGAGCGTAAGGCTTTAACTTGCGCCCCGGACATTTGTAATAAATCTTTGCCGTCATATAGTATTTGTCCGAATTCGGGGTGCAATAACCCGACAATCGATTTCATCAATACGGTTTTCCCCGATCCGCTTTGTCCGATGATCAGATTCGTTTTTCCGGTGTGAAAGGTCGCAGAAATGTCATGCAAGATAGTTTTACCGTCAAACGATTTTGTAACATTTTTAATTTCTATCATTGCAATAATATTTTGGTCAGTAAAACATCGAGTAATAAGATGGTTACACTGCTTACGACTACAGAATCGGTACTTGCTTGTCCTACTTCAAGAGCACCGCCTTTTACTTTATAACCGTAAAAAGATGCTACGCTGCTAATCACAAATCCGAAGAAAAGAGATTTGATGATCGAGTACCAGATATAATATTCATTAAAATATGATTGTAGTCCGTAAACATACCGGGATGTCGGAATAATTGATGTGAAAATACTTACCAGATACCCTCCGAATAATCCGGTAAACATGCTGAATGCTACTAAGATGGGGATAAACGTTACTAATGCCGTGATTTTAGGTAGGATGAGATAATTGGCAGAATTTACTCCCATGATATCCAATGCGTCTATCTGTTCTGTTACTCGCATTGTCCCTATTTCGGATGCGATGTTAGATCCAATTTTTCCTGCAAGAATAAGACACATTATAGATGATGAGAATTCGAGCAGGAGGGTATCTCTCGTTATTAAACCTACCGTATAGGGGGGAATCAGCGGAGACATGATGTTCAAAGATGTTTGTATAGCTATAACAGCACCGATAAACAGGGAGATCGTTACCACGATAGCGATAGAGTCTATCACGAGTTGATAAACTTCCATTATATATCGTCTGAAAAATTCGCTCCATCGGTCGGGAATTGAGAAAACTTTACCCATTAATAAAATATATTCGCCGAACTTGTTTAGCGATTTTAATATAAACATATTTTTTCGTTTTTAATAGATACCATTTCAGTAAAAAGAGTATTCTTTTTACGACAATATGTATATTTTTAATGAGAGCCTGTTTAAAATTTCCAATAAAGAAATATAATCAGGTCATCTTTGCATTTTCTTTCGGTCTGTTTTTCTGTTTTTACTCGATAGCTCGCTATCCTCTTCGTAAAAACTATAAAACATTCTCGAAAGAAGTTCTCAAACCTGACCCGAGTAAAATTTAATCAGACTCTACAAACTTAGGGAAAATTTTTCAGGCATGGCTGTTTTAAACTTAAAAATTGATATAAAATACCTTTATCTTTCATTTGCATACAGTATAACAGTTCTTTATAAGAATATTTTAAAAAACGAAAAAAATGAGGAAATGAAAAATTTTCATGAAAAAATAAATGTATCTTTGCACATGATAAAATGTATTAAAGTCGGCTTGTCATACTCTTACACACCTAAATATGCGATGTGAATCGCTGAGCTCCTAAAAAACGGTTATATTACCGTCTACAACACCAAAGAGATAAAGACGGGCTGGCTTTATTTTTTATATTTATAAAATTTAGAACGTTAAATTACCGTAGTCCGTGAAAATCTTTACCTTTGCAACAGAAATAATCAGTCGCAACTAAATCAGACATCAGGAATGGCAGAAGAGCTTACCCCAAATATTGAGACGGAAACCAATACGACCGCTACTCGTATTGTGCAAGGTGACGATTTGATGGTATTGAGAACCGAGAATCTGGTGAAGAAATACGGACAACGTACGGTTGCCAATCATGTCTCTATTAATGTAAAACAAGGTGAAATTGTCGGTCTGTTAGGGCCGAATGGAGCGGGGAAGACCACGACTTTCTACATGACTACCGGTTTGGTCACTCCCAATGAGGGGCGCATTTTCCTGAATGATCTTGAAATTACTAAGTTCCCCGTATATAAACGTGCTCAGCATGGAATCGGATATTTAGCGCAGGAGGCTTCTGTGTTTCGTAAAATGTCGGTTGAGGATAATATCTTGTCTGTTTTACAGATGACCGGAAAAAGCAAAGAATTTCAAAAAGAAAAATTGGAGAGTCTGATTGCTGAATTTCGGTTACAAAAGGTACGGAAGAATTTGGGGGATCAATTATCCGGAGGGGAAAGACGACGTACCGAGATTGCACGTTGTTTGGCTATCAGTCCTAAGTTTATTATGCTTGACGAACCTTTTGCCGGGGTTGACCCGATTGCAGTAGAAGATATTCAATATATTGTATATAAGCTTAAAGAGAAGAATATCGGAATTTTGATTACCGACCATAACGCACCTGAGACTTTGAGTATTACCGATCGGGCATATATGTTGTTTGAGGGTAAGATATTATTTCAAGGAACTTCTGAAGAGCTGGCCGTCGATCCGGTAGTTCGGGAAAAATATCTTGGACGTAATTTTATTTTTCATCGTAAGAAATTCGATTGATTTCTCGAGGAATATACCGGTGGTTTTATATCCGTAACGACTTTTTTTGCAGATATTTGTATAAGGTATAGCTGCATAAGATAAAAAGAATTAAACTATATACGGCAATATCCCAAGTACCGTTTTCCATAGTACCGATTTTTTCAAAGTAAGAAAGTTCATATCCTTGATTTTCTATATAGCGGAAAACGACAGTTATACTGTTGTTAAAAAAATGTGCGGTTATCGGTAACCATATATTTCCCGACCATACAAGCAAATATCCGAAAAAAGCTCCGAGCAGCATACGGGGTATAAACCCGAAAAACTGAAAATGTATGGCGCTGAATATTATTGCTCCGATCCATATTGCAGCATGTTTGTTACCTGTTTTTTCCCATAATAGTTTTTGAAGGAGGCCTCTGAAGAGTGTCTCTTCCCCGATACCGGTCAGAATGCCGATAACTAAAATCAATAATACCAGCGCTCCTAAAGAATGTATGTTTAATAATTGATCGGTAATCAGTTGGGCGGTAACTTCCTTATTGCGCATCCATGTTTCGACAGCCGAAAAGTTTTCAGGCAATGTCAAAGATTGATTCCAGCTAATGACTAAATTCATGAAAGGTATAAGTACGATCATACAGATTATAACACCGATAAGTGCTGTAACAGATGGTCTTTTATCCATTTTCAAATATGAAAACGGATGAGAACTGAATAGTCCGGCTGCAACTACGGCTGTGGAAATAAAAAGAAAAATACATTGGATGGACATGTTTCCTACAAGAATATCCGATTGGGATAAAATGTTGCTAAAACTGGTACTGAATAACCATATCAATATTGCCGATATGATGAGCATTATCAGCATGATACAAAGCGTAATGAATATTTTTGTCCAAAAAGAAGCTGTTTCGTATATATTTGAAAAAGTCATATTTTATGAATATTAAAAGCTTGCCGATCGATTTATAATTATAATAAGAATAAGTAATAGTGTAAATATCAGCTGATTTCGAGCTGTTTTTCCTAAAATCGGATTCAGTTCCATTCCTTTCTTTTTCGTCATTGCATACCAAGTTTTCAGGTGTATGCTTAAATATAGAATAACAGCGATATAGCCGGGTATGCTGGTCGTGAACCAGATAGTTCCGGTAACAGCTAATGCTGCAATTCCATTTAAAAGGTATGCGTATTCTGCAAATTTACGCCCGAATAATACAACGAGTGTTTTTTTATTCGAAGTTTCATCAGTTTCTTTATCCCGGTAATTGTTGACCATAAGAATATTGACCGATAATAAACCCATAGCTATACTGCAAAGAAACACTTGCCGGTCGAAATAAAGAGACTGGACATAAAAAGAAAGATTGACGGCTATAAGTCCGAAAAAGATAAATACGGTGATATCGCCCAACCCGTGATAAGATAGGGGATAAGGACCGGCAGAGTAGGCTATTGCAAAAATTGCGATAAATATGCCGGCAAAGAGAAGTCCCCAACCGCCTATGGGGATTAGCAAACAGCCGGTAACACATGCTAAAGCCAATGTCAATATTGTTGCATGAAACATAGATTTGGGAGAGATATCGCCGGATGCTACGGCTCGACGCGGTCCTACACGATCAGCATTGTCGCTTCCTTTTTTATAGTCGAAATAATCGTTACCGAAATTTGACGCGATTTGAGCCAATAATGCGAATATAAGGCATATTGTAGCTGCATATCCGTTGAATGTATTCTGATACCATGCGTATGCCGAAGCTGCGATTACAGGACTTACCGATGTCGGTAAAGTGCGAGGACGAGCAGCTTCTATCCATTTCTTTATCATTGAAACTCTATCTTAAAGTTCTTCTTCGTTTTCCTTTTGTGCGATACCGAAACAAGCTTGTATCGCTTTACGTATCGTTGCGGCGTCTTCTTTGTCTTCTTTCAAAATCGAAAGCACAAAGCTAAGATATTTTTCTTTATTTGCCAATCCGCATAAATGGGTCACTCGGCTTTGCGGCAACATTCCTTTTTGATTATATACTCTTAAAATAGCCGGATAATCTTCATTTTCTGCATATCGGATAAACTCGTCGAGAATATTTCTATATATGGAGTCTGTGTCTATATTATCGGTCAGCGTTTCTATATGCCGGGTAAACTCTTCGATTGTATTTAAACGCCGGTCTATCGTGTATTCGATTTCTCTGCGGGTACGGTGACGGGTGTGCAGTAAAGCCTGAGATTCTATATCCTTTTTGAAAAGAGCTATTACGTTCTGTTTTACAGCATGAAACACTTCATCTTCATTCTGTAACATTCTTCTGGCAATTACCCGGATTATCGGTTCGAGCATTAGGAGATTTTCTACTTCTGCAACATCCGGGACATAAATATTGCGTTCTCTTAAGTATTTGATTTCATGCGGTGTACGTCTGTCTCTATCTACGATTCCTTTCGATTCGAGATGATGAAACCCTTTCATTTCGGCAAAAGCTTTAGTCGTTTCTATGACTTTAGAACATCCTCCGAGCGGTTTTACCATATATTCCGGAAAAATATACGGGTATAATTTTATGTCGATACTGGAAGAGTCCGTACCCTCTATAAAAAGAATGGGTTTTCTGCTTCCTAATAATTCAAGATAAACTTCTTCTGGAAAAAGTTCTTGATTTTCTATGAGTTCGTAATCCCAAGAGTGTTGATCTGCATCATATGATTTTACCCATATTCTTATTCCTCCGGTTCTTGTTGTTGCGAATTCTATATCGTGTGTCAAATATACAAATGTACAGTCGGGACGTTCTTGTTCTATATAATCCCATAAAGAACTCATTATCGAGCGGTGCAGATGGACCTCCGGATCTTCGATAATCAAAATAGAGTCGGGCGATGCCGATAGCGCCGCTGCGATTAAATAGAATACCACCCTTTCGCCTTGACTCATGCGCAAGGCATTATATGGATTATTACTTTTATCCGATATGATTTCCAAACGATCAGGTTTGCGCAATAGCCGGCTGTGTGGAAATATTTTTTCCCATATAATTTGAGTCCTGTCGAGTTTTGTAACCGGAATGGCTACTCCGATCTCATTCTTTAACCGTTCTTTGTATTCCGTCAATGTTTTGAATTCTTCATATTGAAGCAGGCAAAACAGTTGCTCGAATTCCGTTTGTGCTTGAGAAGCCGGTTTTTCGCTGAAAGCTTCTTTAAACTGTCGGGCGATAGAGTTGGGAGAATCGGGAGAATCAGGAACGATACAAACCGAGTTCAGTGCGGATATGCGAAATGTCTGTTCAGGATATTCCCGTTCTATTTCTTCTCCGAAACGACTCTTGCCTGCGCCGTTTGCACCGATTATGACTATATTATGAGGGTTCTGTAAAACAATTCTTTCCGATAAATCGTTTTTAGGAGGTAATGTGATTTCCATATACAAACATGTTATACCGCTTAAAACTTGTGTTTTTCAAATGTACGGAATTATCATTTATAAAAGTGTTCGACTGCTATTTTTTTTTTATTTTTGAGGCTGATATAATTTAAAACGGAATATTATGTTTTCAGGAATTGTAGAAGAAGCGGCTACCGTTGTGGCTCTTAAAAAAGAACAGGGGAATTTGCATCTGACTCTTTCTTGTTCGTTCACGGACGAGTTGAAAATAGATCAGAGCGTAGCGCATAACGGAGTATGTCTTACCGTAGTGAGTATAGAAGAGGGTACATATACCGTGACGGCTATTCAAGAAACTCTCGACAGAAGCAATCTGGGTTTGTTGAAAGTCGGCGATAAAGTCAATCTCGAGCGGAGTATGATGATGAACGGGCGATTGGACGGTCATATCGTTCAGGGGCATGTTGACCAGACTGCTCGTTGCACGGCTGTAGAAGAAGCGGACGGTAGTTGGTATTATACTTTTGTATATGATTTTGACAAGCAGAAAGCACGTGACGGATATATGACTGTGGAGAAGGGTTCGGTGACGGTAAACGGTGTGAGTTTGACGGTCTGTAACTCTAAAGATGACAGTTTTCAGGTAGCTATCATTCCTTATACTCACGAACATACGAACTTTCATCAGATTACGGTCGGGAGTGTAGTAAACCTTGAGTTTGACATTATCGGCAAGTATATCAGCCGTATGATGAAATATTCTGATTAAGTCTGCATATATGGATTTCCTTTCTCTTGTAAAACAGCGGCAGAGCGATCGGGCTTTTGATCCGGAGCGTATGGTCGAACCGGAAAAGCTGGAGCGCATTTTAGAGGCGGGGCGGCTTGCTCCGTCATCCTGTAATTCGCAGCCTTGGCATTTTATCGTAGTGGATGATCCGGAATTGAAAAATCGTGTGGCAGATGCGACATCGAACCGTATATTGAACATTAACCACTTTACCAAACAAGCTCCGGTACATATTGTTATTGTTGAGGAAAGTGCTAATATTTCTGCCGAACTGGGAGGCTGGATCAAACGGAAGCATTTTCCCCATATCGATATCGGAGTAGCTGCAGCGCATATTGTTCTGGCTGCGGCGGCCGAAGGATTAGGCAGTTGTATGTTGGGATGGTTCGACGAAAAAGCCATGCGTAAGGTTTTGGGAATCCCTTCCGGAAAAAGAGTTATACTCGATATTGTAATAGGATATTCTGTGCAGGAGCATCGTGATAAAAAGAGAAAACCGGCAGATACGATAATATCTACCAATCACTATTAAATATGAATGAGAAATAAGAGCGTGTACAATTTTGTACACGTTTTTTTTTACATTACTTTTGTAAGCGAATCAGAAAATTACCATAATGAGCGATCAACGTTATAATCTGCGTGGTGTTTCCGCATCGAAAGAAGATGTTCATAATGCCATAAGAAATATAGACAAGGGCATTTTTCCGAAAGCCTTTTGTAAAATTATTCCTGATATTCTCGGAGGAGATCCTGAATATTGTAATATCATGCATGCCGACGGGGCAGGGACAAAATCTTCTTTAGCGTATATATATTGGAAGGAAACCGGAGATCTTTCGGTTTGGAAAGGGATTGCCCAAGATGCGCTTATTATGAATATCGACGACCTTTTGTGTGTCGGTGCTACCGATAATATTTTGGTATCTTCGACCATAGGACGGAATAAATTACTGATTCCCGGTGAGGTCATTTCTGCCATTATTAACGGTACGGACGAACTGCTTTCGGAATTACGTGAATTAGGTGTAAACGCTTATGCTACCGGAGGCGAGACTGCCGATGTCGGGGATTTGGTGCGTACGATCATTGTGGATAGTACGGTGACATGCCGGATGAAACGTTCAGATGTCATTTCGAATCATCGGATAAAGGGAGGAGATGTGATTGTCGGAATGGCCTCTTACGGACAAGCTACTTATGAAAAGGAATATAATGGGGGCATGGGCAGCAATGGTTTGACTTCTGCTCGTCATGATGTCTTTTCTAAATATTTGGCAGAGAAATATCCGGAAAGTTATGATGCAGCTGTACCGGAAGAATTGATCTACTCTGGAGGGCTTCGTCTTACGGATGAGATTGAGGGGCTGGGGCTTGACGCAGGTAAACTTGTATTGTCACCTACCCGTACTTATGCTCCGGTAATTAAAAAATTACTCGATTATATGAGGCCGGAAATACATGGTATGGTACATTGTTCGGGAGGAGCGCAAACTAAAGTCATGCATTTTGTAGAAGGCGTGAAAGTCACGAAAAATAATCTTTTCCCTGTTCCGCCTTTATTTAAGATGATACAAGAACAGTCGGAGACCGACTGGCAAGAGATGTATAAAGTGTTCAATATGGGACATCGTATGGAAGTATATGTGACACCAGATCGAGCACAAGAAGTCATAGATATTACCCACTCATTCGGGATTGATGCCCGGATTATCGGATTTGTCGAAACAGCTGATAAGAATAGTCTCGTTATCGAATCGGAATTCGGACATTTCGAATATTAGAACTTCTGGAAATGATTAAAAAAACAAACCGTTTGCCGGAATTTTTCATTTCCGAAGAACGGTTTGTTTTTTTATTGTTTTATCCGATAATTTTGTTGCTTTATTTTACCGGAATTTGTTTCGGTTCTTTAGATTCGGGAAGAGCCTTTTTGGGAATTGTGACACTTAATATGCCATTTTCCTGTTTAGCTTCAATCCCATCCTTATTGATATTTTCCGGTAAAACCAAAGTTTGACGAAATTGAGAATAGGAGAATTCCCTTCTTAGGAATTTGCCTTTTTTATCTTTTTCTTCATTTTCTTTTTTATTTTCCACCGTGATTATAAGATGATCGTTATCGTCGATGCGAACGTTGAAGTCATCTTTAGTCAGACCCGGAGCAGCTATTTCTACTTCGTATTCTTTATCGTTTTCGATAATGTTTACGGCAGGTGCTGAACTGTTGGATTTTGCGATCCATTCGTTTCCGAAAAAATCATTAAAGATACCGGGTAACCAGTTTTGAGAATGTTTTGCAGGTGTCATAATTGTACCTCCTAAAAATTAAATTAAACATATAACTATTAAGTAAAAAACTTTGAACTGTTTAAATATCAATTCAAAATACTATTAGTACAAGTGCAAAGAACATGCCACAAAAAGAATTTGCGGCGGTATTGGCAGTTAAAAAAAACGATATAAGCTCAAATTTTATTGGGTAATGGCAATATCGTATCGCAGTAGCGAGAATTGTATATGGAAAGGGTAACCCTCTAATTTTTTGTTTCCTCCGGTACTTTTGTGAAAATAATATCGTTTGCCCTTGTCGAAACTTTCTATTTCGAATTGTCGGGTTGTATGGGGCAGTAATTCGCCATCGACCATTACTTCCCGGTAATCGATCATTTTTCCGTTAGGAGCTCTATATGTGATCTTTAGTTTTACCCGGGTAACCAGATTTTCAGTGTTGTTTTGTAGCATGAATGTTTCGGTGCGGTCATTCAGCCTTTTTTCAAAACCTAACATGTCTATGGCATGGGCAAAATCTGTTTTTCTTAAACTTCCGGATTTCCCGCATAAAATATTTTGTGCTGTATCCTTTTTGTTTGCAATGATTTGTGCCGGCTGTGTTCGTGGTACGAACGGATTTTTCGGAACGTTGTTTTGTCCGGATAGTAAAATACAATTACAAGAAAGCACTATAATCAAAAAGAGTACATGTTTCATGATAGGATAGTTATAAATGATTAACCTTAGTTACAAAAATAAGATTTTTAGGATAAATGGCGGTAATTCTGTTTAGAAAATATGTATTAGAAAACGCATTTCTGTATCTTTACAGACAAAAATAAAAAAATGAAGCGACATACGTTACTGTTGATATTGATGGTTTTATCTTTAGGTATAATTCAAGCTGTTCCTTTATTGAACGGGTCGGATCAGATTGATAAAATTGTCTCTTTATTAAAATCCAAACGGGTCGGATTAGTCGTTAATCATACTTCTTTGGTAGGGGATAAGCAAGTACATCTTTTGGATACATTACTGAGTCGGGGAGTTCATGTTGTCTCTGTTTTTGCGCCGGAACACGGGTTTCGTGGAAATGCAGATCCCGGAGAAACAGTCATGAACAGTCGTGACAAGCAGTCGGGTTTGCCCGTTATATCCCTTTATGGGAAAAATAAAAAGCCGACAAGGGAACAACTGTCGGGGATCGATGTTATGGTATTCGATATTCAAGATGTCGGCGCACGTTTTTACACTTATATAAGTACTATGTATTATGTAATGCAGTCTTGTGCTGAAACAGGAGTTGAGATGGTCGTGTTGGATCGTCCTAATCCGAACGATTATATCGACGGACCGATAATGCAAGACTCTTTGCGTTCGTTTGTTGGAATGTTGCCGCTTCCGGTTCTACACGGTCTGACAATCGGAGAATTGGCCGGAATGATTCGGGGTGAAAATTGGGGTGATACTTATTCCTTAAAACTTACGGTAATCCCTGTAAAAGGTTGGAAACATGGAGATCCTTATATTCTTCCTGTGAAACCGTCTCCTAACTTACCGAATAGTCAATCTGTCATATTGTATCCGTCTCTGTGTTTTTTTGAAGCTACTGATGTCAGTGTAGGGAGAGGTACTCGTTATCCTTTTCAGGTGCTGGGTTATCCGGATGAAAAATTCGGTACGTTTACTTTTACACCTTGTGCACTTCCCGGCTTTGATAAGAATCCATTACAGAAAGATAAGACTTGTTTCGGAATCGATTTACGGGAGGTTGAAGTGAGCGGTGGATTGTCATTGAAATATATCCTTGGTTTTTATAAAATTGCAGATCGAGGTAAATCCTTTTTTACCAGACCTCGTTTTTTTGATATGTTGATGGGAAATACACAGGTCAGAATGGACATAATTGCCGGAAAAAGTGAAAGTCAAATAAAAGAGCGTTGGGCTGATGAATTGAAAGAATACCGGCAAATGAGAAAGCGATATTTACTTTATCCTGATTTTCGTAAGTTTGATTAATGTGTTGTCGGGAATTTAAAGCCTGTTTAAATTTCGGAGAGACGAAGCATCAACTTTGCAGCTGCCCGGGCATCGCTCAATGCATCATGGTGGTTAAGAGGAATTTGAAAATATTCACTGACAGTGTTGAGTTTATGATTCCTGAGAAATGGCAATTTTTTGCGGGCTAATCGATAAGTACAGATACTTTCCGGAAGATGACTGGCGATTTGAGCCTTTTCGAGACAAGCATGCAGAACGCTCATGTCGAAAGGTGCATTATGTGCGACAATCGCATCGCATTTGACAAACCACGAATCGATCCGACTCCAGACTTCTTCAAACGTCGGTGCATCCATTACCATATCGGGTGTGATTCCGTGTATGGCTGTGCTCCAATATGAGAAAAAAAACGGTTGAGGTCTTATAAACGTTTCCCATTCCTTTGTTATTAGTCCGTTATTAACGATTACTAATCCCATAGAACAAGCACTGCTTCTGTATTTATTGGCAGTTTCAAAATCTATTGCGATAAAATTATTGATCATATTTTGTTCTTGATGCAAACATACCGAAAAAGAGCTGTATTATCGAATATTTTTGGAATTTTATTATTTATTGAGTTGGGTAAGTGGATCGAAATGTTATTGATTTAAAAAATATAGTAGCAAAAAGATTATATTTTTGGGCTATTCTATACAAAAGTGTTATATTTGCCCTTGCAAAATACCTATGTGGCTTTGCGAAAAAATAGAATGAAAAATATATTTTTAGTTGATCGATATGGTTAACGAATTGTATATCATTGATATAATATTGAAAAATACAAGGTAAAAATGGCATTGATTATTCCGAAACAGTATAAATTGAAATTGCTTCCCGAAACCACCGAACAGGCAATAAAAACATTGAAGGTCAGTTTTCAGGAAAAATTGTCTAAATCATTAAACCTTCGTCGGGTAACAGCACCTTTGTTTGTATTAGCCGGAACGGGTATCAATGACGATCTTAATGGGCATGAGAGGGCTGTTACATTTCCAATTAAATGTATGGGAGACAGAAAGGCGGAGGTCGTGCATTCCCTTGCCAAATGGAAACGATTAAAGTTGGGGGCTTACGGAATTGCTCCGGGATATGGACTTTATACGGACATGAATGCGATCCGTTCGGATGAAGATTTGGACAATTTGCATTCTTTGTATGTAGATCAGTGGGATTGGGAACAGACGATTACCGAGCAAGATCGGAATTTAGATTATCTAAAGGATGTCGTTCGTAAAATTTATAATATTGTAAAAGAACTGGAGAGTCAGGTATATGCCGACTTTCCTCATATTACTCCTATATTGCCGGATAAAATTACTTTTATTCATGCCGAAGAGCTTTTGCAGATGTATCCGACTTTGTCTCCAAAAGACAGGGAAGCGAAAGCCGCACGGAAATATGGAGCGATATTTATTATCGGGATAGGAGGTAACCTCTCTAACGGAGAACCTCACGACGGGCGTGCTCCGGACTATGATGATTGGATTTCCATGAATTCGGATGGATATAACGGATTGAATGGAGATATTATTTTATGGAACTCTATTTTAGAATGCCCATTCGAACTTTCCTCTATGGGTATTCGTGTCGATCGTATAGCCTTGCGACGACAGTTGGAAATTTGCGGTTGTCCCGAACGGGAGATGTTAGATTTTCATAAAGCTTTATTATCAGGGGAACTACCGCTTTCCATCGGTGGAGGAATCGGACAATCGCGCCTTTGTATGTTTTTGTTGCAAAAAGCTCATATCGGAGAGGTACAGGCAAGCATTTGGCCTGAAGATCAAATTACCGAATGTGCCAAGCACCATATTTATTTATTGTGATGATCGAACTCATTCAGTAAAATAAAACAGTCCCGTTATTGTATAATATATTTGTATGATAGCGGGCTTTCTGTTTTTTTTCTACCTTTGTATAGCTATTCTAAAAAATAAAAAGAAAATTCTATGTCATCCTTACGTTTCAGAGTTGTAGAGGAAGCTTTTAAAAAGAAAGCAGTTCCTGTGGAACGCCCGGAAGAACGTCCGTCCGAGTATTTTGCCAAGTATGTATTTAATCGTGAAAAGATGTTTCGATATTTGCCTCGGAAAACGTACGATGCGTTGGTAGATGCGATCGATAACGGAAAACCTTTAAACCGGGAGATTGCCGATCCTGTTGCTGCGGGAATGAAAAAATGGGCAATAGAAATGGGCGTGACGCATTACACTCATTGGTTTCATCCTTTGACCGATGGTACGGCAGAAAAACATGATGCTTTTGTAGAACACGACGGTAAGGGTGGAATGGTCGAGGAGTTTTCGGGAAAGTTGTTGATTCAGCAAGAAGGAGATGCTTCGAGTTTCCCGAACGGTGGAATACGAAATACGTTCGAAGCTCGTGGATATAGTGCATGGGATCCTTCTTCTCCTGCATTCATAGTCGGAGATACATTGTGTATTCCTACTATTTTTATTTCTTATACAGGAGAGTCTCTTGATTATAAAGCTCCTTTGTTAAAGTCGATCGATGCTGTTACTTCTGCGGCATTGGATGTATGCCGTTATTTCGATTCGAAAGTAAAAAAAGTTTATTCTTATTTGGGTTGGGAACAAGAATATTTTTTGGTTGATGAAGGATTATATGCTGCCCGTCCGGATTTGTTACTGACAGGAAGAACTCTTATGGGGCATGAAAGTTCTAAAAATCAACAGCTTGAAGATCATTATTTCGGGGCTATTCCTACTCGTGTATCGGCTTTTATGCAAGAATTGGAAATTGAAAGTTTGAAGTTAGGTATTCCGGTGAAAACCCGCCATAATGAGGTTGCTCCTAATCAATTCGAGTTAGCTCCCATATATGAGGAATGTAACTTGGCAAACGACCATAATCAGGTCATTATGGAACTTATGCGCCGTGTTGCTCGTCGTCATGGATTCCGTGTGTTGCTGCACGAAAAGCCATTTAAAGGCGTAAACGGGTCGGGTAAGCATAATAACTGGTCTTTAGGAACGGATACCGGAGTACCATTATTGGCTCCTGCGAAAACTCCCGAAGGAAATCTGCAGTTCGTTACATTTCTTGTAAATGTAATCATGGCTGTTTATAAACATAATGCTTTATTGAAAGCCAGTATATCTTCAGCTACTAATGCGCATCGTTTAGGGGCGAACGAAGCACCCCCTGCAATAATTTCTATTTTTCTGGGATCGCAGATGTCAGATGTTCTTGATGCTTTAGAAAACAGTTCGGATGATGCGGTAATAGAATTGTGTGATAAAACGGGAGTAAAGCTCAATATATCCCAGATTCCCGAATTGCTTATGGATAATACGGATAGAAATCGTACTTCACCGTTTGCTTTTACCGGAAATCGTTTTGAATTCAGAGCGGTCGGTTCTTCTGCCAATTGTGCTGCGGCTATGATCGTTCTTAATTCTGCGGTCGCCCATCAACTTCGTCTCTTTAAAGAAGAGGTCGATAAGAAAATTCAGGCAGGGGAAAGTAAAGAGAAAGCGATTATTCGAGTATTGAAAAAATATATAAAGGAAAGCAAGCCTATTCGTTTTGACGGTAACGGATATAGCGATGAATGGAAGGCGGAAGCTGCTGCTCGTGGATTGGATTGTGAGACCAGTACTCCTGTTATTTTTGACGCTTATATAAAACCTGCTTCTGTCGAAATGTTTTCGGCGGTGGGGGTGATGAATGCCGTAGAGCTGGCTGCACGTAATGAGGTAAAATGGGAAATGTACACTAAAAAAATACAGATCGAAGCTCGGGTAATGGGAGACTTGGCTTTGAATCATATTTTGCCTGTTGCAACGAGGTATCAAGCTTTATTATTAGATACGGTTTGTAAAATTAAAGAAGTATTTCCTCCTGAAGAAGCTGCTGCGATGTCTTCTAAAGATATGGAAATAATTCGTAAAATAGCCCGACATACGCTTTCTATACAGGAAATGGTAGCTACTATGGTGGATGCTCGTAAGTTGGCAAATAAAATCGAAGGGGAAAGGGCTAAAGCTATTGCATACCATGACACTGTTGCTCCGATGTTGGATGAGATACGTTATCATATCGATAAGCTTGAATTGATGGTTGACAATCAGATGTGGCCTTTGCCTAAATATAGGGAAATGTTATTTGTACGTTAAGTTTTTATATCTAAAGATATACCAAGAGATATTCGGTAAATGCCTTTAAAAATAAGGTATTATAAAATATTTTGTGTAAGGCAATACGGGATTCGGAATGAGTTCCGTATTTTTTATTTTATAGATTTGCAAAATGAAGAAGATTATGAAAGAAAAGCATCATGTAGTACCCGATAAGGTGTTAAGTAAGGAGTTCCTGAGCCGGTTCAAGACAGAGGCCGGTATAAGCAAGTTTCTGAAGTAGTTGCATGTCCAGATTGGAGAAAATGTTTGAAAGTGAAGTGGACGTTCTTTGGGCTATGATAAAAATTTTGTAGCCGATAATAACAGCGATAATTCCCGCAATGGCAGTTACTCCAAGAAGATTCAAACCGAGCATAGAGAGTCTGTTATCTTCATACTCCGTGACGATAAAAGTAATCATATTTGCTACAATATCAATAGATTTATAATAAAACAACCGATATAACTTTTGTATTTAACAGTTTATCATCTTACCTATAACCTCTAAAATATATTGCGGTAATTACTCGGTTAACAATTAAAAGTATTCAGGCAACAAGTTTTTAATCTTTTTTCTGATATAATGAATTCTACTTTTTACTGTACCTTCTTTCACGTTTAGAATATTCCCTATCTCCTTATAGCTTTTCCCCTGAATCAATAGCCTTATTAATACACGAGTAGGAATATCCATTTTGTCTATTAAATCTAAAATGTAGTTATAATCATAGAAAATAGTATTGTTTTCAACCTGAACATTACACGGAGTTTCTTGTTCTATATATAAAGCTTTGCTCTTTCTCGTCAAGGAGATAAAACGGTTTCTTATAAATATAAAAGATATTTTTAGAGAATATTGCCGGGATTCGAATTTGTCTCTATTTTTAAGTATCTGATAATTTACGTCCTGCACAATATCTAATGCATACTCGTAATCATTAGTAAGATACACGGCATATTTAATCATATCCGGCTGGTATTTTACCAACTCGTTTTCAAGATCAGAGTTTTCCATTTGCTTTAAGATTAACATTAAACAAAAAAGAAACCTCCATTCCTGTTCTGGAATAAATGGAAAAACATAAAAGCATCAACTCTTTGAGTGCTTTTGGAATGGAGGTTTCAATACCTTCATCCCAGAACCACACTCTGAAGTTTTACACTTTTATGTCTTTCCGCTAATAAAAATAACTATAAAATCTGAATAAAAAAATTATTTCAGATATTATTTTAAAACAAATAAAATATTTGTACTTATATTTTTACTTAAAATAACAGTAATATGCCTATAAATCAATACAATATAAACACAAACATCTTTTAAAAAACATTTCTAAAAAATAAAATCTTACGATATATTTTTCGTGGTCAAATATACAATACACGATTACCAATCATCATCTTTACCTGTATTCTTTTGATAAAAACCTAACAAATAGTTAATCGGATAATTAATATTTTCCTCAATTCTAAGTTTATGCTTTAATTTTCTTTGTTTAACGGATCCTTTCCTTGTAAATAATTTTCTAACATAATAATAAAATGACTTATAACTCTTACTAACTTTATTATATACTTGACTACTGACAGAGGGTGCATCAACTTTTATTTTCCCATCTTTAAATTGAAACAAGAAACTACAATCTCCGTAATAATCATAATAAGCATAGATACAACCCTCTTTCCAATCAAGATTCTTTAATGCGCATATTTTAATTGCGACATTCTCATCTTCACTCATCACCTCTTTAGGGTTTCGATAAAGTGACATGACATTGGACTTTACCATAGAATAGAGTTCACTTGCTGTTTTCCCCTCAAACGGAACTACAACATAATCAGAACCGTCCGCAGTAAGAAAACTCCTGTTTGATTGTAAGAAAAACTCTACTTCCTTTTGAGAAAAAGACGACATTACAAGCATCAAAAATCCACAAATGAACACATATCGAGTAAGTTTTAGATCCTCACATCATAAATTCTATATAGTAACATAGCAATTTATATGAAAATATCAAATGTCCTATCTGAAATTTGCTGTGGTAACCTATTAAAAAAAAGAGCCTACCAGCATTTTGTAAGCTCCTTTTTAATATTGAAGAAATAATTATTTGATTATTAAATTACGGCTTTTGTATTTGTTTCTCGAATTTATCTAATAAAGAGTTTAACTCTTTTGAATAATCATATTTCGTTGCTGATTTTGATTTGCAATTATATCTTAACGATTTAATTTGGTCTGAATACGTAAGGAAATTAGAATTAGAATCTCTATTAATATATGCAACCACAATTGAGTTCCCATTAAAACCTACCACTATAGCCATAAGTTTATCAATACTTGTAAGATAAAACATATTTTCCTCTCTGTCTACATATAACACAACATATCTTTCCAATAAAAAATCTGTAATATCTGATCCTGCAGTTAAAATAGGAGCTGCAATTCCAGAAGTTTCAAGTTTACCATTTTCGAATATATAACTATACATCTCAACTTTATTTATTGATGAGAAATATGTTAAGGTTGTACTTGTTTCTTTTGTCAAAGTATATCCCAATGGTGTTAATACAGACATAAAATCTTTTACTAAACTTTGGTTACAACCCCAAATCGTAAGAGGTTCTATATACGTATGGTATTTTGGAGTAACCGTTACTTTACATGTCTCGTTATTTGCTTTTATGTATGTTTCTCCAACTCTTTCGGCGGTAACATTCCCTTCTTCATCTACACTTGCTATCAACGGCTGATCTGAAGACCACGAGCAGTCTCCATTGTAAATTAATTTTGTTGTCTGACCTGCTTCTAATGTAATTTCATTCAGATTTAATTTTTTAGAATCTGGTTCATCGTCATCATCTTTGTCACAAGACACAAATGCAAATCCTGTTACTGCCAATAGCAGCATTACAATAAATGATTGTTTCATTTTGATATATTTTGATTGTTTTATGATTTCATTCTCTATATTTTTAATCTATTTTACAAATATAAGGATGTTTATGTATCTAAACAAAATACAACCTTATATTAATATTACTTTATCAATTAGATTCTCAAAAGATTATATTATTAAGCACCCGTTTATCTTTTAGGATTGAAAATATATTAGGTTGGTTCGGGGCTCTTGATGTCTTAAAAACGAACTCACTTCACAGCGGTGCACTATCTTTAAATTGTTCAAACGGCGGTTAATTTATGCGATAGTTCAAAACGTTTATTTCATATTCGTAGGCTCTTTGTCCGATGCTGACAATAAACGGCGGTAATGCAATTATTTTTTTCAAAACAATCCCGAATAGCTACCAAATCTAAGAATTTCTATTACATCATTCTCTATATCTATCCGTGTCAAAAGAAAACGGCAGGCAATTCTACTCCGTTCTCCGGCATCCGGAATGCTTTCAGCAGTTTTGCCAACTTACTCGGGTTGTTCCGATACCTTTTGAAGTCCTTTGGTATTGTGTGTTGAGTAACGTACTATTTTTTATCATTCACAGGACTTTATAAAGGCTTTGGATAAATATATAGACTATTAACAATAATAAAGAATCAAATCCCGGATATAGAAAGAGTCCGGTGCAATACCGAACTCTTTCTATATCCGGATAATGTTTAACCCGTCCAACTTTTGGGGGCAGTTCATTTGATATACCCTCTATTATAAATTTATTTACAAGCAAAAACTGCAGTATTATTTTTTATCATATCTTGATAAGCCATAACTCCTGCTTTGGAAAGTTCTACGGTCATAGTCTCTCCGTTTGCATTATACATATTTACATGGTTATCATCGATAAAAGTCATAAATTTTGTACTCTGTCCGTTTGCCTCTACCGACCAAGATTTGTCGCTATCGTCGAATACGAGTTCAAAAGTTTTGTTTGCGGTTTCATCGGTAATGGTGTACCCGTTTTCGTGCGTTTTTACTAAATATTCATGGCCGTTTTCACCTTTGATCTGTTGAGTATTATCTGCAATGGGATTAGAACCTGACCAGAATTCGACAGAGTTCAATACTACAACATCAGCCAATAGAGAAATTTCGTATACTGGAAGAACCCAGAATGCAAAAAACACAAGTTCGCTTACAAATTTGTTTCCTCCTACACCTTTATTCCATCCGAGTAGCTTGTTTGTCAAACCGAAAGATCCTATACAAGAGGAAAACATCAGACTGCCGCAAAGTAATACGACTACAGCCATAGTCAATTTGTTTTTTTTCATAATTGTATGAATTAAAAGTAGTTTATTAGTAGTCTTTATTTAATTAACTCATTATAATAATAATTGTTCGTTTTATTGCAAATATAAGATAAATATTAGATAAATACAACTAATAAACAATGATTTATTATGATATAAATCAATATTATTATGATTTATAGTCTATATAAAAATCTGCTTTTATTTTAATCTTTTGAAGAATTTATATTGGAGCTTGTTTAGAGCCTGTCTTTCCGTTATGTAGTTCGTGCGTCTTATCAAGAAAAAAGGTCTATACAAGATTTAACAGGCTCTTTTAGGCTATTTTTTATCTAATAAATTTTGGTGTCGTAACCAATCGAAAAGGAGTTCTTGCCATACTTTATAGTAGGCAAAGCTTGCATTGCAACCCCAACCATGTCCGCCGGATGGAAATATATACATAGAGGCCTTAATACCTTTTTGCTTGAGTTCGTTATAAAATAGAGTACTGTTTACGGGAGAAACAGATTTGTCATCATCGCTCAACAAAAGCAATGTCGGCGGTGTAGCCGGAGAAATTTGTTTTTCGTTCGAAAAATTATCGTTTTCTATTCCTTTCCCTAACAAATTTTCTTTGCTTCCTTTGTGTGTCAGGTTATTATCCATTGTGATAACCGGATAGAAAAGTACCATGAAATCCGGACGGTTAAGATTATCGAAATGTGTGCCTAAAGTAGCTGCGAGATGACCACCGGCAGAAAAACCGCTTATGCCTATTTGGTTGGGATTTATGTCCCATTCTGGTGCGTTTTGTCGAATAATGTTCATCGCTTCTTTAGCATCAGAAAGCGGTATGTCGGCATGTCCGTTGGGCAGTCTGTATTTTAAAACTATTCCGGTAATGCCTTTTCGGGTAAGAAGCTTTGCAAAATCATGACCTTCATGTTGCATTGCTTGCCGGGCGTATCCTCCTCCCGGACAGATCAGAATGGCTGTTCCTGTGTTAATCTTTTTATCGGGTAGGTAAACATACATTTCTGCTGTGTGGCTGTTTAATAATCTGCCCCCTTCGATTATTTTCTCGGGCAAGACGATACCGTTATTTTCTTTTGCGCCATTAGGCCACACCGGTATCGTGAATGGATTTTGAGAAAAGATCATTGTATTAAAAAATAATGCTATAATAGAGAATATCCATTTCATAAATTTAGAGTAGTTAAGCTTTTATTTTACTTTTATAATATTCATATAGTTTCAAAACCTTATTTACGTAGCTATATGTTTCGCGTCCTCTAAAATATCCGAATTTGCAGACTTCATCATTGAAATATTCGGGGTTACTTTTCAATAGAATATATTCTGCGACATTCCCGTCCCATTTTTGTGGATCTTTACCGTATTTTTTTGCTAAAGCAATGGCATCAAGAACATGTCCTATTCCCGAATTATATGAAGCCAGAATAAACTTCATGCGTTCTTGAGGATTTTCTATTGTCGAAAAACTACGGTCTAAAGATGCCATGATTTTTATTGCGGTTGCGATATTTTTTTCCGGATTTTGTATGTCTTTGTCTGCTAAACCATTGCTTCTGGCTGTACGAGGCATAATTTGCATTAGTCCTTTAGCCCCTGCCCACGATACCACTGATGTATCGAACCTCGACTCATGGTAAGCTTGAGCTGCTATCAATCGCCAGTCCCAGCCTTGTTCTTTTGCATATTTTTTGAATAGAGGATCATAAACAGAAATCTGTCCTTTTTTTATGGATAAAACTTCAGGAACTGTAGAGTTTTTGCTTAATTCAAAATATCGTTTTAAAATTTCTTTGTATTTGGGGCTTTTAGTATTGTTCTTAGCCCATTTGTCAATAGCTTTTGCCAGTTCTGGTTCATTTGTTCTGACCGCCCAAGCCGATCGTTGAGGAAAACTGATATTCAATTTTATATCTATATTATTATAATAGGTCTTATTAAGACGGGCTATGTTATTATCGGCGAGAGCATAATCTATTTTACCATTAGCTACCATTTCTATCAAATCTTCGGTAATGATAGTGTCTTTATTCATTAAATGAATTTTAATCCCGCCTCCCAATTCGTTATTTAGGTTATTGATGCGGGTTTCATATTTCGAATCTTTTTCTACGTATACGTCTTTTCCGACGAGTTCGGTAACATTACGTAATCGTGTTTTATTTTTTTCTATTCGTTGGATAAGTACCTGATGAGTAATTATTTCAGGCCCGCAATAAAGTAATTGGTCTTTTAAATCTCCTGTAATCGGGACATCATAAGCGATGATATCTCCTTCTCCCTTTTGCAACATTTCAACCAGTTTTCCGATATTTTCTGCGACAACTATTTTGGTTTTTAACCCTTCCGATTCGGCGAATTGTTTAATTAATTCATATTCGTATCCCATTTCTTCACCACGATACAAAAAATAAGAGGTAGAACTGTATAATGTAAGTACGGTCAATTCACCTTTTTTCTTGATCGATTCCAGGTCGTTTAACTCCGGGTTCTTTTCTTTTTTCCCGTGTTGGCAAGAAAATAAAAACAGAAACAAAAGTATATAAACCGTCATTCTTACCATATCGGATCTGATTAAGGATTCAGTTTATGTGCTATAAAATTTGTCAGAATATCGATTGCTACAAGATTATTTCCACCTTGCGGTATGATTAGATCGGCATATCGTTTTGTCGGCTCTATATGTTGCAGATGCATCGGTTTTAGTACTTTCTCATATCGATCTATAACCATTTCCACAGTACGTCCCCGTTCTATAATATCTCGATTGATAACCCGGATGAGCCGATCGTCTGCATCTGCATCGACAAATACCTTCATATCCATCATGTTGCGTAATTCTTCATCGCAAAGTATCAAAATACCTTCAACAATGATCACGTCTCTTGGTTGGATCGGGATCGTTTCTTTAGACCGAGTGCATGTTAAGTATGAATAGATCGGCTGTTCGACCGGTTTACCGGCTTTTAAATCTTTCAGTTGATTGACCAGTAATTCGAACTCTATGGCTGCCGGCTCATCGAAGTTGAGTTTCAGGCGTTCTTCTAAAGGCAAATCGCTATTATCCCTATAATATGAATCTTGAGGAATTACAGTTACTTCACCTTCCGGTAAACTTTGTATAATTTTGCGGACAACGGTCGTTTTTCCAGATCCAGTTCCTCCGGCAATACCAATAATTAGCATATAATTTCAGATAACGACAAAATAATATTTATTTTTGCATTCACGATAAAAATATCCGGACTTTTAAGAATCCGGAAACTGAAAAATATTTACAAATATAATAAATTTGATTATGGTAAGGCATATAGTTTTATTTAAGTTCAAAAAAACGGGAGATATTGCATCGGTGAAAGCTGTGATGCAAGAGTTTAAATCTGCTTTGGAGGCATTAAAAGATAAGATACCTTTTTTGCGTTTTATAGAAGTTGGAATAAATGAGAATCCGAAAGAGGATTTTGATATGTGTCTTGTTACGGAGTTTGATTCGATGGAAGATTTGGCAAATTATGCAGTACATCCCGACCATGTGGCAGCGACCCGAATTATAAAAGATATAAAAGAGGGAAGGGCTTGTGTCGATTACACATTCTGATGGAATTTTCCGGTTTTTCGGGAAGATAAGAGTCTATCTGAATTTTCCGAAAAAGAAATATTATCAGGACATTTTTGCATTTTCTTCCGATTTTTTTCCCCGTTTTCATTCATCAGATATCTTGTTATCATCTTCTTGAAAACAGAAAAATATCTTTAAAAGAAACTCTCAAACCTGACTTGAGTAAAATTTAGACAGACATTAAGAATATTTACTTTCTGGAATAAGATTGTTTCCTTTTTTATTATCTTAGCTACATGATAGAAAATGATAAAAATGTAGCAGTAATAAAGCCATATCACTTTGGATTGGCTTTAAGCGGGGGCGGGGCTCGTGGCTTTGCTCATGTAGGAGCATTGAAGGTGCTTGATGAAATGGGTGTGCGTCCCGATATTATTTCGGGAACGAGTGCAGGTTCGTTGATCGGAGTATTGTATGCCGACGGATATACTCCGGATGAAATTATAGATTTGTTTTCGTCTCTTAATTTCAGTGATTTGGCAGAAATAACGATACCTCGTTCAGGATTTTTCAAGATAACGCGTTTTCGCAACTTTTTAAAAAAAGTTTTGCGTGCTCGGTATCTGGAAGATTTGGAGATCCCGGTTATGGTTACAGCGACGGATTTGGATCACGGACGCAGTAAAACCTTTGCCACAGGACCTGTTGTAGATATCGTTTGTGCCTCATGCAGTATTCCTGTTTTATTTAGTCCGGTAATAATCGATAATGTACATTATGTCGACGGAGGTGTATTGAGAAATTTTCCGGTTACTCCTATACGTCCGTTTTGCGATATTGTTATGGGAGTAAATGTGAATCCGATGGTTGCAAAAGAGTACAAAAAGTCGATTATCGGGATAGCTGAACGTTCATACGGCTTTATTTTCAAAAGTAATACGCTTGCCGATATGAAGCTATGTGACATACTGATACAAACTAAGGAGATTATAGAGTATAATATATTTGATATAGAAAATCTTCGGGAAATTGCAGCCTGTGGATATAAGGATACTCAAGAGGTCATTAATTTGGATAAAGAAAATCTTAAAAACATGAAGCTCCCATTTAGGACATAGGATATATCGTTTTTTTATTATGAACAGAAAACAAAAGATGATTATTTATCAGGTGCTTCCGCGCCTGTTCGGGAATCAGAATGATGCGTGTAAATGCAACGGTACGATAGAAGAGAACGGTGTTGGCAAACTGGCAGATTTTACTCCGAAAGTTTTGCGTGAAATCAAAATGCTCGGCTGTACGCATATTTGGTACACCGGCATTATTGAACATGCTACACAAACCGATTATACTCGATATGGTATTGAACGGGACAATATGTTTGTCGTAAAAGGGAAAGCCGGCTCACCTTATGCAATAAAAGATTATTATGATGTCGATCCTGATCTTGCTGTGAATATACCTGAACGAATGCAGGAATTCGAATCTTTGGTCGATCGTTCGCATGCTGCAGGATTGAAAGTCATAATAGATTTTGTACCGAATCATGTTGCCCGTCGTTACCATTCCGATGCAAAGCCTGAAGGAGTTGTCGATTTGGGACAGGATGACAATACAGAGGTTCATTTTGATCCCCAAAATAATTTCTATTATATTCCTCGTCAAGAGTTTCAACCTCAATTTTATATAGGAGAAGGAGACCAAAAGTATAGGGAATATCCAGCTAAGGCAACCGGGAATGATTGTTTCGGCGCTTATCCCAATAGAAATGACTGGTATGAAACCGTTAAACTGAATTATGGGGTAGATTATTTGCACGGCCGTCGGAAATGTTTTGATCCTATACCTGATACATGGTTTAAAATGAGAGATATATTGCTGTTTTGGAGCAGCAAGGGTATAGACGGATTTCGTTGCGATATGGCAGAAATGGTTCCTGTCGAGTTTTGGGGATGGGTAATTCCCCGTATTAAGGGACAGTATCCCGATATCGATTTTATTGCCGAAGTATATAATCCGCATGAATATAGATATTATATCGAAGACGGAAAATTTGATTATCTTTATGATAAAGTCGGGTTATATGATTTGCTGCGTAGTATTGTGAATGGGCATGCGGCAGCTTCTCAAATTACCCGTTGTTGGCAATCTTTAGACGGGATAATGACACACATGCTGAATTTTCTTGAAAACCACGATGAACAGCGTATTGCATCCCCTAATTTTGCAGGAGATCCGTTCCGAGCTTATCCGGCTTTAATTGTTTTGGCAATGATGAATGTAAATCCTATGATGATTTATTTTGGGCAGGAATTGGGAGAGCCGGCGGCAGATGCCGAAGGATTCAGCGGATTAGACGGACGTACGACGATTTTCGATTATTGGAGTGTGCCTTCGGTTCGTGCGTGGTATGCCGGAGGAAAATGTTCCGTAGCCGGTCTTACACCGGAACAGAAAGAATTGCGTCGCCGTTATAAACAAGTGTTGACGTTATGTAATAAAGAGATAGCAGTCAGAGAGGGTGCTTTTTTTGACTTGATGTATGTAAATGGAGACAATCCGGACTTCGATGCTCGCAAACAATATGCGTTTTTGCGAAAAAAAGATAATGAATTGCTGGTTATTATTGTAAATTTCTGTAATAGAGAGGTTGAAGTAGGAGTGAAGTTGCCACAGCATGCTTTTGATCTGTGGAATATGACACCTCGAGAGTATTCGGCAAAAGAGTTACTGACCGGAGATGTAGAGCAGAAAGTCGTTTCTCCGGAAATTTTGTTCCGGTCATCGGTAAAAGCTTATGGAGCTGTAATATGGAAATGTACCGATACAAATAATCGAAAAAAAAAGATTTAATGTGTCGAAATAATAAATGAAATTGTACCTTTGCAAAAAAATTAACCAATCGGATTTATTTTAAAAACACAATGAGCCAGAAACCACCTTTCAAGGTTTTCGCGGGAACGAATTCCCGTTATCTTGCCGAAAAAATTTGTAACGCTTTAAATTGCGAAATGGGAAACATGAAAATTCAGCATTTTGCAGATGGTGAATTCGGAGTATCTTTTGAAGAATCTATTCGAGGAAGCCAAGTTTATTTGGTACAATCGACATTCCCTAATTCTGATAATTTGATGGAACTTTTGTTGATGATCGATGCCGCAAAAAGAGCTTCTGCGAAATCGATAATTGCAGTAGTACCTTATTTTGGTTGGGCGCGGCAAGATCGCAAGGATAAACCGCGTGTCTCTATTGCTGCAAAGCTGATAGCCGATTTGTTAAGTGTTGCCGGTATTGATCGTTTGATTACTATGGATCTGCATGCAGATCAGATACAGGGATTCTTTAATGTTCCGGTAGATCATCTGTATGCCTCTTCTGTGTTCAGTCGTTATATTCAGTCGTTAAAGCTCGAAAATATGGTTATTGCGACACCGGATGTCGGTGGTTCGAAGCGTGCTAATTCGTATGCAAAATATTTCGGTGTACCTTTGGTATTATGCCATAAGTCCAGAGCAAAAGCCAATGAGGTAGAAAGTATGACGGTAATCGGTGATGTTGAAAATAAGAATGTCATTCTTATCGATGATATGGTAGATACGGCAGGAACTATAACTAAAGCCGCAGATTTGATGATGAGTAAAGGTGCTCTTTCTGTGCGGGCGATTGCCAGTCATGCCGTTATGTCCGATCCTGCAACAGATCGGGTAAATGAGTCAAAATTGACCGAAATGATTTTTACCGACAGTATCCCTTATTATAAAGATTGTCCTAAGGTTCGCATACTAAGCATTGCAGAGATGTTTGCGGATACTATTCGCAGAGTATATGAGAATGAGTCTATTAGTTCGCAATATATTATATAGTTTATTTTAGGTCGGCTTTTATAAATTTGCAAAATACAAGAAAACCGTTTTATCTCTTATAGTAATGATAAAACGGTTTTTTATGTCATTATTATTTTTTAACCCTTTCGGATTATTTCTTCAATAGAAAGAATACACTTTTATAAGTATCTGATTTTTAAAATAATATCTGTTTATTGATAAATAATGAGTTTTGCAGGGCTGATAAGATAGTTTTTATGAATTGCTTCTTGTTTGGAGTAAAGATGTTTTTTAGGGATTTAATTCGGAAAATTAGTGTACTTTTGCCTTGAAATTTATTCAGAAATAAAACTGTAATTGTATGAAAAATAAATGGTTGTATATATTGTTCGGTTTACTCATTATGTTTTCATCTTGTATAAAGGATGAAGCTCCTAATGTAGAAGCCGATATTGAGGATATTACTATCCCGGATATGACTAGTGTACTGAATGTGAAAATAGATCAGAATAGAGTTTCTGTGTTTTTGAAGGAGGGCATGGTCGATCGTACAAATATAGAGCCTTCTTTTACTCTTTCCCCAGGGGCGACTATTGCTCCGGTAAATACCGGTAAATTAGATTTTACAAAACCTCAGAAATATATTGTAACGTCAGAAGATAAGAATTGGCAAAAAACATATACTGTCGTATTTCTTGAAACAGAAATTCCGACTGTTTACGATTTTGAGCATTGGGCAGTTAATAAGTGGGAAGAGGTTTATGAGCATAGCGTTGAAAATGTCGAAGGAGAAGATATTTCGGTGGATCAGTATATTTGGGCGTCCGGAAATTTTGGCTTCTCATTGGTTGCAAATGGAGGACCTAAAGATTATCCGACGTTTAAGGCGACTTCTATAGATGTGCATTCGGGAGAAGGAGCGGCTTGTTTAAAGACCAGAAAAACAGGATCTTTAGGGGCTTCACAGGGAATGCCGATTGCTGCCGGAAATCTATTTTTAGGAGAGTTTACCTCTAAAGGGATAAACATTATGAAAGAACCGATGAAAGCTACGCATTTCGGTTTACCTTTTAGGAAAAAACCTCTGCGGATGAGTGTTTGGTTTAAGTATGATGGCAGTAATGTGAATATGTCCTATGATAAAGACGGTAATGGAACGCAATATGGAGACGGTCGGGATTATTGTGCCGTATATGCTGTTTTGTATGATAATGTAAAAGCTAAAAATTTATATGGAGTTTCTTATCTTGACGGGAATACGATATTAAAAGAAGATGAAGATAATCCCATTATCGCTGTTGCCGGATTGCATGAACAAGCTGACAACTCCGATCAATACGGTACAGGAGGTGTATATAAACATCATGTATTCGATTTTAAATATAGAGAAGGGAAAAGTGTAGATCCCGATCGTTTGAAAAATTATGAGTATAGCCTTGCGGTTGTATTCTCTTCCAGTTTTTATGGCGATCGTTTTATAGGGGGAGTGGGAAATACTCTATGGATCGATGATGTAGAAATTGTTTGTGAAGAAAATTGAAAAGAAATACGATGAAGAAGCTAAAAAGAATAGGTTGGGCTGCGATACTGTCGTTATTGATAGGTACGGTTTCTGAAGCTGAAGCCAAGAAATATGAGTTCAGCGTAAAGGCCGGTCTTAATATCGGTGGAACTTCTCCGATGGGGCTTCCTGCCGAAATACGAGGTATTAATTCTTATAATCCGACACTTTCGTTTTCGATAGAAGGAAGTGTAAAACGAGAATTGACCGAGAAGTGGGGAGTTATGACCGGAATTCGATTGGAGACACGGGCTATGGAAACCGATGCTCAAGTAAAAAACTATCAGATAAGACTGTTGAATGACGGGCGTTATATCGAAGGTATTTTTACAGGAGATGTAGAGACGAAAGTGAAAAATGATTATGTTACGATACCTATATTGGCGGTATATGATATTTCGAAGCGGTGGGATTTGAAGTTCGGAGGTTTCTTGTCTTTCCTGACACGTGGAGATTTTTCGGGGACGGCACGGAACGGTTATATTCGGGAAGGGACTCCGTTGAGTCAGAAAATGAACGTGGATGCTACGTATGATTTTTCTGACGATATTAAAAAGTTTAATGCAGGTCTTGAGCTTGGAGCGGAGTTTGTTGCGTATAAACATTTATCTGTTTACGGTGATTTGACATGGAGTCTGACCCCTCTTTTCCCCGGAGATTTTACGGCGATAAGTTTTAAGATGTATAATGTATATATGAATCTCGGTTTTGCGTATGTGTTTTAAATAAGCGGTCCGAAAGGAGAAGATACGTAAAAGGTTGTTCTGTCAGAACAGCCTTTTGTCGTATTCGGGAAATGCATTGTTAGGTTGATGTTATAAAAATAACTACCTTTGTGCCGAATTTGAAAAATCATGCAAAAATGCGTGATGTATGTCGGTATTCGAATTTGAAATTAAAAAAGAAGCAATTAACGAAATATGATAACAGTAAATAATTTGGCTATACAATTCGGAAAGCGAGTGCTTTTTCAAGATGTGAATCTTAAATTTACTCCGGGAAATTGTTATGGTATTATAGGGGCTAACGGGGCAGGAAAATCCACTTTTTTGAAAGCGATCAGCGGACAGATCGATCCGAATCACGGAACGATTGCATTAGGTCCGGGTGAACGGTTGTCGGTATTGAGCCAGGATCATTTTGCTTTTGACGAATTTACCGTGATGGATACCGTATTGATGGGACATACGGTTTTGTGGGATATAATGAAAGAGAAAGACGCTCTTTATTCGAAACCGGATTTTAGCGATGCTGACGGTATTCGAGTTTCGGAACTGGAAGAAAAATTTGCAGAACTGGAAGGTTGGAATGCAGAAAGTGATGCTGCTAATTTGTTGAGTGGTCTGGGAATAAAAGAAGATCTGCATTATATGATGATGAAAGATCTCAGCGGTAAGCAAAAGGTACGTGTTTTGTTGGCGAAAGCTTTGTTCGGAAAACCGGATAACCTGTTGCTTGATGAACCTACCAATGACCTCGACCTTGAAACTGTTATGTGGCTCGAAAATTATTTGTCGGAGTTTGAAAACACGGTATTGGTCGTTTCGCATGACCGCCACTTCCTTGATTCTGTTTGTACACATACCGTTGACATCGATTATGGTAAGACCGAGTTGTTTGCCGGAAATTATAGCTTCTGGTATGAATCGAGTCAATTGGCTTTGCGTCAACAACAGCAACAAAATAAAAAGGCTGAAGAAAAACGTAAGGAGTTGATGGAGTTTATTCAGCGTTTCAGTGCTAATGTTGCAAAGTCAAAACAGACCACGAGTCGTAAAAAGATGCTGGAAAAATTGAATGTCGAGGAGATCAAACCCTCTTCACGCCGTTATCCGGGTATTATTTTTACTCCCGATCGAGAACCGGGAAATAAAATTCTCGAAGTGAGAGGACTTGAAAAGTCGGTCGATGGAACTTTGCTATTTAAGGATGTGAATTTTACGGTTGAGAAAGATGATAAGATCGTATTTTTGTCTCGAGACCCTCGTGCCATGACCGCTTTTTTTGACATTATCAATGATATAGTTAAGGCGGATAAGGGTACGTTTGAGTGGGGACAAACTATCACGACCGCCTATTTGCCTCTTGATAATTCGGCATTTTTCAATACCGATATGAATCTGATCGATTGGTTAGCTCAGTTCTCAGAGGATACCAGTGAATTGTATTTAAAGGGTTTTCTCGGGAAAATGTTGTTTTCCGGAGAAGAGTTGCTGAAGAGTGCTTCAGTACTATCCGGAGGGGAAAAAATGCGTTGTATGATTGCCCGTATGATGATGAAAAATGCGAATACGATGATTTTGGATTCTCCTACGAATCATCTTGATTTGGAGTCTATACAGGCGTTTAACAATACATTGAAGGCATTTAAAGGAAATATTCTGATGTCTTCTCATGACCATGAGTTTATCGAGACAGTTTGCAATCGGGTTATTGAGCTTACTCCGAATGGTATAATCGATAAAATGATGGATTATGATGATTATATTACCGACGAACGAGTGAAGGCTCTTCGTGAAAAGTTATATAAATCGTAGTCGAATAGTAGAATAAGAGAATTATTGGAGCGCATTTATTTATTGATGCGCTCTTTTTGTAAGAGAAGAAAGCGGTTTTGACTTTCTCTCTTTATTGATTACCTTTGCATTCATTGAATAGGAGGACACGTTTATGCCATTAAATTTACCATCCAGATTACCGGCCGTAGAGATATTGAAATCTGAAAATATTTTTGTCATGGATTCTCAGCAAGCATCTACTCAAGATATACGACCTTTGCGTATTGTCATATTGAATTTGATGCCGTTGAAGATTACGACCGAAACCGATCTTATCCGGTTATTATCCAATACGCCATTGCAGATAGAGGTGGATTTTCTGAAAATATCGGGGCATATATCAAAAAATACACCGGTAGAGCACATGATGACGTTTTATAAGGATTTTTCGACGTTGCGGAATGAAAATTATGATGGAATGATTATTACCGGAGCTCCGGTAGAGCAGATGCCGTTTGAAGAAGTCGATTATTGGAAAGAGGTTTCTGAGATATTTGATTGGGCACGTACGCATGTGACCTCTACATTATATATTTGTTGGGCGGCTCAAGCAGGATTGTATCATTTTTATGGCGTTCCTAAATATCCGTTGCCGCAAAAAATGTTCGGGATTTTCAAACATAAAGTGTATGATCATCAAAATCCGATATTCAGAGGATTCGATGATGAATTTTATGTGCCTCATAGCAGGCATACGGAGGTGCGCAAGTCCGATATAGAGAAAGTTCCTGAACTGACCCTGCTTTCGGAGTCCGAAGAATCCGGAGTATATATGGTTATGGCACGTGGAGGCAGGGAATTTTTTATTACCGGCCATTCGGAGTATTCGCCTTATACTTTAGACACGGAATATCGTCGGGATTTGGATAAGGGGTTACCGATAGAGATGCCGTTGAATTATTACCGGAATAATGATCCGAAGAAAGGACCGTTGGTTCGCTGGAGAGGACATGCCAACCTTTTGTTCTCTAATTGGCTGAATTATTTTGTATATCAGCAAACACCATACGATATTCGGGAGATAAAATGATGGCATCAAGACCTATCGAACTTCTCTCTCCTGCCAAGAATGCCGAGATCGGTATCGAAGCAATCAATCACGGGGCGGATGCCGTTTATATAGGTGCACCTCGTTTCGGAGCTCGTGTTGCTGCGGGCAATGATACGACCGAAATAGCCCGGTTGGTCGATTATGCCCATAAATACGATGCGCGGGTATATGTGGCGTTGAACACGATATTGAAAGACGATGAATTGCTCGAGGCCGAACGAATTATTGGCGATATGTATTCTGTCGGTGTCGATGCTCTCATTGTTCAAGATATGGGGATTCTGGAACTGGATATACCTCCGATCGCTTTACATGCCAGTACGCAAACCGATAATCGTACGGTGGAGAAAGTAAAATTTCTTGAAAATGCAGGATTCTCCCAGATCGTGTTGGCCAGAGAATTGTCGTTAGAACAAATCCGGCGTATTTCAGAAAATACGACAGTTCCTTTGGAGGTTTTTATACATGGAGCTTTGTGTGTAAGTTATAGCGGACAATGTTATTTGAGCCATTGTTTGAGTGGACGCAGTGCTAATCGTGGGGAGTGTGCACAATATTGTCGGCTTCCTTATACGCTGTTGGATGCTGATGGAAAAATACTCGAAAAAGATAAGCATCTACTCTCTCTTAAAGATATGAATCGTACCGACAGCCTTGAGGCATTGTTGGATGCCGGAGTTTCTTCTTTGAAGATTGAAGGACGTCTTAAAGAAATGTCTTATGTTAAAAATGTGACGGCTTGGTATCGCAGGAAGTTAGATGCGATATTGGAGCGTCGTCCGGAGTATGTGAAGTCTTCTTCCGGAAAGACCGATCTCTTTTTTACTCCCGATCCGAACAAGAGTTTTAATAGGGGCTTTACTCCGTATTTGTTGAATGAAAAAGATTCGAGATCTATATCATCTCCTGATACCCCTAAGTCGATAGGTGAATATATAGGTATGGTAAAACAGGTTTCCTCCAAATCGATAACTGTAGCCGGAGTACAAAAGTTGAATAACGGCGATGGAATATGCTTTTTTAACGAATCCGGCATGTTTGAAGGTTTTCGTGTGAATAGAGCGGAAGGAAATCTGATATTTCCGGCGGAAATGCCTCGTATAAAAATTAAAACGAAGTTGTACCGTAATTATGATCAGGAATTTGAGAAGATTCTTGCCCGAAAAAGTGTGGACAGGAGAATAGAAGTAAATTTGGAGTTATCCGGCACATTGGAAAAGCTGTGTTTATTGATTACGGATGAAACCGGGATATCGGTTTCTGTTTATCGGGAATGGTCAGGTGAAGAAGCAAGGTCTCCGCAATCTGAGAATCAGAAAAATCAATTGGGGAAATTGGGGGATACTCCGTTTCGGATGAACAAAATTATTTTAAATGCTACGGAAAACTTTTTTATTCCGGCTTCTTTGTTGGCGGATATGCGTCGGCAAGGAGCGGAGCTTCTCTTGAAGGTTCGAAAAGAGGCGTATCATACAGAAAAGAGAAGGCCGGCTAAGGGTGTCTATCCTTTCCCTCAATCGAAATTGACTTATCTTGGGAATGTCTATAATGCAAAGGCGCGAAAATTTTATGTCGGTCATGGAGTCTCGGAAATCGATCCAGCATTTGAAGTACAAGTACGAGATAATGTACCTTTAATGTTTACCCGTCATTGCATACGTCGCGAATCGGGACATTGCTTTCGTGAAAAAGGTGCTGGAGAATGGAAAGCTCCGCTTTATTTATGCTATAAAGATACTCGTCTTCGTCTTGAATTCGATTGTCGTTTATGTGAAATGAGAGTTTATAAAGAATAGAGCCTTTTATAGATTGGTTCTAACCTGTACTGAGATTTATGAGGAATGTTAAGGACTTTCCGAAGAGAATGTTATCCGGTCATTTTTGCGACTTCTTTTGTGGGGGGAGACAGCTTTTCTTTTTAAATATGAATACCGTAATTGTGTTTTACTTCATCCATGACAAATGTGCTCTCTATCGAGCCTAAACTGTCTATTGAACCTAATACGTTCAGTATGAATTCTTGATAATATTTCATGTTGGGTGCGTGTATTTTTAACAAATAATCAAAACTTCCCGATATGTTGTAACATTCGGTTACTTCTGGAATATTCTGAATGATTCGGGTAAACTCGGTTGCGATTTCCTGATTTATTCTGCTCAGTTTTACGTTACAGAAAACGACAAAACCTTGATTTAACTTTTCTGCATCCAGAATCGCAATATATTTTTTGATGTATCCTTCGTTTTCTAAACGCTTAAGCCGTTCGAATACAGGAGTTGAAGAAAGGCTTACTTGTGCGGCAAGCTCTTTGAGCGTGAGTCGTGCATTTCCTTGTAATGTACGGAGTATTTGTAAATCGACTTTGTCTATTTTAACCGGATTATTCATAATCTGTTTTTGAAATTCAATAATAGGAACTTATTTAAGAGCCTGTCTAAATTTTCCAATAAAAAAATATTATCAGGTCATTTTTGCGTTTTCTTCCGGTCTATTTTCCCGTTTTCCCTCGTCAGATAGCCCGCTATCCTCC
>URAV01000004.1 GCA_900545915.1 uncultured Porphyromonadaceae bacterium
CAATCGGCGAAATAATCACCGATATGCCTTATCTTTGCGAACCGGAGGTTTCGGAGCAAAAGAGAGCTATTTTTCTCTTTTCCCCTTCGTTTGAAGATAAACTAAGGTTAAAAGTGTTAAATCTTCGATTTTCGGCAAAAAACAAGTAAATTTTTGAGCCTTCTACCTTTTAAGCCATAAAGTATTGACAGTCAATTAGCATAATATGCTGCATCGAAAATATGGAAGTAAGAAAGATTTGCCAATGGTGCGGAAAACCATTTATAGCTCAAAAGACAACGACCTGTTATTGTAGCCACCAGTGTTCCAATCTTGGCTACAAAGAACGCATCCGGGAACGTAAGCGGCAGTTGAAACGAGCGCAAGAATTATTGCAACCTCGACAAGCTGCCGAGGGACAGGATTTCTTCTCTTACACCGCCGAAAAGATTGCCGAGAAATATAAGGTCAACGCCAAATGGGTGTGGACTTATATTATTACAGCAAGAAGCATATCGATGCCGTCTTCGCTAAATCAACAAAGAGTTTTCTATCTGTTATTCTTTCATTCATTGCTTTATGCTCGTTAAATTTCAAGATGTTTTTTCGGTTCAAATCCATTCACAAGGTGCTCATTCGCAAAAATATATCCCATCTGGTTACAGATTAACCGTGTACCACCAATCTCGGTATCGATATTGCTATGCGAATGTCCATAACTCCAGGCATCTATTCGGCTGTGGGCAATTCAATCACCATATTCGCTCGCAAATGCACTGTTCAGTATGGAGTTCTTGTATTGTGGCGCAACCACCTCAAAAGTAGGCAAATGATGGGTAACCACCATGATATGACTCGCTGTACTCTTTTCAACGCTTTTCCGGATAAAGCCCATACAGGTCTTGTGTATCCGATTGAACTTCTCCACCTGTAGTAATTTCCCGTCAAACTTGATTTGGTGGAAGTCGTTCATACTTTTCTCGTCATTTGGGTTAATTCGCGATCATAACGTACTTAGGACAAAATCGGTATCATCGATACGGATTACCTGATTCTGATAGTACCCCACATTCTTCCGGAACATCCACTTCCATTGTAGCCCTCGTTCCATCACGTCCGAATAATTGTAATATTCGTGATTGCCGGGAACAATCAGAACCTGCTATAATTATCTGAAGCCCATTTCCAGAATTTCGTCATAGGAGCTCATATCATAAAAGATGTTCTGTTTAAATTTAATAGTATGCAAATATGGCATTTATACTACTATTATCACGCAACAAAATTGAATTATTCGCAATTAAATTTATATTTTCAGTAAATTTATATCAAATAACATAACTTCATCGAAGAATAATTCATTATCTTTGCATTGAAGTAAATATACAGTGATATGACTAACAAAAGAATCAATCGGATAAAAGTAATGCTAGCAGAAAAAGGAAGGACAAATAAATGGCTTGCGCAACAAATCGGAAAAGATCCCGCTACAGTTTCTAAATGGTGTACTAATGCTGCTCAACCAGGATTAGAGACACTACTGCAAATCGCAAAAATATTAGAAGTTGATGTGAAGGAATTATTGAATTCTTCAATAGATTAATCTCAAAAAAAATTCATGATTAAACAAATATCTCAATATCTGTCTGTAGGACTACGACACAAATTATTCTTCGTGTCGGGTCAAGACCATGACATAAACTTTGCAGATATAGGATTTTATTTAAGCAAGGCTATTGAAAATAATCTTGACAATAAGCACTTATCCCTATTTGCAGACGAGAGATTGGAAGAACTCATAAAAGACAACGTCATCTCAAATCCTGAAATAGGTAAATATGTGGCAATAAGAAATATAGGTATTCTATTTGAGCCGGAACTTAAATTAGATTTGAGAGCCAAGTTTGATTCGTGGGCTAAATCATATGTATTAATAGTAGATGCAAAAGAAGGTATGATAATTAACAATATTTTTTATCTTGCATCCGCATGCAATTCTTCACATTCTATAAATTTATCAGAAATCTCACATAAAACCATATACAATGAAATATCATGACCTCATACAATTCGACCCAATCGATGAGATTATCAAATTCGGGCAATTAGATAGCGAAGACTATCGTGCAAAATTGGTAAAAAACTTTGTCTGTTCCCAAACATTCGAAAATTATATCATACCACAGATATGCGGCAAGCTGGATCTGAATGCAACTACTGAGACTAAAGGTATTCAGATTGTTGGTAACTATGGTACAGGTAAATCCCACCTGATGTCACTTTTCTCTATCATTGCTGAAAATAGCGACTATCTCCCTATGGTGCAAAGCGAGAAGGCAAGAGAATGGCTGAAAACTATTGCCGGCAAGTATATGGTATATCGTTTTGAATTAGGAAACAGTCAAGAATTGTGGGAAGTCATTACTTATAAGATTGATAGTGCGCTTCAGACATGGGGTGTGGATTATTCGATATCTGATGATACATCTCCAAGATCATATTCAGAAAAACTGGAACTGATGATGGATGCCTTCGAAGAAAAGTATCCGGATAAAGGTTTTATGCTTGTGGTCGATGAGATGCTTGCTTACCTCAAAGGCAGAAGCGAACCATCTAAACTGAATAGAGACCTGCAAGTACTTCAAGCCTTAGGACAAATGAGCGACCGCACTCATTTCCGCATGGTATTTGGTGTGCAGGAGTTGATTTACCGCTCTCCGGAGTTTCAGTTTGCTAAAGATATGCTGGGGAGGGTAAATGAGCGTTATATTGACCTTACTATCCAGAAAGAAGACGTGCAGTTCATTGTGCAACAACGTCTTCTTCAAAAGGACGAGCACCAGAAAGCAAGAATACGTCAACATCTATCTCAATTCACCGGGATGTTCCCTCACCTGAGCAACAATTTGGATACCTATGTAAACCTGTTCCCTGTACATCCTTCATATTTTGAGAATTTTTCATTGATTCGTATTGGCAAGAGCCAGCGCGAGGTATTGAAAACCCTTTCACGGAAATTCAGTACAATGATGAATGATGAAGTTCCTACCGACAAGCCAGGATTGATTTGTTATGATTCATATTGGCAGGACATGCAGAACAATGTGGATTTGAAAGCCGATCCGGATGTACTGAAGGTAAGTACTGTCACAGAACTGATTGATCAGAAAATAGAAGAAAATTTCACAAAGGGACTTGCTCCGAAGAAACCTCTTGCCCATCGCATCGTCTCTGCAGCTGCAATAAAAATTCTACAGTCAGAGTTGAGTCATCAGAATGGCGTTTCGGCCGAAACATTGGCCAATGACCTTTGCCACATAGATATTACTTGTGAGAACTTTGACGAACTGGTAGATTTGGCATTTACTCGTGTGTTAGATTCTATTGTTTCAGCTACGATTGGCCAGTATTTCGAAAAAGGAGAAAACAATGAATACCATCTACGCATAGAAGGAGGTGTCAATTATGAGCAGAAAGTAAAAGATTATGCCTCACAAATGGGAAACAGTCAGAAGGATGAATATTTCTATATGTTTCTGGCAGAAGTCCTTCCTGTGGAAGGAGAAACTTACAGAACAAACTTCCGTATTTGGACACATAACATAGAGTGGCTTTCTCATAAGTGTAACAGAGCCGGATATATCTTCATGGGTAATCCTAATGATCGTTCTACCACCTATCCGCAACAGCATTTCTATATCTACTTTATGCCGATATTCGATGCTGCAGCTAAAGCACATCCATGCGACAAGGATAGTGTATACTTCATAATGGACGATTTAAGTGATGAACTCAAGCAAAAGATAGTGCTTTACGGTTCTGCTCTATCACAAGAAGGAAGCGCAAGTAGCGACGAAAAACCAAGATACAAACAGTTACGCGATAAATATTATAGAGAAGCGCGTACACTTTTCAATACTGAATTTTTGAGCAAGACTCTCGTTGAATATTTGGGCGAAAAGCATCCTCTGCAAGGAATGCCTGGGGCTCAAAACGAGTCTAAAATAGATTCTGTAAGTGCTGTGACCTCCTACATTATGGAGAGTCAGTTTGAAGCAGAAAACCCTCATTATCCTAAGTTTACAGCACTGCCTCAGCCATTGACAAAGGAAAATAGAGAAAATATGCTGCGTTCTGCCAGAACCAAGATTGCCAAACCTGCCGATATGAACCGTAATGCCGAAGCCATATTGATGGGATTGGGATTGTGGGAAAACGGACGTCTCTCAACAGACTATTCCGAATATGCCCGCAGTATCAAGGCTAAATTAGAGGCCAAAAACGGACAGGTTTTGAACAGAGACGAGATTTTAATGGTGTTCTATGCCGAGAACAATGAATATATCTCATCCGACTATCATATTGAAGCCGATTTGGAAATGTTGGTGCTGGCAACCATGGCTGCTTTGGGCGAAATAGAGATAGTGCTCCAGGGAGGAAATCGCATCAATGCGGGAAACATTGCGGATATAACAAAAATCAGCTCGCAGGACAATTATAATTTCTCGAATGTATGTCCTCCAAAGGGAATCAACATACCATTGATTAGAGAAATCATGCTTGGACTATTGGGAGTGGACCGTACAAACGAGTTGGATAATCCAAACACCAGTGTTTTTGCCGATCTGCTTTCAAAAGCGCAGGAATTAGAATCAAAAATAGCTGTACTGCAGCATAAAATACATGGTGGCTATAGCTTTGCCGGTGATATAGAAATCATCTCTGACGATGAGGCAAGAAATTTGGATATTGAATTCTCCAGATTAAAGGGTATTTGCAATCAGCTTCCACGTTACAATACGAAAGCCAAGATGCGCAATATAGAGTGGCCTGTCGACATGGTTAAGACAGCCATGACAGAAACCTGTCGGAAGGTATATGAAACCAATGGGTTGCTTAAAGAGCTTGATGGGCTGAAGGATGTCATTTCCTACTTACGCACAGCCTTATCGAATATCAATGATGTAGATTTAAGAGACGATATAAATACTGCTATTGACGAATTGAAAGATGTGATCACCAAGGATAAGACGGCACGCGAAGCATATAAGTCTGAATTGGAAGCACTCAAGGGAAAATATGCCGATTGGTATATGAATGAATATCTGAAGGCTCATATCAGCGAGATAGATTATGGCAAAAAGCAGGCAATAATGTCACAATCAAGTAAGTTGATATGTGATATTGTCCGCAATGCTTCTTTCATCAACCCGAGCAGATATGATAATTGGCAGAGAAAAATGAATCTCTTGCAGGTGGTCAATCCAAATGTAAGTAGAAATGCAATTCTTTCGATGCCAACATCGGTAGATGGGTTTAACCCAACAGTCAACCGTGAAGTGTTGCCTTCGCTGAGCGAACTTCAGGATGAGCTTAATGAAATATTTGCAGAGTTTGAGCAAAACTTCCATGAAGCATTGGAAGATC
Source organism: uncultured Porphyromonadaceae bacterium (assembly GCA_900545915.1). Taxonomy (GTDB): domain Bacteria; phylum Bacteroidota; class Bacteroidia; order Bacteroidales; family Coprobacteraceae; genus Coprobacter. Next base: position 5,407 of record URAV01000004.1, read on the forward strand.
CTACAACATTCAAGAATCGCGAATTGCTGAATGAACAAGAAAAGGTAATTATAGAACAGTTTAAGAACGGTGTAATAGAATTGAACCAGCAGTATACCCGCATATTGATAGATATAATCAGCAAACTGCAAAGAAGTTTTACCAAGATAGAGATTGGTCATGATGAGATGATGAAGATTTTCTCACGACCAATGACCAAGCAACAGGCTTTGGATGCACTTGCTTCATATATTGACAATCAAAGTAGAGGTCATAAGCCTGAAGATGTACGAATTATTATTAAATAAAAATGCACTATGAGCAAAAATAAAATAAACCCATCTCTGTTTTTAGATGATGAATTTGAAGAAGTAAAGCTTACTCCTGAAAAGGTCATTTGCCTTGGAATGGAGTTTGAAAGCGAAGATGCTCGTAGAGCTTATTTTCGCGAAGAACTTCGTAAAAAATTGCCTGAACTGAAACAAGTAGAAGGTTTCCCTATTGGAGAGGATAATGATATTATCAATCTCTCAGATCCTCCATATTATACAGCATGTCCTAATCCTTGGTTGAATGATTTTATTGCTGAATGGGAAAAGGAAAAGGAGGAACTCGAAGCTCAAGGAAAACGAAAAAAGAACTTTGAGGTAAAGATGCCTTATGCGAGCGATGTGAGTGAGGGGAAAAATAATCCTATTTATATGGCACATGCATATCATACCAAAGTACCACATCCTGCAATTATGCGCTATATTCTTCATTATACTCAACCTGGAGATATTGTATTCGATGGTTTCTGTGGAACTGGCATGACCGGTGTGGCTGCACAAATATGCGGCTCAAAAAAAGACGTAGATGCTTTAGGAGAAAAAAAAGCAAAAATTGGAGTGCGCCATGCCGTATGTTCTGATTTATCACCCATAGCATCATTAATTGCAGCAAGCTACAACTTAAAATTCAACCCACAAGAATTTGAAAGAAAAGCAAATGCAATACTTAAGCAAGTAGAAGATGAATTGGGATGGATGTATGAGACAGAAGTGAATGGAAAGAAAGCAAAAATTAATTGTACCATTTGGAGTGATGTGTTTATTTGTCCTTCATGCGGGAAAGAGATTAATCTTTGGAGTGAATCGGTAGATGTTAAAAATAGTACGATTAAGGATCAATTTTCATGTCCACATTGCGGTACATATTGTAGCAAAAAAAATATTGAGAAAGCCTGGGAAACCATATATGATTATGCGCTAGGGAAAACAATAACAGTTAACAAAAAAGTACCTGTAAGAATTAGTTATACTTGTAATGGCAAACGTGGAGAAAAAGATATTACAAAATTTGACATTGATTTATTAGAAAGAATAAACCAATTAGACACATCTGATTTAAGTACATTGAAATTAAAAGAGGGTTATAATACCATTCAACCAATTAAAAGTAATGGGATTACCCACATACATCAGTTCTATACTAAAAGAAATTTTATATATTTAAGTAGGGTTTTAGAACTTGCCCAAAAAGATATTCACCTTATTATATGGTTCACCTCTGTATGTCAGAGCACCTCTAAAATGAATAAATTTAGATTTACAGGTACAGGCATAACTACAGGTACTCTTTATGTTCCATCAATAAATTTAGAGTTTCCTGCAGGTCATACCTTAAGTAGAAAAATAACATCTTTTTTAGGGACATCCTATAATACTCGTAACAATACAACTATAGGTCTAAATTCTGCGACAAATATTCCAAATTTAAAAACTTCTTCCATAGACTATATCTTTACCGACCCACCTTTTGGTGCAAACATTATGTATTCGGAATTAAGTTCCATTTGGGAGGGATGGATAAAAGTCTCTACAAACAATAGGGAAGAGGCTATTATCAATGCGACACAAAGCAAAACGCTTTTTGAATATCAAACATTGATGAGTCGTTCTTTGAGAGAGTATTATCGTGTATTAAAGCCAGGCAAATGGCTGACAATGGAATTTAGCAATACCAGTGCGGCTGTATGGAACTCCATCCAGAATGCTATTCAAGGAGTTGGATTTATCATTGCTAATGTAGCTGCATTAGACAAAAAGCAAGGTTCATTTAAGGCAGTAACTACTACTACAGCCGTAAAGCAAGACCTTGTAATCACATGCTATAAACCTACAGATGAATTGATGTTGAAATTTGACCAATCAATTGATAAATCTGTCAATGCTATGGATTTTATTGAAGAGTTGTTAGTCCACTTGCCAGTACATTTAGAAAAAGACAATTCGACAACAGCCGTTATTGAGCGAAGTCCGAAAATCCTTTATGACAGACTAATCTCATATTACGTTCAGCATAGCTATGCCATTCCAATGGATGCCCAAGAATTCCAAAAAAGTTTACGTGAGCGTTTCATTGAGCGTGACGGAATGTTCTTTACAGCATCGCAAGCTTTGGAGTATGAAGAAAAGAAGAAAGAGACAAAAGGTATCATTCCTATAGCCTTGTTTATCAGTAGCGAAGCAGAAGGTATAGAGTGGCTTAAACGTGAATTGGAAACTCCACAGACCTATTCTGAAATTCAACCCGAATGGATGAAAGCTATGTCAACAACAAAGAAAGGAGATGTCCTTCCTGAACTGATGACAATTCTTGAAGAAAACTTTATCAAGGATGAAGATGGGAAATGGCGCAAGCCTGATCCGGAAAAGGCTGCCGACCTTGAAATCATACGTAGCCGAAAGATGATGAAAGAGTTTAATATGTATTTGGAACAAGCACAAAAACCAAAAACTAAGCGCATGAAGGATACACGACTCGAAGTTCTGAGATATGGATTCAAGGAATGTTACAAACAGAAAGATTACAAATCCATCATTTTGGTTGGCGACCATATTCAGGAAGCATTGCTGCAAGAGGATGAAGTATTATTGCAGTATTATGATATAGCATCAACAAGAGTATAAGAAGAATGAAATATAAAGGCAAAAGCATTGAAATAATAGGAAGCAAGGTGCTTTTTGGCAAAGAAACTGTCTGGATTCATATTTTGGAGGACAACAGTTTTGCCCAGGTGCTGCGTTCAGACCTCGAGGATGATATGGCGGAAGGGAATAATTCAGGCATATCTTATATTCGTTATATTTCCATTGCTGCCCGTATAAAGGAGGAGATGGCACAAAAGCGATTGCTCGCTCCATACGAAAGCAGTCTGATCCCTCTTCCTCACCAGATATTGGTACTGGAGAAGGTGATGCAAGGCATTCAAACCCGCTTCCTGCTTGCCGATGAGGTCGGTATGGGTAAAACAATTGAAGCTGGTTTGGTAATAAAAGAGAAAAAGCTTAGGGGGGAGGTAAAACGTATTTTGCTTATAGTGCCCAAATCAGCAATGCTACAATGGCAGCAAGAACTGAAGGAGCATTTTAAAGAGAGCTTCGTTATTTATGATAGTGAGTTTATCACTGGTATGGCAAGGACATTTGCCGGATTCGATGCTGAGGAGGAACTTAATTTCTGGACTCAGCATAATCAGATCATCGTATCTATTGATGTACTCAAACCGTTGGCGGCACGGCAAGGATGGAGTCAGGAGAAAGTTGATGAGTATAACAAATATCGTTTGGAAGCTGTAGTTAATGCCGATTTTGATATGGTTGTATTTGATGAAGCTCACAGAATGGGCGGAGCTACAGCACAAGTATCAAGGTATCAGTTGGCTGAGACTTTGTGTAATGCGGTACCGAATGTGTTACTGCTGTCAGCTACACCGCATAGAGGTAAAAGTGACCATTTCAGACGTGTGCTGCAATTGATTGATTCTGAGGCTTTCTCTGGTGAAGGTATGCCGGGCATAAATGAAATTGAACCTTATGTAATGCGTTCAGAGAAGCGTTTTGCTGTTGATTATGACGGGAAAAAACTATTCCGGCCACGAACTACTGTGCGATTCAATGTCCCGCTTGACGAGGTTAATCACAAGGCTCAGATTGAATTATATGAGCATGTGACACAATATGTGAGATATTGTTTCGGAAGAGCTAAAAAGGGAAACCGTAATGCCACCGGACTTGTAATGGTTATGATGCAGAAACTTGCCAGCAGCAGTACTGCCGCAATTTTATCTGCCATGCAAACCAGATTGTGGAGGCTTCAGAATGGAGTGAGTGGTGATGATATTGAAGATTATGACGAAGAGGGTACTGTGGGATTTGATGACCTGGAAACCGGAGATTACTCTGTTGAGGGAGCTAATTATTCTTTTCAAAATGAGGAATCCGCTCTTTCTTCTCTCATTGTAGAAGCCCGACATTGTCTGGAGATAGAACAGGATGCGAAAACTACTGCTTTGATTCAAAAGATTTATTCCTTACAGAATGATTGTGCTGATCCCGACCTGAAGATTTTGGTCTTTACAGAATTCAGAAGGACACAAACTTACCTTCAAGAACAACTTGAAGCAGCCGGTCTTCCTACTGTTGGCATAAATGGTAGTATGGAATTGCAGGAACGACAAAAGGCCTTAATTGAATTTAAGAACAATGCCCGTGTAATGGTGGCAACCGATGCTGCCGGAGAATCTCTTAATATGCAATTCTGCCATATCGTTTTCAATTATGATTTGCCATGGAATCCAATGGCTATAGAACAGAGAATAGGTCGTGTTGACCGTATCGGACAAAAGAGTCCTGTCGTAGCGTTCAATATGTTGACTAATAATACGGTTGATACGCGTGTATATGAGATTATTGTTGATAAACTGGATGCCATATTGAATGAATTGGGTATCGACAAGAGCGGTGATGTACTTGACTCTACTATCGATATGAAGAAGGTAAACCACCTTTATTTGCAATCATTATTAGACCCGAAACGTTTTGATTTTGCCAGCGACAGTTGGCTATTTGAAATTAGAAAGAAATTGCACGATTATAAATCTACAGAAGGTGTCTTACCCTCATTTTCAGAAAATGACATAGAAAAAGAGAGTGCCGGAGAAATAAAATACAGCCCATTACCTGTGTGGCTTGAAGAACTGATGGATTTATATGTCGTGAGTGAGAACGGTAAAGTATCTAAATTGATTACCGGTGTTACTGAGTATGCGGTAGATGATCAAAAACTGAATGCTGTTTTCGACTCGACTGCTCATGGAGATAATCCGAATTGTGAATATCTGACACTTCAGCATCCTGTTGTGAAACGGATATTTGATGAAATTGATGGTAATACTCAGCAGGATGTTCCGGTAATGATGTCGAGAAACGGAAATGAATTGCCTGGATATCTGACTCTATGGAAAGTATTAGCAAAAAACAGTTATGAAACAAAAGTAACCTATACTGCTCAATTTATCGCAGATAACGGCAAGGTGTATGCCCCTTATGGAAATGATATATGGAACAGACTTGTACAGAATAAGAGTGATTTCTTATGTACCGGAGAAGCAGTTCCGATGACTGAACTGGATAATAATAACCAGTTACAAAGCAATCTTCATGCAATATTTCATAGAATGGAGATGGATATTGATTCCAATATGAAGAATATGTCTGAGAAGAAGTTGCGTGCGTTGCAATATGCAGAACAAAGAATAAACAAGATAGGCATTGTAAATATACGCAATGCCAAATTGAAGAAACTGAATTCAGAAAAAGAAGTATGGGAAAAAGCTTTTAGTAAAAGAAAAAGTGTTGTTCCCGACGTATCGATGATTTTGATAGTAAGAGTGAATGGATAGATTTATAGAGAAAATAGTAGAAAATGTAGGATATGACGGATTCAGACTGACGGCAGTTATAAATCCGGATAGCTTTTTATATAGAGCGGATACTCAAGAGAATGTTCTTCGAGAATCCGGCTTATTCCTATTGCCTGTACATTCTTCACTGGAACTAAGAGTAAGATATGAAACTACAGACCGGTGGTCGGATGAAAGAATTTGTTATATTATAGAAGATTCGAGCTGGATTCTGCCCGATTTGATGCAGAAAATATATCTGCTTCCTACTTTCAGTTTGACTAAGTTGCTGCCGGCACTTAATTCTAATGTATTGCTCAACAATGAGCTATTATACTTTTCGACAGCATCTTATTTATACAATAAACGCTATACATATAATCTCTCTGCAACAGAAACAAAGTCTTTGATAAATGAAGCACGAAGTGCGTTTGGAGTATCAAAAGAGGAACTTATTGAGGAATTTGGTAAGATAAAACTTAATTGGGACGATGTAATTACAATTGAAACAATTTCAAGAATTATAAACAAAGCGCTTAAGCAAGACCGGTATAATGACATTGAGAACAGCCTGTCTGAAATCAATGATGATTTTCAAGAGTACATAAGCAACAGTTACTTCTCAAAGATATCTTCGTCTGCAATACAGAGACCGAAGATGGTTAATAGGATTCTGCCGTTTATAGATAGAAATCACTATAGAAGTGAAAAGGTAGCATTAGCGGTTATAGACGGGATGACTTACTGGCAATATCTATTACTGGAAAAAGAACTTCAGTTGTTAGGTATATCTGCCATTAATTCATTTACCTTAGCTTGGCTTCCTTCTATTACAAAGTTGTCGCGTCAAGCTATATTCAAGGGTGACATACCCGATATAAGATACAAGCAATCACCCTATGAAGAACAGAAATTATGGGAGAATTTCTGGGTTTCGCAAAGCAGATTTAAGAACTTTGAATCATGCAATATAAGTTATAATCACGGTAGTTTTACTATAGACAATTCTGATAAAACCAGACAAGCATTCGTGGATACTACTCTGGATGAACGAATGCATGCTGTTGGAAATATCAGGGAGTTATATCTCCTGTCTGAAGAATGGGCCAAAGATACTGCATCATATATAAAAGATATTCATGAGATGGGATATCAGATATATATAACAACAGACCATGGCAATATTCAGGCATCACCATGGAGATTGCTCAATTCGCATGAAAAGACATTCCTGTATGAAAAGGAAAGCCGTGGTAACAGGCATCTTATATATTCCAACAATGGTTATTTAAATCAGTTTGTTGCAAAAAATGAGGATATAAAGAGTGAATTGCTTATCAAAGATAATTGGGCTGTTTGGCGCAATACAAAAAGTTTTAGTAATAATTTGGGAATTACTCATGGAGGAGCTCATTTTCTTGAAGTTGTCATTCCATTCATCATAATCAATAAGAAATAAAATGAGAAAGACAGTAGGCATAAATCAACGAATCAGTGTTAGCGTTATTGAAATGGCAATGAAAGTAGCTCTTGATGGGGGTTTTTCATCAGAGTATGCCGCAGATTTAGCTTCTGGAGAATATGGGGGAGCAAATAGAATCATCAAAGCGCGAAGCATCATAGGGAGGCTTTCTGTTCGCAATCCTTTATTTGATTATATTGCAGAACATCGTCCGCAGTTCAATGCGGCTATGAAACACAAAGGGGATAGAGCAATTATATTCGCAGCACTTATTAATGCTGCGTATGGTTTTGGTTATGATGCAATGGTTATATTAGGCAAGTTCTTTCATGTGCAGACAGAAGTTTCCACACAGCTTATTATAAGCCGAATGTCTTCTATATATGCAAGTAACAGATCATTGCCTAATGGTTTGTACTGCATTATGCCGATGTATATCGAAGCTGGACTATTAAACAGGCCTAAACCTGGAGTTTATACGAAGAACTATTATGATGAAGTATCTACTTTTGCCAAAACACTATACAAGAAGTCATTCATTGTACATAATCCTATGATGCTTGAGGAAGACTTGGAATATACTGAGCATCCATATTTTGAGTTTATATCGTAGATTAAAAGACTTAATGATTGAGGATTAACGGATGAAAAAGACAATTAACGGAGAACAATATTATCTTCCGAGCAATTTAGCCTCCGAACAAGAAGCTATTTATGTCCACATCATAGACTGGAAGCGCAAAAATATCACTACAGAAAGAGGCATGTATAAAGGACATGAATACGATGCCATTTTCCCAAATGAAACAACTATTCCGGCAATGATGTACAAACCGATAATACCATTGCTGGAGGAAATGCAACAGAGTGATTTTGCTTATAAGCCACATAAGTTTGCATATCACGCAGTAAGTTCTCAGACTGCCTGCATCAATCTTTTCATGCCATTACTCCTTTCTGAAAATGTTGACTGCATATTATCTATGATTCCCGGATGTCCTTCAGATTTTAGTAGAATAGCAAGAGACAAACTGTTCCGTGGATTTTGTTTTGAATATTGGGGACAAGATATTAAACAAGGAGCTGGCGTTTTAAATGACCATTCCAAACGTGCCGGAACGGATGCTGATGTAGCCATTGCTTATTATAACATGGAAGGCAAATTATGTCTGTGGCTGATAGAGCATAAACTGGGCGAGAAAGAGTTTACAGTATGCGGAGCATACAAAAGCAAAGCAAATAGATACAAAGACAATTGTACTCAATGTAATCTCATGAGTATAGCCAAAAAACCTCAGAAATGCCATTATCACATGATAGGATATAAATATTGGGATATTCTAAAGAAGAATCTGGATAGATTCCAAGGTTCAATTGAGATTAAAGGTTGTCCGTTCAAAGATGGACTCAACCAACTATGGCGCAATCAGGTGCTTGCCTTCGCCTTGCAAGAGACAGGAATATACAGTAGAGTGACTTTCTCGGTATGTCATCATGCAAAGAATACGATGTTAGATAAGTCTATCAATCAATACAAAGCCTTAACCAACGAAGACAAAATGTTCAGTTCTTTCACCAATTACGATGTGTTGAAAGCTGTAAATACTCTTGATTCAGAATTACAGAAATGGATTCAATGGTATAAGGACTTATATTGCTTCTGAGATATCTATTAAATCTTTTTAGAATATATAAATTTTATATTCAAAGTATCATATCTCAATACACTGAATTTAATATGAGAACTAATATCTCTGTCATTATTCCAATGTTGCTTCATAGAATATTTTATGAAGCATTTTTATTATACGAACAATAAAGCAACATATTGAGGAATTATATTGTGTACATTTAGACAGTCTTGCCGGCACTTCCAATGATTGTAAAAGCAACATGGGGTATAGGATTCTATTATAGAAGAATCTCGATATCTAAAATATATCATTATAAATCAGTGATATAAATATTAATTTTAGATGTAGAAAAAATGAGCATTATTCTAAAAATGTCACTATAATGTCACGATTTTGAACGGAATAACAATAAACAGAAATTTCAAATACTCATGTCCGGATTCGGAAAGAGTTCGAAACCCTCGCACCGTTCAAATATGCTTTGGAGGCCTATTGCTTGGATAATATACAGACTTTCAGCCTATTGATAGTCAATTAACATAATAACTGCATTGTAAGTAATTATTTGATTATCAAATATAAAATGACTATAATCAATTAATATGATGCTCTATATTGAGAAATCGCAATTTATTTCTATTCTGCGATAGATAAAATTCTGGACAATACTTTCTTGATACTCTTAAATAATTTTTTGAGAAAAGTTTAATTATTATTGATTTACCAAAAAATATCTCGAATATCGGTTTTTTAGAAAAATTTGAATACCTTTGTGTCTGAATATTAGATGTGTAATTTAGATAGGGGTGTGTATTGTTGTAAGGCCGGTAATTATTAGAAATTAAGGAAAGGTCTTTTATATTTGTTTGTTTCCCCTATTTTTATGTAGATTATATGGCAGCTTCTTTACAGAGAAAGGCCTTTTGGGGAATGGTTTGGAATTTTGCAGAGAGTTTTTCCTTGCAGATTATACAGTTTATTATAGGCATTTTTATGGCCCGTATCCTCCAGCCTTCAGATTATGGGATGGTTGGTATGTTGTCGATATTTTTGACAATATCCAATATGCTGATTACTTCGGGTTTTTATAGAGCATTGATACAGAAAAAAGATCGTACGGCAATCGATTATTCTACTGTGTTTTATTTTAATGTTGTGGTGGGGATAATTTTATATCTGGTATTATTTTTTTCTTCTCCTTATATTGCTCTGTTTTATAATGTACCTGTTTTAGAAGATCTTACTAAAGTTATAGCAATTCCTCTCATCTTAAACTCATTATCCCAGGTTCAAAATGCTAAGTTCACTATTGAAATGAATTTTAAGATGTTGGCCAAAATATCCATTATAACTGCTATTATTACCGGTATTTCTAGCTTGTATATGGCTTATTCGGGATTTGGTGTTTGGTCGATAGCCTATTCTTCTGTTATCGGAGAATCTTCTCGATGCATTCTATTGTGGTTTTTTGCAAACTGGATTCCGTTATGGAAATTTTCTTGGAAATCTTTTAGGGAAATGTTTTCGTTTGGTTCTAAAATGTTTGCATCTGGTTTGTTAGAGTCTATTTATAATAATCTATATACTTTGATAATTGGTAAAAAATTTGCGGCTACAGAATTGGGATATTATACAAGGGCGAATGGGTATGCCCAGTTACCTGTTGCTACATTCAATAATGCGTTATCTAAAGTTACTTTTCCGATGTTTTGTGAAGTACAGAAGGACGATGAAAGGATGATTTTATTATACCATAAATTATTACGTTTTACGGCATTTATTATATTTCCTATAATGATGCTATTCATTGTATTAGCCCGACCGTTGATATTATTTATGATAACAGACAAATGGGAATCATGTGTGATATTATTACAAATACTTTGTCTTTCTTATATCTGGCATCCTGTTCAAATTGTAAATATAAACCTGCTACAAGCTAAGGGACGGGCCGATGTAACTTTAAAGATTGATATTTTAAAAAAAGGTATAGGAGTGTTGGTTTTATGTCTTACTATTCCTTTAGGGGTTGTTGCGATGTGTATCGGGCTGATAGTCGTTTCTTTGATAAGTACTTTAGTAAATATTTATTTTACCAAGAGAATAATGCATATCGAAATATTATCACAAGTAAAAGATTTATGTCCTCCATTGCTTTGTTCTCTTTTTATGATGGTTATAACATATTTTGTAACATCGTTGATCCCTCAAAATGGGCTGAGGATATTGGTAGGGGGAGTAGTCGGTATTGTGACTTATTTTTTTGTCGCATATTTATTTAGGTCAAAAGAACTTCAATATCTGTTTGAGTTTATAAATAAAAAGAAATCGATATGAAATCACCGGTAAACAGGATGTTGAGATTTATATCAAGTATTATTGCAAATATAAAGTTGGGTATAAATATTTATAAAACTATTTATATCAATTTCCGATTTTTGCCGTTTAAGCAAGCCTGTAAATTACCTATTTGGGTTTATGGGAAAATGAAATTTGGTTATAAATCAGGGTCGATAATCATTGATGCTCCGGTTAGTCGAAAAATGATAGTGATCGGTATAAATAGAGATCGTTTTATGGCACCGCAAGGAACTTTCTTTATAGATGTTGCCGGAAAAATAATTTTCAAAGGATCTGTAATTATGGGGAGAGGGTGCACTCTTGCTTGTCAGCAGAATGCAGTTTTGATTTTAGGTAAGGCTGTGAGAATATCGAGTTTTGTTAAAATAAGGGCTTATAAAAGAATTGAGATAGGCAATTTTACTGCGGTAACTTCTGAATGTCAGATTTTTGATACCAATTTTCATTATATGCGTAATATAAAAACCGGAAAAGTAGACCCTATATCAAAAGATGTTTTTATCGGGGAATGTTGTTGGATAGGGAATCGGACGAATATTATGAAGGGAACTGTTTTGCCGGATAATACGATTGTTTCGTCCAATAGTTTATTGAATAAAGATTATACCTCTACCGTACCGTCATATTCTATTGTTGGCGGTATGCCGGCGCGTTTGTTAAAGACCGATATGGCTCGAGTCTATCATTGGGAAATATATGCCGAATTGGAATCGCATTTTTCGACCTCGGAAGATTCTTATTTTACATATACGGGAGTAGAAGACGAAACTCCTTATATTGAAAAATCTATGTTTATTTAATATGGGATAATATGAGAAAGCTTATACGAAGTCTGTATGTGTTTTTTTTGAAAGGAATAAAAATATGCCGAAGTTTTATTTTGCTTCGTTTTTCTGTCCCGAAGGTAAAAAACTCTTTGGATACGATAGATTATATATTACAAAATAAATGTTCTGTCAGTCGTTTTGGTGATGGAGAATTTCTTATAATGCAAGGTTGGCATATCGGTTTCCAAAAAGAAGATATAGCATTGTCTCTGCGGCTTAAAGAGATTATCCGTTCCGAGTTTCCGGGGCATATTGTTTGTCTGCCTAATGTATTCAATGGTTTAAATATTTATACCGATAAAGCCCGTATTTTTTGGAAAAGACATTTATTACATAATTACGTTATATGGCATAAATATATAAATACACGGAAGTTGTATTATGATACGGAGATTTCTCGTTTTTATATCGATCGTAAAGATAAAACTCAATCGCATTTGATTATTGATAAATTAAAGCAGATATGGAATTTTCGTGATGTCATATTGGTCGAAGGCGAAAAAAGTAGAATGGGTTATGGTAATGATCTGTTCAGCAATGTAAGCAGTCTTAAGAGAATTTTATGTCCGTCAGAGAACGCTTTTACCGCATATTCTCAAATTTTGGAAGAAGTGTCAAAAGTCGATAAATCCCGGTTAATATTAATTGCATTAGGTCCTACTGCAACAGTATTGGCGTATGATCTTAGTAAACAGGGTTATCAAGCTATTGATATGGGGCACTTGGATGTTGAGTATGAATGGTTTTTGCAATCGGCTTCAGATAAATGCATTATAAAAAATAAGTATGTTAATGAGGTTGATAATCGAGATGTACCGAATATTTTAGATCCAGTTTATCAAGATCAAATTATATCTATTATAAAATAGTATTATGCCTAAAATATCTGTTATAGTTCCGATATATAATGTCGAAAAGTATTTAGATAAATGTTTGGATTCTTGTCTAAACCAATCTTTTAGAGATATTGAAATCATATGCGTAAATGATGGTTCTCAGGATAATAGTATTAAAATAATAGAACAGTATCAAAGAAAAGATAATAGGTTTATATGTATAAATAAAAAGAATGAAGGTCTCTTATTAGCTCGAAAATCAGGAATTAATATAGCAAAAGGTGATTATATTTTCCATCTTGATGGGGATGATTATCTTCCGAAAAATGCTCTTGAATTATTGTATGAAAAGGCATTGTTAACAGGTGCTGATATTGTAAGAGGAAATGCTAATCATGTAACAGAAGATGGAGTTTATATTTCGACATTTAAATATCCTTATTTTGATGATTTTACTGGACTGCAATTTTTATCATATATGCTTAGATATTCATATCATAGTATATGGGCAGCTTTAGTTAAAAAAGAATGTTATGTTTCTAATTTTATATACCCTGAGAATGTAAGTATTGGAGAAGATCTTATATATATGTCTCAATTATCCCTATTTGCACATAAGGTAACTTATGTTGAAGCTGTGGTATATTATTATATAAAACGTGGAAATTCTATGATTAATTCGGAACAAAAAGAAGATTTACAATGTCAATGTGATAGATATGATCAATATGTGAATTTTTGTTGTGCATTGGATTCAATTTTAGTTACGTATAAGTCAGAATTTTCTGAAGAAGTATCAAATCAATTGCAATTATATCTTAATGATAGAATTGATGAGAGATTATTTTCTTTACCTATAAAAATAAAAGAGAGGAAACGTATAGTATTCTCTTTATATAAAAAATATTTTTTGTTTAATATCCAGGTTCAGAAATTAGTTTTTAAAAGGTCATGGAAGTGTTATTTGTCTCAGTTATATAAAATCAGATTTTTATGAATATCCTATTTTACTTTGATCGGCAAATAAATCCTGAACGAGGAGGAACTGAGCGTGTAACTTATAATTTGGCACATTATTTTCAGGGAAAAGGCAATCGGGTTATGTATCTGGCGAAATATAAAGTAGAGGAGGCGGATGCTTTTATTAAAACATTCTTTTTACCCGATAGCGGATCTGTTGTTTCTGATGAAAATATTTCTTGGTTAGAAAATTTTCTGCGTGAAGAAAAAATAGATTTTTTGATAAATCAAGGGGCTAATGGCGATGATATATATTTATTATCTCATAAAACATTAGATACCAAAACAAAAATTATTTCGGTATTGCATTTCTCGGTTTATCAAGGTCTGAATTTTTTCTCTGCAATGCAACCACTCTTTTTACACCATACTCCGGTTGCTTTATTGAGTGATTTTGTGAGGTATGTGAAAATGCCGTACAATAAATATAAAGCATATAAACAGAAGAAAATCCGATATCGTTATTTACAAGATAATATGGATGCGGTTGTTCTTTTAGCACCGCAGTATGTCGATGATATGGTTAAGATAGGATGCTTGAAAGACAGACGCAATTTGTATGTAATCCCGAATCCGAATTCTTTTGAGTTAAAAGACTCTGTTAATTGGTCCGAAAAAAAGAATGAAATTCTGTTTGTCGGTCGATTGAGTTATTCAGAAAAACGTGTAGATCGTCTTTTGAAAGTATGGAAAAAAATTTACAAAAATTTCCCTACTTGGAGTTTGAATATTGTCGGTGATGGTGACGACCGGAAAAGATTAGAACAAATTGCTGTTAAATATAAGTTGGAGAGGGTGTTTTTCCGAGGATATCAGTCTCCCGAAATTTATTACCGACAGGCAAAAATGATATGTTTGACATCCAATCATGAAGGATATCCGATGGTACTTATCGAAGGAATGCAATATGGCTGTGTACCTATTGTTTTTGATAGTTTTGGCGGGGCATCCGATTTGATATCGAATGGTAAAAATGGTTTTTTGGTAAAAGCTTTTGATATATCGGCTTATACTACAACTATTTCCAATTTTATAAAAAATGTGAATATACAAGAGTCTATGTCTCTGAATGCCGTTTCTTCTTCGAGAAAATATGATATAGAAGATATTTCATTTTTGTGGCAAGATCTGTTAACGAAGATAAAGAATTAGCTTTTTAGTAGAATGGAACAAAGAAATAAAATACCTAAAATTATTCATTTTTGTTGGTTGAGTGGAGAAGAAATGCCTGCAAAATTGAAAGAGTGTATTCAGACATGGAAACGGATTATGCCGGACTATGAATTGAGATGTTGGGATATGAATAGCTTCGACATACATTCGGTTCGTTTTGTAGAACAAGCATGTTCGATGAAAAAATGGGCGTTTGCAGCAGACTATATTCGGCTTTATGCTCTTTACACGTGTGGAGGAATATATTTGGATTCGGATGTTTTAGTTTTTCGCCGTTTCGATACATTTTTACATAATTCGGGTTTTGCTTCTGTTGAGTCTTATTTATATCAAGCAAAACCGGGAGAAAAATATGATTTTTGGATAGATGCTGCTATGATTGCTTCAGAAAAAGGTAATCCTTTTATAAAAGATTGTTTAGATTATTATCAGGATAGAGATTTTATAAAAGAAGACGGTTCCTTTGACGAATCGATAGTTTGTCATATTATCGCGGATATTGCAGAAAATAAATATGGATTTAAAAGAGGGGTATACCAGAGTTCTCCTATTGAGTTGAAGGATGGAGTTTTTTCGATATATCCTCCTTATGTCTTTTCTCATTTAAGGGGAGATATACGAAGATCTACTTATGCAATCCATTTGTTTAATGGAAGCTGGCGGGATAAAAAAAGGCAGAAATCATTGTCTTTAATAGAAAGAATACATAGACTATTCGTAAAAATATTTAATGAAAAAATATGGGGTATTTTATATTTTAAGATTAGGAAAGTTTGATATTAATATTATGGGATTATGGAATCACTTGATCGATCAAATATAAAGAAAATTCTTTTAACTACTACAGGTCTGTCATCTGTCGGTCAGGGGGGCGGTATTTCTTCTTATGTCCATGATTTGGCAACCAATTTTGTAAATAAGGGATATAAGGTGACAGTGTATCTTGTCCGTCAGTCTGAACCTGTTTTCCCTACTGCAAGTGTATATGACTATTCTTTTTTTCAAATTCCAAATAAAAGATGCGATGAATCTGTTTTAGTTTCAGAGATTTATAAATCGATTCTTGCGTTAAATCCTGATGTTATAATTAATAATGACGTGTCTTATATTGCTGGTTTATGGCCGGTTTTGGATACGAAAATTATTCGCATATCCGTAATGCATGGTTTCAAAGAAGGGTTTACTTGGTCTAATTTTGGCATTCAGGGAAAAATGGCAATATATAATTGGAAATATATCGATTATATTGTTTGCCAAAATGAGGCTATGGTTGCAGATGCTTCAAAAAAATATCATATACCGGAACAAAAATTTTGTTGTATACATCAAACTGTGAATTTTGTACCAGTCCAAAAGCTTGGGAAGAACAGTTTTTCTATTTTGTTTGCAGGAGGAGCTTCTTACTCAAAAGGGGCAGATATTGCTTATAATATAGCTAAGGAATTAAAAAATACGAGTTTGAATTTTGAGTTTCATTGGTGTTTGCCGGCAGGTAAATATAAAAAATATTTTGAAAGTGACCGGCGTTTTGTTTTTCATGGGGCGTTATCTCGAGAGTCTTTTTTACAGACATTGGGGAATTCAGACTGTATTTTGATTCCGACACGAATGGATACCGGTCCGCTTCTTCTGGTAGAGGCATTAGCACAAGGGGTGATTCCTTTGTGTAATGACGTAAAATCTGCGATACCTGATTTGATAAAATCAGGGAAAAATGGATTTATTGTCAAAAAAAATCGGGTTCGAGATTATTTACGAATAATCGAAGATTTGTCAAAAAAAAATATCGTGTCTATATCTGATTTAGCAAAAGAAAGCTATCAAAAAACTTTAACGCCAGAATGTCAGGTCTTATCGTTCGAGCAGCTTTTTAGAAAAAATACGGATTTAATGCAACGCTCTTTTTCTTCTCAAAATGTAGTTCATTTTCATTTGTATAATACAGCCTTATATCATAAAGTTTCGTATGTAAGGATTCTGAACAAAGTGATTAACGCTTTTGAAGTAGTAATGACAGACAGATTATATAAAAACTGTTTTAAATATTTACTGAAATGAAGCCGGTTATAAATTATATTAATAGTCTCTTATTTCCTTTATTACCTGAGACGTCATGTTTCGCTTTGAAACGAGGATTATTGCGTCTTGCCGGTGCAAAAATCGGAAAGAATGTCCGTATTTGTTCTTCTGTGCACATAATGGGGTGCGGAGAATTGGTAATTGGAGACGATGTGTGGATCGGTCATGAGGTTTTTATTTCGACGACTTCCCGAATAGAAATCGGTAGTTATGTAGATATTGCTCCAATGGTTTATTTAGGCACCGGAACGCATCGTATCGAGACCGATGGCTTGCATTCGGCAGGAGAGGGCATATCAGGAAATATAAAAATTGAAGATGGGGCATGGTTATGTGTTCGTTCTACCTTATTGCCGGGAGTCGTTATCGGTAAAAATTCTGTTGTTGCAGCTGGAGCAGTTGTTACAAAAGATGTTTTTCCCTATTGTTGTGTAGCAGGTATTCCTGCGAATGTAATAAAGATTTATGATAAATAAATTTTTATACTACATGATGAAAAAAGTATGTTATAAACTAAACGGAATTATTGGATAAGCGTAAATAAATATTTTCCAATTATGAAATTTTTTGCATGGGCTATAGCTATTTTGAGCGTTAATCAGATAATATGGCAAACACCTAATCTTCCTCAGATGGTTTATTATGCTATATTTTTGCTTATGGCTATTGTTATGGTATTTTACCATCCGAATATAAAAATTAATGTTTGCATGCTATTTTTTATAATAGCTATAGTCTGTTCGATTTTTGTGAATTATATTCCGGACTATTTTATGCCTTGGGATAGATTCTTTTCATTTCTTATGGTAATATTATGTGTCAGTCCGTTTTTATATAATTCCGAATTGATGATTTTTCGTAAGGAAATTTTCGATAAAGTGAATATTTTATTTGTTACTGTTGTGATAATTTCCTTTTTAGGTTATTTGGCGGGAATTTATTCTACGGCTGATTTTTCAGGTTTTAGAGGATGTACAAGCCAATCGATGCTCTTGAGCCCGATAGCGGCTTTGACTTCTTTATTTTGTTTGCATAAGGCTTTTTGTCCCGAAATTTCCAAAAAAGAAAAATATTTATTTTTAGGAATGATGGCCATAGCTTTCTTAATGTGTTTATTGGCGGGTTCGAGAGCTTCTTTAGCTGGAGGAATAATTGGAATATTGTATTATCTCAAAGTCAGGTATCGTAGAAATATGAAACTGTTTCTTAAAGTTCTTTTTTCGATGCTTATCGTTATTTCCGTTTCATATCCTTTATGGGAATCTTATTTAGCCACGGTAGCCGGTAAAATAGAGCGTTCGAGAGAGGTTGGCAGTATGACTACTACAAGAGATGCCCTTTGGCAAGTTCGTATGATGGAATTTAAGAAATCGCCTGTGTGTGGTATCGGATTTAATTATGTAGATGAAACTATATTACCGCCTGTATATAAGATAGCGGCTAAAAATGGGGTGATAGAACCCGGTTCGGGGTGGCTATTTTTACTATCATCATTAGGTATGATGGGAACAATACCTTTTTTGTTGTTGTTTGGGAAACCTTTATTTCGAATTTATAAAAAAGCAGAATCGTATTCGGATGAGATATTGATAGGGGCATGTTTATCCTTTTTTGCGATACATTTGATTGCAGAAGGGTATATAACGTCATCCGGATCTTTTTTATTTTTTTATTTGTGGTTGTTGATATCGTTAGCACAAATACCTGTTCGCAAACAATTTTTTATAAAAAAAACTGCAAATCGAGAGCAGAAACAACGAACTTGTTCGATTGATTTTGCCGAGGTATAGTGTTGATTATAATGAAATTAAAATAGGAATTATGCAGTTCGTTTTTTGGCAAAATATAATAAGTATACATCAATCTGCATTTCTTTCGACATTGTCGAATAGGCATTCGATTTTATTAATCGTTGAACAACGGTTGGATCAGGAAAGAAAAGGGGATGGGTGGAGTATTCCCGATATGGGAAAAACTAAAATTATCGTTGCTCCTGATGATAAAACGATAGATAACTTGATCTTGGAAAATAAAGATGCGGTTCACGTATTTTCGGGAATAAATGCTTTTCCGATGGTATATAAAGCTTTTAAAAAAGTCGTTGCGTTAGACTTGAAGATATTGGTATATGTCGAACCGTATGTATGGTTTGGGATAAAAGGCTTTTTTAGGAGATTAAAGTATATGGCTTTGAATTTATGTTATGGTAAAAATATTGACGGTTTGTTGGTTACCGGACAAACCGGACGTCGATGTTTCTTAAAAGCAGGATTTGAGAAAAGTAAAATTTTTGATTGGGGATATTTTACTGCTCAAAGGGCTTTTAATGAAGTAGTAATATCGAATGAAAACAGACAAAAACCTGCAATTTTGTATGTCGGAAGAATAGATTGCAATAAAAATATATTGTCCTTAGTGGATATTTGTTTAAAACATGTTGGAAAATATGCCTGTTTAGATATTATCGGAGCTGGTCCATTAACTGATTTGCTGATAAAAAAAATAGATAGGGTAGAAGATATAAAATATTTAGGGAGTAAGACAAATAGTGAGGTGCTAGATTTGATGTGCCGTTATGATATATTGGTTTTACCGAGTTTGTATGATGGTTGGGGTGCGGTAGTTAATGAAGCTTTACAAAGTGGGATGAGGGTGATTGCTTCTGAAAATTGTGGAGCATCAGTCCTTCTTGATGGTAAGGACAGAGGAGAAGCTTTTTCTTTTGTTAATAAAGAAAAATCGTTGGAGAAAATATTATTAAAATGGCTTGAAAAGGGACCGGTTTCTTTGGCTGACCGTCAGGACATCGCAGAATGGACACGTTATTCGATATCGGGAGATTCGGTAGCTGCATATTTTGAAAAAATTTGTTCTTGCATATCAGGTGATTGTACACATAATGAGGTTATAGCACCGTGGTTGAGTTAAAATAATATAGATTGTGAAAGTATCGGAGTATCAGAGTTGGAAATTTAAAGTATTATCATTTTTTGCGATGATCTTGGTATTGTATGCTCACGCATATATACCGGATGTCGCACAATATAAAGTCTTTTATATTTTTGAGAAAAGCGTTGCCTTCTGTTGGGGACGACTGTTTTTTCCATTGTTTTTTTTCATATCAGGTTATTTGTTTTATGTAAAATTATCCGATCCGGATTGGAGCGTTTGGAAACAAAAGTATCGAAGTCGTGTAAAATCTTTATTGATCCCATATATCATTTGGAATATTCTTTGTCTGTTGCAAATGTTCATATTAAAATATATCCCTGTTGCTGGAAAATATATGAATAGTGATTATACTCAATTGATACATGGCGGCTTATGGGAATGGATTTATACATTATTTATTGTTCCGGGCGGTTTTCACCTTTGGTTTATACGAGATTTGATTCTGATTGTCGTTGTTTCTCCATTCTTGTATTTTTGTATCAGAAAAATGATATTTATCTATTTCCCGTTAATAATATTCTTTTCGTTCTATAATTCATGGTTTCAGTCTTTAACCATGTTCAGTATAGGAGCAGCATGTGCAATTTACAATATATCTTTAGAAGTTAAGCTTAAACATAAATGGGGGCTTGTCTTGTTGGGAACGGCTTCTTTGCTTTTAATGTTATATTGTTCTATGATCTTTATTCCAGACACGAAAGAATTATATTTAGTTGCAATCCTCTTTCTGTTTGTATGGTTTTTATATGACTATTTATATCGTAAAGGCTGGCGTTTTGATTTTATAAAAAGATGGATTCCATATACGTTTTTCATTTATTTATTCCATATTCCGGCTCTTAGTATCGTTAAGAAAGTTATGCTGTTGGTCGGCAGAGGAGAAGAGTGGAGCTATTGGATAACATTTCTGGTATCTCCGTTTATAATGGCTGCTGTCGCTATATGGATAGGAGGTTTATTAAAAAGATATTTACCAAAGTTATATTCCGTTTTGACAGGAGGACGATAAAATGAAAATATTACATACGATATCAGGATTGAATATCAGTAGTGGTGGGCCTACGTCTTGTACTTATAATCTTATTAAAGGTCTTCGGGATGAGGGAATAGATGCAGATATTCTAACATTGATGCCTCGGGACGATTCGGATAAGATCATTGCAGACGATTCTTTTATCAAGGCTTTGCCGAATGATGCCCGCACACCGTTGGTTTATTCGTCCAATTTCAGACGTTATTTGAGTTCCCATATCGGATACGATTTATATCATGCAAACGGATTATGGACATGTCCGACGCATTTTACGGCAGAAATAGCAAAAAAACAGAATAAACCCTGTGTGATAGCTCCCCATGGAATGCTGTATCCGCAGGCTTTACAAGTTTCTACATGGAAAAAGAAAATCGTATCGACGGTATTTCAGCGTAAAGATCTGGAAACGGCATCATGCTTGCAGGCTACTTGTATGGCAGAACTGGAACATATTCGGGCATTCGGGTTGAATAACCCTGTTGCGGTCATACCTAATGGTTTGGCGATAGATGATTCGTTAGAAATACGTAAAACTTCGAATTCGGTCCGTCGTTTTGCTTTCGTCGGGCGGTTGAATCGAATCAAGAATGTAGATCTCCTATTGTCCGCATGGAGCAAATTAGGAGACAAAACACGTAATTGCGAATTGTTGATTATCGGTGACGGAGATACTGCTTATAAAAAAGAATTGGAAGAGTTTGCAACTGCAAATAAACTGAATAATGTTCGTTTCTTAGGGTTTATTACCGGGAAAGATTTACAGAAATTGGTTCATTCTATCGATTTCCAGATATTACCGAGTAAATCCGAAAATTTTGGAATGGTAGTTCCTGAAGCCCTAATCCAAGGTGTTCCGGTAATAGCCTCTAAAGGTACTCCGTGGAGTGACCTGAAAACATTCAATTGCGGCTGGTGGGTTGATAATGACATCGATACGTTAATTAGTACTTTGTTGATTGCAATTAATTTATCGGAGCAAGATCGTTTAGGAATGGGGGAACGAGGTCGGACATTAGTACTGAGACATTATTCTATAAATTCGGTCTCATTGAGAATGAAACAATTGTATGAATGGTTAGTGTATAAAAATATTAAACCTGAATATGTATATGAATAAATTACCGCTATTGATGACCGCATCTGTCAGTACGAGAGGAATGGTAGGAGCTTGTTTTACAGATGAGGAACGAGAAAAGATGTATCGAGAGAGTTTAATGATATATGAAAAAATGTTAATAGGGGGGGGTAAAACGTATAAAATAGTATTTGTCGATAATTCGAGCTGGGATTTATCTTCTATAAAGTCGTCAGTAAAGGAAAATCCTTCTATCGAGTTTTTATCATTAGATTCTGAGGATTTTGATGTGACGAAGGGCAAAGGGTATAATGAGCTTCTACTTATAAATAAAGCGGTCGAAAAATCAGTGTTTATAAGGGAGGCGGGAGGTTTTTTTAAAGTAACGGGTAGATATCCGATATATAATATTAAATATTTTATCGATTATGCAAGTAAATTTATATTGGAGCGCAGAGGTCATTTATATATAGATATTAAAGACCATAACCTGTATGATAGACTCGGTTTGGGATGGTGCGGTCATTCTGCAGATGTAAGGATGTTTGCTGCGAGTCTCTCTTTTTACAATGAGTTTATCGGGAGTAGATATGTAGAATTGAATGATTATAAAGGTTTATTGTTGGAAGGACTGATGTATGATATTGTAAAATCCTTGATTCACAGGAGCGATGTTATTTGTCGTTTCAAGAAAGAACCTCATTTCGGAGGTTTGGAAGGCAGTAATGTAGCCGCTCTTTCTTTTTCGAAGAATCAAGATTCCTTAAAAGGAAAACTAAAACGTTTTTTAGGAAATATCATACGATTGTTTTTCCCTCGTTTTTGGTTTTAAATAATGGAACAGCAAATAGATTTATCTAAATATAAAAATGCTCTGACGCGGAAACATCAGATGATCAGAATGCTTTGGTCTGTTGTTTGGACGATTTTTGCCCGGCCGTTGCCACGTAGTATAGGAAGTGGCTGGAAACGTTTTTTGTTGCGGTTGTTCGGTGCGAAATTAGCTTCGACGGCAATTGTATATTCTTCTGCTAAAATCTATTACCCTGCAAATTTGATAATGGAAGAATATAGTTGTCTTGCTTCCGGAGTGGATTGTTATAATGTGGCTCTCATAAAAATCGGGGCTAATACGACAGTGTCCCAGGGGGCATATCTTTGTACGGCGAGTCATGATATATCGGATTCTTTGAATCCTCTGGTAACAGCACCTATTATTGTCAAAGATCAAGCTTGGATTGCTACTGATGCATTTGTCGGCATGGGAGTAACGGTTGGACAGGGAGCTGTAATCGGTGCTCGGGCTTGTGTATTTAAAGATGTGGAATCTTGGACGGTAGTCGGTGGAAATCCTGCCAAGTTTATAAAAAAAAGAGTGATAAGTTGATGTAATTATGCAAGAAAGTGTAGGTGATCGAAAATTTTGGAATATTATGAAAGGCATCGGCATTATTTGTGTTGTTGTCGGACATTCAGGCTCTTGGTTGACACCTTATGTGTATATGTTTCACATGGTCTTGTTTGTTTTTATTTCAGGTTATCTATTCAATGAACGTTATGTAGGAGATTTTAAATCTTTTCTTAAGAAGAGAGGAAAATCTCTATATTGGCCGACAGTGAAATATAGGATTGCCTATGCATTGTTGCATAATGTTTTTATATTATTGTATATTTATTCTCCAGTTAATGGCATTTTTTCATATTCATTTCGAGAAACTTGTGTTGCTGTTTTAAAAAGTTTTACACTGTTATCAAATCTCCCTATAGCAGGAGCTCTTTGGTTTGTTCCGTTTCTTTTAATTTCTCTGATATTTTTTTGCTTAGTACGTAAGTTCGCTATTTATCTGAATCCTGATAAAATAGAATTTATAACCTCTGTTTTTTTAATTGGTGTTTTTGTTTTGGCATGGTTACTTTATTGTAAGGGTGTAACTTATAGTTGGGGATTAAGTAGTTTTTTTGTTCAACCGGTATTGTATGGTGGATTTCTAATAAAGAAAAAGAATGTTCATGTGAAATATAATCTTATTTTATTCATAATTTCAATTATTATTCTTTTTG
The DNA here is from genome assembly GCA_900545915.1 of uncultured Porphyromonadaceae bacterium. Classification (GTDB taxonomy): domain Bacteria; phylum Bacteroidota; class Bacteroidia; order Bacteroidales; family Coprobacteraceae; genus Coprobacter. The sequence goes on from URAV01000004.1 coordinate 29,624, forward strand.
AAGCTTATCAGATTTCCGGAAGGTTTGTGGATTTGGCTTCCAGTACTATTGTAAATCCTTTTTTCTTCATATTTGTTTCTACTGTAGGAATATACGTATCATGGTGTTTATCACATCTAATAATGAATAATGATTATTTGGCATCAGCGGTTGCATTTGTCGGAACATATTCATTGCATATAATGGCGTTGCATTTTTTAGCTTTCAGAGGAGTTTCGTATATATATGTTTGGATTCATGAATTGCCTTTAACAAAGATATCATCTGCAATTTATTTAGATAAAAATTGGTGGTTGGTTTATTCATTTGTCGGAATTATAATGCCTGTTATACTTATGAGAACATATAAATATATTGCAAAAACTATAAAATCTCAAATAAAATGCTTGATATTTCGGTAATCATATTGACCTTAAATGAAGAGCTTCATATCCGTCGTTGCATAGGAAATGTAAGATCGGTGGCGAAGCGGATATTTGTCGTAGATTGTTTTTCAAAAGATCGGACAGTCGATATTGCAAAAGAGTTGGGGGCAGAAGTGTATCAGCATGAGTGGCCAGGAAATCAGGCTGCACAATTCAATTGGGCTTTAGAGAATTTGCCGATAACAACCGAATGGGTATTGCGGTTGGACGCTGATGAGTATTTGACTTCCGGATTGATAACCGAGATGGATGAACAATTACCGAAATTGTCCGGTGATATAACAGCTGTGGTTTTCCCTTTAGGACGAGCCTTTATGGGGCGTGTTCTGAAACATGGAATTGTAAATAATGTGAAAATGATACGCCTTTTCAGATATGGGAAAGCTTGTTATGAACAGCGTTTAATGGATGAGCATATTGTTGTGAAATCGGGTCGGACAGTTCCTTTTAAAAATAAATTTATAGATGATAGTCTTCTTTCTATAAAGCAATTTGTAGACAAACACAATCACTATTCTTCTCGAGAAGCGGCTCTGTTGCTTGATGCGGAATATCACCTATTCGATTTGGATACAGATGATGCGTCATATTGCGAAGATGTACAGAAAAAACGTGCACAGAAAATGAAATATGCAAAGATGCCTCTATTTTGGCGTTCGTTTGCTTATTTCTATTACCGTTACGTAGTTAAACTCGGTTTTTTAGATGGTAAAGAAGGGTTTCTTTGGGATTTTTTACAAGGTTGGTGGTATCGCACTCTTGTCGATGCAAAAATATTCGAAATAAAAAAGACTTGTGGGCAGGATACAGAAAAGATAAGAAAATATTTGAGAGATAATTACCAGATAAAATTTTGAAAACATGGGAGAAAACAAGGTTCATTATTATTGGTTGGACTTAGTCCGTTTTACTGCGGCATTTTTGGTTTTGATTTGTCATTTCAGAGGTGCGTTTTTTGTCGAATATACATTGTTGCCTACAGAACAGAAGAATCCTTTGATTTTTGCATTTTATTCATTAACAAGGTTAGGAAACGAAGCTGTTCTTATCTTTTTTGTTATGAGTGGATTCTTGGTAGGAGGAAAAGCGATAGAGAGGTTGCAGCAAGGTGTCTTTGATATTAAAGGATATGCTATTGACAGAACTGTTCGTATCATGTTGCCTCTAATATCGGCATTATTGTTATTTATTCCGGTTTCTATTATTCAAAGTTTTTGTATTGATTGGAAAGCTTGGTTAGGTAATCTTTTTTCTTTACAAGGCATTTGCACTTATTCTATAATAGAACCGCTTTGGTCGCTTTCCTATGAAGTTTGGTTTTATATATTAATGGGTATAATATCTTTGTTTTTTGTGCGTCAAAAGATTGTATTTTATAAAATCTTTGCTATTCCGCTCTTATTAATATGTTTCCTTGTTTTTACAAAATTATCTCCTCATTATTTATTTATGTGGTTTATGGGAGCATTAGCATATCTTATCATTCCAAAAAAAGTTGATAAGATATTTTTGTGGGGAGGTTTTATTATGATGGTATGTTTTATAGTATTACTTCAATTAACAAGCGGATCAAGATTGAATGAGGGAACAGCTATATCACAATATTTACCTAATCGACAAGCTCTTGAGTTATTGTTCGCTTTTTTCTTCAGTTTGTTCCTTCAACAGCTTGTAATTATTAAACCGACTAAAAAATGGACTTTAAAGCTTAATGAGATAGGTACAAAATTGGCGGCTTTTTCTTATACTCTTTATTTAACACATATATTGGTATTGCGTATGTTGGAATATTATAATGTTCCTAAAAGTGAAAGTGTCGATTTTATTTCTATTTCTTGGTATATAGGAGAGTTGAGTATAGCTTTATTGGTTGCCTATGTAGTGTATTGGTGTTTTGAGAAACGGACGGCAGAAGTGAAAAGTTGGGTTAAACGTAAATTGTAATATAGAAATTAACTTATAAAGTATTGAATTTATAAGATCGGTGTTTTTAGCAATATTGTTATAAATAAAGTGTGAATTAATGAAAGATATTCAAAAGACGAAAAGATTGCCCGGATTAGATGTAGTGAGATCTTTAGCTATTTTATTTGTTGTTGCGCAGCATTTTAATTTGAATACGGAGTTCCGCCAGACTGTTTTTGATGGAACAAATCTTTTTTTTCAAGGAATGTGTGCATCAATGTTTTTTGTTGCAGTGCCGTTATTCCTTTTATTGACGGGATATTTAAATATCAATAAACAATTATCATTCGGGTATTATAAAGGAATTGTACGTGTCTTAGAAGCATATTTGATATATTCATTGTTGACGATTGCGTATAGATATTTTGTTAACGGAGAACATTTGAGTGTTTTATTATGGATACGCCAGATTTTAAATTATGAAGTGATTCCTTATGGTTGGTACATTGAAATGTACATTTGCCTGTTTCTTTTGATTCCGTTTTTGAATGTTATATATAAATGTTTGGATACACAGAGAAAAAAGCAAATATTGATTGTTACTTTTTTAGCTCTGACAGCGATTCCAATTTCTCTTAATTGGTCTGCAACTCAATTATTCCCAGCTTATTTCACTTCATTATATCCGGTATCATTTTATTTTATAGGAGCTTATATTCATGAATATAAGCCAAAGTTTTCTAAACTTTGGCTATGTGTTATACTTCTAATTTTATGTATCGTAGATCCTGTTTTTAATTCGATTGTACATTTAAGAGAAGGTTTTGTCTCGTTGTTTATGATACGGAACGGTCTTTTTAATACGATAACTGCAGTTATTGTTTTTCTGTTGTTTTATGATGTCGATTTCAAGTCGAAATTGATAACGAAAATATCACTTTTGTCGTTGGATATGTATCTGTGTTCATGGATATTCGATAACTTATATTATACCTATTTTAAGGCTCATTATTTTGAAAGCCAACAACAGTTTTTCGCATTTTTCCCGATTATCGTACCGTTGGTGTTTTTTTCGTCTTTCGGAGTAGCATGGTTACGGGAAAAAGTAAATTGGGGAATAAAAAAAATTATAAGTTTTTGGGATATTGGTAAACAGCTGACAATAGAAAAATAAATTACCTATATTAGATAAAATGATAAGAGAAAAGCGGTTGGCCGGATTGGATATAGTGAGATCTTTGGCTATTTTATTTGTTGTTGCACATCATTTCGATTTGCATACTGAATTTTTGATAACACCTTTTATAGGTGTTAATATGTTTATACAGGGAGCATTTGCATCTTTATTTTTGGTAGCTGTTCCTTTATTTCTGTTATTGACGGGATTTTTAAATACAAATAAAAAATTGACATTAACCTATTATAAAGGCATTATCCGAGTATTATCGGCTTATTTGGTATATTCTATTGTTACGATTTTATATAGAATAATTATCAATGGAGAACATTTAAGTGTTTTTTTATGGCTGTGTCAAATATTCAATTATACGGCCATTCCTTATGGATGGTATATCGAAATGTATATAGGATTATTTATTTTAATCCCGTTTTTGAATATAATTTATAATAACTTGGAGGAAAAGAAAAACAAACAAATTCTTATATTGACTTTTTTAGTATTAACAGCTTTACCTCCGTTCTTTAATCAGGCAGGATATAAATTTGTGCCAGATGATTTTGTTGCGTTATATCCGGTAACTTTTTATTTTATAGGTGCTTATATTCATGAATATAAGTTTAAGTTTTCCAAACTTAAACTATCGCTTATTTTATTGTTTTTGTGTATGTTAGATCCAATAATAAATTTAATGATGGGAAATACTTATAGATTTGTTCTTGGTGGTCGCGATTCTCTTTTTTATACAGCCATTGCAGTTATTGTTTTTCTGTTGTTTTACGATGTCGATTTCAAGTCGAAATTGATAACGAAAATATCACTTTTGTCGTTGGATATGTATCTGTGTTCATGGATATTCGATAACTTATATTATACCTATTTTAAGGCTCATTATTTTGAAAGCCAACAACAGTTTTTCGCATTTTTCCCGATTATCGTACCGTTGGTGTTTTTTTCGTCTTTCGGAGTAGCATGGTTGCGGGAAAAAGTAAATTGGGGAATAAAAAAAATTTTGTAATATGAAATCTATGAAAGTTTCTATCATAACATGCACATATAACAGTGCGGCAACAGTAGCCGATACGATACGTTCGGTCAATCGGCAGACCTATGACAATATCGAACACATTATCGTTGACGGGCTTTCTAAAGACGATACCATAGCCGTTGTAAAAGCCAATGCCGGAGACAGACAGCAGATTATAGAAGGGAAAGATAAGGGAATATACGATGCCTTCAACAAAGGAATATTGGCTGCTACCGGAGACATAGTGGGAGTCCTTAATTCCGATGATTTTTTTACCGATGATTATGTTGTAGAGATGGTGGTGAAAGCGTTTTTATTACGTCCCGGAATCGATGCCGTGTATGGAGACATTCATTTTGTAAACCCGGATAATCTTTCGAAACCTGTACGATATTACTCTTCGAGAATCTTTCGTCGGGGATTGATGCGCTTGGGATTTATGCCGGCGCACCCGTCTTTCTATGTTCGTAAAGCTTGTTACGATAAATTGGGGATTTATAAGATCGATTATAAGATCGCTGCAGATTTTGAGCTTTTATTAAGATTTATTTTTTTGAATCATATCCGCATTCATTATCTCCCTATCGATTTTGTAACAATGCGTACGGGAGGAGCGAGTACCGAGTCTATGGGAAGTCGCAGGTTGATTATGAAAGAGCAGTTGAGAGCTTGCCGTGAAAATAATATATATACTAATATATTTATATTAAGTCTGCGCTATTGGTATAAAATTGCAGAACTGTTGGTTTCTAAACTGGTTTTCAAATTATCCGGTAAATAGTCCGATCTATAATATCGTAAATCTCATGTCCTATCTTGGTTTATTATTGTCGAAATCGAATAGTTTCCGGCAGACATTCATAGATTGTGCACATTTAATTGAAAGAAAGAGAATGCGTTAGAACCTGTCTAAATTCTCCGATATGGGAACTATATGTCTGAATTTTAAGACCTTGTAGTCTTTTTTTATCTGTTTTCTCCTCTGTACGTCATTTACCCGATATGTCCCTTAAACACCTTTGAGAACAGCTATCCAAAAATGTTTGTGTAAAATTCAAATAAGCTTTTAGAGAAACCGTTATTATTTCCCTGAAAAAGTCGGTATGTTGTGGAATAGGTATTTTATTCAATCTATAATCGCTTTTTGGGGGAAAGGCATAAGGTGTACCGTACGTATGTCATCTTTATATAGGTATTTTTTCGGCTTCAACCCCTGTTTTCATTAAAGAATTTTTTTAGAGAAAATAGATCGTAATCCGAAAAGTCCTATGCTTATCTTGATCTTGTTCCTGCAAAATTTAGAATAGTCCGTAAGAATATTTTAAAAAAATATTTTTTAAAGATTTGTGAAATACAAATTAAATATTTTCTTATATTTGCCGACGGTGTAAGGTGATATATGATTTTGGAGCATTTTTTTGAGTTTATTCGATTTTTTGCAGAAAATAAAGGAGAGAGGTATTCTAAGCACTTTTGAGAAAATATGTGAATGGATTTTTTTCTCTGAGTGTAAGATGCAAAAAGATAATTTCTTAAGAAATGTGTTCAAAACTATTATCTGTGAAAATTGTTTATCAAATAATAGGGATAAACTCTTAATATTGTTAATAGGTGTGTGAAATAAATTTGATCGTATGTTACAACTTTTTTCATTGTTGGCCTTGGTGTTATCCGCTTACCTTTCATTTTTGGTAATACCACGACTTGTGTTCGTTTCGGTAAAGAGAAGGTTATTTGATGTGCCGAATAGCCGGAGTTCACATACGAGGGCAGTTCCCCGTTTAGGCGGAATAATATTTTTACCTTGTATGATGTTTTCGTATGCTTTTGTATTAGGGCTTCGTGAACTGAATGGAGTCGGAGTGGCAACAGAGTTGAGGGAGTCGCTATTACTTGAAATGCTATTTTTGATATGTGGTCTGACAACGATCTACGGGATTGGAGTTTTGGATGATCTTCGAGGGGTTACTTTTCGTAAAAAATTTGTGGCGCAGATTCTCGCTGCAATCTTTTTCCTTTTCGGGGATATTCATATAGACAATTTACACGGAATATTCGGGATATATGAGTTACCAGTAGCAGTATCTTATCTGTTGACAATATTTATAACGGTTTTAATTATAAATGCGATCAATTTGATCGACGGTATCGATGGTTTAGCTTCCGGATTGAGTAGTGTAGCTCTTTCGGTATATGGATTTTGGTTTCTCTCTTCAGGATTGTATGCTTATGCTATGTTGGCATTTTCACTGTTAGGATCAGTTATGATATTTTTCTTGTATAATGTTTTTGGTAGGAGAATGAAATTATTTATGGGAGATACCGGATCTCTGATTTTGGGTTATTGTCTTGCATTTCTTGCTATACGATTCTGTCAGCTTAACGCTACGCCCGAGTTTGGAGTAGTAGGTGCTCCTATTATAGCATTTTCGACACTTTTTATTCCTATATTTGATGTTTTCAGAGTATTTATTGTTCGGATAAAACATGGCAAATCACCTTTTCTTCCGGATAAAAACCATATCCATCATAAGCTATTGGCATTAGGTATGTCTCATCGGCAGGCGATGTTAACGTTGTTGATTGCGTCTTCTATGTTTATAATTCTCAATTGGTTTTTAGTTAAGATTCTCGGAGAAACCGTGATGTTTCTGTTCGATATATTTTTAGGGTTGTGTTTGGTATATGGCTTGCAGCGTTTTATAGTCGATAAAGAACGAAAATTGGTGAAGCGTGAAGTCCGGTAAGAAAATTTGGTCGACAATTTTTATTCCTAAAAATTGACTTTCCAGAATATCTTTCGGTTATTTTGGAATAAGGGAGCGACAATTAAAGCGTGTATTCGTTAATCCTGAGCTTGAAAATAATTTTTTAAGTTCTGAGTTAGAGAAGGTAAAGACATTTTTTTATAAAATTGGCGATCTCCGAATTTTAAATATGCCAGTTTTTATTATTCAGACTTTTATTTATATCTTTGGATATTCTGAGATAAATATATAATGCAAAATAATCATGTGGTAATAATGGCCGGAGGGGTAGGCAGTCGTTTCTGGCCGATGAGTACACCCGAACATCCCAAGCAGTTTATTGACGTGTTAGGATGCGGACGCACATTGTTACAGCTTACTGTTGACCGTTTCAGCGGGCTTGTTCCCATGTCCAATTTTTGGGTAGTTACCTCTGCCCGATATAAATCTTTAGTGGAAGAACAACTTCCGGATATTCCTCGTTCCAATATATTGTTCGAACCATGTATGCGTAATACTGCGCCTTGTATTGCCTATGCCGGCTGGAAGATTAAACGACGTTATCCCGAAGCGAATGTAGTGGTGACCTCTTCAGATCATATGGTAACCGATGTTGAAGAATTCCGCAGAGTTATTGCAAAATCGCTTGATTTTACATCAAAATCGGCATCTATACTTACATTAGGAATGAAACCTACCCGTCCCGAAACCGGATATGGATATATTGCGGCAGAAATAGAGGACGGTAGCGAGATAAAACCGGTAAAGGCATTTAAGGAGAAACCGACTCTTTCTGTTGCAGAAGAATATTTATCGGCTGGTAATTATTTTTGGAATGCCGGAATTTTTATATGGAATGTACATACACTTGAACGAGCTTTTCGAACTTATTGTCCGGCAATAGCTTCTGTTTTCGATATGTTGATCCCTCATTTTTTCGGGAATGATGAGCAGAAGAGAGTTGATGAACTTTTTCCGACTTGTGAAAGTATCTCTATCGATTATGCCGTTATGGAAAAGGCTTCCGGAATTTATGTTTTTCCGGCATCGTTCGGTTGGTCAGACTTGGGCACATGGGGATCTCTTCATACCCGTTTGCCCCATGATACTCATCATAATGCATGTGTGGGAGAAAATGTGAAGTTGATAGAATCTGAAAATTGTATAGTGCATGTCCCTAAAAATAAAAAAGTTGTCATTCAGGGACTTGACGGATATATTGTCGCAGAAAAAAACGGAACGCTTTTAATCTGTAAACTTCAGGATGAACAGAGGATTAAAGAATTCTCAAAATAGTTTCCGGTATGGGAAATAAAAAAGTATTTGTATCGGGTTGTTATGATATGCTACATAGCGGACATGTCGCTTTTTTTGAAGAGGCCGCCCGCTACGGTGATTTGTATGTAGGCATAGGTTCGGACAAAACTATTTTTGAACTGAAAGCAAGAAAAACAATCAATACCGATGCCGAGCGTCTTTATATGGTAAAGGCTCTTCGCATGGTCAAAGACGCATGGATTAATAGCGGAAGCGGACTGTTGGATTTTGAAAAGGAATTGAGGGAGCTTAAACCCGATATATTTTTTGTAAATACTGATGGAAATACTCCTTTGAAGGCACAGCTTTGTAAAGAATTGGGTATCGAATATATTGTAAGTAAAAGAATTCCTCATGGAAGTTTGCCTGTACGTTCAACAACTATGTTGCGAAAAGAGTGCCGCATTCCCTATCGGATCGATTTGGCCGGAGGATGGCTCGATCAGCCTTATGTCAGCAGATATTATCCGGGTCCCGTATTGACTGTCTGCATAGAACCGGATTATGAATTTAATGATCGTAGCGGAATGTCTACAAGTTCGCGTAAAAAGGCGATAGAATTATGGCAAACCGATATACCCGCAGGAGATAAGGAAAAATTAGCCAAAACGCTGTTTTGCTATGAAAATCCGCCCGGAACTCCTTATGTAAGCGGTTCTCAAGATGCTTTGGGAATTGTTATGCCGGGATTGAATAAATATGAATATAACGGAGACTATTGGCCGGAGTCTATAGAAAGCAATCTTGATTTAGATATCTTAGAATGGCTTGAAAAATATATTTGGTTAGTACCTCTATATCCGAGAGTTCAGTCTTATAATGTTCTTGCCGATACACATATCGATGCGGTTTCGGCTAAAGCGTTGAGTGAGGCTGCCCGTCGTTGTTGGGATGCAGTCCTTAATAAAGACTTACAAAATTTCGGTGCACAAGTAAAAGCCAGTTTCGATGCCCAAATAGCGATGTTCCCCAATATGGTGAATGACGATATCTGGGCTCAGATAGAAGAATACCGAGATTCTGTATTAGGTTGGAAATTGAGCGGTGCAGGAGGTGGAGGATATTTGACCTTTATCAGTGAAAAACCTGTGGAACATGCTTTGCAGATTCGTATTCGCAGATAAAAAATTTCACTTTTGATGTGTATAGATTTCTTATATTTGCAACAAATGTTCGAATATGGGAATTTGAGGGATTAATAATTAATTGTTTAGTTTAAAAATGAATACTAAAGTCGCTTTGATTACGGGAATTACCGGGCAGGACGGTTCGTTCCTTGCTGAGTTTTTATTACAAAAAGGATATGAAGTTCATGGCATCTTGCGTAGATCCTCATCATTCAATACCGGGCGTATAGAACACCTCTATTTTGATGAATGGGTACGTGATATGAAACAGCAAAGAACCATTAATTTGCATTATGGAGATTTGACCGATTCAAGTTCTTTAATTCGCATTATACAAGAAGTGCAACCCGATGAAATTTATAATCTGGCAGCACAAAGTCACGTAAAGGTAAGTTTCGATGTCCCCGAATATACGGCCGATGCCGATGCGATCGGTACGCTTCGTATGTTAGAAGCCGTTCGTATTCTTCATCTTGAAAAGAAGACTAAAATCTATCAGGCATCCACTTCGGAGTTATTCGGTTTGGTTCAAGAAGTTCCGCAGAAAGAAACAACGCCGTTCTATCCTCGTTCTCCATACGGTGTAGCAAAACAATACGGTTTTTGGATTACTAAAAATTATAGAGAAAGTTATGGTATGTTTGCCGTGAACGGTATTTTATTCAATCACGAAAGCGAACGTCGCGGAGAAACTTTCGTTACCCGTAAAATATCTTTGGCGGTAGCCCGTATCAAACAGGGAGTACAAGATAAGCTTTATATGGGAAATCTCGATGCCCGTCGGGATTGGGGATATGCCAAAGATTATGTACAGTGCATGTGGATGATTCTTCAACATGAAACACCTGAAGACTTTGTGATAGCGACAGGAGAGATGCATACTGTCCGTGAATTTTGTACGCTTGCTTTTGCTGAAGTCGGCATTAAGATTCGTTGGGAAGGGACAGGAGTCGAAGAAAAGGGAATAGATGAGGAGACCGGACGGATATTGGTCGAGGTCGATCCCAAATATTTTCGTCCTGCAGAAGTAGAGCAGTTGTTAGGCGATCCTACTAAGGCCAAAACTTTATTGGGATGGAATCCTACTCAAACACCATTTCCCGAATTAGTGAAGATTATGGTAAAACATGATATGGAAAAAGTTGCCCGGATGATCAAAAATAAACATTGATGGAAAAGAATGCCAAAATATTCGTAGCCGGTCACCGTGGATTGGTGGGATCTGCTATATTGAAAAATTTGCGAGAAAAAGGATATAAAAATTTTGTACTCCGTACCCATAAAGAATTAGACCTTTGCGATCAACTTGCCGTAACCCGTTTTTTTGATGCCGAAAAACCCGAGTATGTTTTCCTTTCGGCGGCTTTTGTCGGAGGTATTATCGCAAATAGTCTGTACCGGGCAGATTTTATTTATCGTAATTTGCAAATACAGAATAATGTAATTTATAATTCGTATCGTACCGGAGTGAAAAAACTTCTTTTTTTAGGCAGTACGTGTATTTATCCTCGAGATGCCCGGCAGCCTATGGATGAGAGCGTATTGCTTACGTCTCCGTTAGAATATACAAACGAGCCCTATGCAATAGCCAAAATTGCCGGATTAAAAATGTGTGAGAGTTTCAATCTTCAATACGGTACTAATTATATTGCAGTTATGCCTACGAATTTATACGGACCTAATGATAATTTCGATTTAGAACGCTCTCATGTTCTTCCTGCTTTGGTTCGTAAAATTTGTTTGGGACGTTATCTCGAGACCGGAAATTGGACGGCTATACGTTCCGATCTGAATAAACGTCCGGTGGAATCGGTCAATGGAGAATCTGCAGAGCAAGATATCCTTGCCATATTGGATAAATATGGAGTGCGTAAGACGGAAAAAGGAAATGTTCAGGTCGAAATATGGGGAACAGGAAGCCCGATGCGTGAATTCTTGTGGAGCGAAGAAATGGCAGATGCCTGTGTTTTCGTAATGGAAAATATCGACTTTGAGGATCTTAAGCCTAAAGATACGAAGGAGATACGAAATTGTCATATCAATATCGGTACCGGAAAAGAAATCAGTATCGGAGATGTCGCCCGTTTGATAAAAAAAACTGCAGGATTTGAAGGCGATTTGTATTTCAATGCCGATAAGCCGGACGGGACGATGAAGAAGTTGACCGATGTTTCGAAATTGAATGCATTAGGATGGCATCATAAAATCGATATTGAAGAAGGTGTACAAAAAATGATCGACTGGTATAATAATAATTAGGTAAGAGCCTGATAATATTTTTCGATAAAAAATATTATCAGGATATTTTTGCGTTTTTTCCCGATTTGTTTTTCCGTTTTCGCTCGTCAGATAGTCGGCTATCTTTCTCATAAAAACGACAAAACATCCTCGAAAGAAACTCTCAAAACTGACCATAACAAAATTTAGGCAAATTCTAAGAATCGGTCTGATTTTTATACAGATATTTTTTTGAAAGCTTTTCTCGATTTTGATAAAAACATATAGATACACCCCAATCCCTTCCCGGAAGAAGAGGTTGGGGTGTTATCGTAGTAAACTTTCTAATGGTAGATTTTGTCGGTTGTCGTAATATTTCCTTTTCTTGATAGAAAATTAAGACAGACTTGAGGCATTTAAAAAAGCACTTTCCCTTTTTCTTTTCCTGCTGTCACAAAATATAACCCTTTATTAAGAATCGGAATACGGTTGATCCCGGCATTCCCTTTGACCGAGAAAAGAAGTTCCCCGTTTATACCATATATGTCGATCTGTTCTTCTTTAGGTAAAGTTATGAAGATATTTTGAGAATCCTTGCTGATTTTCAGTCTATTGGTTATAGATTCTTTTGATATTCCCGATGCAGAGGAAGATATGACACTTTCCCAAGTAGCACCTACTCGTATTCCATCAACGATAATATCCTGCCCGGTATGGCTTGCGCGGAACATCAGTCCGGCAGGGTATATATCTCCATTAGAAGCATTATCGGATAAAGGACCTAATAAAGGTTTGTCCGGTTCTTGATTCTGTATGCGGTCTAAAAGGTATAAAGAAACTTTATCATTATTATCTCCGGGTACTATTTGGTATTTGATTACGAGGAGATAGGTCTCTCCGATTACGACAGGTTTATCGGTCGTATAGACTGCTTTTTGATTATCATAAAAAGATAAGCCGATATTTAGCTTTGAATCGAAATCAGAGTTCTTTTCACCGTATATTCGTCCGTTGAAGGCAAATTTGGTATCTGTCCCACCGGCCCAACTCGGCATGTTTCCATCCCATAAAGTGAAAAAATACTGGCTTTTAAGATTGCTGTTGAACTGAACGAGAAAAGATACGTAGACACACCCTTCCGATATTTGCGGGAATGTATGCCGGGCGGCATTTTTATTTCCTTCTTCTATCTGTAATCCGTTTCCGATACCCGATCCGGCATATCCTTCGAATGTCAGTCCCGGACAAACTTTCAGGTACGGATTATCGTTTTCGAACAACCAGCCATGTTTGCCTATTTCATCACCTATGGGATATTCAAAATTTTCTATCCATACAGGAGTTTGAGCGATGATATTGAAACTGAAAATGAAAAAAGCGTGGAAAAGCCACGCTTTTTTCGATAATATGAATTGATTCATTATTTAACAACTTTAACTACTTTAGAACCTACTTTTACAAGTGTGATGTCATAAACTGCATCAAGAACATTTATTCCGGAAACAGCGACTTTTTCGGCAACCTTTTGACCGGTAATGTTGAACAGTTCGATTTTTTCACCGCCAATGGCATTGACATAAATCTTACCATTCGAGCTGTAAATAGTTATATTGTCATCTGTTGTAGCGGCTTTTACTCCGTCGAGTTCAGAATCTATAATACTAATAGGTACGATTTGAATATCACTATTGTATACTAAAACAACTCCAGTGATGTTTTGAGCAGTAGCAGGTATTTCAGTTCCGATGATTGCAAGATCTGGATATTGGATACGAAGTACTGCTTGAGTGCCTTCTACAAAATTGTAGGTTACACCACTTTTTCCAGACTCTCCACCAAATGCGATTTTTCCATTACCGCCATCTACGTCTTGAATAGTTACATTTTTTAATTTAACCAATTTCCCTTGATCATTAACAGAAATTGTTTCAAGAGTCCTTTCAATCGGGTTTACTGTGTTTCCTGAAGTTCCTTTTGTTGCATCGACAGTTGGTATAAGTTGCAACATACCATTGTACGATTGCAGTGTTCCTTTTAAACCGGATATTTGATCTCCTGCAGTATAATTTCCTGTTATTGTTTGATTTGCATCATCAATTAAGATTGCTCCGGTTGCATCTTGAACATATTTGGCGTGGCGCAAATAATAATCATTGATTCCATTTTTATCATCGCTGGCAGCTAACGTAACAATTGCATTACCAGATAGAGAATATTCGGTAGTATTATCTGCATCGAATGTTCTGAGTTCTTCAATTGTTGCAGCAGTTAATTTTTTACACTCTCCTTTTAAATTGATTATAACATCCTCAGCACCAGTGCTACTTAAAGTAATAGTTGCGGTGTGCTCTCCTAATTCAGAAGGTGTATAGGTGACTGATAAATTACCGCCTTCATTTGTCAAATCTCCTGTACAAGAAAAATTTGTTTTGTCAGATAATGTTGCGGTAATAGCATCTGTAAGTTTAGTCCCTTCTACAGTAATAGTTTGAGTTTCTGATGAAGTCCCTATAGTTTCGATGATTCCAAAATTTATGTTTAACCCGTCTGTAACACTAATTGCAGGTTTCGAAGGATCTACAGAATAACTGTTCCAAGTAAAATTATCAATACACGTTTGTGCATTTTTTGTGCCACTGCCTTTCAGTTTTATTTCTAAGGAAAATTCTCCAGCTATTGTTAAATTTGATACGGTTAAAATTCTAAGCTCTGTATCATTCTTACATTCTTCTCCAGAACCTACTAATTCTCCATTAATATAAACTTCTATAATTCGTGACGCAGAAGTTCCTGTATATGCTCTTTTATATTGTAATGAAAAAGATGATATGCCTCCCTGAATTGTGGCAGACATTTTTGAACTTGGATGTCTCAATATTGGAGTTACTCCATCAATTGTATATGGTTCATTTTGTTGTGCTCCATCTTGACATGCTGTCCAACTCCATACAATATTATTTACACCGGTGAAACTTCCATCTGTGTATTTTTGATTTCCTCCAAGGTCTTTTGCATTACTGAATGTTTCAGTCGTTTGTGCTTGGATATGGCTCGTTGCTCCAATGATAAACAACAAACTAAATAATAGTTTTAGGTAGATTTTTTTCATAATCGTTTTATTTTGGTTAGTAAATAAAAATACTTTTAAATTTTAATTTTGAGTTTAAATAAAAAGGGAAGAGAAATAAAATAGGTATTTCGATTTTTTCATCCTATCCAAACAAACGTTCGTTTTTATCATCTCCCTAAAATCTAAAACACATTTTTTGACTGTTCAGAACAATTATCTATTTATGAGTAAGATAAAGTTCTGTATTTACCATATACAACTTCTATTTAGACTGTCCGATTAAACGAAGGTTTATTTGGACAGGAGACTATTTTACATAGTCTGTTCATTTCTTTTACAAAGATAGCATATATTTTTATCTTTTTTACTACAATTTCATTGCAATTTTATGTCATTTTTGTATTCCTGTATAATGATGAACTTTAAATTTTGTTTGGGATTTTAGAACCTTTCTGACTAAAATTAATCTATGACCTTTTGATAAGTTTTTTGGGAAAGTCTAATAAAAAAATTGGAGGTTTAGAGTCGGTACGAATAATAATAATTCAGAATAGGTAAATTTTATGGATTAAGAAAGTTTCTTAAAGTAAATATTTTGTATATTGAAACATTTAACGTACCTTTGCGCCGCTAATGCAAGTAATAACAATTTAAAAAATTTCAAATGGCAACTAAAATTAGATTACAGAGACACGGTCGTAAAGGTTATCCGTTCTATCACATTGTAATCGCCGATAGCAGGGCACCACGTGATGGTAAGTTTATTGAAAGGATAGGTTCTTATAATCCGAACACTAATCCTGCTACAATAAATTTGGATTTCGAAAGAGCTTTGTATTGGCTTCAAACCGGTGCTCAACCCACCGATACAACTCGTAATATCTTGTCTGCACAAGGCGTGTTGATGAAAAAACACTTGTTAGGCGGTGTTAAAAAAGGTGCATTCTCTTTAGAAGAAGCTGAAACCCGCTTCCAAGCTTGGTTGAAAAACAAACAAAATGCTGTTGAAGCTGTAAAGGCTAAGCTTGCCGATGCTAAACAGGCTGATGCAAAGAAACGCCTTGAAGCAGAAAAAGAAGTTAACAAGGCTATTGCTGAGGTTGTCGCTAAGAAAAAAGCTGAAAAGGCTGCTGCTGAAGCAGAGGCTGCTGCGGCTGCGACAGAAGAAGCTCCGGTCGAAGAGACTCCTGCTGCTGAAGCTGCTCCTGCAGAAAGTGCTGAATAATATTTACAGCATATACAAAAGAACGCTCCGTTTTCGGAGCGTTTTTTTTGTGACTTGTTTGAACAGGGAGAATTACCGGGTTTTTCTAATGAAAGTGATTATTTGGGAGTAAGATAAATAAAATATATATTTGCCGATAAGAGCCAGTTTAAATTTTGTTTGGGTCAGATTTTAGAGTTTCTTTTGAGAATGTTTTTCTATTTTTACAGGAATCTGATGAATGAAAACGAGAGAACAAACAGAGAGAAGACTTGATAAAATTTGCTTTATCGTAAACTTAAATAGGCTATAAGATAATATTATAAAAAAGATGGGTAAAATATTGATTGTCGATGATGAAGACCAGATACGGAAGCTATTGGCGAGAATGCTCGAATTAGAAGGTTATGAAATTTATCAGGCTGCCGACTGCAAAACAGCTTTGTCCGAAATGAAAAGAGCTGTCCCGGATGTCGTGTTGTGTGATGTTTTTCTTCCTGATGGGAATGGTGTAGACTTTGTTGTCCGTCTGAAAAAAGAGTTTCCCATGTCAGAGGTGATATTGTTGACGGCACATGGTAATATTTCAGATGGTGTACAGGCGATTAAAAACGGTGCATTCGATTATATAACCAAAGGGGATGATAATAACCGCATTATACCTTTATTGAGTCAAGCTTCAGAAAAAGCCGCTAAAAATAAGTCGGTAAATAAAGAAGAGCGAATGGATGAGAAACAATATTCGTTTGACTCTATTATCGGAAGTTCCCGTTTGCTTTCAGATGCGGTATCTTTGGCTAAGAGAGTAAGCATGACCGATGTTCCGGTATTGTTGACCGGAGAGACCGGAACGGGAAAAGAAGTGTTTGCTCAAGCAATACATAAAAATAGTTTGAGAAATAAAAAGTCTTTTGTTGCAGTCAATTGTTCCGCTTTTAGTAAAGAATTATTGGAAAGTGAAATGTTCGGGTATAAAGCTGGAGCTTTTACCGGTGCATTAAAGGACAAAAAAGGTTTATTTGAAGAGGCTGATAACGGTACTATCTTTTTAGATGAGATCGGAGAGATGGCGTATGATCTTCAGGCAAAATTACTTCGCATTTTAGAGTCAGGAGAATATATAAAGATTGGGGAAACGAAGCCGACGAAAGTAAATGTCCGGGTCATCGCTGCAACCAACAGGGATTTGGCACAAGAAATTGAAAACGGAAGTTTTAGAGAAGATCTCTTTTACAGGCTTTCGGTCTTTCGAATACAATTGCCCGCATTAAGAGAGCATCCCGAAGATATTCCTTTGTTGGCAGATAATTTTATACGGTCATTCTCTGAAAAGCTGCGTATGTCGATTCCGAAGATCGACTCTTCTTTTTATGAGGCGCTGTGTCGATACACATGGAAAGGAAACGTACGGGAATTGAGAAATGTAATAGAACGCAGTATGATTGTTTGTAATGGGGAGATTCTGACATCGACAGACCTTCCTATTGATATTCAGCAGACAGGTGAAAACAAGAGTATCGGAAATATTTCATGTTCTGATTTTGAGTTGGCGTCAATAGAAAAGCTACATATTATTCGTGTTCTCGAATATACTAAAGGAAATAAAACCGAAGCGGCTCGATTACTTAAAATCGGGTTGACTACCCTTTATCGTAAGATAGAAGAGTACGGGTTATAGAGAGAGATTATATTTTTTTTCAAAACGGGGTGCGACCTTTTCATTTTGAAAAGGTCGCACCCCGTTTATTATAATGGCCTAATTATATAAAGTATTCATTTTTAGTATAGTAATATTTTGCTTTCCATTTTGGCACATCATTCGTTATAAAGCTGGCATGTTTAATTAAAAAGAATGACAATATGAATGAAGTGCTATCATTTATTATTATGTGTTTGAGTGGAGCTGCATGTTTTTGGCTCTTTTTAAAGTGTATAGATTGGTTTGAGAAAATCTGAAAAGAAAGGAGTTATTATGTACACGATTTTATTTATTATTAGTTTGGTTTTGTTTGGGTATTTGATGTATGTGCTTGTCAATCCCGAAAAGTTTTAAAATTCGTAACAGTTAATAGAAATGAATACGGAAATATTAGGATCTGTCTTGCAAATTGTGATTTTGCTGGTATTTAGTTATCCGCTGGGAAGACATATTGCAAAAGTATATAAAGGAGAAAAAAGTCGTTGGGATTTCTTTACTCCTATAGAAAATTTAATTTATAAACTGGTAGGGGTTGATCCTAAAGAGGAGATGAATTGGAAACAATTCCTGAAAGCACTATTAGTTTTAAATTTAGTTTGGTTTTTCTGGGGAATGATATTGTTATGTACCCAACAGTGGTTACCGTTAAATCCGGACGGGAACGCTAACCAGACTGCTGATCAGGCATTCAATACATGTATCAGCTTTATGGTAAATTGTAATCTTCAGCACTATAGCGGGGAAAGCGGTTTGACTTATTTCACACAATTATTTGTCATTATGCTTTTCCAATTTATAACTGCGGCAACCGGTATGGCGGCAATGGCAGGAATAATGAAAGCTATGGCGGCGAAAACGACAAAAACAATCGGAAACTTCTGGTATTTCTTGGTACGTAGTTGCACACGTATTTTATTACCTCTTTCCTTACTTGTCGGTTTTGTTTTGATTCTTGAAGGAACACCGATGGGATTTGACGGAAAAATGGAGGTAAATACATTAGAAGGCGGGACACAGATGGTTTCGCAAGGACCTGCTGCAGCAATTGTTCCTATTAAGCAATTGGGTACTAATGGAGGAGGATATTTTGGTGTAAACTCGTCTCATCCGTTGGAAAATCCGACGTTCTTGACCAACATCTTCGAATGTTGTTCGATATTGATTATTCCGATGGCTATGATATGGGCTTTAGGATTTTATCTGAAACGGAAAAAGTTCGGAGCAAGTATTTTTGCCGTAATGTTCTTTGCCTATATTGTCGGAGTAGGTATTAATACCTATTACGAAATGAATGGGAATCCTGCAATCGATAACATGGGAATAGCTCAGGAGAATGGGGCTATGGAAGGTAAGGAAGTTCGTTTGGGTGCTGCCGGAACAGCATTCTGGAGCGTTACCACAACTGTAACATCGAATGGTTCGGTGAACGGTATGCATGACAGTACGATGCCGTTGAGCGGATTGATCGAGATGTTGAATATGCAGATCAACACTTGGTTCGGTGGAGTCGGCGTCGGTTTTATGAACTATTATGTATTTATTATCATTGCAGTCTTCATCAGTGGTCTTATGGTAGGGCGTACTCCGGAATTTTTAGGAAAGAAAGTCGAAGCCAAAGAAATGAAGATCGCAACGATCGTGGCTTTGCTTCATCCGTTCGTTATTCTGGTAGGAACAGCTTTAGCATCTTATTTATATGTTCATAATCCGGCTTTTGTAGAATCGGAAGGAGGTTGGTTGAATAACCCGTCTTTCCATGGGTTGAGCGAAATGTTGTATGAATATACTTCTTGTGCAGCCAACAACGGTTCAGGATTCGAAGGATTAGGAGATAATACGATGTTCTGGAACTATACTTGCGGTATCGTGTTGATTCTTTCTCGTTTTATTCCGATAGTTGGTCAGGTTGCAATTGCCGGATTGCTTGCTGAAAAGAAATATATTCCGGAAAGTGCCGGAACGTTAAAAACCGATACCGCAACATTCGGAGCTATGACATTTGCCGTTATCTTTATTGTTGCAGCATTGTCTTTCTTCCCGGTTCACGCATTAAGTACTATTGCCGAACATTTAAGTTTATATATTTAATTAAGAGTCTGAGATGAAAAAGAATATTTCAACTTCGCTCTTTCAGAAAGAGCAGGTTTTAGCAAGTATAAAACAATCGTTCGTAAAGCTCGATCCGCGCATGATGATTAAAAATCCGATCATGTTCACTGTCGAAGTCGTTACGCTGTTAATGTTACCTATAACATTTTACTCATTGGTCGATCCTACTCAGGGTTCATTCGGGTATAACATGACTTTATTCATTATCTTGTTTGTGACTTTACTGTTTGCCAATTTTGCAGAAGCGATAGCCGAAGCAAGAGGAAAAGCCCAAGCTGATAGTCTAAGAAAGACTCGGGAAGAGACTCCGGCAAAGAGGTTGTCCGGAGATAAGATCAAAGTCGTACCGAGCTCTGAATTGAAAAAAGGAGATATCTTTTTGTGCGAAGCCGGAGATGTTATTCCGGCAGACGGAGAAATTATCGAAGGTCTGGCTTCTATCGATGAAAGTGCGATAACCGGAGAAAGTGCCCCTGTTATTCGTGAAGCCGGAGGAGATAAGAGCTCTGTAACAGGTGGTACTAAAGTACTTTCCGATGTTATAAAAGTTTTGGTGACGAGTCGTCCCGGTGAAAGTTTCTTGGATAAGATGATTGCTCTCGTTGAGGGTGCATCTCGGAAAAAAACACCGAACGAAATAGCATTGACCATATTGTTGGCAGGATTTACTCTTGTTTTTGTGATCGTTTGTGTAACCTTAAAACCATTTGCAGATTATAGCGGTACTACAATCGCAGTCGGATCGCTTATCGCACTGTTTGTCTGCCTTATCCCTACGACGATCGGAGGATTACTTTCTGCAATCGGTATAGCCGGTATGGATCGTGCTTTGCGGGCTAATGTGATTACGAAATCGGGTAAAGCTGTTGAGACTGCTGGTGATATAGACACATTGCTTTTGGATAAAACGGGAACGATAACGATCGGTAACCGGAAAGCGACGAAAATGTATTGTACAGATGCTTCGGTTGATTTTAAAACATTTGTTTCATGGTGTGTGCTCTCTTCACTTTCTGATGAAACACCGGAAGGAAAATCTATCGTTGAGTTAGGTAAAGGGCTTGATGTAAATGCTTCGAGACAAGGTATGATGGTAGAACGGATGATTCGGTTTACTGCCGAAACAAAGTGTTCAGGAGTAGATATGAAAGACGGTATGCAGATCAGAAAGGGTTCTTTTGATGCAATCCGTACGATTACTACTCAGGCCGGATACACATTCCCGAAAGATGCCGAAGAATTGGTCAATGTAATTTCAAGTAACGGTGGAACTCCTTTGGTTGTCAGTGTAGATCGCAAAGTAGTAGGAGTTATTGAGTTGCAAGATATTATTAAGCCGGGAATACAAGAACGTTTTGAACGTCTGCGTAAAATGGGAGTGAAGACCGTTATGGTGACCGGAGATAATCCTCTTACAGCTAAATATATTGCAGCAAAAGCCGGAGTTGATGATTATATTGCAGAAGCTAAACCGGAAGATAAGATGGAATATATCAAGAAAGAGCAAAACAGCGGTAAGTTGGTTGCAATGATGGGAGACGGAACAAATGATGCTCCTGCTCTGGCACAGGCTAATGTCGGTGTTGCTATGAATAGTGGGACACAAGCTGCTAAGGAAGCCGGTAATATGGTAGATTTAGATAATGACCCTACAAAATTGATAGAAATCGTGGAGATAGGAAAACAGTTGTTGATGACACGTGGAACTTTGACAACTTTCTCTATTGCGAATGATGTGGCAAAGTATTTTGCAATTGTTCCGGCTCTATTCATGATTGCTATTCCGCAACTTGCAGCGTTGAATATAATGAATTTACATAGTCCTGAAACGGCTATCCTCTCGGCAGTGATATTCAATGCATTGATTATTCC
Organism: uncultured Porphyromonadaceae bacterium; assembly: GCA_900545915.1. Lineage (GTDB taxonomy): Bacteria > Bacteroidota > Bacteroidia > Bacteroidales > Coprobacteraceae > Coprobacter. The sequence goes on from URAV01000004.1 coordinate 51,520, forward strand.
GGCGTTAATTCCTCTGGCTTTGAAGGGTGTAACGTATAAGCCGATAGGAGCATCCGCTCTTCTTCGCAGAAATCTGTTGATATACGGACTTGGAGGTATTATCGTGCCTTTTATAGGAATTAAGTTGATAGATATGTTTGTAAGTTTATTCTTTTAAATAATAATAGATAGAAATGAAATCAATAGTTTGGAAATCGATAAAGATAACGCTGGTATTCTGTGTATTCTTTTCTTTATGTTACATCTTCGTTTTATGGGCTTTCGCCAAAGTCGCAGGACCGGGAAACGGAAATGCCGAAGTTGTGACATTGGATGGGAAAGTTGTCGGAGCTGCGAATGTCGGACAAAAATTTACTAAGGATATTTATTTTTGGGGACGTCCTTCTGCTGCCGATTATACAGCAGATGCGTCTGCCGGAAGTAATAAAGGTCCTACGAATCCCGAATATCTCGAAGAAGTAGAAGTACGTATTGATACTTTTTTGGTGCATCACCCTTATTTAAAACGGAATGAAGTACCTGCAGAAATGGTAACGGCCAGCGGTTCAGGACTTGATCCTCACATAACACCGCAAAGTGCAGAAGTGCAAATAAAACGAGTAGCTAAAGCTCGGGGTATGCAAGAAGATAAGGTCCGTAAAATTGTAGAGGAAAATACCGAAGCTCCATTATTAGGACTTTTCGGAACGGCAAAAGTAAATGTCTTGAAACTGAACGTTGCGTTGGATCAACAAAATAAATAATTAATAATAGAATGTATCAAAAATAAGAAAATTGGAAATGAAAAAGTTTATAATTATATTGCTGAGTGTCATATCTCCCGTAGTTCTCAAAGCACAAGAAGAAAATAAAGGAGTAAGTTTTAATGTACAGGGAGATTTAGTAAGTTCTTATATTTGGAGAGGTATGTACCAGTCTGGTGCTGCTGTTCAGCCTACATTAGGTCTTCAAGTAGCCGGTTTTTCTCTGACGGCGTGGGGCAGTGTCGATTTTACAGGACAAGGTCATAAAGAAGCTGATATTACGGCAGCTTATACCATTGCAGGTTTGACTATTTCTGTTGCCGATTTGTGGTGGGCAGGTCAGTCTGGTATTTATAATGACCGTGAAAACGGTAAAAATAACTATTTCAATTTTGATAATCACACTACAGATCATATTTTTGAAGCAGGATTATCTTATGCGTTTCCGGTAGAGAAATTTCCATTGAGTATTTCTTGGTACACAATGTTTGCCGGAGGTGACCGTAAGACGATTTCTGATGGTAGCCGTGTCAACGCCTATTCTTCTTATATGGAATTCGGGTATCCTTTTACCGTTAAGGGAGTGCAGTTGAATGCTGCCGTCGGTTGTAGTCCTTGGCGTTCAGAGCAATATAAAAATGATGATTTTGCCGTTACGAATGTGTCATTGAAAGCGACAAAGGAGATTCATTTTAATGAACGTTTTTCCTTGCCGGTTTATACACAGGTAATTTGGAATCCTAATCGTGAAGACGTACATTTCGTTTTCGGGATTACTATACGATGATAAAGTTGTGTTGTTCTATTTAAATATGTTTTGTTTATACCCCTCGGTGATTAGCGACACCGGGGGTATGTATGTTTTATAAAACAGTAAAGATGGATAAGGAGAAAAGTGTCCAGCATTTTTTAGATTTAATAAAGCAATCGAGACGGGGTAAGTTTAAGATATATATCGGTATGATTGCCGGAGTAGGGAAAACTTATCGGATGCTTCAGGAAGCGCACCAATTGTTGGAAAGCGGTGTAGATGTACAGATCGGTTACGTTGAGACTCACGGTCGTACGGATACGGATGCGCAATTGAAAGGACTTCCCGTAATACCGCGCCGGAAAATCTTTTATAAAGGCAAGGAATTGGAAGAGATGGATGTAGAAGCAATTATCCGAATACGTCCTGAAATTGTAATTGTCGATGAATTGGCGCATACTAATGTGGAGGGAAGCCTGAATGAAAAAAGATGGCAAGATGTCCTTCAGCTTCTTGATGAAGGTATCAATGTAATCAGTGCGGTTAATATCCAGCATATAGAGGCGTTGAACGATGAAATTCAGAGAATATCGGGAATAGAGGTAAAAGAGCGTATTCCGGATAGCGTTTTGGAAGAGGCAGATGAAGTCGTAAATATTGATTTGACGGCAGAAGAACTTTTAGCACGTCTGAAAGCAGGGAAAATATATCGTTCGGATAAAGTAGAGTGGGCGTTGTCTCATTTTTTTAATGCCGACAATATTTTGCAATTGAGGGAGTTGGCATTGAAAGAGGTTGCTTTGCGTGTCGCGAAGAAAGTCGAAGATGAAGTCGTAGTAGGTAATGTAGGAGTAAGACATGAAAAAATATTGGTGTGTATTAGTACCAATGAAAAAACACCTCGTAAGCTGATACGGAAAGCTGCACGGTTGGCAATTCATCATAATACGCAGTTTTCGGTTTTATATGTTCAGACACCGAAAGAAAGTGCCGACAGAATTCCGTTGGCGGTGCAGCGGCACTTGTTAAACCATTTTAAATTGGCGACGGAACTTGGGGGAGAAGTAATTCAGTTGCAGAAATCGAATGTGATAGACGGAATTATAGAGACATGTGCAAATAATCATATTACTAAATGTTGTATAGGAAAACCTGAATTATCTTTTTTCTCGGCAATCTTTTCTATTATGAATTATAAAAAATTAGTGGACTTTTTATCAAGTTCCAATATAGATTTAATTATTTTGGCTTAGATTTGGATTTCAAAATCTGAAAGAGTATGAGAATAAAAAATAAACTTACGTTAGGCATTTGCATCCTTTTTGCGATGATTCTTATGTTAGGTACGCTTGCCATAAGTTCGGTATATGATTTAGACCGGAATTCACGGAATATTTATGATGCAAATAATAATTCTCTGAATTATGCCCGCAATATGCTTGTGGCATTGGAAAAGATAGATTCAGATCCTGCCGCTTTAGATGTCTTTATTGAAAACTTTAGGTTGCAGGAGAAAAATATTACGGAAACGGACGAATTGCAAGCAACTCGTATTTTGAAAGATCATTTAGAAGAATATCAAAAACATCCGGATCGTAAATCGATCGTAAAAATGCGTGCCGATTTATATCGTATCATGGAGTTGAATATGGTGTCTATTTCCCATAAGAGCCAGATGGCGGAGGCTGCGGCAGAGAACTCTTTATTATGGATTTCTGTTCTATTTGTTTTCTGCATTCTGGTTTCCATAGGTCTTTTAGTTTATTTCCCTAAATATATCGTTAAGCCGATAAAAGAGTTGATCAAAGGAATTCAAGAAGTTGCTGATCAGAATTATAAAAAACGGCTACCGGCCGGGTTGGGAGTAGAATTCGGAGGTGTTGCAGCTTCTTTTAATAAAATGGCGGAAAGGCTTGAAGAATTTCACGATAGCTCAATATCCGATATTTTGTCGGGGAAGAAATACATCGAGGCGATTGTAAATAGTATCACAGAACCTATTATAGGTTTGAATGAAGAAATGCAAATTGTGTTTGTCAATGAAGAAGCGCTTAATTTATTACATTTAAAAAAAGGCGATTTGTTGTATCGTTCGGCAACAGAAGTTGCGTTGAAAAATGATCTGCTCCGTCGTTTGGTGAAAGAGTTGGTATCTCCGAATGAAAAACAAGAACCTTTGAAAATATATGCAGATAATAAAGAAAGCTATTTTCAGGCAAAATATATCCCGATTCGGATTGTTGAAGCTGGAGAGAATGAACAGAAAAATATAGGAAATATTATCTTGTTGAATAATATTACGGAGTTCAAAGAGCGGGATTCGGCAAAAACAACGCTTATCTCTACTATATCTCATGAATTAAAAACCCCTATTTCGGCAATTTTAATGAGTCTTAAACTGTTAGAAGATAATCGAGTAGGAGAACTGAATGATGAACAGAAACAACTCTCGGAGAGCATAAAAGAAAATAGTAATAGGCTTTTAAGCATTACTGGAGAGTTGTTGAATATGACTCAGGTCGAGACCGGTCGGTTGCAACTGATGCCTAAAATAACGAAACCGATAGAGCTGATCGAGTATGCGATAAAAGCGAATAGAGTGCAGGCCGATAAATTCGGTTGCCAGATAGAAGTCGAATATCCCGAAAAGATCAGCAAGCTATTTGTCGATAGTGAAAAGATTGCTTGGGTGATTACGAATTTGTTAAGTAATGCAATACGCTATACTCCGCAAAATGGACGTATAATTATCGGGGCTAAACAAGAAGGTAATATTGTAGAAATTTATGTACAGGATTTTGGAAAAGGAATAGATCCGCGTTATCATCAAAGCATATTCGACCGTTATTTCCGAGTTCCGGGCACGAAGGTGCAAGGTAGTGGTTTGGGGTTATCTATATCTAAAGATTTTGTCGAAGCCCATAACGGAACATTGACTGTTGAGAGTGAATTAGGAAAAGGTAGTCGGTTTACTCTTCGTTTTAAGGTTTAATAAAGTATTTTGTTTAGAATCTGTCTAAATTTTGTCGAATATTTTAATCGGAAAATTTAGACAGGTTCTTGCTGTATTTGTACCTTGATAAAATTTCTATCGGGGAATGAAAACAATAATAAATAAAATTTTTGATTATAGATAGTATATCTTATTTTATTATTTTAACATCGTAAATCCTATTAACAGAAATTAAACCGGTAAGTTTGCATTCGTATTGGTTCGCCTGCGTTTGTCTGCTCAGGTGATTAAAAGGGAATCAGGTGCAAGTCCTGAACAGTCCCGCTGCTGTAATTCTCGTTGATTCCGGACATTCATGTCACTGGGAAAATCGAAAGGTTCGTTTCGATTATGCTGGGAAGACGTCCGAAAGAGGAGAGATAAGTCAGAAGACCTGCCGTACATTTTCAGAATATCTTATGCTTTCGGGGGTTAAAGCAGAGGTAAGTATAAAATGTGACGTTAACGGGTTACACCGGCTATATACTGTATCTTTCCCTATAACTTTTTGTAAGTATAAGTTATTCAGTGGTTTGAATATTTATATTTTGATTCAAATAATTGTTTAATTTAAAATGCTTATGAAAAGAATTATTACATTCTTGATTGCTTTTGCGTTTTTATGCAAGGTGGGGCCGGTTTGGGGACAAACAACCTCAGTCATGATGCCGTATGGTGATGACTATGACAATCCGAAAACCGTTACGGTAACCGATCCGATAACATTTTATGATAGCGGTGGAAGCTCAAGCAATGCCGAATCGTGGTGTGATTATCCGTCATCAGTGTGTTTTGTGCCGGGAAATGCAGGCGAAGTTATAGAAGTCTCTTTTGAAACAGTAGATGTAAAATCTGCTCAATTTAGAATTTATGACGGTTTTGTCGATGTCGGTTATGATGATTTACCCGATGGAGACAAAGGAGTGATTGCTGCGGGCTCTGTTTTCACGTCGGCCTCTTCCGATGGTAAAATGACTGTTGGCTATTATTGTTCGGGTGCATCGGGAGCTGGCTGGAAAGCAGTCGTGAAAAGCGTATCCCTTAAAGATATGGCAATAAGAGAATGCGTTGCTCTTTCTACTGGTGTTTCTTCCGTTCCCGTAGGTGCGGAATGCCAACCGGTAATGCTCATTAACGTAAAGGCGGAAGGAAGCCTTAATCCGTTAACGGTAAGTGAATTATCTTTTAACTTGAACGGTACGGTTTCTGTCTCGGATTTACAGAATTTAAAAGTTTATTATTCGGGAAATAAATTACAATTTAATGATGCTCATCTTTATGCCTCCGTATCGTCAGGTGATTCCGATATTAAAGTATCCGGATCGCAAGAACTCGTATCCGGAAATAATTATTTTTGGTTGGTAGGAGATGTAACGGCGGCGTCTGTTGTCGGGAATAAAATAGCGGCACAATGTACGTCGATAAAGGTTGCCGGAAACGAGGTGCTTGAGACCCCGATTACCTCTGTAGGAGAAGTTTATATCGGCAATGAATTGAGCATGTCTGCGATGTGGCAGAATTGTTATGTAGGTCAGACATCTTTGAATTTTTATGATGATGGCGGGCCTGACGGAAAAATATCGGAGGGTTTTAAGGGGCAAACGACTTTTATACCTTCGACATCGGGTAGGCGGATTCAAATTGAATTTAAGAAAGTAGCATTATTCAGTACCACGACCAGCGATAAAAGCGATATACTAAAGGTGTATAACGGTAAATCGGTAAAAGAGGCTGACTTAAATATTCAAATTTCCAGTGGAGATATAATTACCGTAACGTCATCTTCAGACGACGGAGCATTGACTGTTGCGCTGACCAGTGTGACAGGAGCTTTGTTCGGAGAAGGTTTTGAAGCTGTAGTTTCTGAGGTAGAACCCCAAGAAATGACCGTGAAATCTATTGTTGCTGCACAATATACCGACGGAACAATTATGGCTGGAGATGTTTTACAACCTATTTTGTCGTTGAATATACAAACAGAGAATGTTCTTCCTATAATAGCGCAGGCTTTTAAGTTTACTACATCCGGAACGACCAATCCTGCAGATGTGACAAAAGCATCGGTCTATTATACGGGTAAAAAAGCGGAATTCGGTTCTTCCAATAAAATAGGAGAGGTTATTTTAAACGGTAGTTCTGATTTTGAAATAACCGGTTGTACTCAGGAGCTGGGAGAAGGAAACAACTATTTTTGGTTGGCGTACGATATAGATCCGAGAGCTGAGGCCGGGAATAAGATCGATGCGGGATGCACTGCTGTTGTCTTGTCGGGTAAGGAAGAGATTATTGCCGATACCGATCCGGAAGGCGACCGTACGATAAAAAATGAATACGTTTCTACGGTAGGAACATTTGAAAAAACGATTTATGGTAGTTGGACTTATACGCATACCCCCAAAAAGTATGGTAGTGGATATGAAGCTGTACAGGGAAATCAAATCGTTACATTTATTCCGTATTCCGAAGGTAAAATTATCGAATTGGAGTATCAGGATTTTGCCGTGAGTGCAAGCTCTGGATATTATGGAGTGGATGCTACTTATATAATTTATAGCGGTAAAGGAACGACCGGAGAAGTATTGTGGGAAGCAAATACCGCAGATAAGCGGAAAAACGGACCGGAAACTATTATTCGTTCTAAATCGGAAGACGGAGCTGTTACTGTCCTTTTCAACGCCAATGATTCGTTTTATAATGCAGATGGCTGGCATGCTTTTGTAAGAGAGTATCAATCGAAAGATATGTCGTTCGACGGGATAGATGTCGTGCAGGCAAGTTCGGACTTTGTAGCCGGAGGTACTGCCGATCAGGAAATTTTGCGGTTTAAGATAGTGACCGGAGGCGATAAAAACCCGTTGTCTTTAAATAAAATTGCTGTCGATCTGAAAAACAGTCAATCTTGTATAGATAAAGTCTCCGTTTATTATACTGGTAAGAATGATGCACTTGCAACAACAAATAAAATTGGCAGTATCGATGTTGACGGTTCTGTCGGGAATCTGGAGATTCTTGTGTCGTCTGACTTTATTCTGGAAGAAGGAGATACTTATTTTTGGATAACTTACGATGTTAAAGCCGGAGCTACACCATCACAGAAGTTAGATGCAAAATTACTGTCAGTTACCATAAATAATATTTTGCAATCGGTCGAAAACGGAGATCCGGAAGGCGATCGGGAAATAAAGAATGTTTGTCTGTTACCGGTATCGGGACATGAAACAATCAATGTGGGAGATTTTCCTTATGTTTGTTATGATGACGGAGGTGCAGACGGAGAATATAGTGAGACCCAAGAAGGTGCTCTGACATTTGTTCCGAAACTGGGAGATGTAATAAAATTGACGTTCAAACAATTTAAGACCAGCGTTCGTGATTATTTGGAAATATACGATGGTACAGGAGTCGAGGATGAAAACCTATCGGTGAAATATGATGGAGATCTGAATGAAAGTTTACCGGAATCGGTTGTCTCTAAGGCAGAAGACGGTTCTTTGACAATCAGATTTAACAGAACGGGATACATAGTCAATGCCGGTTGGGAGATAGAAGTGAGCTCTTATACGCTGAAACCGTTGAGCTGTGGTACAGTGAAGGCGACATCTGTTAATGAAAAAAGTGAACTTTTGGGTGGTTCTCTGAATGAAAAAATGCTTAAGGTTGCCGTTGAAGCTATCGGAGATAGAGGTTCGTTTGTTGTTGATGAACTTTCATTCGAAGTGACGAATTCAGAGAGTTTGATGAATACGAAAGTTTATTTTACCGGTACGAGTGATGTATTCAGTCCTGAAAGTCAGTTCGGCACAGAACAAACAGGCGATACTCCGGTATTTACGGGAGAACAGAGTATTTCAGCACCCGGAACTTATTATTTCTGGCTGACTTGTGATATAAGAAGCGATGCTGCAATCGGAACGGCATTGAGCTTTGTTCAATCCGGTATCAAAGTTAATGGAAATCCGTTTGCAATAGAATCGTCAGAAACTGCAAATCTGAAAATTAAAGATGGATTCCATGGTACGCATACTATCGGAGAAAATGGAGAATATAAAACTATTACTGCTGCAGTCGAAGCAATGAAAGATGGTATAAATAGTGCTGTCGTTTTTGAATTAGAAAACGGAATTTATAATGAGGAAGTGATAATTCCGGAAATTCCGGGAGCTTCTGCTGCGAATACGATTACATTGAAATCTAAAAGCGGAAATTATAGCGATGTGACGATTACGGCAGAAAACCATTCCGGAGGATATGACGAACAAAACTCGGCTGTAATGACCATATTCGGAGCTGATTATTTGACGGTAGAAGGAATTACTTTTACTAATCCTGATAATACATATTATTATTTGATGGACGTAAAAAATGCAAGTAATTATGTTACTATTCGGAATTGTTATTTTAAAGGAGAGGTCATGACTTCTGAACCTGTTACATCAGATCCTCATAAATTATTGCATACGAATTTTGTAAATCAAGCTGTAGAAAATACTCCGGATACCTATATGACCGTTGAGGGCAACCTTTTTGAAGGAGGTTATATTGCGGTTCAGGCAGGTGGAGCAAATCCGACAGATACGAATAAAGGAACGAAGATTATCGGAAATACGTTCAAGAATCAATGGAGTAAAGCGATTTATCTGAATTATGATGTAGATGGAGTTATAGAGAAAAACGTGATTAGCAGCAACTGTTCATCGAAAAAAGAATATAATGGGATAGATATGAATACTTGTTATAATACGGTTGTGCGGAATAATGTGATATCTGCGACAATGCCCTATATCTGTGGCATAAAGCTGAGACCTGTTGCCGGTTCAGAAGAAAAACACTTCCGCGTATATAATAATGTATTGAATCTGAAATCTCTGACGTCATCGGATAATGCGTATGCGATTTCGATAACCGGAGGCTCTACGACAAATAAAATCAGCTTTGTGGATATTGTGAACAATACGATACGTTTGAGTGGAAATAATGCCGAAAAATGTGCCGGAATATATAATATTTCTAATTTCAGCGAATCGATTACGGTACAGAACAATATTATACAAAACGAAGCCGGCGGTTATGTTTATTGGATAAACAGCAAGCCGCTGAAAGCAACGACGCTCAATAATAATGCACTTTATACTTCCGGAACTGTTTTTGCGAAAAATTATACTACGATCGAGAATTGGTTGACCGGTTCTAAAGAATCTAATAGTATTAATCAAAAAGTGACTTTTCAGTCAGACGAAATACTTGCATTGAAAACTTTGGACGGCCTTAATGCCGGTATTCCGTTAGATTTTGTTGCTACCGATATTGTCGGAAATGTGCGTGATACGGAACATCCGACTATCGGAGCTTATGAATTTGTTGTAGCAGAATTGCCGGCAATGGAATCCGGATATCCGATTTTGTCAGGAGATGTGACTTATAATTCGGCGGTTGTTACTGTCAAAGTAACGGCCAATGCAGAAGTCTATTATTTATTAAAGAATGACGAAAAAGAGCCTTCTGTGGAAGATGTTATTGCTGCTGATAATAAAGTTTCGGTTTCTAAAGGACAGGAAACTGCAATCCCGTTGACCGAATTGAAACAGCATACCGAATATTATGCGTTTTTTGTTTTGAAAGGTTTGGCAGACGGTCAATTATCAGAGGTTATCGCTATGAGCGCCTTTACAACAGCTTATGCACCGACATCTGTGTCCACATTTGAAGATGTAACCGTTACGGAAACCGGATTTGAAGATGGAACGGCTCGATTCAACGGTTTTGTCGTAGAAGAGATTACAGATGGAATAGAAGATAGCCGGAAAGCAGCAAAACTCCAAACAGAAGGAACTGTTACTTTGATAAATACCTCTGATGGATTGATATTGACCGGATTTTATTTGAAGTCGGATGCCGATGTTACAATATCTGCATCGAAAGGTCAACTTGAGATTTCTTCCCGGACTATAGCCTCGACTCAGGATCGGTGGATATATTACAGTTTAAAAGAATGGGGAGAAATAACTTCTATAACTTTGAGTAGCAAGGGTAATGTTTATATCGATAATTTCAGCGGTAAACCGCAAAAATTGGTGGTAACGGCAGATGATAAGACTGTTTCGGAAGGTGAGTCCGTAATTTTGACAGCCGATGTTTCAGGAGGAGTTTCTCCATATACATATAGCTGGAGAAATTCGAAAAATGAAATCCTTTCCACTGAAGAACAGTATTCTTTTGTTCCTCAGGAATGCGGCGACTATACTCTGACTGTGACGGATGCTTGGGATGAAGCTGCGACAATAACGGTTCGGGTAATTGTAACCGGAGAAGCTGCTGCCGCAACTTTTGAAAATTTATATCTTGATTCTGAAAGCTATTGGATGGGTGATCCGGAAGAATCTATGAGTTCATTCGTAAGCGGTTCTTATAAATTCTCTAATTATTATGAGCCGGATTATGCAACATGGGCTTATTTCGGTTATTCAAATGTGACTTCAACGGTTTATAATCCGGCGGATTTCCCTTCGAATCAATTTGGGTCGGCAGCCGGTAGCGGGGTACATGAATCTGAAAATTATGCGGTTGCGTATGCTTCAAGCTATTTTGGTCCGACGCAGGTAGAAGTCTTGAATAATCCGGAGGGTGATGTTGTCAAAGGCTGTTATGTAACGAATACAGCTTGGGTGAAATATGTAACGGAACAGGGTACGGGAATGAACTCGAGCGGGAAGGAAGATGCGAATCTGCCGTTTACTATCGGGGATTATTATAAAATAATAGCTACCGGAGATAATGGTAAGACTGTAGAGTTTTATCTGGTAGATTATCGGAATTCGGCAGAAGGAATCGTTGTAGATACTTGGGAGTGGTTTGATTTAACTTCTTTAGGGAAGGTTAAGAAAATCACTTTTACGGTGGACGGCTCTCGAAAAAATGATTGGGGAACGACTATCCCGACATATTTCTGTCTGGACGATTTCAATGGGACGGAAAGTATACCTGAAGGTCTGTCGAATTCGGATACCGATAATTGTAAAGTGTATCTTTCGGGTGATATGTTGAGATTCGAGCAATGTTCAGGATATACATTCAGCATATACAACATCAATGGAACTTTGTCGGATAAATTCAATATAGATGACGATTATCAGACTATTCGGTTAAAGAAAGAAAAAGGTCTTTATATCGTTGTCGGAACGAATGGAAAGAACACGATTACTCGTAAAATACAGTTACGGTAACAAACTCTAATAAAAAATGGCGTATCGATTATTTTCGATATGCCATTTTTTATTTTGTATAAATCGGTCAGTAATCATATACTTCATCTACGGTATAGTTTAGAAAGCGGTTGAGTGGCTGTAAGACTTTAAAATCGGCAGCCGTCTTTTGTATCCAGTTATTGTCCTCGAAAAAACGGTCTTGTTTTTTCCCCATTACGACATAGTCTTTTCTCATTAACAATTCAGGATATTTGAAATCTTTTGGGAATGGTCGGGGAATTGTTTTAAGCATTTCACCATCGAAAACTGGATATACCTTTTTAAACTCCGGGTTTTCCGTTATTTCGATAAATTCATCGCAATGTTCATATACCGCTTCTCGTAATTCTTTCAATAGTTTTGATTCCGGACACCATACACCTCCGCCTAATAGGCAGTTTCCCGGCTCTAAGTGTAAATAATATCCGGCACGTAAACTTTTTTTACCGCCTTTAGAAGCTATATATGCCGAAAAAAATGTTTTATAAGGCGTTTTATCCGGAGAAAAACGTGTATCTCTATAAATTCTATATACGCAATTTTTTGCCTCTAAACCGGAAATTTCTTCATCGAATACCGAAATGAGACGAATAAGCTCATCTACTCTATTCAAAAATGTAGCTCGTAATTCATTAAACTGATCTTTACGCTCATTAAACCAATCTCTATTGTTGTGTTGACGCAGTTCTGTTAAAAAATCAAGTATATCTTTCATCGCTATTCATATTTTATAGATGCAAACATAGCTAAAATTAACGCTGTTTTTATTTTTCGTTACTGAAATTTCTGTAAAAATTAGTAACTTGCCATTCTTTTATTATAATTATGCTAACCCAAACTTTATCAAAGACATGAAAGAGGAAGAAAAGCAACCGGTGGAGTTGCCTGAAAATGCATTCAGAGAATTAGGTGAAGGAGAAGAGTACCAGCCGGTTATGTCGCCTTCGAAAAATTATCCGGAGGTTACATTATGGTCGGTCTCGTGGGGAATTATAATGGCTATTCTGTTTTCTGCGGCTGCCGCTTATTTAGGTCTTAAAGTCGGTCAAGTGTTCGAGGCGGCTATTCCTATCGCTATTATTGCAGTCGGTTTATCTAATGCTACTCGTCGTAAGAATGCATTAGGAGAAAATGTCATTATACAGTCCATTGGAGCTTGTTCGGGCGTTATTGTTGCCGGAGCGATATTTACGCTTCCTGCACTTTATATTATACCGGGACTTACTGTCGATTTTATGCAGGTATTTTTAAGCTCCCTGTTAGGCGGAATTTTGGGAATTCTGTTTTTGATACCGTTCCGAAAATATTTTGTATCCGAGATGCATGGTAAATATCCTTTTCCTGAAGCGACAGCTACTACACAAGTGCTTATATCCGGAGAAAAGAGCGGTAATCAAGCGAAGCCCTTGATTTTTGCAGGGTTAATCGGAGGTATTTATGATTTCGTCCTTTCTACATTCGGTTGGTGGAGCGAGGTACTTTCTACGCGAGTGTTGCCGTTTGGAGAAACAATTGCCGAAAAGGCGAAAACTGTTTTCAAAATAAATACGGGAGCGGCTGTATTAGGACTCGGTTATATTGTCGGTCTTAAATATTCTCTGATTATTTGTGCCGGATCTATATTTGTCTGGTTTCTTATTGTTCCTTTTATGGGGCTTTTTTGGGGAGATTCGGTCTTGACTATGGGAAACAGTGATATTGCTATTGCCGTAGGACAAATGACTCCCGAACAAATATTCACTACTTACGGACGTCATATCGGTATAGGAGGTATAGCTATGGCGGGAGTTATCGGCATAATACGTTCTTGGGGAATCATAAAAGGAGCTGTCGGTTTAGCATCTAAAGAACTTGGAGGTAAAGCTGAGGCAGTTATGACTTCGGTTAAACGTACGCAGCGAGATATTTCTATGAAATTTATCGCTATTGCTTGCATCGCGACACTGATTCTGATTTTATTATTTTTTTATTTAGGTATTATCCATAATTTTACACAGGCCTTTATTGCCTTTATTGTGGTATCTGTCATTGCTTTTCTGTTCACGACGGTTGCTGCCAATGCAATTGCGATAGTCGGGACAAATCCTGTATCGGGAATGACGTTGATGACATTGATCTTAGCTTCTGTTATTCTTGTAGCTGTTGGCCTTAAAGGTACATCGGGTATGGTTGCCGCCTTAATTATCGGCGGGGTTGTCTGTACGGCTCTTTCTATGGCCGGAGGTTTTATAACCGATTTAAAAATCGGATATTGGTTGGGTTCTACTCCGGCAAAGCAGGAGGGCTGGAAATTTTTAGGAACGTTGGTTTCTGCTGCGACGGTAGGAGGAGTTATATTGATCTTGAACGATACATACGGTTTTACTTCTGAAAACGGTTTGGCTGCTCCTCAGGCAAATGCTATGGCAGCTGTTATCGAACCTCTTATGTCGGGGAAAGGCGCTCCTTGGTTGTTATATGGTATTGGGGCTTTGATTGCCGTAGCATTGACTTTTTGTAAAATTCCGGCTTTGGCTTTTGCTTTAGGAATGTTTATACCTTTGGAACTGAATACCCCTTTGGTTGTCGGAGGGTTGGTAAGCTGGTATGTCAGTACACGTAGTAAAAATGCCGAAGTGAATAAATCCCGGTATGAAAGAGGTACATTGTTGGCATCCGGATTCATTGCCGGTGGAGCATTGATGGGTGTTGTCAGTGCCGGATTGCGTTTCGGAGGATTTGAATACAATTGCGAGATGAATGATACAATAAAACAAGTGCTTGGTTTGGTATTGTACTTGGCTCTGATTGGTTATTTATTGAAAGACAGTATGAAAGCTCATAAAGGTTGATGAGTCAAGCCCTATATATAAGTAAAGCTGCATTATCTGATTATCGGGAATGCGGCTTTATTTTTTCTCGGATGTTATTTATAATTGTTTTAAATGAGCCTTAATTTCTTTCTCTCCGTAATAGATTTGTTGTAATACTTTCCGGATCGGAATACCTGTTTCCCGTGATATTTCTTTAGCACCTTTACCTGCTAAAAAGAGTTTTGTAGGTAGTTGATATTCTTCATTAATTTCCTCGATAATGATATGGAGAGCATCAGTTGATAAATTCCCGTATAAATCGCGGTTGAGTCGTAGTCTTGAACAATTGTCTTGTGTTGATTTTGATAGAACAGAACTGATAATATGTTCTGTAGAAATATATGTTAAATAAGCTAAATAACCAAACATTTCCCGAAACTTTCTGGTTATTACTTCGGAAATATTGTATTTATTCCTCATGCACTTTCTCTTTACAATTATGTAAATAAAAAGAGCCTCCGGTTTTAAAATAAAAAGGACCAATTCTTATTTTTAACATACATGACGAATCATGTAACGGAGGCTCTAATACCTTCTTTACATGACTCATCTATGCTAAATAAAAACGAATTGGTCTTTGTAAAAGTACAAAATACCCTATAAAATGGCAAATAAAATAAGGATAATTTATCGATTATTTTACAAGGTATTCGGTTGTCTTTTTGAAGAACGGTTTAACAGATTTTTTTATTCGGGAAAGGGTGTGTCAAAATTAAACTTAGATAGGCTTTAAAGAAAATGACCTTTTAATCTGAAATTTACCTCCTTCCGTCAGTAATGAAAAGAGTCCTATCATTACTCAAAAATAAAGTTTGATGGAGCTCTTTCTTATTGGCGAATTATAACTTGTAACTTTTCAGTGAACTCATTTTAGTTTTGATGCACCCTCCTTAGAAGTTACAATAGTTGAAAATGATATTTTATAATCCGTACCTAATAATGATTTATACTGTTTGCAGAAATTGTCATAGGTGCTTTTGGCAATACTTCTTTTATCTTTTTTGTATAAAATGGAACATTTAACCCTTAAGGCTTCTTCATTAAAAATATCATGCAAAAAAATGGTATCTGCAATCAATAATTGAATATCTTCTTTATGTTCAAACTCTTTCTTTTGTAGAAGAGAGTGTAAAAGATCTAATGTTATGTCCGAGTAATCGCTTTTAAAATTATCGATCCAGTCAGCTTGAGTATTAGGTAATAACGGGCCGAAAACGAGTAATTCTAATAATTGGTACAGTGTAGCCTCTTTGGTAAAATCATCGAAAGAGGTATCCTGAATAAATTGTATTGCGGCAACATAATCGCAAAATACTTCGTTTCCGAATGTGATTTTCCAGAAATTATTTTCGAAAACAACCTGTATGTCTCCGACTTTTTCTAATAAAACCCGTAATTTACGAATAGAGACATTGCGGTTATTTCTTGCAGATTTTTCATCTTTATCTTCCCATAAGATACTATCCAGTTTGTTACTGTTAATTCCTTGCTTTGTTTTTACGCTATACAATAATATGATTAATAACAAAGATTTTAGTATTGGAGTAAATTGGTTCGTTATATCTCCTCCCTCTTTATCTTTGACATTAAATCCACCTAATAAGCTGATGCAGCCTTTTGATCTGTCAAATGTCTTTTTGATTTCTTCCTGAGGAGCTGTTTCTTTTTCTTTTATCTCGATAGAGACCGGTTTTTTATCTTTTTTCCGACGAGAGAATTTATATAAACCGTAGCCCGACAAGAAAATCAGAAAGATAATGACACCTGCCCATAGTTTATTTTTCGAAGGGGCTTTTTGAATCGTGTCTTTTAATGCAATTGGCGGAAAATCTATCGAATAAATAGAGATTTCCGGGTCACTATTCCTTATTTCCCTATTAAATATCGTATATAGTTTACTGCTGTCGGGAGAGTAGTACAGATTGCAGAATAAATACCCTGCCGACATATCTCCTATATTGGTTGAGCATCTTTTTATTTCTGGGCGATTTAAAGAAATTCGGACTAAATAACCTTGTGATCTTGAGACATTAATTGCGTAAAAACATGAATCTGTCGGACTATAAATCATATTCCCTCTTAATAGAAGGTCTGTCTCATCTTCGATGTTTGATTTGATTTCCCATATTTTTTTTACTCCTAATGTCGCTAAATCGATAGCATACAAGTCATATAAGTTATGGCTGACTTCTTCTTGGCGTCCGTTTTTGCTCCCTTTACCACCGAAAACGTAGAGAGTATTGTTTACGATTGTCGATACGGCAGAAAATCGAGGAGAAATCTCTTCGATTTGAAGACTGTCCCATCGATGAGTATTCAAATTTACCTTGAACAACGTATTTTTATACAAATAGTATCCATATCCTCCGAACGTAATTAAAGAGGTATCTTTAGGGGATATAGCCACAGTATGATGTATATAGGCCGGATCCATACCGTTCGTAAAAGTACCGCTCCAAGAATTATTCTCCGGCGAGAATACCGAAATTGATTTCTGGTCGAGGCTGTAAGATATAAGCCTGTGATTGTATGGGTCGTAAGTTATTTGGTTATTTTTTTCGCTGGCTAATTTCCCTTTGATATTATTTATCGAATATGACTTTTGTGTAATAGGATTAAATATAGTCAGCTGATTGCTTCCATTGATGATATAAAATAAATTTTTATCGGGATTATATGCGATTTGAGGACTTCCTTTAATTTTTTGTTTGTATAATTGATCCCAAGACGAATGATTATCAATAAGCCATATTGGATTTTCTGTAATTGCAGGGCATTGTTTTATGAGGTCATAACAAATACTATCTGCATGTTGCTTTAGTTCCCAATGATATATTTCGTTTTCTTTATTGTCCGATATTCGCACATTCTTAATGTTGATAGGAGCGACGTCTCCAACTTGAAAGTTTTTGATTCCGGAAGTTCCGAAATGGATAGTCACATTCTTGCATCTTGAAAAATCAAAAGATCGAGTGCTTTGAATCGATCCGAACGAAAAAGCGATTTTATTATCTTTCGGCATTAATTTGACGCTTACCGGTATCCATTTATCATATGTCAGATCTTGTGTAATCGGATGTTGACTTTCGTTGAGTATCCATGCCGGATAACGATCGTTTTTCTTGTTGGCAAGATATACGAGATCTATATTTTTTTGTGTATTTGTAATGATTCTCACGACATATCCCCATACAATTTCTTTTCGCAGCATGAGGTCGAATGATATGGTTCTTCCGTTTTCTATTTTTATAGGCTTTCCTCCATTCAGTGCCAACCGTGTGCGTATCGTTCCCGGTTGTTGGTGTGATCTGAAAAATAGTCCGCCGTTTATGTCAGAAGAATAAACAGAAATGTTGCATAATAAGCAAAATATGATAAAAAGTTTTTTCATGATGGTAATGTGTGTGTTATATCTTGATATTGTATATCCATCCTGTTTTGGCATTACAAAAGTAATAAAAAAATGAAAGGAGAACATTTATTCTGCTATTTTTTGAAAAAGAGATATTTCTAAATATAATTATTTTGAAAGTATATGTATAGTCGAAATCTTTGATAAAGGTTGCCGATTAATTTTTCAATTTACCGTTTTTTTAAGTGCATTTTAATTCTCTATAAAGTGAAAAGATAATTGTTCAAGAATATTTTTGTAACAAATTTTACAGTCGGGAGAAATTTCCGGTTGCTTGGCTCGTTTTAAATTACTAATCAATAATTAAAAACACACACAGAATGAAAAAAACATGGAGAATTGTTTTGCCTGCGTTACTGGTGGGGTCGTTTATTTCTTTTGCCGACACGAAAGACAAAAGAGAAATAAATGATAAAGTAGTAACGGAAGAGGTCTGTCCTTGTGAAATGGAAGGCATAGATCCTGAAGAAGCTTACAATCGTTCGGTGACAAATGCGGGTATGTATCAACAAGTGAGTAAAGAAACTCCGAAGTATTTAAATCCGAACATTCCTATTGAGGAACGTATCAATGACTTATTACCTCGTCTTACTCTTGAGGAGAAAGTAATTCAATTGAGCGATAGCTGGGGATCAAAGGGCATTGCTCGGTTGAAGATTCCTGCAATGTTGAAAACCGAAGGATTACACGGCCAGTCTTATGCTACCGGTTCTACCATATTCCCGCACGGGATTAATATGGGTAGCACGTTCGATACAGAATTAATACAAGAAGTCGGCAAGGCTACGGCAATTGAGGCTAAAGCTGCAAATTTGCGGGTCTCTTGGTCTCCGGTATTGGATGTGGCTCGCGATGCTCGATGGGGACGTGTCGAAGAAACTTATGGTGAAGATCCTTATCTTGTCGGTCGTATAGGTGTAGCATGGATCAAGGGTTTTCAGGGTGAACACATGTTTGCCTGTCCCAAGCATTTTGCCGGTCACGGACAACCTGTCGGCGGTCGTGATAGTCATGATTACGGATTATCGGATAGGGTAATGCGTAATATTCATTTAGCGCCTTTTCGTGATGTTATTAAAGAAGCGAATGCATTCGGGGTTATGGCGGCTTATGGGCTTTGGAACGGAGTACCTGATAATGGTTCGAAAGAACTGCTTCAAAAAATTCTTCGTGAAGAATGGGGATTTGAAGGTTTTGTCGTTTCTGATTGTAGCGGTCCTGAAAATATTCAACGGAAGCAGTCGGTTGTGAGTACTATGGAAGAAGCTGCTGCTATGGCTGTCCGTGCCGGAGTAGATATCGAATGCGGATCGGCTTATAAGAAAGCGTTGGCTTCAGCGGTGAAGAAAGGCATTATAAAAGAAAGTGAATTGGATGCTAATTTGCGTCGTGTGTTCAGAGCTAAAATGCGTTTAGGCTTGTTTGACAAACCGAGTATCGAAAATATGGTTTGGAATAAGCTCCCGGAATATGATACTCCCGAACATCGGGCTTTGGCACGTAAAGTAGCAGTAGAAAGTACAGTCCTTCTGAAAAATGAAAATAATCTTCTTCCTTTGGACAAAAATATTAAGACAATCGCTGTTATCGGTCCGAATGCAGATCAGGGACAAACAGGTGACTATTCTGCAAAATATGCGCCCGGTCAGATAATTTCGGTTTTAGAAGGTGTTAAAAACCATGTAAGTCCTTCTACAAAAGTTTTATATGCACAAGGTTGTACGCAACTCGATATGGATACTACAGGATTTGCAGAGGCTGTGGATGTTGCAAGACAGTCTGATGCGGTGATTCTTGTTGTGGGAGATAATGCAAACAGACATGAAAACGGAAATAAAAAGAGTACTACGGGAGAAAATGTAGATGGAGCTACTTTGGAGATTCCGGGTGTGCAACGCCAATTGATTAAGGCTGTAGAAGCGACAGGAAAACCGATCGTGTTGGTGTTGGTAAATGGTAAACCGTTTACTTTAACGTGGGAAGATGAAAACATTGAATCTATTCTTGAGACTTGGTATCCGGGAGAAGAAGGTGGTAATGCTACTGCAGATATTATTTTTGGTGACGAAAATCCGTCCGGGCGTTTGCCTATCTCATTCCCTCGTCATCCGGGACAGTTGCCTTTGTGGTATAATTATGAAACTTCCGGACGTAATTATGACTATTATGATATGCCGTTTACTCCATTATACCGTTTCGGTCATGGATTGAGTTATACGACATTCCGTTATTCTAATCTTAAAGCTACTCCTAAAAATGGAGATCCCGGCTTTGTGACTGTTTCGGTGGATATCGAAAATACAGGAAAACGGTCGGGTGAAGAAGTAGCTCAGTTATATATAACCGATTTGGTAGCTTCGGTAAATACCGCAGTTATAGATTTGAAAGGATTTAAGCGTGTTTTCTTAAAACCGGGAGAAAAGAAAACCGTTACTTTCGAGCTTAACCCTTATTTGCTTTCTTTATTGAATCCGGATATGAAACGAGTTTTGGAAGCCGGGAAATTCAGAATGCATGTCGGAGGGGTTTGCCCCGAACCGCCCAAAGGATCAACTGAGCATAAACAGAAAATCGGTTTTAAAGATCCGAGTCAAGGTATTTCCGGTGAGTTTATGGTCGATAAAGATTACAAAGCAGATTTTGAATATACTGTATCGGCGCCGAAGAGTGTAAAAGGCGGAGAATCGTTTAAGGTAGTCGTAAAGGTGACGAATAATGGAAATTTATTAGATATTGCCGATGTTAAACTATATGGAAACAGTTTCTTGGATGATCGTCGTGCAGAGATCGAAGCCGGAGATACGAAAGAAATGGTTTTTGATGTGCAGATGTATGCAAGCGGTAATCAGACTTTAACCGTGATTTTGGACGACCAGATAAAATCTGTTCCTTTAAAAGTTTCGAAAGTCCCGGCAAAACTCGTCTTGGAGGGTAGTTCGATAGATATGACGGAGAAAGGAGAAATGGTTTATGTTGCAGAAGCACGAAACGTGGGAAGTGAACCTTTTAATAAAAATCTGGAAGTGAAGGTAGAAGGAGTAACCGTTGCATCGCAACCGTTGCATTTGGATGCTGGAGCTGGTCAGCGTGTCGAAATTAAATACGCATTCCCTCGTTCCGGAACATTCCGTGTGAAGGTCGGCGCAGAAACAGAACAACAGTTGACTGTACCGGGAGGAATCGGATTGGCATTGCAAGACCCGTTAGCTTATGTAACTTTTGAAGGAGCGACAGATAAAGAAGTTAAAAACGAAATTACCGGAAAAATGTTGCCGATTCAGGGCAAAGCCCAAATTGTCGACGGTAAGAACGGAAAAGGATTTAAAAAAGACAAAAAAGAGACTTTTGTCGATGCAGGCGGTATGGACCTGTACCGGAAACCGTTTACTTTGGCAGCATGGGTTTATCTGAACCAGATGGATAACGGTCAGGCTATGTTCTTCGGTGGACAAGCTCCGATGGGGGCGGATGTCGATGTAACCGGAACACGGTTGGCAGCCGGTATTTTCCAAGAAAAAACGATTCTTTCTTACGAAAATAGCGACATTCGCGGTAACAATAAATTGCAATCGGGGAAATGGGTACATTATGTTTATACCTACAATCCGGAGAAAGAAGAAGGAGCGATTTACATAGACGGTCGTTTGGATAAGAAGGCTTTCCAGAAACCTTTTGCCGGACCACTGGAACGTATTGCCGGGTCTCAACGTTTTTCATCAGGTAAATTTATTATGGATGATGTTCTTGTTGCCCGTACGACGATGGATGAGAAAGCCGTAAAAGAACTTTATACAAATGGTGTGGAAGCTATGCGTAAAGCTCAGAAAGTAACCGATTGGCGTCCTATGAATTCGGTTGTTGAAAAAATGAAAGCGTGGGCAGAATTAAATGCTGGTGGAAAGATTCAGGTTTTTGTTGAGGTTGCAGATAATAGCGGAAAAGTAATTGATTCCAAATCGGTACAGTTGAAGAGTGGAGAAAATGAATATTCTTTGGCAGGATTAAAAAAAGGAGACAAGGTTCGTTTACGTATAGATTTGTCATCTGCGGCTTGGGACGGCGTCCCAGCCTTGCAAACGGTCGTTTTGGAAGGCTCAGAACCGATCCGTTGGTCAACTATTGAAGAATGGAAGAAAGGTTCTGCTTCCAATTCTTTATTAATAGGATTGTGAATCGTAAGTATATAGAGTTAGTTTATTGAGTAAAGGCGGTATTTCTTTAAAGGAATATCGCCTTTCTTTTAGACAGACTCTTAATATTCCCGAATTTATATGGTAGTTGATTTGGAATAAGATTTATATCTTTGCAACCTTTAATTTGATTAGGGTGTAGTATGTTGAAAAAAAAATTTCGATTATATCGGAACTATTATGTTGCATTATTGAAGTTGGGTGTTCCGATCATGATAGGACAGTTGGGAATTATCGTCGTCGGATTTGCCGATAATATAATGGTTGGTCATCATACTCCGGAGGAGTTGGCTGCGGCATCTTTTGTAAATAATCTTTTTAATCTTCCGTTGATGTTTGCTTTAGGCTTTTCTCTGGGGCTTACTCCGTTGATCGGGAATCTGGTCGGGAAAAATCAGGTAGCAAAAGCCGGTCAGACTCTTCGATATGGCCTTATCGCCAATTTGCTTTTAGCGATTTTGCTGATTGGGATTATGTCCGTAGTTTATGTTAATATAGACCGTATGGGACAACCGGAGGAACTTTTACCCTTGATTAGACCCTATTTCCTGATTCATTTGTCAGGTTTAGTTTTTATCATGCTATTTAATGCATTCAAGCAGTTTGCCGATGGCATTATGGATACCCGTATCTCGATGTACATACTTTTGTGCGGTAATGTGTTGAATATTATAGGTAACTATTTATTGATATTCGGCCCGGGTTTTTTCCCTGAACTTGGATTGCTCGGAGCAGGATTTTCTACATTGTTGTCTCGTATTTTCACGTTGTCGGTTTTTGTATATCTGTTTTTCTTTACGTCTCGTTACGGCAGGTTTAAAGAAGGTTTTCGTCATCTTAAAGGAGACACCGGAAAACAGTTGTCCCATTTAACGAAAATGGGAATGCCTATTGCTCTGCAAATGGGGATGGAAACCGGATCTTTCAATTTGAGTGTTATTATGATGGGATGGATCGGTACGGCAGCATTGGCGGCACATCAAGCAGTTGCAACTTTTACTACAATCGGTTTTATGCTTTATTACGGTATCGGGTCGGCTATTACGATTTTGGTAAGTAATGCTAAAGGAGCAGGAGAAATAAGTAAGGTAAGATTGATAGCAAATGCCGGATTTCATGTAATAATTCTTTTGGCCGTATGTATTGTAGTCATAATGGCTTTGTTCCGACAACAGGTAGGTTATCTGTTTACAGATTCGGAAGAAGTGAACAGAATCGTAGCATTGTTGATAATACCGACTATGGTATATCAGTTCGGAGATGGTTTACAAGTTGCGTATGCAAATGCTTTAAGGGGAATAGGAGATGTAAAACCTATGGCATTGATTGCATTTATCAGTTATTTTCTTGTTTGTTTGCCTGCGGCATACTTATTTGGTTTTGTTTGTCAGGGTGGTGCTATGGGTATTTGGTGGGGATTTCCTATTGGTTTGACTTTGGCAGGAGTCTTATTTTATTCTCGTTTCAGATATAAGATGAAGAATACGAAAATCGTGTAGTCCGGAGCGGATAGTAAAAATATTCTTGGAACAGGATTTAAGTAAGTTCTAATGAGTTGGCTGGCGATGTAAATGTTCCGTACTATCCGGCAGAATGTCCGGATAGTACAGGATGTTTTTGATTATTCATTATCTGTCTCCGAAATAAAAACGAATGCCCCCAAGTAAATTAAATCGGTTTAAGTTTATTCTGTCATAGTCATTATAAACTATGGTACTATGGACGTTTTCCATCTTTATGTTTTTCAGGAATGCCGAACCTACGATTTCATTGAATGAGATACCTATTCCCATGTGTTTGTTAAGTTTATATTCGATTCCGATTCCATAATTAAACCCGATAGTCGATACATAGGTTTTCCCTTTTTCAATTCCTGAAGATATTTTGTCTGAGAATTTTAAATATCCGACACCGACTTCTCCGTTTATCATCCATTTTTTATTGAACGAATATTTTGTACAAAATAAAGGTGCGATATATGAAAATAAGACATTATGATCCATGTTCGTCTTTTCGTAATAACTGTCAGAACTGTATCCTGAATAAAAAATTCCCCATCCGAAATTTTTAATATAATGATGGAATGCCAAATCCCATGCAAGTCCGGAAGTCAGTTTATCATCAAATTGTTTATCTGTCCCGGTGAGCCCTTCTGTTTTAGGCAACCATCCGTAACCGACATTGAATGAAAAATCGACTCTTGGAGGTAACGGGCGTACTTTGTTTAAGACATTATTTACACTATAATTGTAGAATGTCGTTTGTGTGTTGTATGTAGAATCGGATATGCCGGATTTGAGAATATTTCCTGAAATTTGGTGGCAGGAACTTGCAACACCCGGTAAAAGGTGATCGGTGATTTGCAGAATATCTCCTCCGGCTTTTCTTGTTTCTTCTTTTGCTATTTTCAACACTTGATCATATCGGCATCGAATAGTAAAACTTCGGTCTAAAATAGCAACTTGTCCTATCAGAGTTGCAGCGACCGGGACTTTTTCTCCCTCATTTACGATCATGATTGTATCTTCTTGAGATAAAGACGGATATTCCTGTATCTTGTTTAATACAATTTTAGGAGAACAGGAAAAAAGAGTACATAATAATACTCCGGTAAGAATTTTATTTTTCATGATATGTGTGTATATAGTTTGTGTATTGCAAATATAATAAAAGTATGTTGTAATTTTCAATTATAAACACTTGTTTTTGGGGGAATGAAAAACGGGCGCAAAGACTTTGTATAAAACCTTTGCGCCCGCTTTCTATATTGGGGATAACTTTATTTCTTTTCTTCCGGTTTTAACCAATGGTCAAGCCAACGGAAAAATATCCGTTGCCATAAAATGGCATTTTGAGGTTGCGCAATCCAATGATTTTCATCAGGAAAGACAACCATTTCGGCGGGAACTCCTCTTAATCGGGCGGCGTTGAATGCCGACATACCTTGAGAGGCAAGTATCCGGTAATCATTTTCTCCGTGGGTGATAAGTATCGGTGTATCCCATTGATCTATAAAGCGGTGCGGCGAATTGGCGTAAGAACGTTGGGCGATAGTATTATCTTTTTCCCAATAAGCGCCACCTAAATCCCAGTTGGCAAACCACATTTCTTCTGTTTCTACATATTGTTGTTCTAAATTGAATATTCCGGCATGAGCGATAAATGCTTTGAATCGTTTTTGATGATGCCCGGCCAACCAATAAATAGAAAAACCTCCATAACTTGCCCCGATTGCTCCGAGACGATTTTCATCGATAAACGGTTCTGTCTTTACTGCGTCGATAGCAGAGAAATAATCTTTCATATTCTGACCGCCATAATCACCGCTTATTTGTTCTAACCATTCCTGACCGAATCCGTATAATCCTCGTCGATTAGGTGCAACGATGACATATCCGTTTGCCGCCATTAACTGCAAGTTCCATCGATATGACCAGAACTGGCTTACAGGGCTTTGCGGACCTCCTTGACAATATAGTAATGCCGGGTATTTCTTATTCGGATCGAAATGGGGAGGATATATAATCCATGTCAGCATTTTTTTATTGTCTGTTGTGGTAATCCAGCGTTCTTCCACTTTACCCATAGTAATTTGATCTAAGGTTTCCTTGTTCTCGAATGACAATTCCGTAATTGCTTTATCATTTAGATTGATACTATAAATTTCATCCGGTTTTGAGAAAGAATGCTGTAATACGATCAGTTGCTTATTATTTATCGGTTTTATATCGGCATAATCGACTTGTCCGGTCGTGATTTGTTCGATCTTTTTATCATCGATATGAATGTTGAAGATCTGCTCTATTCCTTGATATACGCTTAAGAAATAGATCGATTGTCCGTCTTCTGCCCAATTCAGCATGTCTAAACTGTAATCGAACTCGTCTGTCAAATATTTCTTTTCTCCGTTTTGCATATCCATGACGAACAAGCGGTTTTTATCCGATTCGTATCCGTCACGTTCCATACTCATCCATGCTAAATAACGCCCGTCGGGAGAAAAACTTGGATGCGTATCATAACCCATCATTCCTTCGGTCAGGTTTTTGGTTATTTTCGTCTCGGTATCATATAAATAAATATCGGAGTTGGTAGATATGGAATACTCCAATCCGGTTTTCTTTCGGCAGGTGTATGCAATGCTTTTACTATCCGGAGTCCATGCAAATCCTTCTGTACCGCCAAAAGGCTTCATCGGAGCTTCATACGGTTCGCCTTCGAGAATGTCATTTATATTTTCTAACGTGTTGCCGTTAAAGTCTGCTATAAAAGGGTGAGGAATGGATTCCACCCATTCGTCCCAATGTTTATACATGAGGTCATCGATAACACGTCCGGTTGCTTTGGGTAGATCAGGATAAATATCCGAGGCTCGTTGACCGTATTTTACATTCGAAAAGAATACGACTTTTTTCTCATCGGGAGAAAAAAGAAAACCGTCTATTCCTTTTTCTTGATTACTGATTTGTTTTCGGTTCGATCCGTCGGCATCCATTATCCATAATTGAGAACTTCCGCTTTCGGATGTCAGAAACGCTATTTGTTTTCCATTGTTGATCCATACAGCATTTTGTTCGGATTTAGGAGTATGGGTGATCTGAATTTTATTACTTCCGTCAATGTCCATAACAAATAGTTCCCGATTACTTTTGTTTTCGGGTATGCTCACGTATGTTACGCCATAAAGAATCTTTTTCTTATCTGGAGATATTTCTATTCCCCCGACGCGTCCGAGAGTGTACATGACTTCCGGAGTCATGATTCCGTTTTCTACTTTGGGATGGCTTTTGCCTATGATCCCTTCGCTGCTCTCTTTCTGTGTCTGACAAGCAGACAAAAGTACCGCACTTGCCATGATGAGTTTGCTGATTGGTAATTTCATAAGTTTTACTATTATTTGTATTTCCTCTTTTTGTATTTTGTTTTTGATGATGTTTCTGTTTTTGAATTTTTTATGGGAGAACCGTATAGACGATTAATTAAATCCGGCCGTCCCATTCTTTGCAGTTCCGATAAAATCTGTTTCCGTTGATCGGGTTTATACCAGAAAAAAAACTGTCTTTGAGCCAGTTTTTCGTTTTGGCTGCGGGCTGTATATATTTTTTCTCCCGTATAAGGGTGATATCCTGTATAATATATCTCGGTAGAAAGCGTCATAGGGGTAGGGGTAAAATCTTGAACTTGTTCGAGGTGAAAGTTCAATTTTTTTGTGATAGCGGCCAGTTCGGCCATATCCTCTTCTTTACAGCCCGGATGACTTGATATGAAATACGGAATGAGCTGTTGGTTGAGTCCGGCTTCATTGTTTATTTTTTCAAATGTTCGTTTAAACTCTTCGAACTTTTTAAAAGCGGGCTTCCGCATTAACATCAAAACATTGTCGGACGTGTGTTCTGGAGCGACCTTTAATCGGCCTGAGACATGTTTGGCAATGACTTCTTGTGTATATTTCGATGTACTTGCATTGACTTTTTCATCCTCATGACGGTGTTGTAACAGATCATATCTTATTCCGCTACCGATAAAAGACTTTTTGATTCCTTTTATTTGATCTACGCTATGATATATATCTAACAACGGAGTGTGATCGGTATATAAATTTTTGCAGACTTCGGGATGTATACAAGACGGACGTTTGCATTTACGGCATATTTCCGGACGAGAACCTCGCATCTTGTACATATTGGCCGAAGGTCCTCCTAAATCGCTGATATATCCTTTGAATCCGGGCATTTCCGTAATTTGTTTTACCTCGTTCAGAATCGATCGTTTAGAACGGGAGGCTATGAATTTTCCTTGATGAGCAGAGATCGTACAAAATGCACATCCTCCGAAACAGCCTCTGTGTAAATTTACAGAAAATTTGATCATTTCGTATGCCGGTATATTTTTCCCTTTATATTTGGGATGAGGCAGACGAGTATAAGGCAAGTCGAAAGAGGCATCTATCTCGGTTTCGCTCATAGGTGGATAAGGTGGGTTTACTTTTATAACCGAGTTTTTATATTTTTGCCATAGTCGGCGAGCTTCATATCGGTTCGATTCTTCTTCGACATGGTAAAAATTGCGGGATTGTTTCCTTTTGTCTTGCAAGCATTCTTCATGAGAGAATAAAACGAGATCGGTTGCGCTTTCATCGGTGTGAGGTAACTCGTTTTCAGATGTAATAATAGCGGTCTGTCTCAAGTCTTTAATCTGTCCTATTTTTTCACCGCTCCGAAGCCGCTTTATCAATTCTCTGATCGGGAGTTCTCCCATACCATAGATGAGCATATCCGCTCCGCTATCGATCAGAATACTCGGTCTTAAGCGATTTTCCCAATAGTCATAATGAGTAACTCGCCGCAATGAGGCTTCTATACCTCCGGTGACAACTGGTATATGGGGATAGAGTTTTTTTAATATTTGTGTATATACTATTGTCGGATAATCGGGTCGCATTCCTGCCCGTCCGTCAGGGGTATAAGCATCATCGGAACGAAGCCTTTTATTTGCCGTATAATGGTTAACCATTGAATCCATAGCTCCGGCGGAGATCCCGAAAAATAGTCTGGGTTCTCCTAATTTTTTAAAATCTCTCAAATCGTCACGCCAGTTTGGCTGGGGAACAATAGCGACACGTAACCCTTCGGATTCCAGAATACGTCCGATTACTGCAGCCCCGAAAGAGGGATGATCGACGTATGCGTCTCCTGAGAAAAGAATTACGTCCAGATAATCCCATCCTCTCAGTTCTAATTCTTTTTTCGTAGTCGGTAACCAGTCTTGTAATTTGTATTCTTTCATTGTTTTCCGGTTGTTTTTCTGTTTTTATCCGGTTTATGAAATCCGGTTTGCGGTATTACAATGAATCATACCGGTCTTGTAATTTTACCAATTCGTCCCGATATTGAGCGGCTTCGATAAATTCCATTCGTTTAGCAGCTTCTACCATCGCTTTTCGGGTATTTTCAATTGTCTTTTTCAATTGGTCTTTATTCATGTATTGGACTACCGGATCGGCAGCTATATTGACATGCGAAATATCGTATTCCTCCTTATATAAAATAGGTTGACCTTTTTCGGTTTGAACATCCGGTTCTTTTGTGAGAATAGAGTTTTTGGCTTTTTGTATTGCTTGAGGCGTAATATGGTTTGCTTCGTTATAAGCCAACTGTTTTTCTCTACGCCGATTAGTTTCATCGATCGTTTTTTGCATGCTTTCGGTAATTTTGTCAGCATACATGATTACCATTCCGTTCAGGTTGCGGGCTGCCCGTCCTGCCGTCTGGGTCAAAGAACGGTGGGATCTTAAAAAGCCTTCTTTGTCTGCATCCAATATGGCGACTAATGAGACTTCGGGCAGATCTAAACCTTCGCGAAGGAGATTTACTCCGATAAGAACATCGTAAAGCCCGTTGCGCAGGTCTTCTATAATCTGAATGCGTTCTAAGGTATCGACATCCGAATGGATATAATTGCAGCGGATGTCGAGCCGTAGCAGATATGTGTTCAGCTCTTCCGCCATACGTTTGGTGAGTGTCGTGACTAATACCCGCTCGTCTTTTTCGATTCTTTGTTGTATCTCTTCGAGCAAGTCGTCTATTTGATTAAGACTCGGCCGGACTTCAATTATGGGATCGAGCAGTCCGGTAGGGCGAATGACCTGTTCGACAATAATACCCTCGCTTTTCGTTAACTCATAGTCTGCAGGAGTTGCACTGACATAGATTGTTTGTTTGGTGAGGTCTTCGAATTCTGAAAATTTCAGCGGACGATTATCTATTGCCGCCGGTAGTCGGAATCCGTATTCTACAAGATTTGCTTTTCTGGAATTATCTCCGCCATACATTGCCCTTATTTGAGGTATTGTAACGTGGCTTTCGTCGATAATAGTTAAAAAATCTTTCGGAAAATAGTCTAACAGACAGAATGGTCTGGTGCCGGCAGCCCGTCCGTCGAAATATCGAGAATAATTTTCTATTCCGGAACAATGGCCGACTTCTCTGATCATTTCGATATCGTATGTTACTCTTTCATACAAACGTTTGGCTTCAAGTTCTTTTCCTATCGATTTGAAAAACTCTACTTGTTTTCCTAAATCGAGTTCTATTTCACCGATTGCTCGATCTATTCGTTCTTTGGTAGTTACAAAAATATTGGCCGGATATATTTTATATTCATCGAATAGAGTGATCGTGTGTCCGCTCATCGGATCTACACTTTCTATCGATTCTATCTCTTCACCCCAAAAGATAATGCGCAAAATAATTTCCGTATAGGCCAGATATATATCTACCGTATCTCCTTTGACCCTGAAATTTCCCCGATTCAGTTCGATTTCATTACGGGAATACAAACTACCTACGAGTGCTCGTAAAAATGTATTCCGTTCTATATTTTGACCCACACGGACATTTATTACGTTACTATGAAAATCTTCAGGGTTGCCGATACCGTAAAGACATGAAACTGAAGATACGACGATAACGTCTTTGCGGCCTGATAATAAAGCTGATGTCGTTGAAAGCCTGAGTCGGTCTATTTCTTCATTGATTGCCAAATCTTTCTCTATGTAAGTATCGGTTGTAGGAATATAGGCTTCCGGCTGATAATAATCATAATATGATACAAAATATTCTACGGCATTATCGGGGAAAAAACTTTTAAATTCTCCGTACAATTGGGCTGCCAAAGTTTTGTTATGACTGAGGATCAGTGTCGGTTTCTGAACCTTTTCGATAACATTAGCCATAGTAAATGTTTTACCTGACCCGGTAACTCCCAGTAGGGTTTGAGCGGAAAGGCCGTCTAAGACTCCCTGACTAAGTTCCTCTATCGCTTCCGGTTGGTCACCGGTCGGTTGGTAAGGTGAAACAATTTTGAACTCCATAAATGTTGTATATATTTTTGATTTGCGAAGTTACGAAAAAACTCGAAGAAACGGCTACATCCGTTCTCTTTTCATACTATTACCTTCAAACTTTCTATTGTCTTCTTAATCATATATTTTACTTTCATTTTATTGTATTTTTGCTAAATAAATAGCGGGATTGATATTTTTTTATTTACTTTGTCGCCATAGTATGAAATTAAACAAGAAATAAAAGTTATAATATACCATGATTTGGAATGAAACGATCGAATGCATGAGCCGGGATGAAATGCGCAAGTTACAGGGAATCCGGCTGCGGCAAACCGTAGAAAGAGTTTATCATAATACCCCGTTTTATCGTAAGAAAATGCAGGAATTGGGGATAACTCCTAATGATATAAATAGTATTGACGATATCGTCAAACTCCCTTTTACGACAAAACAAGATTTGAGAGATAATTATCCCTTCGGACTTTTTGCAGTCCCGATGTCGGAGATTGTGCGTTTGCATGCTTCTTCGGGGACGACCGGCCGTCCTACT
This sequence comes from uncultured Porphyromonadaceae bacterium, assembly GCA_900545915.1. Classification (GTDB taxonomy): domain Bacteria; phylum Bacteroidota; class Bacteroidia; order Bacteroidales; family Coprobacteraceae; genus Coprobacter. The sequence goes on from URAV01000004.1 coordinate 83,096, forward strand.
GTAGTGGGATATACTCGTCAGGATTTGGCAACTTGGGGTGAGGTCGTAGCTCGTTGTCTGGCGGCATACGGTACGGATAAACACGACATATTTCATGTCTCTTTCGGTTATGGGTTATTTACCGGAGGTTTAGGATTGCATTACGGTGTAGAAAATCTGGGTGCGACGGTTATTCCCATGTCGAGTGGAAATACGGCTAAACAAATACAGTTGATGCATGATTTCGGTTCTACGGCTTTGGCTTGTACCCCTTCTTACGCTCTTTATTTAGCTGATGCGATAAAAGATTCGGGTATCCCTCGTGAAGAATTTAAGTTGAGAGTCGGTATGTTTGGAGCAGAACCTTGGTCTGAAAATATGCGCCGTGAAATAGAGTCTAAATTGGGTATTAAAGCTTTTGATATTTATGGTTTGAGTGAAGTGATGGGACCGGGAGTGTCTTATGAATGTGAGTGTCAACATGGTGCGCATATCAGCGAGGATCATTTTTTCCCGGAAATCATCGATCCCCAGACATTTGAACCGTTATCGCCGGGAGAATCAGGAGAATTGGTATTTACGACGATAACGAAAGAAGGATTGCCTCTGCTTCGTTACCGTACTAAAGATTTGTGTTCTCTCATATATGATAAATGCGATTGCGGACGGACGACTGTGCGTATGAGCCGGATCACCGGGCGCAGTGACGATATGTTGATTATTCGAGGAGTAAATGTATTTCCTTCTCAGGTCGAGAGTGTGATTCTTGAGCTGGAAGAATTCGAACCGCATTATTTATTGATTGTTGACCGAAAAAATAATCTGGATACATTGGAAGTTCAGGTAGAGGTTCGGGAACAATTCTATTCGGATGAAATTAACAGAATGATGGAATTGAAAAAGAAAATAGGACATCGGCTACAAAGTGTTCTCGGCATCGCCGCCAATATAAAATTGGTAGAACCTCGTAGCATAGAACGCAGTCAGGGAAAAGCTAAACGAGTGATTGATAACCGCAAAATTGATTAAAACAATACGATTATGATTATAAAGCAGCTATCGGTTTTTCTTGAAAATAAGACCGGACGTATTAACGAAGTAACCCGTATATTGGGTGAGGAGGGAGTGAACCTTTCTGCATTTAGTATGGCAGAAACAGCAGATTTCGGTATTCTTCGTGTTATCGTTTCTGATCCGGATAAAGCTTTGGAGGCTTTGAAAAGACATCATTTCGGAGTGTCTCTAACTGATGTCGTTTGCCTTAATTGTCCGAATACACCGGGAGCTTTGGCTAAAGCGTTAGGGTATCTTTCCGATGAGAATGTTTTTATTGAGTATATGTATGCATTTGCTGCCGGAGATGTTGCCCATGTCGTCATTCGCCCGGATAATATAGAGAATTGCATTCGGGTACTGACTGAACATCGGCTTGAATTGATGGCAGCGCATCAGTTGTACAAACTTTGATGAAAAAATTTGATTAATATAGAATAGTGCCGTATATTTGTCTTCATAAGGCGGGTATGCGGCATCGTTTCGTATTTCTTTTTTGAGAACTGTTTTCCGGTTTCGATAGGGCGTACAGGTTACGGACGTGCAGAAACGGGTAAATAGACCGAAAAGGGGCTTAAAGAGACTGAATAATAATTTTTACATCGGAAAATTTAGACAGCTCTTAGAGCTTGTCTAAATTTTGCTCGGGTCAGATTTGAGAGTTTCTTACGAGGATATTTTTCTGTTTTTATGAGGATGATAGCGGGCTATCTGACGAGGGAAAACGGGAAAATAGACCGGAAGAAAGCGCAAAAATGACCTGATAATATTTTCTAATTGGAAAATTTAGACAGGCTCTTAATCAGGCTCTCAAATTTAATAAATCAAAACAGGATCTTAATCCGTTAAAATTCATTTTTTTGTTTTCGTTATTCAATCAGTTTACCTACATTTGCACATTATTTGTCTATATGAAGAAGAGATTTTTATATTTATTTGTATCGGTATTATTTTTTACTTCGTGCAGCGAGTATAATAAAATACTTAAAAGTACCGATTATGATATGAAATATGAATATGCCAAGAAATATTTTGAACAAAAAAAATATGCTCGGGCATATACTCTGTTAGAAGAGTTGGTGACGATATATAAGGGAACGGATAAGGCGGAAGAATCCCTTTATTTATTAGCTCGCAGTCATTATATGGCAAAGGATTATTCAACTTCAGGACAGTATTTTACGACTTATTATACAAACTATCCCAAAGGCCAATTTGCAGAACTTTCCCGTTTTTATGCCGGTTATGGATATTATTTAGATTCTCCCGAGCCGGAACTCGATCAGTCGGGAACTTATAAGGCGATAGATGAGATGCAGATGTTTCTGGAATATTTTCCGGGAAGCGAGAAGGCTAAAGAAGCTCAGGATATAATTTTCGCTTTGCAGGAGAAATTGGTGGAGAAGGAGTGGTTGAATGCACAGTTATATTATAATTTGGGTAACTATATGGGCAACAATTATGATGCGGCTGTGATTACTGCTCAGAATGCCTTGAAAGATTATCCTTATACAAAAAGAAAAGAAGATCTTTCGATGTTGATTCTGAAATCGAAATATCAGGAGGCTATGCAGAGTGTGGAGGAGAAAAAGATAGAACGGTTCAGAGACGTGATTGATGAATATTATAGCTTTATCAATGATTTTCCTGATGGAGCGAATGCAAAAGAAGCTAAGAAAATTTTTAATGTAGCAAGTAAATACGTAAAAGATTAATCAATACAATAATATGGATTACAAGAAAACGAATGCACCGACAAACACCGTTACCCGTGATATGATCGCTTTGTCATCGGATACCGGAAATGTTTATGAAACTGTTTGTATTATAGCAAAAAGAGCTAATCAGATTTCTGTAGAGATGAAAAATGATCTGGAAAAGAAATTACAGGAATTTGCTTCTTTTAATGATAATCTTGAAGAAGTGTTTGAAAACAGAGAACAGATTGAGATTTCAAGATATTATGAAAAGTTGCCGAAACCTACATTGATAGCGGCTCAGGAATATCAAGAAGGTAAAGTATATTACAGAAATCCGGCAAAGGAAAAAGAAATAATCTAAATCCTTTTGAAATAAACCAAAGTAAAGCGGCTTCGAGAATTCTCGAAGCCGCTTTACTTTGGTTGAAATTCCGATTATTTGAATTTTATTCGGACCAGGTTCAAGTATGGTAGCAGGCTATCTGACGAGTGAGAACGCGAGGATGACCTGATAGTATTTTGATCGGAAAATTTAGATAGTTCCTAAGATATTTTATCGGATAGGAACGTAACCGTTATCTTTGATTATATTCTGTCCTTCGTCGGATAGCAGATACTGAATAAATGAAGAAACTGCTTTTTCATTTTTTTGATTATAGTAGTAATAAAGCGGGCGAACGATCGGGTATAGTTTTCGGGAAGCATTGGAAACTGAAGGTAATGAATAATTTTTATTGTCGTATGATATAGCTAACGTTTTGATTTTAGGGTTTACGTATGCTAACCCTACATACCCTATAGCACCTTTAGTTTGACTTACTGATTGGATGACAGCTCCGGTAGCCGGCATGGAGAGAGTTCCGCTCATGTAATTTTTATTTTTTAAGACGCTCTCTTTGAAAAATTCGTAAGTTCCTGAAGATGTTTCTCGAGTATATACTACTATCTTTTGATCTTTACCACCTACTTGCTTCCAGTTTTTTATTTTCCCCCGAAAAATATCTTCTAACTGTTTTCGTGTGAGTTTATTTACCGGATTGTCGGGATGAACGATGACAGCAAGTGCATCATAAGCAATGATGATTTCTTGAATATTTTGTTTCGCTTCTTTCAACTTCATTTTTTCACTGAATTTGACAGGACGCGATAACATGGCTATATCTGTAGTATTATCCATCAAGGATGATATTCCTACACCGCTTCCTCCCCCTGTAACGGTAACATGAGCTTTTGAATATTTTTTCATGAAATTTTCTGCTGCTTGTTGTGAGACGGGCAGAACGGTATCGCTTCCTTTGATGCGTTGTGCATATAATGTTGTTGTGGCGAGGAATAAAGAAATGATCAGATAACTTTTTGTTCGTTTCATATTTTTATTTTATTCGCAAAGAAATAAAGCTGATATTACAAAAAGTTTACAATGATATTATTTGACAGTTACAAGACCTTTCTCTGATATTTTTGTAATATGAATGTAATAATTCTGAAACAGTTTATTCAAGTCTCCTTTACATGATCTTAATATGAGTTTCATTCCTTTGTGCCAACAAACAGAAACACGATGAAAAAAGTTTTTGAAAAGATTGTAGAAGGTATCCTTACTTGTAGTGGATATATAACGAGTATCACTATTTTGCTTATTGTGGCTTTTCTTTTTACGGAAGCTTTCGGTTTATTTAATAATAAGGTAATAGAGGACGGTTATGTTTTGGTTTTGAATAAAGAAAATGAGATCAGAAAATTGAGCAGTAAAGAGATAAAAGATATTTTCGATGAGGAAATCGTTAATTGGAGAGAGGTAGGAGGAAAAGACTTGCCTATAAAACTTTTTAGGTTGGAAGATCTGACTACTTATTATTCCGAAACGGAACTGGGCGAGTCTTATGAATTTGCATCATCTAAAATAGAGACTTTAATTAAAAATAATCCCGGTATTATAGCTTTTATTCCTCGAAAATTCGTAGAAAATCCTCAGAATGTCTATGTAGTGGAAGACCAAACAATTTCATTAAAAGATGTATTTGTAGGAACAGAGTGGTTTCCTACGGCAACACCGGCACCTCAGTTCGGCTTCTTGCCTTTGGTTACGGGAACATTATGGGTAAGTTTCTTTGCCATACTTATAGCATTGCCTTTTGGTTTGTCCGTATCGATCTATATGTCTGAAATTGCCACTCCGAGAGTGCGGAGTATTCTTAAACCTCTTATTGAATTGTTGAGCGGAATTCCTTCGGTAGTTTACGGATTTTTCGGTTTGATTGTCATAGTTCCTATAATACAGAAAGTGTTTAATCTACCAGTTGGAGAGACAGGATTGTCCGGAAGTGTCGTTTTAGCGATTATGGCTTTACCTACTATTATTACTGTTGCAGAAGATGCCATGCGAAACTGTCCCCGCACGATGCGCGAAGCAAGTCTGGCTTTGGGAGCTTCTCGTTGGCAAACTATATATAAAGTTGTTATTCCGTTTTCGATTTCCGGGATTACATCGGGAGTAGTCTTAGGAATCGGTCGGGCTATAGGAGAAACGATGGCGGTTTTAATGGTTACCGGGAATGCAGCGGTAATCCCCGTTTCTATTTTAGAGCCGTTAAGAACAATTCCTGCTACTATTGCCGCTGAATTGGGAGAAGCACCATCTGGTGGAGCTCATTATCAAGCTCTTTTTATGCTCGGTGTAGTACTCTTCTTTATTACATTGATAATAAACTCATGTGTAGAATACGTATCATCAAAAAACAAGTAAAAACATGAATATTCGCAATATTTATCCGTCCAGATATGAGATTCGAAAGAGGCGTTCTCAACATTTTGCTTTCGGGATCTTTTCTCTGTTGAGTGTTTTGGTCGTAGCCATTCTTTTTGCTATTTTGGGATTTATTATTTATAAAGGAATCGGTGTTATTAGTTGGGGCTTCCTCACCGAATCTCCGACAGACGGGATGACTTCGGGAGGTATATGGCCGGCGATCGTAGGGACATTTTATTTGATGATCGGGAGCGCTCTATTTGCATTTCCGGTTGGTGTGATGAGCGGTATATATATGAATGAATACGCCCCTAAAGGAAAGTTGGTGCGTTTTATACGGGTTATGACAAACAATCTAAGCGGAATACCCTCGATCGTGTTCGGTCTGTTCGGTATGGCGTTATTTGTAAAATATCTGAATTTCGGGGATAGTATCATAGCCGGGTCATTGACTTTAGGTCTGCTTTGTGTACCGTTGGTAATCCGAACGACGGAGGAGTCGTTGAAAGCCATTCCCGACAGTCTGAGAGAAGGCAGCCGAGCTTTGGGAGCAACCAAATTGCAAACGATATGGCACGTGATTTTACCGATGGGAATGCCCAATATCATTACCGGTTTGATTCTTGCGTTAGGAAGAGTTTCAGGAGAAACAGCCCCCATATTATTTACTTGCGCCGCTTATTTTTTACCGCAATTGCCCGAAAGTATTTTTGACCAGTGTATGGCGTTACCTTATCATCTGTATGTTATCTCTACAAGCGGGACAAACATGGAAGCTCAGTTACCGCTGGCATACGGAACGGCATTGGTTCTGATCGCTATTATTCTGTTCATCAATTTGTTGGCGAATGCCTTGAGAAAATATTTTTCAAACAAAGTAAAAACAAACTAATATAAAAAGAAATGAATAAGATCGATGCCCGTGACGTAAACTTTTACTATGGGAATTTTCACGCTCTCAAAGGAATAAGTATGCAGATCGAAGAAAAATCTGTCGTGGCATTTATAGGTCCGTCGGGATGTGGAAAATCCACATTTCTTCGATTGTTTAATCGTATGAATGATTTGATTCCCGATACACGGTTGAATGGAGAAATCTTGATCGATGGGAAAAATATTTATGATAAGGATATACAGGTCGATGAATTGCGGAAAAATGTAGGAATGGTTTTTCAGAGACCCAATCCTTTTCCGAAAAGTATATTCGAGAATGTTGCTTATGGGTTGCGTGTCAACGGTGTAAAGGATAAAGAATTTATCCGCAATCGTGTGGAGGAAACCTTGAAGGGAGCGGCTTTGTGGAATGAAGTGAAAGATAAGTTGAAAGAATCGGCTTTTGCTCTTTCGGGAGGGCAGCAGCAACGGTTGTGCATTGCACGTGCTATGGCAGTTTCTCCTTCAGTTTTATTGATGGATGAACCTGCATCTGCCCTTGATCCGATATCTACGGCAAAGGTAGAAGAGTTGATTCATGAACTGAAAAACGATTATACGATTGTTATCGTAACGCATAATATGCAACAAGCATCGCGTATCAGTGATAAAACCGCTTTCTTTTATATGGGGGAGATGGTTGAGTATGATGATACTAAAAAGATATTTACGAACCCGGGCAAAGAGGCCACGCAAAATTATATTACCGGTCGCTTTGGTTGATATTATTAGAAACAGATAAGGTTATGGTCGAATTTATAGAATCGAAGTTAGTCCGTCTTCGTAAAGAAGTGGATGAAATGTGGGATCTGGTAAGGACACAGATTGAGAAATCGGGAAATGCTGTGCAAAGTTTGAATAGAGAAGATGCGCAAACAGTTATTGTAAGAGAAAGACATGTCAATGCCTTTGAATTGAAAATAGACAGTGATATAGAGGATATAATTGCTTTATATAGTCCGGTGGCAGTAGACCTTCGGCTCGTTCTGGCAATGCTGAAGATCAATTCGAACTTGGAACGAATCGGAGATTTTGCAGAAGGAATAGCTCGATTTGTAATTCATTGTCCTGAACCGTTAAATGAAACATTGATGGAAAGGTTACAGTTGAAAACGATGTTTACGACAGTTCTTGATATGTTGGATATGGCTAAACGCGCTTTAGATGAGGAAAGTCCGGATTTGGCTACAACTGTTCTTGCTAAAGATAATCTGTTAGATGATATAAATTCGGCAGTAACGCCTATTCTTGCCGATTATTTAGGAGAACATCCTGATGATCGGTTGGCTTGTCTGAATTTAGTCAGTGTATTTCGTAAGTTAGAACGTGCAGGAGATCATATTACGAATATGGCAGAAGAGATAATCTTTTTTGTAAATGCAAAAGTGCTGAAACATCAAGGAAATACAGACGAACATTATGTTTGATCTGTAAAAGAGAAATATTTAAGCAGGGAGTGAACGATTTTATCGCAGTTCATTCCCTGCTTTTTTATGGTTATACCCGAATATGTTGAACCTTTGACGAGAAATAGCGATATTTTTATTCTCGATTTTATTTCAATTCCCGATATTAAGCTGTTTATTAATCTTTGATTAAGTCTGTTTGAGGGAAACTGTTAAGCGCTCATTTCTATATTTGTTCAATAAACACACACATTTTTTTTACAAAGAAAGAATCGAATCTTATATTAATTATTAACTTTTAAATTTTGAAATTATGAACGTAAGGAAAATTACCGGATTTGTTTTGTGTCTTGCTGTTTCGATCGGAATGTTACAAGCTGCAACGAATAATGAGAATCAAGAAAAAGATACTGACCGTACGGAATGGACTGTAACAGCATCTAATTATAAATTTGATTTTCAAGATCCTTCTAAAACTGTTGATGGTGATCTCGATTCTCGTTGGACATTAGGGAAACCGCAAGTTGCAGGAGATTGGATTATTGTCGATATGAAGACCCCTCAGAAATTTAGTGTGATCGAACTACAACAAGGCCGTAGTGCAAATGATTTCCCTCGAGGTTATGCCGTATATCTCTCTAAAGATGGAAAAGATTGGGGAAATCCAGTTATTACGGGAGAAGGGATTAAAGGAGATGCAACGGTAATAACTCTTCCTTCATCTGTCGAAACGAGATATATAAAAATCGTATTGACTAAGGATGTTTCGACTTGGTGGAGTATTCATGAATTTCTTGTAAAATAATGTGATGATTTTATGACAGAATAAGATTTGAATAAGATCATGAATGCATTATTATCAATAAAACGAATGGTGCTTATTGTCGGAGTATGTCTTCTATGCGGTTGTCCGGCAAAAGCAGACATTCGTATGCCCCGGATTTTTGGAGACCGTATGGTTTTGCAGCAGGGTGCACAATTATCGATATGGGGATGGGCCGATCCCGGAGAAAAGGTAGTCGTGACTCTTGCCGGAAAAAAGGGGAAAACGATTGCCGGAGCAGATGGTACATGGAAAATCTCCTTGAAGCCCATAAAAACGAAATCGAAAGGGCAAACCCTTACGATAAAAGGAAATAATAAGATCGTATATGAAGATGTATTGATCGGAGATGTATGGGTCGCTTCGGGGCAGTCTAACATGGAATTTGGCATTAATAAAAGTCATTACAAAAAAGATGTAGATGCTTCGGCAGATTCCCTGTTACGGTTATTTTTTGTCCCGAGAAATACTTCGCTTGATCCTCTGTCCGATATTTATACACCCGAAGATACCCAGAACCCCGAATGGGCTGCAAAGTGGGTTTTATGTACACCTGAGGCATTGAGAAAGATAAATGGACAAGGATTTGCAAGTGCAGCTTATTATTTTGCTCGAGATATTCGTCAAACAAACGGTCGTCCTTTGGGAATAATACAAAGTGCGTGGGGAGGTACACGTGCTGAGGCTTGGACGAGTCTGTCTGCTTTGAAAGCCGAACCTAAGTTGAAACGTTATGTCGATCTTTATGAAAAAAATGTTAGGATAAATCCTGAAGTTGTCGCTAATTATAAACAGAGGAAAGCCGAGTTTGACGTAGCGATAAAAAAGTGGAATAATACTGTGGGCAAAGAGTGGGACAAGGCACAAAAAGAATGGACTATTGAGGTAAAGAAGGCTCAGGCGGCCGGACTTCCTGCTCCGGAAAAACCGAAACCGAGTTCTCCCCGTCCTTCAGATCCTCCTAAACCGAATGGAGGAAATAACGGACCGACCAATCTGTTCAATGCGATGATCAATCCCTTAATTCCCTTGTCGATAAAAGGAGTGATATGGTATCAGGGAGAATTCAATTCCGGAGGATCTGGAAAAGAATATGCTACGCTGTTCCCTTGCATGATAAATGATTGGCGGCAAAAATGGGGAATAGGAGATTTCCCTTTTATATACGTACAGTTGCCGAATTTCGGACCTGTCGATCAGAAACCTTCAGAAGAAGGACAAGGCTGGCGTTGGGTGCGTGAAGGACAATTGAAAGCTCTTGCTTTGCCCAATACGGCTATGGCTGTGACTATCGATATCGGTGATCCTTTCGATCTGCATCCGATCGATAAATATGATGTAGGACATCGTTTGGCATTAGCTGTCAGAAATTTGGCATACGGTGAAAAGATAATCGCCTCAGGACCATTATATGAAAACATGACGATAGAAGGGGATAAGGCGATTATTCATTTCAGTAATTGCGGAAGCGGGTTGACGATAGCGTCCTCTCCCTATACACCCAAAGGTGAAAAGATCAAAAATCCCGAGAAACTTACCGGGTTCTGCATTGCCGGAGAAGACCGTAAATTTGTTTGGGCAGATGCCGTGATCGACGGGAATCGTGTGATTGTCTCGAGTCCTAAGGTGCTGAAACCTGTTGCTGTGCGTTATGGATTTTCCAACAGTCCGGTTTGTAACCTGTACAATAAAGAGTTGCTTCCGGCGTCTCCTTTCCGTACGGACAATTGGGAAAAATAATTAGAATAGCGATTATTGTGGCTATATCAACCTGATAATCGCTATTTATTTTTCATTAATTTGTGATTTTGTTGGAGTAGGACCGTAATAGAGCTAATTAGACTTCAGGTACTATGGTGAAGGCACTTTAGGAGAAATTACGATTTTCCATGAGGCTATCGGCTGCTCCTGAGTTGTATAATTATATATTTTGTCAATTCCCACTTCTATAAAATTCTCTATTCCGGTATAAATATATACAGGATGTCCGTTTATGAATGATATATTAACCGGATGTTTTTTCAATAAATAATTCGGTTCGTCTTTTCGAAGATCTATTGTTATTTCATGGTTTTGATAGTTTGTTTTTTGCACCTTTAATTCAATAATCCCTTCTTTTATCCGATTCTCTTTTATAAATGAAGCTATTATTTTATATAAATTGGTGGATAAGGCAAATATCCCTGTCGATTTGATTTGAGGTAAGTTTTTGAGGGTATAGATGTGCTTAATGAATGAGCCGAGTGGAGCAACAGAATCTTCATATCCTTGGGTTATTCCACTAAAAGCAATATCAGATTCTTCAAGTAAAAAGGAGGAGTCTTTTTTTAGAAATATACTCCATGGATTACGTCCACCTTTTATAGATGTATATTCCAATAAAAATTCAAGAGTGTCGTTCTTTTGTTTGAGAAGATCCTCTATCCCGGAAAAAATAAATACATTTTTATTTTTTATAGTAATGTAGTTTAGCGGTTTCCTGCATAATATATATAATTGCTCAAACGAGGAAAATGTCGGATTGGTAATAGTGTCTATGGATAAATTGCTATTGAAATTCTGCCCTTTCATACTTTTATATTCTATTTCAAACCTATACTTCGATGGTTTAGGATATTTGATCAGAGCTACAACATAATCATCCGGTAACCGTTTGTCGATATATAATGCATATATACAGCTGTCATCAAATGAAATATAATTATATAGTATATTGGCTAACTGATTGGAAATAAATCGGTTTTCTAATGTTGAAACTTCACTTTCTGTATTTTGTGCGATACGGTTGTTATTACAATTAATAATAAAAATGAATAATGGTATAAATAGAAGCTTTTTCATAACATTATCTTTTCAATTTATATTTACCATTTAATAAATTTCTTAGAGTAGAAACTTTATATATAGGGATATATTGATTCTTATAATCTTTAGGTACAGTTCCTTTATATATGATTCCATCATATCCCAATACATAAAAGCTTTATTTGGAGTGTAAGTCCCAAAATATCTTTTGTCTTCAGAGCTTGGTCTTGCCCATCCGTCATCATACTCTTTTTTCCCGGGATGAGTATGTATTGTTGTTTCTGTTGGAATTCTTTTTACCGCAAAGCAGAACATTAAAAAGAGAAACCCACTTTTGCAGGTTTTCTTTAATTGTTTAGGTCAATATGTATTGTTTTTGTTATTAATACATTGACTAATTTATTGTTGTGCCTGCCTACATGCCAATCTTGCATTAAATTTAGTGCTTTCAACACTGCTTTTTCAAAAGTAGTTAATTCGTCTATTGCTTTGTTGTAAATTCTCGCACCGATTAAATGTCCTTTAACATCAATAACGAATTGAACTTGCAATCTTGTTTTTATTTCCCCACTTTCAGAAAAAGTGTATTGAAGTTTTTTACTAAAATCATTCATGAAAGCCACTTCTCCACCATTATAGTTGGGCATTTTTTCAACAAAAATATATACATTTTTCTGCGTTAAACTATCGTATTGTAAGTTTTCTTGTTGATATTTTACTGAATGACAAGAATACAAACAAAACATTATTATAAATAATAAATTGTATTTATTGTTTTCTAACAGGCGTTCCAGGAATATTGTTCCAATAGTTTTCATAATACTTTTTGAATAAATTAATATTTTGATCGAGAGTTAATGAAGGATTGTATTGTGGTTTAAAACCATATCCTTGATTTTGTAAGTCTATCTCTTCTAACATAAAATTTAACTGCCCTTTTGTCAATGAGTTTAGATTGCTTCCTTTTTGTCCGTCAATGGTTATTATTGGATAATTCATAATATTATTTACAATATTTTTATCTGTTGTGGGAGTTGTATTACAAAAAAGCCAATGAAATAAAATACAAAATAATTGACCCAATAATGTAAGCAATTACTAACCACCCTTTTATCTTGTTATTTTTTTCATTTTTATATTTTTCTTCCAGCTCTTTGTATTTTTTTTCATTAAGTATAAAGAAACTTAATACTGAAAATAAAATACAAACTACATAAATTACCTCTATACTATATCTAATTTTTAATATATTGCAAAATAAACCTATTAAGGTTAATATGTTGGCACAAATTGCAAGGAATAATAAAAACTTCCCTGAAATATAATAGTTGCTGTTTTCACTCCATAATTTATAAAATTTAGAGGCTCTGTAGAATATATAATAAAATAAATCTTTCATAATTCTCCTTATTTAAATGGTTGATAAGCAGGTAGCCCGGGATTTATTCCCATTTCAATTTGTGGTATCAATACTTTATTGACATACATATAATGAAGTTTCTTCCCACCGAATGACCAATACAAAGAAATACCAGTTCCAACAACAGGAACAAAACCTATTCCTCCCATAAAGACGTCAAGTCCGTACTCAAACTTACCTTCCAGTGAAGATGCCTGTTTAAATTGATAGGCAGAAGTCAGTGTACCAAAAAATCCTAATATTTTCCCAGAAGATCCCATCCCTTTTCCAATTTTTGAAATTGAGCTTGGTGTTACCCATTGATTCCCTTTCCAACCGTTTTTGTAAAATTTCAAATCAAGAGCCCCTTTGTTGTTTGTTAATCTAAAAGTGGCATTACTTCCTTCAGCATAACCTCCTAATACACCTGCCACAGCAGAACCTTGTGAAAGAATATTTTCTAATGTGGAAGTTAATGTATTTGCGCTTTTTTCGTTGGCGAGATTATATGATGAACTACTTAAATAAAGCTCTCCTCCGCTATTTTTGTGTTGTGTAAATAATATTGTATTATCGCCATTTATAGATAAATAATTCTCTCCTATATTATTCCAGATATTTCCGCTATCGTCTTTGTAAGTTTTATCTTGCGATTTACGCCATATAGTTTGAGAATTTCCATCTTTATCTGTATATTCATACCAGTCCATTCCGTCAGGATCAATATAGTTAACCGGATTATTTGCGCAGAACACGTATGGAGATAATGCAAAATATTTCTCGCAGAGAGGGTCAATGGCGATAAACCTTCCTGCGGCCGGGTCCATTCCGCGAGCGAGATAGTCATACCAGTTCAATCCGTGAAAAAGATCGAGCTCTTTACCGTTAAACTTGTAAGGCTGAGTTTCCTGATTCTCGTTGTCGGCAAAAGACAACCCGAAAGGGTAGAAATGGTTTCTTTGCACGACCGACCCCGAAGCGTCTGCAACGACACGGATGCTTCCCAAATGATCGGTCAGGAAAAAATAGTAAGTACCATTTTCGATATATCCTCCGTCGATCAATATCCGTTTCAGCGTATTGTCCTCATACACCAAGTTTCCGACAAAATCGGTAACCGATCCATCGGATAGATTCGAGCGGTAATATTGGTCAGTTCCCATCAGCGGTATGTTTAACAGTCCGGGATCGTTGTTATGAGATACCCGAAGTTTTATTCCGTTTGCCGCATACAGATATTTCGTGCATCCGACGGTAAACGGAGTACTTATATTTATTTCCGAAGGTAAATTTAATAAATTATATTGAATATCGGTAATACCTTTGTTTAAATCTTTTGTGAGCGCACCGTTTTTATTATAAGAGTATTCTACATCTGCATCGGCATAATTTTTAAAATCGGCAGAGAGATTGTTAAATATTTGGATAGCCGCATCATCCGCTTTTTTCAGTTGATTTCCGTTATAATAAAACGATACCAGATCTGTAATACCGTAATTGCCCGAATCTGTATTTCCGAAACGGGACAGTTTGGTAATATTCCCGTGTTTATCGTATTGATAAGATGAATAGAAATTTCCCGGACCGGAATAATTGGCTTTCGTAATACGAGATAATCCATCATACGAGAATCGATAATTGCGGGTTATATTGTTCGTTGTCCAGCTTATTCCCGAAATATTTCCACCGTATATGGCGCTCCCTTGAGGCATAGGATTTTCATAAAACAATTGTTGAGAAAACAAGTTTCCGCTAATTTGGGTGATCCATGACCGGATATTGTATGAGTAAGAAGATTTCAGAAGGGCGTTGTTCCCCCTCGTGTTTGTCGATAGACGGCCTGTTTCATCATAAGTATTTTCGGAAATAGTAATGACCGGATTATCATTTAGCTTATGAGTGGTTTTTATCAATCTGTCGGCATGGTCGTAAAAATAACCGTATTCTTCCATAACCGTATTACCGTTTAGAGAATGTATCTTTTTTCTCGTTACCGGTTGGTCGATAAAATTATAGGCGGTATATTCTTTTTCTGTTCCTCCGAGGTGGTTGTCCGACTTGCTCTGTATCATTCTGCCTTTTTTGTCATAATAAAAAACCGAGTACAGATAGGTTGTGTTTTCTTTCTCGTCGAGTATTGCCGTTGCTGTTCCGGTCAATAAATCTTTATAATCGGTATATCGGGTATCATACCCATCGACAGAGTCGTATCCGTATTTTTCAGGTGATGGGATCAGGTCCGGTATAAAATCATAACTGTCATAATAATTGATACCGGTTATTTTATATCCGCTCTCAGGGGAAAAACCGGAAATGGAGTATCCTGCATATTGCGGATCTCCGTTGTATGTCGCTTTTACATAAATATCCTTTATCGGATTTTGTTTGTAATCTATGGTGTTATGGCAGATTCCTTCGATAACCGTACGTCCCAGTCCGTCAGGTATTGAAAAAGACCATTCGCCTCGTTCACGCTGTTCTCCGTTCTGACTCAAGATAATTCTATCAGCGGTATCGTGTATATAGTAAATCCAGTCTGCTCCCGGTATCTTTTTGGCGATACATCTGTTCCGTGCGTCATACCGGTATAAATAAGCGTAATTATTTATGTCGGGGTTTGTTTCGGGGTAATTATTTATATCCGAAAGTTTTTCAGAAGCGATAGGTGGTAATACGATGCGTAGTTTTCCGTAATTATCATATATATAGTAAGTATCGTGATTTATCGATTTGTCGACCTGTCGGGTCATGATGACCTGATTCAGCTGGTTGGAGAATTCATACAGTACATTTCCATCCTCGTCTGTCACTTTTTTTACATAAAGTTGATTTTCCGGATATTTTTTGTCGGCACGAAGAACGATTGTTTCATCAGCCTTGACAGTGATCTTGTATAAAATACAGTTGTCCGACGTGGAATTAAGCCGATATTCTGTATGTATATACCTGTCGTTTTGTCTCCATGCAATACCGGGACCATAGTTTTCAGATATTTGGTCAGATAGGGTATTCTCGTAAATTCGGGTGGAGTAGGGGTACGTATCGTTTCCGTATATATCCGATCCGATAACGGATGTTTTAAATTGCTGTATCGGAACGAATGCGCCGTTGCCGGATGATATGCCGGGTAGCCATGTATTTGACACCCTGTTTAAAGCGTCATATTCGTATAATGCGACTATATCTTTCCCGGAAGGTGTGACACTGTGAAGATTTTCTTCTGTAAGACGTCCCAATCCATCGAAATATTCGGTTTTTTCAATATAAGGCATTGTCGGTGTATATCGGTAGCTTCGGGTACGTATATAGTTATTCTGTTGAGTAAGGTCCGGATCAGGAATTTCAGGTTCCGTCGGAATCGAGATTAACGAGTACAATATAATAGATTTCATCTTTTCTTTATCGTATTTACCTTTAATGTCGTTTATCAATTCCCCTTGTCTGAAAATGAGTGTATTGGGTATGCTTGTAATACTATATTCTTCGGCAGTTGTAGGATACTTATCGACATTTATATAAACGTAATTTATTCGTTTATGGTTTAATTCATCGGCTATTTCTCTCATTTCGGGCTCCATTATCCTGCAAGGACCGCACCATGAAGCCCAGAAAAACATCACGACGATATCATTTGCCGTGTGATAACCTGAGGTTGGATATCCGGTTATCGGGGTAGAACTGTTTTGAAGGCTGTATCGGTTTGTGAATATGGGACATGATGCGCCTTGCTCGTATATTTCTTCTTGTGAAAAGATAGAGGCGAAAGAAGATAGAAACACCCCCGTAAGCAGTAATGTTTTATAGATTTTCATAATGCAGTTCATTCATTGTAATATTTATATTCCATATCTTGTAAGAGTTTCTTTTCTCCGTTTTCTAATGTATAAATTTCGGATAGGCGTCCATGATCGTCATAAGAGTAGTAAGTCGATACCCCTTTGGAATCGGTGATTTCCGTTACACCGGTTAATGGTTTATATTTATATGTCGTTATTCGTGCGTTTTTTAGAGAGGGGGTTGTTCTCAGCTTGTTTATGGCTGACCAGTCCGATTCGGACGGTTCTGTTTTCATGGATAAGATGGGTATTGCAATTCTGAGAGCTGCAAAAACTGTATTATAGTCGGCATTTTCGATTTTTGCTATCATGTATCTGCCTCTGTAACTCCAAATATATACCGACTGGTTTTCTTTATCGGTTATCGTGCATATCGGATTTCCGAAAGTATCGAACAACAGGCATTCGGTCTTCTTTTCCATAATATTGTCTTTATTGAGAACATACTGTTTGTAGGGGCGGTAAAGATTGGTCCTTACCTGCTCGTAAAGATTTAACGTACTGCTTATTGTCGTGTTATTCCGGCTTATGGTTTGTTGTATGACGGTTGTCTTGTAACAGTTGTCAGGCAATTCGTTCTTTCCTTCTGCTCCGTTATTTTCGGGAAGTACGTTATTCGAGTAGTACATGCTTTTGATGATTTCCTCGTTTCCCGGTGTAGTTTTTTCACTGGTGATGTTATAAGGACGTTCAGGATCATAGGTAAATTCTTTTTTTGTTTCGATGGAGTCTCCGTCGAAATATTCTTTTGTAGTGGTCGATATTAGATGAGAGTACCCTTTCCCCAAAGATTTACTTTGTACAAAGAGACTTGCGCTCTGGTCTGTCCATGATCCGATTTTTTCTTTCCCTGCAACGGTAGATACGTATCTGCTGGAGATACCGATTTCTACTCCGGGGAGTGACTCTATATTCGACTGGTATTTGTTTTCTACGGATTTGATAAGTGCATATCCGTCGTTGTCTTTTTTATATTCTCGTTGAGTCAATAATTGGGGACAAGTGTAGATAGAAGAGTTGTCTTGAATGCCTGAATAGATTTGCGGACTCATCGTATAAGGTTCATAATCGAAAGTGTATTCGGTTTTGCCGAATTCGGTATGTTCGGTCACTTTTTTGTAATAGACAGGGATGGGTACATGAAAATCTTTTGTGTTGGGAAAGGTGAAATATGTCGCTGATTTTATTATCACATCAAAGGCATGTACTCCTTGCTTTGTATTTCCCGGTTGATATGAGGGAGGGTAATAATAGGTGACATCCTTGCCTGCAGACAGTGCGGTTTCGGAATATGTAATGAAATCGGCTGAACTTATCGGGATATAAGGAACGTGACTGGAAAGAGCCTTTCTGGATATGTATCTCGGAGATTCATATCGGTAATGTTTGGTGATTTTTTTTGCGGATAGCGGATCGTATATTTCGAGAGAGTTGATTCGCAGACCTGCACCGTAAGGCATATCTGTCGGGTCAAGTTTCTCGAATTCGTGAGTCCCGTAATTGATTTTCATGTAACCGCCTGTCGGATATGTTATTTTTTTCAAAGAACGAATTTGAGTGTATAGAGAATCCGGTTGCCGCCGTTCGCTGTGGTCGCTGAGGGTATAGTCGAAAGGAAGGCTTGAATCATTCATTTTACCGTTGCAATATCCCCACCAATCGATAGCTTTTTCGAACTCTTCAGTCGTGAAATTTTTATCCCTTCTGTCATATTGGAACTTGAATGTGCCTTTTCTTGATTGTATGCTATTAAGAAAATCATCTGTAATATCGAATTCGATTTTTTCCCGGCTTTCTTGTGTATTCGATGTTTTACTAAAGACCTCTATGTTTTTAAAGGTTCGCCGGATATAGGAAACGGGAATACCATCGTCTGAAATAAAAGTGTCGGGTGTTTCATTATATTGTATCACTATTTTACAGTCAATAGTCTCTATTGTCGAAAGCAAAGACTCTCTTATCGGTTCTTTAGAAATGTAAGTATCATATCCTTCATTATCTTGTTTTATTTTTTCTATTATAGCTTTATTCTGCGGAAGATCGAGTTTTTCTTCAAGTGCGGAGACGTAATTTCCTCTTAGTAAATACAGGTCATATTCATTGCTGATAGAATGGTCGGCAATGGTGAATCCCGTATAGTTTGTGACTGTATGGTACATCGGTCTGAAATTTTGATATTCCTCATGATCTATATAAGTAAAATCGACCTTTGCACCGCTTGGCAAGGTAATCTGGTTAAGCAACCATTTTATGGAACTGGAATTCTCGACCGGTTCGTCTGTTCCGAACAGGTATTGTACTCCGTTGTCATCGGTTACCCGGATACCGTATAGCGAGTTCTTTGATTGGCTGTATGTGATTAACAACTCTATATGTAAAGGTTGTTCTTTTAGAAAACGGGGCTCATATCGCCCGTTCTCATAATGTAATATGAAATTGGCATTTATATGGGGCAGGTCGATCGTAAAGATATCATATTGCCCATCTTTAGGTTTAGGACTCGAACCTGTTGCCGAGAGAGCAGCTTGCTCGAAATACCGTTCATTTTCGTCTTTTATATGTTCGAGGTTCTTTATATCGTCAGGGTATACGGGATATTTGAGATCGTCTTTGCTATTGATTTCCCGAGTAATTTTCATGTTTGTAAAGTTCCATCCGTATCCTGCGACTCCCGGTCTGTCTTGTATCCTGATACCTGAGGAATTATATTGTAAGGTCAATGGTAGAGTCAAGAATTGTAAGTCCATTGTATAAATCGGTATTTGTAGATTTATTTTTCCTGAGGCATAAGAAATGTCAGGTTCTGGGAATTTAAATAATTCGGCAGCTTTAGGCTTTTCTACAATAGTGTTGAATAAACTCGGATATCGATCAAAAAAAGTGGAAGATACATAAGAACCGCCATGATTAGGATATGATGTCGAAAATTGGGCGGATGCATTTATGGAGCAGAATAGGGATAAAGCTGCAACGATGTTATATTGTTTTCTCATTGTATATTATTTTTTAATTACTTTTTTACTGAATGTTATCCTTTTATTTTCTGTAATCTGTAAAAGATAATTGCCTTTGATAAAGTCTCTGAAATCTATAATTTCAGAATATGAGCCGGATGCAGACAGATCTTTTTCTATTTTTAATGCCGATCTGCCGTCTTCTGTGTATAAGCTGATATTTATTCTTGAAGGCTTTGTGATGGCATATTTTATGTTTAGATAAGAATCAGTAGGATTGGGAAAAACCTCATAATTTCTTTCCGGCATATCTCTTCCGATACCGTCTTGGCATGTTTCAGAATCCTTGTTCTTTGATTTGTTTTTCTTATCGATATCCCATAACCGATTTAATGAATCGGAACGTGTTATGTCCTTTACATCAGTATAAGTATGTTGTTGGGGTGGAAAGAAAAAGGATGTTCCGAAAAAAAGCGTATCGTTTATGATGTTGTGCACAGTCTCGAATACCGGATATCGGTATCCTTTGGCATACCATTTATATGTTTCGATGATATTGTCTCGGATATTGGACCGTATTGAATCATCGGATATGGAGAAACGTATGGATTGGTGTATTGTTTGTGTCGTTTTTACGCGTAGAACCGGAGAAATCGTATCTCCTGTCGGAAGTATTATTTTCCCGTAAGCATCGGCTTTTATTTTTATATTACCCGAAGATAATATTTTTGATGAGTTAGAATAGATCCCTTCTGAAAGATAGGGAGACGAGAATTCGTCATTATAGTTTAACGGGAATACACATTCCATTAACGGTTCGGTATATCTGAGCCTGACAGTGGGATTTTCATGGCCGATTAGGGACATTGTATCATTTTTGAACTGGTAATAATATCTGGTTCCGTATTCTTTTTTGATAAAATATTCGGTATTGGGTGCATACCGTTTGAGTATTGTGTCATTTCCGATGACGTATATAGAATCTTCGATTAATTTCGGAGAGGAGTATATTATCGGATATTCCTCTCTTATAACTTGTGCTTGGCTGAGATCCCAAGTGATATTTTTTCCGGGTTTTCCGGGATCGACATATTCTATTTGTTGTTTTATCAGACTATCACCTATGCATATTCGATTATGGGATTTGTCAAGTTGTCCATAGCTACTTATCGTTATGAGAGATAGCAATGATAAGATTTTTTGGTTTAAATTCATATTATTTTTAGTTATGTTATAAATGCGGTTTATTCGGGATAAGCAGGTATCTTATTTATTTTAAGGTGTGGTTTATATCTTTATGGGAAAATATTTAAGATTCTATTTTTTATGAATTAAATTTATAAAGCCTTATCTTACTTCAAAATAGTGTAGGACGTGTTTTCATAGAATTTAAATTGCCGGGAAACATAAGCTTTACCTGTAAAAATCCCCCGCAGAAGGGCGAGGGAACCTAATGTTTTCACAACGGAATAATCCTTATTGTGATTTGCTTCATTTTAGTATGACAAAAGTATAAAATAAATGGTTTATGTGCAAATATTTTTAAAATAAAATTTTTATATTTGGAAAAGTTAAAAACAAATATATCATGAAAAAGATTTTAGGTCTGGATTTGGGATCAAGCAGTATAGGATGGGCGTTGGTAAATGAAGCTGAAAATAGAGATGAGGCATCATCGATCATTAAATTGGGTGTGCGAGTGAATCCTTTGACTGTAGATGAAATGCAAAATTTTGAGAAAGGGAAAAGTATTACCACTAATGCGGACAGGACTCTTAAAAGAAGTATGCGCCGTAATTTGCAGCGGTATAAATTGCGGCGCGATGCATTTAAAACTTTTAAAAAAAGTTGAATTTATAATGGATGAGACTGCTCTTTCGGAGCAAGGAAACAGATCGACGTTTGAGACTTATCGTTTAAGGGCGAAAGCTCCCGATGAAGAAATCTCTTTACAGGAACTTGCACGTGTGTTGTTGATGATCAACAAAAAACGAGGATATAAGAGCAGCCGAAAAATAAAAGAAAAAGAGGACGGAACTTTGATTGACGGAATGGAGGTTGCTAAAAAATTATATGATGAGGATTTAACTCCCGGGCAACTTTGTCTACAGCTACTCGAATCGGGCAAAAGGTCTTTGCCTGATTTTTATCGTTCCGATTTGCAGGAAGAGTTTGATAGAATATGGAACTTCCAAAAGCATTTCAATCCGAAGGCCTTTTGTGACGAGGCTAAAGAAGAAATCAAAGGGAAAAATAAAAGCCAGACATGGGCTATTCTGGAGAAATACTTTATTTGGACGGAGGAAATGGATGTGTGGAATGAAAAAGAGTCCAAAACAGAAAGTATGGAAAAAGAATGTAAACTTGTCGGTCTTAAACGGACTGTCAAAAAGGAGGAACAGAGAAAAGAAAACTATCGTTGGCGTGTACAAGCCCTTACGGAGCAGCTCGACTTGGAAAAAATTGCGGTGGTGTTGCAGGAAATTAATGGACAAATAAGTACTTCAAGTGGTTATTTAGGAGCAATTAGTGACCGGAGCAAGGTTCTTTATTTCAATCATCAGACGGTAGGCCAATATCAAATGGCTGAACTGGAAAAGAATCCCAATACGAGTCTGCGCAACATGGTGTTCTATCGGCAGGATTATTTGGATGAGTTCGATAAAATTTGGGAAAAGCAGGCAGAATTCCATAAAGAGTTGACCGTGGAGCTGAAAAAAGAAATTCGAGATATTATCATCTTTTACCAAAGGCGCTTGAAAAGCCAAAAAGGATTGATCGGTTTTTGTGAATTTGAAAACCGGGAAATTATGGTGGAAAAGAGTGGTAAGATGCAGGCCAAGGTAGTGGGATGTAAAGTCATACCTCGTTCACATCCGTTATTTCAGGAGTTCAAAATATGGCAGACATTGAATAATATAGAAGTGTTTGCCGGTAAAAAGATGTATAAACGAAAGAATGCGGATGCTTCACCCGAGCTATTCGATAGTACGGAAGATACTTTACTGACAAAAGGACGGCGATATTTATATCAAGAAGAAAAAGAGGTGTTGGCTAAGGAACTTTTCGTGAAGAAGAGCCTTAAAAAAGAATATGTTTTAAAACTCCTGTTCGACAATCCGCAGGATTTGGATATGAATTTTGAACAGATAGAAGGAAATGATACGGGAAATGCTCTCTTTTCGGCATACAGTAAAATGATAGAGAAATATGGCTATGAACCGTTGGATTTTGGAGAACCGACAGACAAGATAATAGAACAGTTGCAAATTATCTTTACCGATCTGGGATGGAATACAGATTTGCTTTTCGTAGATTTGAATAAAGAGGGTAAAGATTTGGAGAAGCAACCCTATTTCAAGCTTTGGCATTTATTATATTCATTTGAGGGAGACAATACGCCGACCGGAAACGGAAAGTTGGTTGAAAAGCTTATGGAACTTTGCCATGTGGGCAAAGAGTATGCCGTAGAACTTGTGAATATTTCGTTCCAAAACGATTATGGAAGCCTGAGTGCTAAAGCTATTAAAAAGATTTTGCCTTATTTGAAAGAAGGCAATCGATATGATGTGGCATGTGGATATGCAGGCTATCGCCATTCCAAATCTTCACTGACTAAAGAGGAGATAGAAAATAAAGTATTGAAAGATAAATTGGATATTCTTCCTAAAAACAGCTTGCGTAATCCGGTAGTTGAAAAGATCTTGAATCAAATGGTGAATGTGATTAACGCAATCATTGACACTTATGGAAAACCTGATGAAATTCGAGTAGAATTAGCACGTGAATTGAAGAAAAGTGCTAAGGAGCGGGAAGAACTGACTAAAGCTATTGCAAAAAGTACTCGCGAACATGAAGAAATACGTAAAGTATTGCAGGAAGAATTCTGCATGATAAATGTGAGCCGTAATGACATTATTCGTTATAAACTTTATGAGGAATTGAAAGATAACGGATATAAAACGTTGTATTCCAATCAATATATACCCAAAGAAAAAGTGTTCAGTAAAGAGATAGATATAGAACACATCATCCCGCAAGCTCGGCTTTTCGATGATTCATTGTCTAATAAGACATTGGAGTATAAAGCGATTAACATTGAGAAAGGAAATAAAACAGCTTATGACTTCGTAAAGGAGAAATACGGAGAAAAAGGCTTACAACAATATCTTAATCGTTGCGAAAGTTTGTTTAAAGATCAGAGAGCAAAACTCCGGAAATTGAAAATGGGGCAGGAAAATATTCCGGAAGGATTTATCGATCGGGATTTGAGAAACACACAATATATAGCTAAAAAGGCTCTTGCTATGCTAAATGAGATTTGTCGCAGAGTAGTAGCTACTACCGGTTCTATAACGGATAGATTGCGAGAGGATTGGCAGCTTGTGGATGTATTGAAAGAATTGAACTTGCCTAAATATGAGACCTTGGGTTTGGTAGAAGTGTATGAAGATAAAGATGGGAGAAAAATTAAAAGAATAAAGGACTGGACAAAAAGAAATGATCATCGGCATCATGCCATGGATGCTTTAACCGTAGCTTTTACCAAAGATGCGTTTATTCAATACTTTAACAACAAAAATGCAGCATGGCAGGCTGACTGCAAAGAGCACTCCGATATAATAGGTATAAAGACTCGTTATTTTGAGAATGGAAAGGCTTTGCCTCCTATGCCGTTAGTGCGGTTTCGTGCAGAAGCGAAAAGCCATTTGGAGGCTTTGTTGGTATCTGTTAAGGCTAAAAATAAAGTAGTTACTAATAATGTGAATTGTACAAAAAGAAAGGGTGGAGAAAATAAGAAGTTACAACAAACCCCGCGGGGACAATTGCATTTAGAAACTATCTACGGTAGCCATCGACAATATGTTACGAAAGAGGAAAAAGTGAATGCTTCTTTTGATTCCTCTAAAATTGCGACAGTGTGTAAACTGGCTTATCGGAATGCTTTGCTTGAACGGTTGGCGGCTTTTGGTAACGATCCAAAGAAGGCGTTTACCGGTAAAAACTCGTTGGAAAAAAATCCGGTTTACCTTGATAAGGAACAAACGGCACGAGTGCCGGAGAGAGTACGAACGGTTGAGTTGGAAACTGTTTATACTATACGTAAACCTGTCGATCCGAATTTAAGTGTAGACAAGGTGGTTGATGCAAAAGTTCGCTCTATTTTGGAGCGACGTTTAAGAGAATATGATGGGGAAGCTAAGAGAGCATTTGTTAACTTAGACGAGAATCCTATATGGCTGAATAAGGAGAAAGGAATAGCTATCAAGCGAGTGACTATTCGAGGTATTAGCAAGGCGCAATCATTGCATGACAAGAAAGATAAAAATGGAAATCTGATTTTAGATGAAACAGGGAAAAAAATCCCTGTGGATTTTGTGAATACAGGCAATAATCATCATGTGGCTATTTATCGAAAACCTGTTTTAGATAAGACAGGGCAGAGGATACTTGATAATGAAGGTAATCCTGTGTATGAACTTGACGAAGTCGTGGTTTCTTTCTTTGAAGCTGTCACACGGATGAATTTAGGTTTGCCCGTCATAGATAAGAATTATAACAAAAGTGAGGGCTGGCAGTTTATGTTCACGATGAAACAGAACGAATATTTTGTGTTTCCTAATGAGAAAACCGGATTTGACCCGAAAGAAGTGGATTTGTTGAATCCTGAAAATTATGCGGTGATCAGTCCTAATTTATTTAGAGTACAGAAGATTTCGACAAAATATTATACGTTTAGACATCATCTGGAAACTAAGGTTGTTGATGATAAGTTTTTAAAAGAAATTACATGGAAACGTATTCGAAGGCCCAATGAGTTAGATGGTATAGTTAAAGTCCGAGTAAATCATATAGGGCAGATTGTCTCAGTAGGAGAATATTAAAAGTAGATTATTTATAAGGAATTCCTTAGAGCTTGTCTCAATTTTGCTCGGATTAGGTTTGAGAGTTTCTTTCGAGGATGTTTTTCTGATTTTATGAAGAGGATAACGGGATATCCGACGAGTGAAAATGGGAAAAAAGACCGGAAGAAAACGCAAAAATGACCTGATAGTATTTTTTATTGGAAAGTTTAGACAGCTCTTAGAAACTTAATGACTAAAATCTGTGTATTATGATTAAAAAAACACTTTATTTTGGAAACCCTGCCTATCTGTCACTAAGAAATGCCCAATTAATAATAAGATTGCCGGAAGTTGTTGATAATGAAACTCTTCCTGAATATTTTAAACAAGTATCAGAAGTCTCCAAGCCGATAGAGGATATCGGTGTTATAGTATTGGATCATAAACAGATAACTATCACTTCAGGGGTATTGGAGGCATTTCTTGAAAATAATTGTGCTGTTCTGACATGTGATAGTAAAAGTATGCCGGTAGGTTTATTACTTCCTTTACACGGAAATACTACACAGAACGAGAGGTTTAGGCAGCAGTTGGATGCTTCTCTGCCACTGTCGAAACAACTTTGGCAGCAGACTGTAAAAGCAAAAATAGAAAATCAGGCGGCAGTGTTAAAAGAGTGTTCCGGAGAAGAGATAAAGTGTATGAGAGTGTGGGCGGCCAATGTGAAAAGTGGGGATTCTGATAATCAGGAAGCTCGTGCTGCAGCTTATTATTGGAAAAACTTGTTTCGGATAGAAGGCTTTACAAGAGACAGGGATGGTATTCCGCCGAATAATTTATTGAATTATGGTTATGCTATTTTACGTGCTGTTGTTGCTCGTGGGTTAGTGGCAAGTGGGCTTTTACCTACTTTGGGAATACATCACCACAACCGCTATAATGCTTATTGCTTGGCAGATGATATTATGGAACCATATCGTCCCTATGTAGATAGGTTGGTTTACAGCATAGTTAGGCAAGGGGGAAATTACGCTGAGTTGACAAAAGAGTTGAAAGTCCGATTACTGACTATTCCTACGTTGGAAACCAATATTGCCGGAAAACGAAGTCCGTTAATGATAGCTGTTGGACAGACTACTGCTTCTTTGTATAAGTGCTTTAGTGGAGAATTGCGTAAAATATCCTATCCGGAAATGTGATGGACCGATTTAGTGAATATCGTGTTATGTGGGTACTTGTACTATTTGATTTGCCTACTGAAACGAAAAAGGATAAAAAGGCATATACAGATTTTAGGAAAAATCTGCAAAAGGATGGCTTTACAATGTTTCAATTTTCCATTTATGTTCGTCATTGCGCCAGTAGCGAAAATGCAGAGGTACATATAAAGAGAGTTAAGTCTTTTCTCCCGGAGCATGGGAATGTAGGAATTATGTGTATTACAGATAAGCAATTTGGAAATATTGAACTTTTCTATGGTAAGAAAACAATGTCGGTGAATACTCCGGGTCAGCAATTGGAACTGTTCTAAAAAGAAAAATCCTGCCATTGTGCAGGATTTTTCATAGGAAACAACATCGTTTTTTTTATTCTGATTTGTTCTGTAAGTCATTAATTAATAAAATCTTACAAAGATCGAGATGTTTCCGATACTTCAAAGATACTAAAATGAAAGCAAATCACAACTGATGAAGAATGTATCATTTTGGGTGTTGGATGTTTCCGATACTTCAAAGATACTAAAATGAAAGCAAATCACAACACCCTGTCATGCGTCGAGATATGGATATGAGATGTTTCCGATACTTCAAAGATACTAAAATGAAAGCAAATCACAACTGTCTGGGCTTCTGTCGGGGATTCTATCTGAGTATTTTCGACACCAAAGATACTAAAATGAATACAAAATTCTGTATAAAGGATTAAAAAATTGAGAATGTAAGATTATATGATAAATGTTGATCATACTCATTTCTATAAAAGTAGAGAAAAGTGCTACTATGATATTAATATAGATATAGTTAGACTGAAGAGATCACAGTGTAAAGAAGAATATTTGATAAGTTGTAGGAATAATAGATTTTATTTTTCCCTCAAATATAAATTCGGCTGTAATATTTTGTATTACAGCCTAACTGATATTGTAAGATTAAGGGGGTTAGTCCTCAATAGCAGCCTGCGCGGCAGCGACCCGTGCGATAGGTACACGATAAGGACTGCAACTCACGTAATTCATGTTGAGAGAGGCACAGAACTTGACAGATGATGGTTCTCCGCCGTGTTCACCGCAAATACCGACTTTCAGTTCCGGTTTGGTAGTACGACCTTTTTCTGTTCCCATACGTACCAATTGTCCTACACCTTGCTGATCGAGGATTGCAAACGGATCGTTTTTCAATATTCCTTTCTCCTGGTATATTTTCAAGAACTTACCGGCATCATCTCGAGAAAATCCGAATGTCATTTGGGTCAAGTCATTTGTTCCGAAAGAGAAGAAATCGGCTACTTCCGCTATTTTATCAGCAGTTAATGCAGCGCGGGGCACTTCGATCATTGTTCCTACTTTATATTCGATTTGATCGTTGCGTTCCGAGAACACTTTTTCTGCAGTTTGATGGATTATAGCTGCCTGCATCTTCAATTCTTCGACTATGCCTACCAGAGGAACCATGATTTCAGGAATCACTTTTGCTCCTTTGGCTTTTGCATCGAGTGCAGCTTCGATAATGGCACGAGCTTGCATCTCGGTAATTTCAGGATATGTACATCCCAATCGGCAGCCACGGTGTCCTAACATAGGGTTGAATTCTTCCAACGAATCGCATGCAAGTTTTACTTCTTCTATAGAAAGCCCCATCTCTGCGGCCAGTTCTTTTTGTGTAGCTAACTGATGAGGTACGAATTCGTGCAAGGGAGGATCGAGAAGACGTATCGTTACTCCGAAACCGTCCATTGCCATAAAGATACCTTCGAAGTCCTGACGCTGCATGGGAAGCAGTTTCTTCAAAGCTTCTCTGCGGCCTTCTTCATCTTTAGAAAGAATCATTTCTCGCATGGCTTTAATTCGATCACCTTCGAAGAACATGTGTTCTGTACGGCAAAGTCCGATACCTTTTGCTCCGAATTTACGGGCAACGGCAGCATCCTTAGGTGTATCGGCATTGGTTCTTACATCCATTTTGGTGTATTTCTCCGCTAACTCCATAATTTTTGCAAAGTCTCCGCTTAAATCGGCATCAACGGTATTTACCTGTCCGTCATAAACTTCTCCGGTCGATCCGTTCAGAGAAATCCAATCTCCTTCTTTATAAATGTGACCGCCCATTTCCAAAGTGCGGGCTTTATAATCTACTTTTATTTCTCCAGCTCCCGATACACAGCATTTCCCCATGCCACGAGCTACTACGGCTGCGTGAGAAGTCATACCACCTCGAGCTGTCAGAATACCTTGAGCTACGTTCATTCCACGTAAGTCTTCCGGAGACGTTTCGATCCGTACCAAAATTACTTTTTTTCTTTTTTCCGCCCATTCTTCTGCATCATCTGCGAAAAATACGATCATTCCGGTTGCCGCACCCGGAGATGCAGGAAGACCTTTGGCTACGACTTTAGCCTCTGTCATCGCTTTTTTATCGAATACCGGATGTAATAATTCGTCCAGTTTTTGCGGTTCCATTCTTTTGAGTGCGGTTTTCTCGTCGATGACACCTTCCCGAAGCATATCCATGGCGATTTTTACCATGGCGGCTCCGGTGCGTTTTCCGTTACGGGTTTGCAATAACCATAACTTACCGTCTTGAATCGTGAATTCAAGATCCTGCATATCTTTGAAATAGTCTTCGAGTTTCTGTTGTGTTTCGATCAGGTCTTTAGCACAAGCAGGCATTGCTTCTTCCAGTGAAGGGTATTTGCTTGCACGTTCTTCTTCCGATATACCTTGCAATGCAGCCCATCTGCGAGATCCTTCGATTGTGATTTGTTGCGGAGTCCTGATTCCGGCAACAACGTCTTCTCCTTGTGCGTTGATCAGATATTCACCGTTAAATATGTCTTCTCCCGTAGCGGCATCTCTCGTAAATGCAACTCCGGTAGCAGAAGTTTCACCCATATTTCCGAATACCATTGCCTGTACGTTTACGGCAGTTCCCCATTCTTCGGGGATTTGGTTCATGCGGCGATAATAGATAGCCCGTTCGTTCATCCAACTATCGAATACGGCACAAATAGCTCCCCATAACTGCTCCCATGGAGAATTCGGAAAATCTTTGCCTGTGCGTTCCTTTACAGCAGCTTTGAACTTCTTTACTAAGAGTTTGAGATCTTCGACTTCCAGTTCGGTGTCGTTTTTTATTCCTTTTTGTTTTTTAACTTCGTCCATTACCTCTTCGAACGGATCGATATCTTCTTTGCTTTTGGGTTTCATTCCCAATACGACATCTCCGTACATTTGAACGAAACGGCGGTAAGAGTCCCATGCAAAACGAGGATTCCCCGATTTTTGGGCAATACCTTCTACCGCTTCATCTGTCAATCCTAAGTTCAATACCGTATCCATCATACCCGGCATAGAAACTCTTGCTCCGGAACGAACGGAAACTAATAAGGGATTTTTTGCATCGCCGAATTTTGTTCCCATCAGATTCTCTACATGGACCATCGCTTTTTCTACATCAGCCTTAATTAATTTTACAACTGCATCTTTTCCTTCTTTATTATAGGCTGTACAAACTTCAGTTGTGATCGTGAAACCGGGAGGTACAGGAACTCCGATCAAATTCATTTCAGCAAGATTGGCACCTTTTCCTCCCAACAGATTTTTCATGTCAGAACGACCCTCTGCTTTGCCGTTCCCGAAAGTATAAACACTCTTCATAGTATAAATAAAATTATTAATATGTCTTTGTTCTTAAAATAAATGTAACAAAGGGTTAACTCTTTACAAAAATATGAGTTATGATTAAATATGCAAAAATTCTGAGAATAATTTTGACCTGTCATTGATTTTTGGAATATACGTATAGATTGTTTAAGAAATATGCTTAACTTTGACCAAATTTGTTTTTGTTTTAAAAGTACTATTTTGGCACGTAAAAAGAAAGAGCTTCCTGTTATAGAACAGGTTGAGATTACAGATGTGGCTGCTGAAGGCAAGGCGATAGCCCGGATTGATGATTTAGTTGTATTTGTTCCGTTTGCCGCTCCCGGAGATATTGTCGATTTGCAATTATATAGAAAAAAACATCGTTATGCTGAAGGGCGAATATTGAAGTTTCATAAATATTCCGAAATACGTGTTGAGCCGTTTTGTTCGCATTTCGGTATATGCGGAGGATGCAAATGGCAACATATCCCGTATGAAAAACAGATAGCTTATAAGCAGCAGCAAGTTTTTGATAACCTTTCCCGGATTGGGAAAATCGATTTACCGGAGATTTCTGTGATAAAAGGATCGGAAAGGACTCGTTTTTACCGTAATAAGTTGGAATTTACCTTTTCGAATAAATCATGGTTGACACAAGAAGAATTGCAGTCTGAACAAACTTTCGATTCTCGGAATGCGTTAGGATTTCATATTCCCGGAATGTTTGATAAGGTATTGGATATTAAGACTTGTTGGCTGCAGGATAATATCTCTAATGATATACGGTTGGCTATTCGGAAATTCGCGCTTGATCATGATTATTCTTTTTTTGATCTGAGAGAACAGCAAGGGTTGATGCGTAATATCATAATTCGTACGACATCAATCGGTGAAGTTATGTTGATTGTTGTCTTTTTTGAGAATGATAGGTCTAAAATCGATGCTATGATGGAGTATCTTGCGGAGACCTTTCCTCAAATTACCTCTTTATTATATATAATAAATCAGAAAGCTAATGATACGATTACCGACCAAAAGGTTCATGTATTCAAGGGTCGGGATTATATATTGGAGTCGATGGAGGGATTACAGTTCAAAATAGGACCTAAATCTTTTTATCAGACCAATTCTGAACAGGCGTATGAATTGTATAAAATAGCTCGAGATTTTGCCGGACTTACCGGTGAAGAACTTGTTTATGACTTATATACGGGGACTGGGACTATTGCGAATTTCGTAGCTTGCCGTGCCCGGAAAGTGATAGGGATAGAATATGTTCCGGAAGCGATTGAAGATGCGAAAGTAAATTCGGATTTGAACGGCATCGGCAATACCTTGTTTTATGCCGGAGATATGAAGGATGTTCTTACTCAGGATTTTATCAGCGAACATGGTCGCCCCGACGTTATTATTACCGATCCTCCGAGAGCCGGAATGCACGATGATGTCATAAAGACCATTTTGTTTGCCGAACCTACAAAAATCGTTTATGTCAGTTGTAATCCTGCAACTCAGGCGCGGGATCTGAATTTGTTGGATGAAAAATATCGTGTCGAAAAAGTTCAGCCGGTAGATATGTTTCCACATACTCATCATGTAGAAAATGTAGTATTGTTGGTAAAAAAATAAAGGGGAGATAACATTATCTCTCGTATTCGGAATAAATAAGGAAAATGGAAAGCTCGGAGGAATTTTTTGCTTTCCGTTTCTTTTTGTGTATTGATACTTGAAAAATAATTTAAAATAAGAAGATGGAAAAGGAAAAAATTTTAAGAGATTCTGTTCTCGTGCGTTGGTCTGCGTTGGGAATTGTCGCTTTCACCATGATGGCAGCATATTTTGTAAACGACATTATGGCTCCGCTGAAAACTATGTTAGAAGCCAATTTGGATTGGACCAGTCGTGATTTTGGATTCTTTACGGGAGCATATAGCTTTTTGAACGTATTTTTGTTGATGTTGATTTGGGGCGGTTTGATGCTTGACCGTTTCGGAATACGATTGACCGGAAAAATCGCGGCGATTTTGATGGTGTTAGGTACTTTTTTGCAGTATTATGGCATGACGGCGGATATTTTGGCAGAAGCAACGTTTTTCGGTTACAAGCAAGGTGTTTTTATCGCTGCTGCCGGTTATTCTATTTTTGGAGTCGGAGCAGAAGTTGCGGGAATTACCGTTACTAAAATTATTGCAAAGTGGTTTAAAGGAAAAGAGCTCGGTACTGCGATGGGAATTCAAGTAGCATTGGCTCGTATAGGTTCTCAAGTCGCTTATTCGGTATCTATTCCTTTGGCAAAGAGTTTTTCTATATCGACTCCGGTACTTTTAGGTTTAGTGTTGTTGGTTATCGGGTTGATAACGTTTTTTATATACGCTGTGATGGATCGGAAGCTCGATAAGCAAGAAGACTATGCAGAGGAAGAAGACGAGAGTAAATTCAGTTTTAAAGATGTAAAAAATATTTTGATTAATCCGGGTTTCTGGTTGATCGCTTTATTGTGTGTATTATTCTATTCCTGTGTATTTCCGTTTCAGAAATTTGCTTCCGAACTCATGATCAATAAATACGGAATCAGTGATAATTTGGCTGGTACAATTGCCGGATTGCCGGCTTTGGGAGCATTGATCCTAACACCTGTATTCGGTATTTATCTCGATTGCAAGGGAAAAGGTGCGAGTATTATGATGTTGGGGGCAGCAATGCTTATCGGAGTTCACTGTATCTATGCATTACCTTTTATCACCAATTATCTCGTGGCGATAATTCTGATGATTATTTTAGGTATTGCATTTTCCCTTGTTCCGTCAGCGATGTGGCCGAGTGTAACTAAGATTTTCCCGGCCCGCCAGTTAGGAACAGCGTATGCGCTTATCTTTTTTATTCAGAATATAGGTTTATGGGGAGTACCTAACCTTATCGGGTGGGTATTGGATAATTATTGTGTTGTCGGAAATGAGAATAGTGCAAATCTTTATGATTATACGACACCTATGTTTATCTTTACAGGTTTTGCCACTTTATCGTTTATTGTTGCCTATTTGTTGAAAGTTGCAGATAAAAAATACGGCTATGGGTTGGAGAAGCCGAATATGAAAGACTGCTAAAAGTCAGAACAGGTCTGTTTTTTATCTGTCTATAAGAAATAAAAAATATGGGGCGATCAGTTAAATTTCAATCGCCCCATATTTTTTATTTTGAGATAATAATTGCTTGCTTAAAGCCTGTTTAAATTTGGACAGACTCTGAGGTCTTCTTATTAGAAAAATACACCGATACCGATTTTAAATCCATATTCATTCCTTCGGTCGGTGAAACTGTATTTCCAATAAACGTCTGGTTCTATTGCGACATTTTGGGATACGAATATCGAATATCCCAGATCGGCTCCAAAATAAAAATAATCTCTTTTTCGGGTAATATTCGAACTGTATTCTCTAAGCCATACTTTGTCATAACCCAATTCTGCAGACAAATATAATTTCGAAAAAAGATAATATCGCAATCCTGTGTTTAAGTTTATGCTATTGTCCTTATAATCATTTTGTCGATCGACTTTAAATCCTACACCTACTAATAAAGCCAATCTGTCGCATAAAAAATTACCGCCTTTAAAACCCATTCCGAGTTTAAATCGATTATCTTTATCCAGATCGTTGTTTGTTCCGCTTAAGTCAAATGCCGTGAATTGCGGATTCAATAGCCAATGTCCTCTCTCTGTCTGGGCTGAAATAGAAAAGCTCAGGCAGATCAAACATGTGATGATTATTAATTTCTTTGACATATCGGTTTCGTTTTTTGTTATTTATATGAATCTTGTTGCTGTCGCCGTTCTCTTTTTAACCGTTCTTTTTTACGCAAAACGACCCTAAGTAAAAATATTATGATTAGAGTAACTAATATAATAGCAAAATATTCGACGTATTGGCCGGCTTCGATAAATTTGGGCCAGCCGATATAAGCCATGACACCCAAATAAATTAATAATATGATAGTTATTAAATTCGATTTTTTCATTTTTATGCATATTAAATTGAAGCGAAATCAAACTGTCTCTTGCACTGTAGGTCTGTTTTTATAAAAATCTGAAAAACACCCTGTCGAAAGACTTTTATATATGCGGACACAAGCCCATGCATCGGTTGCCGCATATTTTTTTTGAGCATCAGAAAGTATATCGGCTTCCCAATTGGATAATCTTTGAGATTTGGATATTTTTTTTCCGAAAAGGATGGCATATATCTTTTGCAAACTCATGTCTTCTATATTGAATTGTTTCACGTAACTTTGCAGTTCGATAAAACCTTTTGGCTCGAACGGTGCTATTTTGTGAAGCATAGAAAAATCATCTTTTAACGATAACCCGATTTTTATAATGTTCGGATTCTCGAATAGTGTTTTCAGTGTAGGAGTAAAACCTGTTCGGTTTATTCTGAAAAGAAAACAAGTATCTTCTGTTGCGATTTGTATGAGAGCGACAGTATGAGATTTCCCTTTTCTGAAAGAGGGACGGGTTTCGGTATCTACTCCCAGAATAGGAAAATCCGAAAGATATGAGACCGCTTTTTCTATATCTTGTTCATTTTGAACCACGATAATACGTCCTGAAAAAGCATCTGTTTCCAGTTTAGATATTTCTTCTTTTGTTATTTTTGTCGGTTTATATTTATTCATTCCATTTATTCCATTCATCCATGTTCATATCTTCCTTCCATGATTCTTGGCGTTGAGAAAATAGATTATTTCCGTTTGTCGGTTTTACATTGTCATGATGATGCACTTCTTCATCGTCCGTATCTTCTGAAGAGTACCTCAACGAATGTAAAGCTCTTAAAACATTTACGAGTTTCTGTCCCCAATAATCTGCAAAATTATTTTTGCATTCGTTCAAGGATATGCGCATACATTCTTCATTTCCCAAGCTATATACCGCTATGAAATCTTTAATATCTTGGTATATATCTGTAAGATCTTCAGATATATATGCAATGATAGGACTTTCACTGTATTGCATATCTGCATGGAAAACCTCAAGATATGAATCTTGTTCACCTAATATTTGTTCTATGCTGTTGCGAATATATTCATAAATTTCTTCAGTAACAAAATGTTCTATATTTATGTCATATTCTTCGTCCTCTTCATTGGAGTCCGGGAGTAATACCGCTTTGAGATAAAGTAAAGGAAGAATTTTTACAGCGGTATCTATAAATTCGTTTTTTTCGCTTTCCTGAACTTTTTCCATTAAAGCGCAGAATTCGACACCGACTGTAACAAACTCGATTGTGTTTTTTGAAAAAATATAGTTATCCATAATTTATGTTTGCGGTTGATATAATGCCTTTGACAGAATATATCGATATACATTCGAAGGCATATAATAGTTCATATTTTTTCCTTTGGAAATACCTTCTCTAATAAAAGTTGAAGATATTTCGATTATCGGACTTCTGGCAATTTGAATATTTTTGCCGTTTAAGGAATTTGTGGATGTTATTTCATATCCGAGACGGGGATATATAAAAATAGGATAATTGTCTAAAATTTCCTGATAGTCTTTCCATCGATCGAAAATATGCCAGTTGTCCGAACCTATGATTAAATAAAATTCATTTTCGGGATATTTCTCTTTTAGTGTTTTTAATGTCCGTATCGTGTACGAAGGAAGGGGCAAAGAAGACTCTATATCGCAATATTTGAGTTTTCGATTTCCACGGATAGCTTTTTTTACCATCGTTATTCTGTGAATGTCCGATAGCAAATCTCTCTTGGATTTCAGCGGATTTTGAGGTGATACGACAAACCATATTTCGTCCAACTCTTCAAATTCGCATAAATAGTTGGCTATAATCAGATGTCCTGTATGTATCGGATTAAAAGATCCGGAGAATATTCCTATTTTCATGATTTAATGAGCCGTGAAATTCCGTATAGCTTGTAACGCTTGTTTTTGAGCGTCTTCCAGATTATCATTGACGATAACAATATCGAATTGAGAAGCAAAAGTAAGTTCGTATTCCGCTTTGTTCAATCTGCACTCGATAACATCCGGGGCATCTGTTCCACGACCTGTTAATCTTTGGCGTAAGACTTCCACACTTGGAGGTTGGATGAATATCGATAAAGCCCGATCACCATAGAACTTTTTTATATTTATTCCGCCAACAACATCGACATCGAAAACAACATTTTTTCCTTCGGCAACAAGTCTCTCCACTTCACATTTTAATGTGCCGTAAAATTTATCCGCATATACTTCTTCATATTCGAGAAATTCGTTGTTGGAAATTTTTGTTTTGAATTCTTCCGGACTCATAAAATAATATTCTACTCCGTTTCTTTCGTTACCTCTCGGAGCGCGGGATGTTGCGGATATAGAAAAGGCTAAGTTGAGATTTTGTTGTAATAAGTAATTTATAATCGTCGATTTTCCTGAACCTGATGGCGCTGAAAATATGATTAGTTTCCCTTGCATAACAATTACATTACATTAAGAACTTGTTCTTTGATCTGTTCTAACTCATCTTTCATGCGAACGACTATTTTTTGTAATTCTGCATGGTTGGCTTTAGAACCTAATGTGTTGATTTCTCGTCCCATTTCCTGACTGATAAAACCGAGTTTTTTCCCCTGTCCTTTACCGGAAGCCATTGTTTCTATGAAGTATTTCAAATGATTGTCCAGACGATGTTTCTCTTCGTTAATATCCAATTTTTCGATATAGAAAATCATTTCCTGTTCGAATCGGTTTTTGTCATAATCAAAATTTTCTATTTTACTTAGAGCTTCATGTATTCTGACTTTAACTTTTTCGACACGTTCTTGCTCATAAGGGGCACGCCATACCGCAGCAGGAGGTCAAATGAACAACACTCTGACGGATCGATGTGTGAATAACCCCAACCTCACCCACGCCCCTCACCGGGCTTCGTCCTTTCGCCTGTACCCCACCCATTGGGACGGAGGGTAGCACCTCTGTCTTTTCGGACGTAAAAAACGCCATCTCGACCCGGCAGGCGGCGGAGCTGTACGGCTTCGCCGTAAACCGGAACGGTATGATGTGCTGTCCCTTCCACGGGGATAAACACCCCAGCATGAAGGTGGACAGCCGTTTCCACTGTTTCGCCTGTCAGGCAGATGGCGATGTGATCGATTTTGTCGGCAGACTTTTTCAACTTTCTCCCTACAAGGCTGTGGAAAAGTTGAAGGAGGACTTCGGCATGGCACTTGCCGACGGCAAGGTGCGGCTTGCTCCCCGCAGACCGCCCACCGTCCGGCAGCAGCTGCTGGACTATTACCGCTGTCTGCAGCGTTGGCGGGTCCGATACGCACCGCAGTCACCCACAGAAGAACTTCACCCCTGCTTCCTTGAAGCGATAAAGAACCTTGACATCGTTGAATATTATCTGGACTGTTCGGTGCTCCCGGACCCGCAGACCGAAAACGAGCTACGGAAGTATTGGGAGGGATTGCATGAGCGACTGGAAAAAGAGGAACGAAGATTGGCGTGATGAGGACGAACTGGAAGAAGAGGAAGAATGCGAATGCCCTTGGGTAGACAGCAAGGGCAAAGTGCGTGAAACCGCTTACTGCCAGTACCTTTTAGAGAAACACCCCATGATGTGCCTGAAACAGAAGCTGTTCGACCAGAACGGCGAGGTAGACGAGGACGCACTGCTCTACGAAGTCCACAGCGACCTCCGTGACTTTGTGCTCGACAACCTTGCCAAGAAGGAGAAGCAGGTTCTGGACGCACTCCGTATCGAAACCTATACCCCTGAATGGAAACCCCAGCTTGACCGCATCCATCTCCAGAACGGAACCTACTTTCTGGACGAGCGGGGCTTTGTGCCGGAAAAGGAACTCTGCCTGAACCGGCTCCCCGTGGAATACCAGCCCGATGCCCCTGCACCGACCAAGTGGCTGGAATTTCTGGACGGTCTGCTGATCCCGGAGGACATTCTGACCTTGCAGGAATATCTCGGCTATCTTCTGATCCCGTCTACCAAGGCGCAGAAGATGCTGGTCATGACCGGCAAGGGCGGCGAGGGAAAATCCCGCATCGGCTTGCTGCTGAAGAAGCTGTTCGGGGAAGCCTCTCACTCCGAATCCATCCTCCGCATCGAAACGAACCGCTTTGCCAGTGCAAATCTGGAGTACAAGCTGGTCATGGTCGATGACGATCTGAACATGGTGGCTTTGCCCGAAACACGGAACATCAAGTCCATCGTCACCGCTGAAGACCGTTTGTGCATCGAGCGGAAGAATAAGCAGGCTGTGCAAGGTCTGCTGTACGTTCGTTTCATCTGCTTCGGCAATGGCAACCTTGTGGCTGCTCACGATGACAGCGACGGCTTCTGGCGCAGACAGATTTTGGTGGCGGTGAAAGACCGCGACCCTGCCCGGGTGGATAACCCCTTCCTCATCGAAGAGCTGTCCGAGGAGCGTCCCGGCATCCTGCTGTGGATGCTGGAGGGGCT
Source organism: uncultured Porphyromonadaceae bacterium (assembly GCA_900545915.1). Lineage (GTDB taxonomy): Bacteria > Bacteroidota > Bacteroidia > Bacteroidales > Coprobacteraceae > Coprobacter. Next base: position 121,917 of record URAV01000004.1, read on the forward strand.
GCACCGTCTGCTGGCGAACCGCTATCAGTTTACCATCAGCGAGCGCTCCATCCAGAACCTCGAAGCAGCCATGGCGGACAGCGACA